>NC_018010.1:3267500-3867500 GCF_000265405.1 Belliella baltica DSM 15883 | reverse complement strand
CCAAATCCTCAAAGCAGGGCTAAACCCCTTTTTAAATATTTATGAAAGGCAATTCAAGGAAAAAGACAAAAGTTGGTAAATTCAAGTTTATCTCAGTGCTTTTCAGTACTACTCTTTCACTTTTTATCGTCGGTCTCTTTGGAGTGATTTTTATTCAAGCCAAAACCCTCACTAAAATTATTAGAGAGAATATAGAGATTCAGGTTTTTTTGAATAAAAATATTACAGAAGAGAGAAAAGAAGAAATAGCCAAAACCCTCTCTCAAAAGCCGTTTTTACTTGAAAAAGAAAATAGTAAAGCATTAGTTTTTATTTCGCAAGAAGAAGCAGCTGCAAGTTTTCTAGAAGATACAGGAGAGGATTTTACAGCTTTCCTAGATGACAACCCGCTAAGAGACAGTTATACACTCGCTATCTCAGAAGAATTTCAAACCGCAGATCAAATCAAAGAAATAGTTGCTGAAATTCAAGATATGGATGGTGTATTTGAAGTGACTTACATGTCTGATTTGGTAGAATCGATCAACGAAAATCTATTGAAGGTGAGTTTGGTTATGGGTGGATTTATTGTCATCCTGATTGTCACAGTGATCATGTTGATCAACAATACCATTCGGTTAGCTTTGTTTTCACAAAGGTTCTTGATCAGAAGTATGCAATTGGTAGGAGCTACGAGAGGGTTTATTAGAAGGCCTTTTTTGAGCAGAGCATTTTTCTTTGGAGCCTTGTCAGGTGTATTAGCTTCAGGCATACTCTATGCAATCATTGAATATACAAAAGCGAATATCGATGGCTTCGCTTTATTACAAAATTATGAATTGTTGTACCTTCTTTTTGGAGGATTAGTCATTGTCGGAGCAATGCTATCATTCTTCAGTACTCTCAGAGCTGTAAATAAATACTTAAATATGTCATTGGACGAACTTTATTAAATATGAGCAATCAATCTTTTCCCTTTACCAAGAAAAATTATCAACTGATGCTAATTGGCATCGCAATTATTATAATTGGTTTTACAATTATTGGATTAGATCCAGAAACACATGGATTTGGTTTTATGGGTTTGACTTTAGGCCCGATCATTACTTTGGCGGGATTTATTTTTGAATTTTACGCAATTTTCCATAAGTCGGAATCAAAGTAATCTATGGATATTATCGATGCAATCATCCTCGGAATCGTCCAAGGATTGACAGAGTTTTTGCCCGTTTCCTCAAGTGGTCACTTGGAACTAGTTGCTGCGATTTTGGGGGATTCAAAACTTCCAGAAGAAAGTATGATGTTCACGGTTGTACTTCATTTTGCTACGGCATTATCTACTATATTAGTTTTTAGAAAGGATCTTGTAGAGATTTTCAAAGGGCTTTTTCAATTCAAATGGAATGAAGAAACCAAGTTTTCTCTCAAGATCATTATTTCTATGATTCCCGCGGCTATCGTTGGAGTTTTTTTTAATGATCAACTTGAACAGTTCTTTGGAGGTAAAATAGTCTTTGTGGGATGTATGTTGTTGCTTACAGCAGTTTTACTTTATTTGGCTGATAAGGCAAAAAATACGGACAAACCAGTTGGGTTTTGGAATGCATTTTTGGTTGGTGTTTCTCAAGCAATAGCGATTCTCCCAGGAATATCTAGATCTGGAGCTACGATCTCTACTTCAGTTTTATTAGGAATAGACAAGTCGAAGGCTGCTAGATTTTCTTTCTTGATGGTGGTTCCATTGATTTTAGGAAAAATAGCAAAAGATATTTTGGATGGAGCTTTGACTTATAATTCAGAAAGCTTTGGTTATCTATCGGCAGGTTTTATCGCTGCATTTATTGCTGGGTATTTTGCTTGTACATGGATGATAGCTTTGGTGAGAAAAAGTAAATTGACTTATTTCTCTATTTATTGTGCCATTGTGGGATTGATCGCAATAGGTGCAGGCTTATATTTGTAATATGCAAGAACAGGAACCCTACGGAGAAGTTTTTTTAATAGATAAGCCTTTAGAATGGACTTCCTTTGATGTAGTCAAAAAGGTAAGAAATGCCCTCAAAATCAAGAAAGTTGGCCATGCTGGTACTTTAGACCCATTAGCCACTGGATTGTTGATCGTTTGTGCTGGGAAGAAAACTAAAAGCATAGATGTGTTCATGGGGCAGGAAAAGGAATATACAGGGACTTTTGTTCTTGGAAAGACCACTGAAAGTTTTGATAGGGAAAAGGAAATCATTGAAGTTGCAGATCCTTTCCATCTTACTCTTGAAGATGTGAAAAATGCAGTAGCTGAATTGACTGGTGATATCCTTCAAATTCCACCTATGCACTCTGCAATCAAAGTAGATGGGAAACGAGTCTATGAATCAGCGCGAAAAGGCATTGAAGTTAAAATGGAACCACGTCCCGTTACCGTGTCTGAGTTTGAAATCACAAGATTTGATCTTCCTGAAATTGATTTTAGAATTGTATGTTCCAAAGGAACATATATCAGGAGTTTGGCGAGAGATTTAGGAGAAAAGCTAAAAGTTGGGGCTTATATGTCTGCTTTGACCCGAACAAGAATTGGAGAATTTAGGTTAGAAGATGCAGAAGATTTGACCACTTTAATAGAGAAGATAAAAGCAAGAATGCATGAGGATATATGAAGGAGTTGATGAGTTTGGTCCGGTCAATAATCCCGTTGTCACAAGCGGAACTTTTGATGGTGTCCATCTCGGGCATCAAAAAATCCTCAAAAGGATAAGGAATTTGGCAGATGAACTGAATGGGGAGACTGTTTTGATTACATTCTGGCCACATCCTAGATTGGTATTATATCCTAAAGAGCACAATTTAATGTTGCTTTCTACTTTTGAAGAAAAAGCCAAACTTCTGAGAGAGTCTGGGATTGATCATTTGGTTTCTATACCATTTACAAAAGAATTTTCAGAGTTGAGCTCGGAAGAATTTATTCAAAAAATCCTAATTGGTAAAATTCAAACCCGTAAATTAGTCATAGGTTATGATCATCGATTTGGTAAAAACCGGGAAGGTAGCTTCGAGTATTTAAAAGAGCATATAGACCAATATCCTTTTGAGCTCGAGGAAATATCTAGGGAAGATGTGGATGATGTGGGTGTGTCAAGCACTAAGATACGACAGGCTTTGCAAGAAGGTAAAGTAGATATTGCAAATGGCTATTTGGGGAGACCCTATGAAATTAACGGAATTATAATTAAAGGACAGCAACTAGGTAGATCTATTGGTTTTCCTACTGCAAATATCCATATACCCAATGATTACAAATTGATTCCTTGTGATGGTGCCTATGCTGTAAGAGTCAATGTAGAAGGAGACCAATACAATGGCATGCTTAATATCGGCAATCGACCAACTGTCAACGGAAATAGTCGTAGTATAGAAGTAAACCTTTTTGATTTTGAGGGTGATCTCTATGATAAACGAGTCTGTGTTCAGATTAGAGAATACCTCAGGCCAGAGACGAAATTTGAAGGATTGGAACAATTGAAACAGCAGTTGAAAGCTGATCGTGAAAAAGCAATAAGCATATTAACCCAAAAATAATTTAAAGATATGATCAACAAGACAATAGCAAATGCAGCAGAAGCGGTAGAGGATGTTTTTTCAAATGCAGTGTTGATGTTTGGCGGTTTTGGTCTTTCGGGAATTCCTGAAAACAGTATCAAGGCCTTATTGGAAAGAGATGTCAATGGTTTAACCTGTATTTCTAACAATGCTGGTGTTGATGATTTTGGAATAGGCTTGATGCTTCAAAAGCGGATGGTTAAGAAGATGATTTCGAGCTATGTAGGAGAAAATGCAGAATTTGAAAGACAACTTTTGAGCGGCGAGCTGGAGGTAGAGTTAATTCCTCAAGGAACTTTGGCAGAGAGAGTAAGAGCTGGTGGAGCTGGCATTCCAGCTTTTTTTACACCTGCTGGTGTTGGAACTGAGGTTGCTAATGGCAAGGAATTAAGAGAATTTGACGGGAAATTATACCTTTTAGAAAGATGGTTGAAGGCTGATTTTGCTTTTATCAAAGCCTGGAAAGGAGATACTGCTGGTAATTTGATATTTAAGGGGACGGCGAGAAACTTCAATCCGATGATGGCTGCAGCAGGGAAAATCACTATTGCAGAAGTAGAAGAATTGGTGCCAGCTGGGGAGTTGAATCCCAATGAAATCCATACTCCTGGAATCTATGTTCAAAGGATTTTTCAAGGAAAAGATTATGAAAAAAGAATTGAACAGAGGACAGTAGCTAAAGGATAGGTTTTATTGAAATATGCCTTCGGCGAAATAAAATAGAAATATACTTTGTGAAATATGACCTAACGATATAAGGTTGAAATAAACTTCATGAAATATACCTTCAGTGAAATATAATAGAAATAAACTTCGTGAAATATGCCTTCGGTGAACTAAAATAGAATTAAACTTTGTGATATCCGCCACGGCCAAGTTATGCTTTCGGCGAGATATTACTATATTATTTCCACCTTGTATCTATCATATTTCCATTTATTTCTACTGTATTTCAAACATATTTCTACCCTATATCAATCAACCTTAAACCCAATAAATAAATAGATATGCTCAACAAAGATCAAATAGCTCAAAGAATTGCCAAAGAGGTCAAAAATGGACAATATATCAATTTGGGAATTGGAATACCTACATTAGTTGCAAACTATATTCCGGATGATTTGGAAGTTGTATTGCAGTCCGAAAATGGTCTTTTGGGCATTGGTCCTTTTCCTACTGAAGATAAAGTGGATCCAGATTTAATTAATGCTGGCAAGCAGACAATCACCATGACCAAAGGCTCTGCTCTTTTCAATTCCTCGGAATCTTTTGCAATGATACGAGGTGGACATGTACAGCTTACGATTCTTGGTGCAATGGAAGTTTCTGAGAATGGAGATATTGCCAATTGGAAGATTCCTGGAAAAATGGTCAAAGGAATGGGAGGGGCTATGGATTTGGTAGCTTCTGCAGAAAATATCATTGTAGCGATGCAACATTGCAGCAAAAGTGGTGATTCCAAGTTGCTCAAGGAGTGTAGCCTTCCTATAACTGGCATTAGGTGTGTGAAAAAAATAGTAACTGATTTAGCTGTTTTGGATGTGCTTCCTGAGGGAGGGTTCAAGTTATTGGAAAGAGCTCCTGGAGTGAGTGTGGAGGAGATTCAATCCAAAACAGAAGGTAAATTGGTAGTAGAGGGAGAAATTCCAGAAATGACCTTCGAAGTTTAGTATCATCTCGGAACTATGGGGCTTCTTTTGTAGTTTTGTGGCATTAAATAACAAGCAATGAAAAGTTCAGAAATAAAATTTAAAATCAATCTAGACGATAAAAATCTACCCAAATCTATCCAATGGGATGCTTCTGACAAGGAAGGAGAGGGAGCAGAAGCGACAAAAAGCATCAGTTTGAATGTTTGGGATAATTTGAACCACAGTACGCTGAGAATCGACCTTTGGACAGAGGATATGTCGGTAGCTGAGATGAAGCGTTTCTACATCGATATCGTTGGTGGTATGGCACAGACTATCCTGAATGCAACCGGAGATGAATACATGTCCGAAGAGATGAAAGAACTCTGCGATAGACTAGTCAAACATGTCAATGAAGAGAATAAAAAAGCCAGCCAATAAGCATTAAATACCTGATGAAAGTCAGGTATTTTTTTTTAGATAAATAATGTTTAAAAAACTGTTTTAGAAGAGCGTTAATTAAAAATAGCCTAGAAAGCGTTACATTTTTTTAATATTAAACTAAGAGTCAGTCAGGTTTTTCCTTGATTTTCAACAGGTTCTCAGAAAGTGTTAGGAGTTTCTGATTTTTATTTTTAATTTTTATTTGAATTTATAAAGGATTATTGGGAAAAAAATCTAATTTTCCCAATGATTATCACCTATTATCCCTAATCAACAAAGTATTAACAACTAACCCAAGATTAACTTATGCAAAATTTTACTAGAAAGATTTGGCAGGTAGTTTTATCACTACTTGTCATAGTTTCCTTAAGCGTTACTTCAGGTTACGCACAGACCTCGAATATTTCAGGTTCTGTTACAGAGGAAGAGACGAAAGAAACACTCGTTGGTGTTAATATAGTCGTCAAAGGAAAAGTAGTTGGCACCGTGACGGACTTACGGGGAAACTTTAATTTGAGAGTAAATCAAGAGCCGCCATTTACTTTGGTATTTTCCATGGTTGGATTTACAAGTAAAGAGGTTGAAATTACACAATCGAACATTTCAAATCTCCAAGTTACGTTAGCCGAACAGTCTATCTTAGGTCAAGAAGTTGTGGTGTCAGCATCAAGAATAGAAGAGAATGTTTTGAAATCACCTGTAACTGTTGAAAAAATGGATATTATTTCTATCAGAGAAGCACCTCAGGCAAGTTTCTATGATGGATTGAATAATATGAAAGGTGTTGAAATGAGTACTCAATCAATGACTTTTAAGTCTTTCAACACAAGAGGGTTTAATGCTAATGGAAATGTAAGAACAGTGCAATTAATTGATGGAATGGATAACCAAGCTCCTGGCTTAAATTTCTCAGTTGGAAATATTGCTGGTATCTCCGAATTAGATTTAGAAAGTGTTGAGTTGCTTCCGGGTGCTTCTTCCGCTCTTTATGGCCCAAATGCAATAAATGGCATACTACTAATGAATAGTAAAAATCCTTTTCAATATCAAGGTTTGTCAGTTCAAATGAAAGGGGGTATTATGAGCGAATCAAATAGGTCAAACCAAAGTACTGGATTTACAGATTTTGCCGCAAGATATGCAACAGCTTTTAACGATAGATTAGCACTCAAGGTAAATGTGTCATATTTGAAAGCAGATGATTGGCAAGCAAATGACTTCAGAGATCAGTCTTTAGCCAATGGATTTGGAATTGAAAATGGAACTAGAGAAAATAATCCTGGGTACAACGGTGTCAATATTTATGGTGATGAAACAGGTCAAAGTATGAGAGGAGTTGCTCAAAGTATGATTGCTGCTGGAGCTTTACCAGCAGAAGCATTAGGCCTAATTCCGAATCAATCTGTAACAAGAACTGGATATAGAGAGAGAGATTTAGCAGATTATGATACAGAATCTTTGAAATTAAATGCCGCCCTTCATTGGAGATTAAATGATAATGTAGAAGCAATTTTACAAGGTAATTATGGGACAGGTACAACTGTTTATACTGGCGCAGATAGATATTCATTAACTGGTTTTAGTATTGGGCAATATAAACTTGAATTTAAAGGCGCTAACTGGTTTGTTAGAGGATATACAACTCAAGAAAGATCTGGAGATTCTTATGCGATAGGTATTGCAGCTCAAGGGATAAATGAGGCATGGAAGCCAAGTCAATTGTGGTTTACACAATATATTGGGGCATTTGTCCAAGCAAGGGGGGCTGGACTAGATGAAGCCAGTGCACAGAATGCTGCACGAAATTTTGCCGATCAGGGAAGATACGAACCAGGATCACCTCAATTTAATGCTGCTTTATCCGATGTCAGGTCAAGACCTATTCCAGGTGGAGCAGCAGGAGTAGGGGCAAGATTTGTCGACAAAACAAATTTATATCACCTTGAAGGTTCGTATAGCTTTAAAGATATTACTTGGGCTGACTTTGTAGTTGGTGCCAATTATAGAGTATACGATTTAAATTCGGAAAGAACGTTATTTGCAACTGATGAAAATGGAGAAGAATTTTCAATTACTGAATTCGGAGGATATGTCCAAGGAAGTAAGAGTTTCTTTGAAGACAGATTAAAATTAACATCTTCTGTCCGATATGATAAAAACGAGAATTTTAAAGGTCAATGGTCTCCGAGAGCTTCTGCGGTATACACTGCTGGACAACATAATTTTAGAGCATCATACCAAACTGGCTTTAGAATTCCTACAACTCAAGAACAATATATAGATCTATTGACTCCACAAGCAAGGTTAATTGGCGGCTTACCTTTATTTAGACAAAGATATAACTTTGATTCAAATCCTCCATTTAGTTTGTCATCAGTACAGCAAGGTCAACCGAGACCCTATGAGTTTACTGATTTCCAACCTGAAAGAGTTAAGTCTATTGAAATAGGTTATAAATCTTTGTTAGCAAAAAATAAGCTTCTTATTGATGGATATTACTATTATAATAGATTTGAAAACTTCATTGGAAGCGAAGTTTTACTTCAACCAAATGGTCAAGGAGGATTTAATACATTTTCAATGCCTGTCAATAGGGAGGAAATTATAAATTCTTTTGGTTGGGCTTTAGGACTGGATTATAGGCTCCCTAAAGGTTATACTCTTGGAGGTAATGTGTCATTTAATAAACTTTCCAATATTGAAGAATTAGATGGGTTTCAGCCTGCTTTTAATACTCCAGAATATAGAACTAACATAACTTTTGCTAATAGGGAAGTATTTAAAAACTTTGGTTTTGCTTTAGCATATAGATGGCAAGATGAATTTGTTTGGCAGTCAACATTTGTTTCTCCACAAGTTTCAACAAATAGATTATCAGTTGTACCCGCTTATAGTACTTTAGATGCCCAAGTGAGTTATAAAATAAAATCTATTAAATCTATTGTTAAAATGGGAGGCACAAACTTATTTGGGAATGGCTATACTCAGGCATGGGGGAACCCTACTGTTGGAAGCATGTATTTCGTTTCTATTACGTTTGATGAATTCTTGAATTAATAATAAACTTTCAGTTACATAACAAAAAAACCACCCAAATCGGGTGGTTTTTTGCTTTTCTCTCTTTGTTAAATCTTTTCTGAGCTAACTCAATCTTCCAATGTTCTAATTTTTCAAAATGATTATACGCTTCTTTACAAGTAGCTTCAATTTCTGACACAAAAGGGTGTTGTAAAACAATATCTAATAGTATCTAAATATCAATTAATATCGATTTGTACTGAAAACCCAAGCTTAATTTCATTGCTGGCAAAGTTCCGTATATACATATTTTTCAATCACTAATCCTTACCTCACCGGATACACATAGCTCCCAAATCGATCAATTATCGCTCTTTCTAATTCTTCTCTGTGATCAGGATGTGCTATTTTCATCAATTCATAAGCACGTTGTCTGAGGTTTTTGCCATAGAGATAAGCCACACCAAATTCAGTTACTACATAGTGCATATGAGCTCTTGTAGTTACTACTCCAGCACCCTGTTTTAAGAATGGGACAATTTTACTCGCTCCACGTTTTGTAGCTGCTGAAAGGGCCATAATCGGTTTACCTCCTTCAGATAGTGCGGCTCCTCGCATAAAGTCCATCTGTCCACCTACACCTGAATAGTGATAACTTCCTATAGAATCTGCACACACTTGACCTGTCAGATCTAATTCAAGACAACTGTTGATAGAGACAACTTTTGGATTTTTTCTGATGACTGCGGTATCGTTGACATAAGCAGCTTCATGGAAAGAAAAAATCGGGTTATCATGTATTTTTTGATACATCTCTTTATTGCCTATGGCAAATGAAGTCACGATTTTCCCAGGATGCTTTTTCTTATAGGAATTGGTGATGGCTCCTGATTCTAGAAGTTCGATTACACCATTGGAGAACATTTCTGTATGGATCCCAAGATCTTTGTGATCTGTCAATTTTCTCAAAACAGCATCTGGAATGGCACCAATTCCCATTTGAAGTGTTGCACGGTCTTCAATGAGTTCTGCGATGTAGGAACCTATTTTTAATTCATTTTCACCAATTTTATCCCCATAATTTACCTCTGGAAGGTTTTCATCGACTTCCACCGCAGCAGCAAATCTGCTAAAATGAATGTGTCCATCTCCATGGGTACGCGGCATCTTTTTGTTTACCTGAGCAATGATCAATTTAGCAGTCTCAATTGCTGGTTTTGCTATATCCACAGATACTCCAAGCGAGCAATATCCATGATCATCAGGCTCAGAGACATTGAGGATAGCTACATCAATTGGTAAAATATTATTCCTGAAAAGCCTTCCAATTTCACTTAAAAAAATTGGAACATAGCCACCTTGTTCGCTATTGATTGCTTGTCTTACATTTTCGGAAACGAAAAGAGAATTCATAAAAAAACTCCCTTTACAATCAGGAGATGCTAGGGGCATATCTCCTAATGTAGAAATAGATACTACCTCCACATCTCTTAATTCATCTTTTCGCTCAGCAAGAGCATATAGGAGATGCGTAGGCGTAGCGGCACTTCCATGAATAAATATTCTTTGATTACTTTTTACATGTTTGACAGCTTCTGCTGCGCTTGTGTATTGATACATAGCTAAATAGATTTATGGTTTTTGATGTATTTATAAATTTCTCCTGCCCAAAGCGTAAGAGATGATAAAGCGATCCATTTGATAAACTCTAAGAAATTGACATGTCTGAAATCGAATAATTTAGCGAAAATTGGAACTTCAATGATCAGTATTTGAATAAGAATTGAAATGATCAAAGCATAATTTACCCATTTATTACTAAAAAGCCCGATTTTGAAAATAGATTGATCAAGATTTCTCATATTAAAAACATTAAATAGTTGAGTGAAGGCAATGACAATAAATACCATTGTTCTAGCTTTTTCTATACTTAGCGGCAAATAAAGTTGAAATGCAAAGATCGCTAGGCCTGTCATGATCAATGCGTTTATCAATAAAAATGGAATGATACCTTTTGTTAGAATATTTTCATGAGGACTGATGGGGGCTGAGCAGAGTTCATTTCCTTTTCCTTTTTCAGCAGCAAGAGCTTTATCACAGAATCCATCTGTAACAATATTAATCCATAGAATCTGAGTTGCTGTGAGTGGAATAGGTAATCCAAATGAAATAGCAGCAATTAAAGTTAAAATCTCAGCAAAATTGGTAGTAATCAAGAAGAAGCTAGTTCTTCTTGCATTATTGAAAACAATTCGCCCTTGTTCAATGGCATGAACAATGGTAGAAAAATTGTCATCAGCTAAGACCATCATAGAAGCGTCTTTTGCCACATCTGTTCCCATAATTCCCATAGCGATTCCAATATCAGCTTGTTTGAGAGCAGGTGCATCATTGACTCCATCTCCAGTCATGGCTATTAGCTCACCTGTTTCTTGAAGTGCTTTAGTAATTTTCAGCTTCATTATTGGAGTTAGTCTTGAAAAAACATCAGCTTCTCGAATTGCCTTTTTGAATTCTACTTCTGACATTTCTTGAAGTTGAGTGTCTGTGTAAACTAATTCTCTTCCTGATTTTACTATTCCTACTTTTTTGGCAATTGACATAGCAGTATCAGCATGATCACCTGTAGCCATAATTACCCGAATTCCTGCTTTATGACAAGAAGTAACCGCAGAAATCACTTCGGGTCTTGGCGGATCCATCATTCCTACAGTTCCTACAAATTCTAGATTTTCATCTTTTTCTAAATCCGCTCCAACTTTTCTTGCTAAAGCAAGGACTCTAAGACTCTCTTGCGACCAGGTCTTAATTTTACCTAGTATGTCCGATTTTGCATTATCATCGAATTTTATATTATTTCCATTTTTATCATGATAGGTTGTGCTTCTGTCTAAAATTGACTCTGGAGCTCCTATATAAAACCTCATTTCATGATTGTCTTTAATCAATTTTGTGGATCTGTATTTTAGGTCCGAGTTGAAAGCAAGATCTTCAATGATCTTTAAAGATTTTTTCTTTCCAGCTTTATTCCCCAAAACTAAAAATGCGGCTTCTGTTGGGTCTCCTATAACTTTGAGCTTATCATTTTCATTAACTTCTATAGCAGATTGATGACAATGAGCGGTGATTTCAAATAATATTTCAAGAGAATTGACGTCTTTTTCATCACCCAAAAAAGTACCTTTGCTTTCCCAGCCTTCACCAGTCACTTCTACATCTGAAATACCATGTGTCCACACTTTTTTAATCGTCATGGTATTTTGGGTGAGTGTGCCTGTTTTGTCAGTGATGATAGTACTCACAGACCCGAGACTCTCAGTAGCGCTCATTTCTCTAATGATTGCATTTTTACTCGACATCCGATATGAACCTATTGCTAATACAATGGATAAAACTGCTGGAAGACCTTCAGGAATAGCAGATACCAAAGCTGCAATGGAAATAAGTAACAATTCACTCTTATCCACCTCAAGCACTAAAAGTCCAACAAGAAAAAGTAGGATAGCACTTCCTATTGCGATGAAAGCCATCTGCATGGCCAACTTATCTGTTTTCTTTTGAAAGTTTGTCTTTTTAGGAAGGATGCCCTTCAAACTAGCCGCAATCTGCCCAATTTGAGTTTGCAGACCTGTGGCAGTAACTACAGCCTTTATGCTACCACTAGCTACAAAAGTACCTTTCCAAACCATATTTTTTTGGTCAGAAAAGCCACATGATTCCGAATGGATTTTATCGGTTTTTTGAATAGGTAAAGATTCACCCGTAAGTGAAGCTTCGGCTGTTCGAGCGTTTTTTTGATCTATTATTCTTGCATCTGCAGGAATGCTATCACCTTCCTCTAAAACAAGAATATCTCCTTGAACTAAGTCTGTAGAATTTATCTTTACAAGTTGGTTATTTCTTATCACCTTACATTGTGGTATGAGTAGAGCTTTTAGTGCAGCAAGAGCCCCTTCAGCTTTATATTCTTGAACAAAACCAATTAATGCATTGATAAGAATGATCCCCAAAATCACATATACATCAACATAGTGCTTCGTGAAAAATGATATTCCTGCCGCAAAGAACAGAATATATACCATCAAGTTATTGAACTGCTTGATAATCAGTTTTAAAATTGACTTTCTATCTGGATCTGGGAGGCTGTTTTTTCCAAAATGGGATAGCCTTCTCTTGACCTCGTCTTCATTTAGACCATTTTTACTTGAGTTCAATTGCCTTAGCAGAACGTCAGATTCAATCAAATATGGATCTTTGATAGGTGTGATCATTTCGATAAAGCTGACTTTACTAAAATAAATTCTGTAATATTATCTTGGTCTAAGATTCCTAAGAAATGTCCATTTTCGATTACAAAAGCCACTTTTCTTGGATCTTCTGGTAGTTTTTCAAGTCTAGCGACACCTCCGATGGGGAATAAAGTGATGTCTTGGGTATTTATTCCATATTTTTGAGCAGCTAAGGCATGACCAAATTCATGCAAAATCACACAAAAGAATAGCCCAATCACAAAGATTAGTGTCCAAAGAATCTCCTCAACAGGTGCATTAGCTCTAAGATTTGAAATCACAATCCAGAGTAACAATAATGAAAAGGTCCAATGAATAAAAACTTTTACATGCTTGTAAGTACCGAGATACAGTGAGAGTTTCATAAGCCAATTATCAAGATCCTAATGTCTATTTAAGGTAATAATTTGGGATTTCATGATGCAAAGAACGGGTAATCTTATTCCAAATTTCATGATGAAAATCAGTTAATAATATGATTTCATTTATAGATAAAATATTATATTTTATTTTGAATCATAGGGCTATTTTTATTCTGTTTGTAGAAATATCAGATTATGAATGATTTATTCAGAATATTATTTCGAAAAGCTTATGAATTTGTACTGTTCAAATCTTCTAATTTTCTTATATTCGCAGACTTATAATTAAGTATTTAGAGAACTTTATTACTTTGACTTTAGTCATAATCACGAGAAATTATATAAACCCAATTCATACATGTCAGTTGTAACAGAAATTTATAAACCTAAAAATCACATCCGACTCGTAACAGCAGCGTCACTTTTTGATGGACATGATGCGGCGATCAATATCATGAGAAGGATTATTCAATCCACTGGTTGTGAGGTTATTCATTTAGGGCATAATAGATCAGTTTTAGAAATTGTAGACTGTGCGATTCAAGAAGATGTACAAGCCATAGCAATCACATCTTATCAAGGTGGTCATGTGGAGTTTTTCAAATACATGTATGATTTGCTAAAAGAAAAAGGAGCTGGTCATATCAAGATTTTTGGAGGCGGTGGAGGAACGATTCTGCCAAAAGAGATCAAAGAACTTCACGAATACGGAATCACTAGGATCTATGCACCTGACGATGGAAGATCGATGGGTTTACAAGGAATGATCAATGACCTTGTGCAAAAGGCAGATTTTCCAGTTGGTAAAGATCATCAAGGATCCGACGCTCTGGATAAACATAACAAGCAGGAGCTTGCCAAGTTAATTTCCGCTGCTGAAAATTTCCCAGAAGAAAGTAAAGCTATTTTGGAAAAAGTAAGAAAGCTCTCTTCGCAAAGCAAAACACCCGTTTTAGGTATTACAGGGACTGGTGGAGCAGGAAAATCTTCTCTTGTTGATGAGTTAGTGAGGAGATTTTTGATTGATTTTAAAGATAAAAATATCGCAATTATCTCTGTGGATCCCTCCAAGAGAAAAACAGGAGGAGCATTACTTGGAGATAGAATTAGGATGAATGCGATTCATCATCCAAATGTATATATGCGGTCTTTGGCAACAAGACAATCTAATCTTGCGCTTTCAAAGTATGTTCAAGACGCGGTAGATATCGTTAAAGCAGCAAATTTTGATTTGATTATTTTAGAAACCTCTGGAATTGGTCAATCAGATACAGAAATTATTGAGCATTCTGATATGTCGCTTTATGTGATGACTCCTGAGTATGGTGCTGCCACACAATTGGAGAAGATAGATATGTTGGATTTCGCAGATGTTATTGCATTAAATAAGTTTGATAAAAGAGGAGCGCAAGACGCACTTCGAGATGTCAAGAAGCAATATAAGCGCAATCACAATTTATGGGATATTGCGGATGAAGATATTCCAGTGTTTGGTACAATCGCTTCGCAATTCAATGATCCGGGAATGAACTCTCTATACAAAGGTATTATTCAGAAATTGGTAGAGAAAACTGGTGTAGATTTGCAAACCTCCTTTGAAGTGACAGGTGAAATGTCTGAAAAGATATACATCATTCCTCCAGCTAGAACCCGATATCTATCTGAAATTTCGGAAAATAATAGAAACTACAGCAAATGGGCTGAAGAGCAAAAAGAAGTTGCTCAGAAACTTTTTAGCATAACAAAATCTATTGAAGCAATCACAGCAACAAGCATCGAAGACAAAGATCGTTTGGTGAAAGAGCTTCAGGAAGTATATGCCCAAGTCGAGTTGGAATTGGATCCAAAAAATAAAAAATGGCTGGAAGAATGGCCTGAAAAAGCCCAAAAATATAGGGACGATTTCTATATCTTCAAGGTGAGAGACAAAGAAATTAAAGTTAAAACCCATACCATTTCACTTTCAGGAAGTAGTATTCCTAAGGTTTCTTTGCCTAGGTATGAAGCTTGGGGGGATTTGTTAAAATGGGGATTGACTGAAAATGTACCAGGGGAATTTCCTTATACCTCAGGAGTTTTTCCATTTAAAAGAGAAGGGGAAGACCCTACAAGGATGTTTGCTGGAGAAGGCGGCCCAGAGAGGACAAACAAACGATTCCACTATGTATCCAAAGGTTTGCCAGCTAAAAGACTTTCAACAGCTTTTGATTCTGTGACACTTTATGGAGAAGACCCTGATTACAGACCTGATATTTATGGAAAAATTGGTAATTCTGGAGTGAATATCTGTTGTCTAGATGATGCAAAGAAGCTTTATTCTGGATTCAATTTAGCAGATCCGCTGACTTCTGTATCAATGACAATCAATGGCCCTGCGGCCACTATGACTGCATTTTTTATGAATGCAGCGATCGATCAGCAGTGCGAAATCTATATCAAAGCGAATGGCTTAGAAGAAGAAGTTAACCGAAAAATAAATTCCATATACAAAGATAAAGGGGTTCAAAGACCCCAATATCATGGGCAAATTCCTGAAGGAAACGATGGGCTTGGTTTGATGCTATTAGGTGTGACTGGTGACGAAGTCTTGCCAGCTGATGTTTATGCCAAAATCAAAACTGAAACCGTAGCAAAAGTCAGGGGAACTGTTCAGGCAGATATTCTTAAAGAAGATCAAGCTCAAAATACTTGTATTTTCTCAACGGAATTTTCCTTGAGGTTGATGGGAGATGTGCAACAGTATTTCATAGATCAGAATATTAGAAATTTTTATTCGGTTTCTATTTCAGGCTATCACATTGCCGAGGCAGGTGCCAATCCGATTACACAATTGGCATTGACACTTTCCAATGGATTTACTTATGTGGAATATTACGTGTCGAGAGGTATGGATATCAATAAGTTTGCACCGAATCTCTCTTTCTTCTTTTCGAATGGCATTGATCCAGAATATTCTGTAATCGGAAGAGTAGCGCGAAGAATTTGGGCAAAAGCCATGAAATTGAAGTATGCAGCGAATGAGCGTTCGCAAATGTTGAAATATCATATCCAAACATCTGGGCGATCACTTCATGCTCAGGAAATTGACTTCAATGATATCAGAACAACCTTGCAGGCACTATATGCTATTTATGACAACTGTAATTCATTACATACCAACGCTTATGATGAAGCTATTACTACGCCAACAGAAGCATCAGTAAGAAGAGCTATGGCAATTCAGTTGATCATAAATAAGGAATTGGGACTAGCGAAAAATGAAAATCCACTTCAAGGTTCTTTTATTATTGAAGAGCTTACAGATTTGGTTGAGGAAGCTGTTTATGTAGAGTTTGATAGAATTACAGAACGTGGAGGGGTCTTGGGTGCTATGGAAACAATGTATCAAAGAGGAAAAATCCAAGAAGAAAGTTTACACTATGAAATGCTCAAGCATACGGGAGAATACCCTATCATTGGTGTAAATACATTTTTGTCTTCTGAGGGATCTCCAACAGTGACTCCAGGAGAAGTAATCCGAGCAAACGTTGAGGAAAAAGAAGCGCAAATTTCAACACTTCAAAATCTTCATAAGAAAAATGAAAATAAATCAGAAGCTTGGTTGAGTGCACTTCAGGAAGCTGCAATTAGAAATGAAAATATTTTCGAAAAACTAATGGATGCTGCCAAATATTGTTCTTTAGGTCAAATTACGCACGCACTTTATGAAGTTGGAGGACAATATCGAAGAAATATGTAAGAAGAGGAGAGGCTAGATTTAAGATATAAGAAGTAAGATTCAAGATATAAGATTTCCATTTGCAGAGAGTATTCTATTTATAATACTGAGTTCTTCATTTTAAATTTAAAAAATGGCGAATGCAAAACTCAGAATTATTGATAAGGGGATAATCTATTTACAGGCCAAACCTTCCAACTAATTTAAAAATTTCAATTCAAAAACCATGAGCAAAAGAAACGTAACTGTCCGAATGAAAGCGGACTATGAGTATGAAGCAGTAAATCAGCAGGGTAATGTGGTACAAATAGACATGTATGATGCTCCAAATAAAAAGGCTCAATCGCCTATGGACCTTTTGCTTTCTGCCTTGGCGGGTTGTGGATCAGTGGATGCAGTAGGCATGATGAAAAAAAAGAGGAAGACAATCGTTGATTTTTATGTAGAAGCCGAAGGTGATAGATATGATGGTATTCCAGCATACTACAAATCTATTCATTTGAAATTTGTCCTTGTTTCTCCTGATGCAACAGAGGAAGAATTCAAAAAAGTAGTTGCTTTGTCAGTGGAAAAATACTGTTCTGTAGCATCTTCTTTAAAATCAGAAATAACTTTTAGCGCTGAAGTTTTAAGACCATAATGAGAGTTGTCAAAGAGTTTGTCAAAGAAGATATAAGAATTTCAATCTTTTCCTGGAATAATAAATATCTGATTAAGTTTGAACTTGGTCCGATGGAGCAGACATTTAAAGTCCCTGAAATGGATATTTTAGAAGAATCCGATTTGGCGGGGTTTTACGAGGGTGAATTTTGGGCAGCTGTTCAGAATAGATTCAAAGAAATGGGACAAACTCTTCAAAAACAACTTGAAAATCTTTAGCTTTAGGGAAACTACTAAAGATATATGAAGCGTTTTTGTTTTCTGCCTTTTTTTATTTTGATTTTCACATTTTCATGTACTTCAAAAGTTGATAAGTTTTCCGAAGGAATTACAATGGAAATTGAGACTTTTATTTCATTGATAGAGTACGACTTTGAAATATTAGAAAATGAAATCGAGAAAATTGAAGTAAATATCATTGAACTTTTTGAGAATAAAGAGGAGATTTTAGCAAAAGCTGACAAGTCAAAGTATAAAATTGAAGGAGCTTTTGCGAATACTGCACCAAATGCAGACCCTAAGTTGAGTACATTATATTTTCCGACTACAGGAAAGGATAAAAAAGCAGTAGAGGAGCTGATTTTTTTAACCAATCCTTTAGATGATATTTTTAGAGAGGTGATCAAAGACAACGAGGTTATTACTCAAGTTTATTTCAATAGTGCAGTACAGCTGAATAGATTATATCCTCCTTACGATGCAAGGACGATGCTGAGTTCGGATCTTGATGTGACCTCTTATAATTTTTATTATAAGGCAGACGAGAAAAATAATCCAAAAAAAGAACTTGTCTGGATAGAGGAAATTTATATTGATCCTGTTGGCAAAGGATGGGTGCTTTCATTACTTAATCCGATTTACTTTGAAGATCAATTAAAAATGGTTTTGGCTTTTGATATCTCAATCAATTCCATTCTAGAAAATTATCTTTCAAAAACTAGTAGGCAATTGGTGATTATTGACCAAACAGGAACCGTTGTAGCTGGTCATCCAAGGGCTATTGAAGCACTATCATTGCCTCCACTTAAAAATCACACCTACTTACAAACCATCACGCTCGATAGCTTTAGACCAGAAGAGTATAATCTTTTCAAAAGCAAAAGTAAAGAAGTCAGAAAAATGATTTCTAATCTACTTCTTGCTGGAGCTGATACTTATTTGTTGAAAGAAGGTTTAGATAATTTTGAAGTAAATGCATATCCAATGAAAAGGTTGAATTGGTTGGTATTAGACGTAGCTATCAAATGATTGAATTTGATTCAAAATTTTCGAAAAGTTACTCCACAGCCTATCGATGGTTTGTCGTAACTGGTGTTGTCGTAGTAATGTTAATTTTCTTTTTAGCATTTAATTTTTTTAATGCTTTGACAGATAATCAACTAGACGCGAGGCAACAATTTTTAAATAAGCAAGTAGAACTCGTCGCAAAAGAAATTCAAAATAGGTTCGAGACGACCTATGAGGATTTGATATTTTTTGTCAATAACCTCGAACCTTGGACTTACGAAAGAGGAAATAATGAAGAGATAGCTTTTGAAATGAGGGCAAGGAGGATTTTTAATAATCATAGAAATATCTTAGATACATTAATAGTAGCTTTCCCAAATAAGACTGTATCCTTTCATTTTGATGAAAGGAACAATTTTATCAAATCGATTTTGAATCCAAATGAATCTATAGCTACGGAAAGTCAAAACAAAATAAAATTCGAAAATCCTTCGAAGGCCGTTGAGATTCATGGGATTTTTAATTTAGACAGATTTTTGGGAGATGAATTAGGGAATTATTATTTAGGACTTTCCAGTGAAAAACTCTTGTATAAAAATGGGGAGATTTTTGGTCTTTATGAATACCTTCCTAGAAGTGGATATAGGATTTTGTCCACCACAATGGAGGAACTCGATAAAGATATAAAAAATGGTCTTAGAGGAGGTTATCAGGGTTTTTTAGTCAATGAAATTGAGAGCAAACAATTCGAGGCTATTATTTTCCAATATCCTTTTAATTTATATCCTCTTGAGGATACTTTATCGGTAGTTTTTATTCAGGACAAACGCATTGCAACAGCGGGAATATATAGCACATACTTTTACCTTTTGATTGGTTTGATGTTTTTGTTGCTTGTTGTGATTTTGATTTTGTACCGGTTTATAAAAAATGCTAGAATTTCAAATGAGATTTTAAAAGAAAATTCAGAGAAGATTGAAGGCTTATTTAGACAGCAGAGTTTATTGCTTCAAGAATCCAAAGGATTTATATATTTTCAGGATGCTGATAGAAAGATGATTAGTGTCAGCGATGAAGTCAAAGATGTTTTAGGTTATGAATCAGAAGATTTTAAGGCTAATTTTCATAAGTTTATTTCTAAGGAAGATTTAAAAAAGCTCAATAATGTCATCACTGAATCCATAGATAATAAGAATGACAACTTTTCATTGGAGTTTGATTTCTTGCATAAAAATGGAGAATGGTTGAGGGTTAGAGTGTTTGAAAAATTGTTTTTTGATGATTTAGGCCAATTTACAGGAAACGTCGGGATATGTACGGATAGTAATGAGCGATATTTATCAGAGCAAGAACTGCTAAGGAGTAACAATAGACTTATTTCAGTTTTGAAAAGTTTGCCTGATATCATTTTTATTTATAGCAATGAAGGTGTCTTTTTGGATTATTTCGTACAGGATGATTCGATGTTGATTAGTCCTGCAAAAGAGTCTATGGGGAAATCAATAAATGAAGTTTTACCAGAGCCATTGAGTGAGGAAATCATGAATGGTTTTGAAAAGGCACGCACTTCGGGCAAGCTTGTGACTATTGAATTTGAAGCTTTGTCCAAATCGGGTAAAAAATTCTTTGAGACAAGACTTTTTAAGTTAGACGAAGAGCGAATGATATCAATCGCACGAGATATTACTGGCCAAAAACTTTGGGAAAAAGGACTTCAAGAAGCAATGGAGTCTGCTGAACTTTCCAATAAAGCTAAATCAGAATTTTTGGCAAATATGAGTCACGAAATAAGAACACCCATGAATGGTCTATTGGGGATTATTGGTTTGATGGAAAAGACTCAGTTAAGTAAAGATCAGAAAGAATTTTTGCAAGTCATTAAAGATTCCGGGCAATCCTTATCTGTAATAATAAACGACATTTTAGATTATTCTAAGATTGAAGCTGGGATGATGAAGCTTGAAGGATCAGTGTTTCATTTTAAGAATGAAATTGAAAAAATTCTCAAGATTTTTTCCGCACTGATTCAGGAAAAAAACATCAAACTGAAATATCAATTTGGACCTTTGATCCCAGAATATCTTGAGCTAGACAAAGAAAAACTAGGCCAAATCCTGTTTAATTTAATAGGCAACGCAATCAAGTTCACTCCAAATGATGGAGAAATCTCTCTACAAATGAGTGGAGAGTTGTTCTTAGAAAGTAATATAATCTTAAATTTCTCAATTTCAGATTCTGGCATTGGGATTCCTGAAGATAAAATCAGTTCATTGATTGAGCCATTTGTACAAGTTGATGGAAGTGCGACACGAGAGTATAGAGGTACTGGATTGGGTTTGGCAATTTCTAACAAGCTCATAGAGTTAATGGGAGGGGAGTTGCGAATTGAAAGTAAAGAAAATAAAGGCTCAACTTTTTCTTTTAATGTTTTTGGGAAAATCTGGAAAGAGGAAGAGCAGATATTAGATGTGACAAGTTCAAAAGAGGAGGAGGATTTTAACTGGGAGCAGATGGCCGATTCTTTTCCTATGGAAATTTTATTAGTTGAGGATAACGAGACTAATCTGAAATTTATGAAAATGCTGATGAAAGAGTTAGGCTATGAGGTTGTAATTGCATTTAATGGTTTAGAAGCTGTGAATTTTGTAAAAGAGAGAGATTTTGATTTGATATTTATGGATATTCAAATGCCAAAAATGAATGGTCTTGAAGCAACTAAAATCATCAAGGATTTGGAAAGGAAAAAGAATATTCCTATAGTAGGATTGTCTGCTAACGCATTTCAGGGAGATATCAATGAAGCACTTGCGGTTGGTATGGATGCATATCTTGCCAAACCTGTTCAGGTTAAAGATATTGCATTGATTATAAAAAAACATTTTGATATAAAAGTTAAAAAGGAGATCAATTGACCTCCTTTTTAACTTTTATAATTCTGTATCTAAATTAAACTCTTCGAGATAATCAGCTACTCTTTTGACAAACATTCCTCCAAGTGAGCCATCCACGACACGATGGTCATAAGAATGAGAAAGGAACATTTTGTGCCTAATTGCAATTACGTCTCCCGTTGGTGTTTCTACGACAGCGGGTTTTTTCGTAATTGCCCCAACTGCAAGTATTGCAACTTGTGGTTGCATGATAATTGGTGTTCCCATCACATTTCCAAAAGAACCTACATTCGAAATTGTATAAGTTCCACCACCAAGTTCATCAGGTGAAAGCTTGTTATTTCTTGCTCTCAAAGCCAAATCATTAACTTTTTTGGAAAGTCCAGTTAAGTTAAATTGATCAGCATTTTTAATATTTGGGACAATCAAATTGCCACTTGGTAAGGCTACAGCAATGCCAATATTGATGTCTTTTTTCTTGATAATTTTGTCTCCGTCCACAGAAATATTAATCATTGGAAAATCTCTGATCGCTCTTGCAACAGCTTGAACAAAAAACGGAGTAAATGTTAATGCTTCACCTTCCTTTTTCTTATAGGCATCTTTTACCTTATTTCTCCAAAGCACAATATTAGTCACATCTGCTTCAACAAATGAAGTCACATGAGGTGAAATTCTTTTAGAATCTAACATTCTTTGCGCAATCATCTTACGCATTCTGTCCATTTCTATGATTTCATCACTTGCAGAGATACTCACCTCTGCTTTCGGCATTGGTGCGCTTGCAGAAGGTTTTGCGTTGGAAATGGAATCCGTTGGTTTAGGCTGATTTCTATTTTTAATATATCCTAGAATATCATTTTTAGTAACTCTCCCATCCTTACCTGTTCCTGATATAGAAGAAAGCTCTGATTTTGAAATATTCTCTTCTTTGGCAATACTCTGAACCAGAGGCGAGTAGAATCTATCATCACCTGACACAGGTTCATTTTTTGAATTTTCTGATACAAGAGTGGCAGTTTGAGCTGGAGCGGCAGCAATCAATGCTTCTTTTGGAGAAGATTCTTCTTTTGCTGGACTTTTACTTTGTTCGTTGGAGACCTCACCTTCAGTTTCGATGATTGCAATTGGTGCGCCTACAGCCACTACATCTCCTTCTTTTACCAAAATTTGTTTTAAAATCCCACCTTGGGTAGCAGGAACTTCCGTGTCAACTTTATCTGTAGCAACTTCTAGAACAGATTCATCTTGCTCTATTGTATCACCTTCTTTTTTAAGCCAAGTTAGGATGGTTCCCTCTATAATGCTTTCACCCATTTTGGGCATTATCATTTCTACAGTTGCCATGTTTTATTATTTAATTGGGTTTATTTCTGACTTTTAAAATTAAATTTTATTTTATGTATTACAAAATCATTTATTAAAATTTTTATTCTGTTTTTCCAATAATGCATAATCTGAGCATATTGAGTGCTGCTACTGCTGTCAGTTGAATATTTAGAAGACGGTCTTGAGTTAGCTGGAGTTTTTTTGTAATTGTTTTTCCCTCCATGGCACAGGCTATCCAAACTGTTCCTACTGGTTTTTCTGCCCAACCTCCATCAGGACCTGCTATTCCACTACTTGCTATCCCAAAATCAGCATCAAATTTCTTTCTGATTTGCTCAGACATTTGAATGACTGTTTGTTCACTTACAGCTCCAAAGATTTTTAAAGTTTCTAGATCCACATGCAAAATCTTATTTTTGAATTCATTATGATAAGGTATTAATGCCCCTTGGAAATATTTGCTACTTCCTGGTATGCTCGTAATTAGATGGGATATAAATCCTCCAGAACAACTTTCCGCTAAAGCTACTTTTTTGTCAGCTTGCTTAAGGAGCCTACCTATCGCTTCCTCAAGTGTTTCTTTATTGTAACCAAAGATGTATTTATCAATCTTAGGTTTTACCTTATCAATTTGAGTCTCAACAGCTGCTTGGAGTTCATCATAATCATCTCCAAAGGCAGTAAGCCTCAGCTTTACTTGTCCCAAAGATGGTAAATAAGCCAATTTGATGTTTTCTGGTAAGTTATTTTCCCAATCACTGATCAAATCTGCTAGCCAACTTTCGCCAATTCCTACCGTTTTGATTACCTTATGATAGATGATGGGGAGTGGAAATGTCTCTTTGATTTTGGGAATGACAAAGTCTGTCATCAGCTTCTTCATTTCATGTGGTACGCCTGGCATTGACATCCATACAGTGTCATTTTCTTCAAACCACATTCCAGGAGCGGTGCCTACTTCATTAGGGACGTAGGTGCATTTTGTTGGAAGATGTGCTTGAAGTCTATTCAAATCCGTCAATTCTCTGCCTCTTTTTTCGAAAAAAGTCCGCACAGCTTCTAAAGCTTCTGGTACGAGTTGAATGTCACAATTAAAATATTCGGCTAAAAGCGGTTTGGTCAAATCGTCATTTGTAGGGCCAAGTCCACCTGTCATCAATACGATATCTGCGCGCTTTTCTGCATCCGCAAAAGCAGCCATCATAGACGTTTTATTATCCCCAATTGTTGTTCTTCTTATTACTCTTACTCCTATTTTATCTAACTCTTGGCTAATCCAATGACTATTTGTATCGGCTATTTGTCCATAAAGCAATTCATCTCCGATAGCCAAAATCTCTGCTTTTATTTCTTTATACTTGGTCATTTATTTAGATCATTTTTTAAAGTAAATGCTTACTTGAAATCTCTTATTTATGAATTGCTATTTATCTTACTTTCGCTTTTCGGATCAATTTCGAGAAAAGGCTAGGGAAGAACCGTTTTAAATAGACAGCATAGGTCTCTTTACCCCCAACTAGGATTTCTTCTTTATGTTTCTCAATTCCCTTTCTGATTGCTTTTGCGCAGGATTCGGGTGACATTCCCTTGTTTTGGGCATCATCCATTTCATTCAATGGAGTGCCATCCCCCGTCAAAGCATTGATAGAGACATTTGTTTTGATGAACCCTGGACAAATCATTGTAACTCTAATGTTTTTTTTGAAATTCTCGGCTCGGAGGGAATCAAAAAAACCGTGAAGGGCATGTTTTGCGCCAGCGTAAGAGGATCTATATGGAGAACCAAATTTCCCAACTAAACTGCTGATTACAGCAAATTGCCCTTTTTGTCGAGAAATAAAATGGGGCAGCAAGGTTTTACTCAAAGCAATAGTACCAAAGTAATTGATTTCCATGATTTTACGATCAACCTCTAAACTCGTATCTGCTGCTAGGGATCTTTGGCTGATTCCGCCATTGTTAATTAACAAATCAATATGACCAAATGCTGAGATGGCTTGCTCAACTAGAACATTGAAATTTTCATTTTGCTCCAGATCTAAAGGCAAAACAAAAATATCATTCGGGTTTTTAGCTCTTCCTTTTACACTTTCTAAGGCCTCTTTTTTTCTAGAAGAGATGATCACTTTATAATCTTTATTTGCGTATTCATAAACCAAAGCCTCTCCGATTCCAGAGGATGCGCCTGTAATCCATACTACTTGATTCTTCATGATTTAACTCTTTTATAAGTTACAAATTCAAAGTTAAATTCATTTTTATCATCTTTGGAAAATTGCTCACTTTGTTCTTTTCTCCACTCCAAAAGACTGAATTCAGGAAAAAAAGCATCTCCTTCTGGATTTGCATCTACTTCTGTGATCAACATTTCATCACACAAGGGAATGGATTCACTGTAAATTTGTGCACCACCTATGATATAAATCTGATCTAGGTTTTTGCTTATGCAAAGTCTTATTGCTTCATCTAAAGAGTGAACGACATGATGACCTTCGGGTACCTCAAAATTTTTGTTTCTTGTGATGACTATTGAAGTTCTGTTAGGTAAAGGTTTCCCCATAGATTCATAGGTTTTTCTACCCATAATGATGTGATGACCTGTTGTTATTTTTTTGAAAAGTTTCAAGTCAGAATGAAGTCTCCATATCAACTGATTGTCTTTCCCGATAACATTATTATGTGCCTTGGCAACTATTAATGATATTTTCAATGCTTTCTTTGTAAGTTTAGCATACAAGATACCAAGGATTTTCAAGCCAAAAAATCAATTTCGACAAACTCTAAAAAGAAATTAATTTTGAATATTTTCAAGAAGATATAAGGAATGAGAAAATTTTGCGAAGAGGAGTCTTATTGCTTTGATTTTAAGATGTTTGGATATTCCTGAATGTCAAATGTGATTTTGGAAGTATCGTTGATTTCAGTGATTGTGATTTCTGATTTTGATTGATCTAATTTGCTCTCAAAATACATTTCCATCATGTGACCATTAGGAATATTTTCCATCGATTTTGATTGATAGTTTGAGAAGTTGATTAGTGGATTACTCTGACCCCAAAAAGCTGCACTTCCTTCGATTGGTTTGTCTGTAATCCAATATGTAGCAATCCCATCCTCAGAATCAGCGACATATTCCTCACACCCGTAACCATGAATGATTTTTTTATTTCCTGTTTTTTTAAGTTCAAAATTTTCATTTTCTAAGTCTTTTTCCCAATCTTCAAAATCCCCATTTTCAGTCATTTTTGTGAAATCGTATGCATATGCCATGCTGCTTTTTTCACCATTAGCATCCAAAAGAAAAATTGAAGCATTTCTTTCCAAATCATAAATTAGGATTGTTTTGCCTGAACTGTTTTTATCACGGTTCTCAAATTCCATAGCTACAGTTTTTCCGTCCTGATCAAAAAAAGTTTTCATTTGAAATGGATCTTGAGTTTTGCCATTTTCATCGGTACTCTTGATAAGCATATTGGAATATCCCTGAAATCTATATTCTGATGCAGTCTCTACATCCATAGAAATGCCTTCAAGGATTTTATTCATATCAAAGCCCCCTCCCGATGGCATTTCAGGACCGTATATGTCTTGAAAAGCTTTCTCTAGTTGCCTTTGAGCGATTTTCTCTGCTTCTTTTTCTACTCTTTTTTCTAGTGCGTTTCCAAGCCCTTTGGAGGCTGCTTGCTTAAGCCTATTTCCAAGTTGTGCCTTTGATTCAAACGATAAAGCAATGATAAAAATAAAGAGCAAAAGTCTTATTAAATTCTTCATAATAAATAGGTTTTTATTTATAAAAATAAAGGTAAGATTTAGCTTGTGTAAAGTCAAAAAAAATGATGTGATATTCTACTATTTTATTTGCGGAAATCATTGTAGGATAATCCCTTACGAATGGTTTTACTCTTTGAAAAGGGCAACCAATCTCCTCAAAACCCATAATTCACACCTCAATTATTGAGCATTCCAATGCAATTTAAAATTTACAAGAATTCTTGTCATATTTAAAATCTTTCTTGTTTTTCAATAACATTTGTTTGTCCGCAATTATACAGCTATGTGCTTCTATTACCTATAATATTGCGGATAATAATTGTCTGCGGTTCACTATACAGATTTGCGCTGCGGCGCAGCTTTCCAAATATAAGATTTCGATTATTTTTAAATGGTATCTGGAGAGAGTTGGCTTTTTTTATCTTATTTTTAGTCAAACTTATTGCCTCTTAGGAAGTCATCTATCGCCATTCTTTTTTTGCCTTCAATTTGCAGTTCTAAAATGTCTATTGCATCCTCCCCGCATTTGAATGTTAGTTGTGACTTTCCGTCTGTTTTGAATGCTCCAGGATTGAGATTAGGGAGGCTTTCTTTGTTTATTTTAGTTTTGAAAATTTTACAATTTTTTTCATTTAAAATAGTCCAAGCAGCTGGATAGGGAGATAAACCTCTTACCAAATTGTGAATATCAAATGCGGATTTTTCCCAGTCTATTTGACAGGTCTCTTTATAAATTTTGGGAGCGTGATGTTTGGCTAGGCTTTCATCTTGAGGAAGCGGTGTGATGTCTCCTTCTGCTACTGCTTCGATGGTTTTGAGAACCAATAAGGATCCTTTTTTCATTAATTTTTCGTACAAAGTTCCAATATTATCATCCTCAAGAATAGCTTCCTTTTCTTGAAAAATAATGCTTCCAGTATCAATTTCATGTTTTAGAAAAAATGTCGTCACACCAGTTTCTTTTTCACCGTTGATAATTGCCCAATTGATAGGGGCGGCTCCTCGGTAATTGGGTAGAAGAGATGCATGAAGATTAAAAGTCCCTCGTGGCGGCATATTCCAAACAGCTTCAGGTAACATCCTAAATGCAACCACAACCTGAATATCTGCTTTAAAACCTGCTAGTTCTTTTAAAAATTCAGGAGATTTGAGATTAGTAGGTTGTAAAACCGGGATATTGAGTTTCACAGCGGATTCTTTGACAGGAGAAGGGATCATTTTTTGACCTCTTCCTTTGGGTTTGTCTGGTGCAGTTATCACTGCTACAACATTCCAACCATTTTTATTTAATAACTCCAAAGAGGGGACTGCAAACTCAGGAGTTCCCATATATATGATTCTTAGGTCTTTTTTCATGTTCATATTTTAATTGTTTCAAAGTTCTAAAGTATTAGCTTATCTAAAAATCCAAACTGCGTTTATCTTGAAAGTTAATTTTATTGGGCCTTTTATTTAAAATTTCATACAAATGATTTTTTAAAATTTTATTTTTATTGTGAAATAAAAACATGTGTTTTCTTGCTTTTAATCCTTTAAAGTCAAAATATATATTTCTTATTTTATTTCTTTTTTCAACATCATTTTTCAAAAAAAATCAAAAATAAATTCCACTAATATAAATTTTAAGCTGAATTTTTAAAATTTGATTAATTTTGTTTCATGTTTCAAAAATTGAGAATAAGCTTTGCCCGACAAATACAGTTTTTAACTGTGTTCATGGCTTTATTTTTCTCAAGCTTAGCAGTCATAGATAGCTTTGATAAAGTTGATAAGTCAGTTTTTCAAGGTGAGTTTATAGAAGCTTTAGACTTTGATTATTTTGATTTTCCTGAGACATTTTTAAGAAATCAATCTTTAACCAAAGTAATTAAAATTAAACGAATCGAGATCACAAAAGTATTTGATTACTTAGTTCCTTTCGTTGAACCAAAGGCGGAGTTTATCCTTATAACTTTTCTAAATTTTACAGGTGATTTACCATATTTTCAATTGGTTTTGGAGAAAATAATATCCTCCAATGCTCCCTGAAGTCACTTTGTTTTTAAATTTTATTTGCTCTTAAGTTCTTCATCGTAAGAAGTTTAATTATTCATTTATCTCTCAATCTTATGAATTCCAAAGGTTTGTTTAAATCTAATGGGAAGATCATGCATTTGAACTTCTCAAAAAGTATTTTCAGTTTCTCTTTCTTAGCTGCTGTCATTTTAACTTCTTGTCAGTCAGGAAATGGAAAGAATCAATCTAATGTGATCCTAGCAGATATTCCTGTGCTAGATCTTCAACCAAAATCTATCGAAGTCCCAAAGACCTATGTTGCAGATCTTCAAGCTGTTCAATTTGTAGAAGTAAGGGCTAAAGTAGAGGGTTTTGTAGATAAAATTTACGTGGACGAAGGTCAAACTGTCAAAAAAGGGCAGCCACTTTTTCAATTGACCTCGAATGAATTCAATGAGATGGTTAATTCTGCAAATGCTAAATTGATGCAAGCTAGAGCAGAGGCTAAATCTACTGCACTTGAAGTTGAAAGACTCAAAATTTTGGTAGATAAAAAGATCATTTCTCCATCTGAGTTAGAATTGGCAAGAGCAAAAAACTCTGTGTCTCAATCTGCAATTCTTGAAACAGAGGCATTGCTAAAAAATGCTCAAACCGGATTGTCTTACACTACGATCAGAGCACCTTTTGATGGGATAGTTGATCGAATCCCTTATAAAACAGGAAGTTTAGTCACAGCAGGTGACCTTTTAACTAATATCACAGATATTTCTGAGGTATTTGCTTACTACAAAGTCACAGAAAACGAATATCTCAAATATATGCGAGATAGACTGGAGTCAAAAAAAATGTCAGCTTTAGAAGAAGATGAAGTCGTTTCTTTAATCCTTTCTGATGGACAGACCTATCAATATTCAGGTAAATTAGAAACTATGGAGGCAGATTTTGAAAAAGGTACGGGATCGATTGCCTTTAGAGTAAGATTTCCTAATCCAGATAAGCTGATTAAACATGGCGCTAGTGGTAAAATCCAAATGGATAATACTTTGGAGAATATATTTCTTATCCCCCAAAAATCAACTTTTGAGATTCAAGATTATAGCTATGTCTATATTTTGGATAAAGACAATAAAGTAAGAGTAAGAAGTTTTGTTCCACTTCAAAGATATGGTGTGTATTATATTTCAGATAGTTTTGAACCTGGAGATAAGATAATTTTTGAAGGTATTCAGCAGTTGAAAGATGGCATGGAAATCATTCCTATGCGTGTTTCTGAAAAGGAAGCTTATGATACTTTGGTAAATGCTTTTTAATAGGTTAATAAAAAGACAAAATCATGTTTGAATTATTCATTAGAAGGCCAATACTTTCTACAGTAATATCTGTATTTATTACCCTTTTAGGACTATTGGCATTGACATCTTTACCGATAACACAGTTCCCTGAAATCGTACCACCCTCAGTGACTGTCACTGCTAAATACACAGGTGCAAATGCAGAGGTGTTGTCCAAAGCTGTAGCTACTCCTTTAGAGCGTGCCATCAACGGTGTACCCGGGATGAGTTATATGACTTCTGTCAATACAAATGATGGCATAACCTTGATCAATATTGTATTTGAAGTAGGAACTGATCCAGATCAAGCAGCGGTCAATGTACAGAATAGGGTTGCCACGGTATTGGATGAGCTCCCTGAAGAGGTGATTAGAGCTGGAGTACAGACAGAAAAGGAAGTAAATAGTATGTTGCTTTACCTTAATTTGATGACTTCAGATACGACGCAGGATGAGAAGTTTGTTTATAATTTTGCTGATATTAATATACTTCCTGAACTAAAAAGAATTGATGGGGTTGGTTTTGCTCAAATAATGGGCTCAAGAGATTATGCCATGCGAGTTTGGCTTAATCCTGATCGTCTTGTTGCATATAATTTGACTCCTCAAGATGTAACAGAAGCTATCCGAAATCAAAATGTGGAAGCAGCTCCAGGAAAGTCAGGTATATCTTCGGATAGAGATCCTCAAGCCCTTCAATATGTCTTGAGATATACCGGGAAATTTAATCAAGAAATTGATTTTGAGAATATTACTTTGAAAGCATTGCCAGATGGTTCTTTGCTTAAGTTAAGAGATGTGGCCGAGGTGCAGTTTGATTCTCAAGATTATAATATGGTTTCGATGACTGATGGAAGACCTTCGGCATCTATTATGATCAAACAGCGTCCTGGGTCTAATGCTAGAGAAGTGATAGACAATATCAAAGCTAAGATGGAAGAGCTTCAGGTTTCTTCATTCCCACCAGGAATGGAGTTTAACTATTCCTATGATGTTTCAAGGTTTTTAGATGCTTCAATTTTTGAAGTGATTAAGACTTTGGTAGAAGCTTTTATTTTAGTTTCGATCGTGGTTTTTATATTCCTTCAAGATTTTAGATCAACTTTGATTCCGGCCATAGCTGTACCAGTATCTTTGATTGGTACGTTTGCATTTATGCAATTATTTGGGTTTTCAATTAATTTATTAACTCTTTTTGCTTTGGTTCTAGCAATTGGAATTGTCGTGGACAATGCCATCGTTGTAGTTGAAGCTGTTCATGTAAAGATGCATGAGTTAAAGTTAAATGCGCTGGAAGCTACATTAGAAGCAATGAAAGAAATTGGCGGAGCTATTGTTGCGATTACTTTAGTGATGTCAGCAGTATTTATTCCAGTGAGTTTTCTGTCAGGTCCTGTTGGGATATTTTACAGACAGTTTTCTCTAACTTTAGCCATTGCTATAGTTATTTCAGGGATCAATGCTTTGACACTTTCTCCTGCCTTATGTGCTTTGTTGTTAAGGCCTTCAGATGTAGAGCATGATCCAAAAAGTGGAATTTTGCAAAGGTTCTTTTTTAATTTTAATAAAAGGTACGATCAGCTTGCTGGTAAGTATGCAAGTGTAATCAAAAATATTGCGGGAAGAAGAACCATCACTTTTGGTGGATTAGTTCTGTTTTTTGGCCTTACCTATGGCGGATTATCAATAGTTCCTGGCGGATTTATTCCCAATGAAGATCAAGGGATGATTTATGTAAATGTGACAACTCCACCTGGTGCGACAGTTGAAAGAACTAGTGTAATTATGGATCAAGTGCAGGCCAGTCTCTTACCAATGGAAGAAGTTGAGACAATTTCTACACTGGCAGGATATTCGTTATTGACGGAGACTGCAGGAGCTTCTTATGGAATGGGAATGATCAACTTGGTCGATTGGAGTGACAGAGATAAAAATGTCAATCAGTTGATAGAGGATTATCAGGATAGAGTTTCTCATATCAAAGGAGCGGATGTTCAATTTTTCTCCCCACCACCTGTTCCCGGCTTTGGTAATGCTTCAGGATTTGAATTGAGACTTCAAGATAAGACAGGAGGGAATCTTGAAGTTATGGCACAAGTTAGCCAAGAGTTTGTAGAGACTTTGAATAAGCGACCAGAACTTAAGGAGGTTTTCACCAATTTTGAGCCGAATTTCCCTCAATATATCATTAATGTAGATCATGATAAGGCTGCAAAGCTTGGTATTTCTGTCAATGATGCAATGGAAACACTTCAGAGTTATGTGGGGAGTTTTTATTCTTCCAATTTCATTAGGTTTGGACAGATGTACAAAGTGATGATACAAGCTGCACCTGAATACAGGACATCTCCTGAGTCAATTCTGAGTATGTACACAAAGAATGATCGTGGGCAGATGGTTCCCTATTCCAACTTTATTACACTTGAAAGAGTCTATGGTCCAGAGCAATTGTCTAGATACAATATGTTTACATCAGCTTTGATTAGTGGTGATGCAGCTGATGGTTTTTCTTCAGGGGATGCAATCAAAGCTGTAGAAGAGGTTGCTATGCAAACTCTGCCAAGAGGTTTTGATACAGACTGGTCAGGAATTACAAGAGAGCAAATTGCTTCGGGTAATCAAGCTATTTATATCTTTTTGATTTGTCTGCTATTCGTATATCTGCTGCTTTCAGCTCAATATGAAAGTTATTTCCTTCCACTTCCTGTGATTTTATCTCTTCCGGCAGGGATTTTTGGATCCTTTTTATTCCTCAAAATGACTGGTTTAGAAAATGATATTTATGCACAAGTATCTTTGGTGATGTTAATTGGACTTTTGGGTAAAAACGCCATCTTAATTATAGAGATAGCTATTCAAAACAGAGCTAAAGGACTTTCAATACTACAAAGTGCAATCAATGGAGGAGTAGAAAGACTTAGACCAATTCTGATGACTTCTTTTGCATTTATCTGTGGTCTCATTCCACTGACCCTTGCATCAGGCGCTGGAGCAATAGGAAATAGAACGATCGGTACTGCAGCCGCAGGAGGGATGTTGATAGGGACATTGATTGGGGTATTTCTGATCCCAGGACTTTATGTAGTTTTTGAAACATTAAATTCAAAATTCAAGAAAAATGAAGTGCAAGTCGAAACTCAAAAACAAGTACAATGAAAAATAATTATAAAAATATAATCATTGCTTTAAGTACTGGGATTCTTCTGTTTTCATGTAAGGCACTCAAAAAAACTGAACAGGATCAGAACATAGCTTTACCGAGTACATTTGATCAATTGGAAGCTCTCGAATCAGATACTTTATTCAACATAAGCTTATTGAATTGGGAGAATTTTTTTGAAGATGAAAACCTGATTTCGCTTATCAATATTGCTTTGGATAACAATCAGGATAATTTAAAAACTTTGGAGCGAATCAAAATTGCGAGAGCAAATTATCGAATAGCTAAGGTTGGTTTTCTTCCAGAGGTAAATGGAATAGCAGGTGCTTCATCCAGAAAGTTTGGTGAATATACCATGGACGGAGTAGGGAATGCAGACTCCAACCTTTCGCCTACAGTGCCTGAGGATAAATTGATTCCAGACCCATATCGAGATTTTGTAATTGGTGCTCAATTCAATTGGGAATTGGATGTATGGGGAAAATTTAAGAATAAGAAAAAAGCTGCTGTGGCGAGGTTGATGGCTTCTCAGGACATGGCAAATCATGTTAAAACTTGGTTGATCACTGAGGTGGCCTCTGCATATTTTACATTACTTGGGCTTGATGAAGAGCTTAAAATCTTAGAAGAATATATCAGATTGCAGGAATTAGCTTTTAACTTAACTAAGGAATTGAAAGAAGCAGGAAAGGAAAATCAACTTGCATTAGATCAGTTTGAAGCGTTGATGCTTTATTCCAAAGGTCAATTGATAGAAAGACAAAGAGAGCTCCGTTCAGCAGAGTTATATTTATCAAGCTTGTTGGGAGTATATGATTTTGACCACCTTAGAGATGGTTTAGCTGATATAGATATGGGGTCAAAATTGATTCAGATTGGAATGCCTTCGCAGCTATTGGTGAATAGACCTGATATCAGAAGTTCGGAATTGGAATTAATAGCTGCAAAAGCTGACCTAAATGCAGCTAGAGCAGCATTTTTCCCCTCATTTAACTTATTTGGTATGGCTGGATTTAATGCTTTTGACTTTGGGAAATTATTTTTTAATCCTGCTTCGACAGCTTATCAGTTGGGGTCTGGATTGATGGCACCAATTTTCAACAGAAATGCAATTCGGATGTCATTTGAAGCAGCAAATTCTGAGCAAAAGATTGCTCTTTTAGCTTATGAGCAAACAGTATTCAAAAGTTATCTAGAGATCTTAGATTTAGTCAACTCAATAGATCAATATGCTAAGCAAACAGAATTGAAGGTTGAAGAAGTAACTGCTCAAAAAAGATCAGTTGATAATTCAAACGTGATGTTTTCTGTAGGATATGCTAATTATTTGGAAGTTACCAATGCCCAAAGAAGAGCTTTAGAGGCGGAAATTGAATTAGTAGAATTAAAAGTGAAACAATTGCAAACCAAAGCGAAGCTTTATAGAGCTCTTGGTGGAGGGTGGAACCAATGAAAATGAATCTAAAAAAAAGTCCCTATCAATAATAAAGACTTTTTTATTTGTTGGATAAGATCCCACATAAAACTTAAACACCTAATAGATTTACTCTAAAAAGCACCTCAAATATGGAGAAAAAAAATTCACCAAAAAATACCTATATGTAGGTATTTTTTGGTGAATTTAATTAAAATATTTATATAAATAATTTATTTTTTTTATATAAATACTCTCAATTATTTAGTTGTTTATAAACACTCGAGTCTCTAAATGCTCTTCTAATTTAAGTTTGTCAACACCAGAAGCAATCCAATCTGGTGCCTCTGTTCCTTTGAGATGATGGTCAAAGAATTCCATCATTCTCACACTATAATCTTTTCTATTTTCAAGTTTGGAAAGTCCATGATTCTCTCCTTTGTATTGAACCATTATGACAGGTTTTTTCAATCTTCTTAAGGCATTATAATATTCAATACCTTGAGTAAAATCTACTGCGCCATCTTTATCATTGTGCAACATCAGTAATGGAGTTTTTACATTTTTCACATGGTAAACTGGGGAGTTTCTTTGATATGATTCCCAATTTTCCCAAGGAGCTCCTTTGAATCGACCCTGAGAAGCTTCGAAAATAGACATATTTCCACCACCCGAATTCCAATAAATCAAATCATACATCGAGATCATATTGGTAAGCGGAGCACCTGCAGCAGCTGCCTTGAACATGTCGGTTTGAGTGATTAAGAAAGAAGTTTGATAACCACCCCAAGAGTGACCATGAAGTCCCATTCTGGATTCATCAATTACACCCGATTTAATCGCTTCTTTCACTCCCGGAAGCACGCACCATACCGCTGACATTCCCGGATCGTCCATTGTGTAAACAATATCTGGAATAAAGACTGCATAGCCATTACTTGTATAAATATTAGGATTCCATCCAGTTCCGCTAAATCCTGGTGCATTATAATTATGCAATGTCTGTGAAAGTTTCTCGTAGTAGTAAATGATCGTTGGATATTTTTTACCTTCTTGATAAGTAGCAGGTAAGAATAAGGCCCCCTGTAAAGAATCACCTTTATCTGATATGTAATCAATCAATTTTGCCCCAGAGGACCAAAGGTAATTCTCAGCATCAGGGGTGTTTTCTGATATTTGGGTCTGTTTGCTGATCTGAGAATCTGTCAAGAAAAATTCTGTAGGCTTATTGAATTTTTCTCTTGTGAAGTAAAAGACATCGGCAGACTTAGCTTTTGAAAACCTATTGATATTTGCATCTTCCCAAATTAAAGTTTTAACTCCCGCTTGTAGTCCTGATTTGCTTGGATCAATTTTTACAATGCCGCTTTTCTTTGATTTTTCTCCATAGGTTCTGAAATATTGTGCTTTTCTCCAGTCATAACCTTTCTCTTCGTCATCTAAGACAAATCGTGTTTGGTAGCGAATTTTTTCAGCTTTTCCATTTTTAGTTAAATTGATCGCTTTTTCTTTAGGATTGAGAGGAACTTGCCAAATATCCCAACCATCTCGAAGTAAAACATAATTGCTATCATGACTCCATCCAAGGCTTCCATGAAGTGGCTTGGTTACATTATGATCATCTTCAATGTCTACAAAAGTCGTTGGAAGAGATTCAGTTATATTGGTTTTGGTACCTTTTACTAAATCAAAAATGTAATAATGCCCATCTAGACCATACATCATTTTAGTTCCATCAGGAGAAGACCTAGGAAATGATGAATAAGAGGGAAGGTAGAATTTTTCGAAGAGCATTTTTTTCTCTCCAGTCGATAGGTCGACAATATAAATATCTCTATAATTCTGCCCATCTAAATTTATGTCTAATTCATAAGCAGACAAATCGGCCCCTAAAGCGTATTTTTCCTTAGGCATCAAAGATAATTCTTTCATACTGCTATCTTGCAAAGCAGTGTGTTTTGAAGATTTGAGATCAAACATTGCCCAAAAACTATAGTTCTTATCCTGATTCTCCAACACTTGCTGCCTAGATTGTAGCCTTGCGTCTTGCCAATGCCAGATAGTCATGTCAGGTTTTGTTAAGTCATCAGAAGAAGATGTGGGTTTCGTTTTAGAACTATCCGCTTTTGCGATTGCCTTTTGAAGATCTGAAATAGATTTGATTGAAGAATCTGCCATTATTTTAGCAAGCTTTTCTGCTTCTGCTTTTTTTACAGAATCTTCATTTACTTTTTTATTACTTTTTTCATCTTCTTTTTTTGCAAGTATCAGAGGATGAATTCCATAGAATAATTTACTCAAATCTTCAGACCACTGAGGCCTTCTGTTAGGGCTGATTGTATAGTCTTTTGAGAAATTGATGGAGTCTTTCAAAGGATCATATAAGGTAACCTGAGGGTTTGTTAGGCTTTTCACACCGATTATTTTTCCTTGATCTTGTTTAAATTTCTTGTCTTTAACCAATTTTAAAAGAGCAAATGCATCACCTTTTTCAGTCCAATTGATAGACTTATATGAAGCTGCATCGCTATCTAAAACTTGAGTAGTTCCATTGCTGACATTCATGAGATAGATCCCGTTTCCAGATTGATTGGCTGCGTCTACTGTGTAGGCAAGGTGAGTTCCTGTCTTGTTGAATGAAAATTCAAGTACATTACCCATGTTTTGTTTCACGCCTGTGGCAAGTTTTACTAAGAGTAGATCTGAGCCTTTTGCATCTCCGTTTGTCCCTTCTTTGGTTAGGTTCAAAGCGAGATGACTTGATGTTTCTCCATTGAATGAAAAGTTTGATACTTTGTCAAACTCTGTTTTCTTTTCATCAGTGAGGTTCAATAAAATAACTTTTTCAGAAAGTGGCTTTTTAGCTTTTTCATTCGCTTTTTTCTCTTTTTCTGTAGGGTATTCTTTGAAAGCAATCCATTTGCTATCATCTGAAAATGCCATATTTACAAAACTTGAAGAGCCTACTTTGTAAGTTTTTTTATACTCAGGATCATCTGTTTTCTTTATGATCAACTCTCCATCACCTTCCACTTGAAGCATGGCATAAGCCATCCACTTGCCATCGGGTGAGATTTTCACACTATTAGTAGAAATTGACTTCCATGAAGGAATGTCTTTCCAATCCATAGGTTTTGGAGCCTTCTCCTCTTGAGCATAGCTGTTGAATATCAACAGGAATGCTGCAAAGACATAAATCATTCTTTTTTTCATCATTTTTTGTTTTTGGTTTTAAGGATGAGTGACGTATCGTTCGAAAAATTCAATAATTCTCCCAATTCTGTCTATTCTTCTATGCACTGCTCCTGATCGTGACATTTCGTGTCCTTCCTCAGGATATCGTACATATTCTACTGGTCTTCCTAAGATTTTTAAGCTTTTGTAAAGAAGTTCGGACTGCCTAACTCCAGTTCGTAAATCAACATCTCCATGTTTGATTAGTAATGGAGTTTTGATATTCTGAACATAAGTTTGAGGACTGTTATAGTCCATGATTTCTTTCACTCCATCTTCCCATGGATAGCCAAAATGATTGGGAACTAATCTCCAAGCATTTCCTTCTCCCATGAAAAAGGTCAATTCGTAAACGCCTCTTTGAGAAAAAGCAGCTTTGAATCTATGATCATGACTTACTATCCAAGCTGTCAAATATCCAGCATAGGATCCTCCTGTTAGAAAATATTGATCTTTATTTATCCAATTATATTTTGAAGAAGCATCATCTAGCGAACCAAGTACATCTGCCGAAGGGCCATCTCCCCAATCTCTATAATTTCCTTTTTGAAAGGCTTTTCCATATCCACCGCTTCCTCTTGGGTTAGCATACACCACGCCATATCCCATGGCTGTCATCACTTGAAATTCATGCCACATTGATCCTTCTCCTGGTCCCCACATGGCAGAAGGGCCACCATGCATTTGCAAGACAGTTGGGTATTTCACTCCTTCTTTTTTATTCACTGGCTCCATTACCCAATAATCTACTTCAAATCCATCAGAGGTTTGGATTTGATGGGCGATAGGTTTAGAGATTTGTTTTCCTACTAACCAACTTTCATTGAATTTACTGACTTGCTGTGGGTTTTTATTTGCTAGATCCGAAACATAAAACTCTGAGGGGTTTTCGATTTTGATCAAGCTATATACCATCTTCTGACCCAAAATGTGAAGATTGCCAACTCCAACTGGACCTGTTATGATTGGGTCAATTTTTCCGTTATTAATATTTACTTTCCAAAGTGAGGTTCCTCCTTGATTACCTCCTGTAAAGTAGATAAACTGGCTATCTGCTGTCCACTGACCACTTGAAATACTTCTATCAAGAGATTCTGTCAACCATTTGAAGCCTGTTCCGTCTGCTTTCATCAAGCCAATCATGCTTTGATTGTAACTTGGTTCTTCTACATTTTGACCATTAACGAGAATCCATTTTCTATCAGGAGAAAAACTCGGATTTCCTATTCTATGATTGTCTAACCCAAAAAATTTACCTGATGCTTTAGTCTTTAAATCAATCTTCCATATTTCTGTATGTGAAGTTAGATCTGGGTGTTCATCATTTTTCAATGATGAAGCTAAAATATAGCTGGCATCAGGAGCCCATGTAGCTCCAAAATAACTTTGAAAACCTTGTGTCAACATCTCTGATTGTTGACTTTCAAAATCATAAACACCTAAATGTGAAAAGTATAAATCAGGGCTGAGATCTCTTTCTCCCAGAAAATTCAATCTGTCAATTACTCTTGGATCATTTTTAGCGGCATTTTTTGCTAACCAAGCACGAAGCTCCTCTAGGTTTCCATCAGGGTTTGGCTTTGTTTCTTCCATGCCAATTCCAGCATTTATAGCTTTATAGTTTGGTTCGTCGCCATATTCGCGACCGGGTCTTTGGTGCTCCCATTCTGGTCTTCCATCTATAGCCCAGATGGGTAAAGTCGAGGTAAATAGAATTTTCTTTCCATCAGGTGACCATTGAGGATTACTTGCACCATTCTTTTCATTGGTAAGCACCTGACTCTCGCCTCCATTGAGCGGAAGAATCCAAATTTGCGCTTTGCCATCTTTTGGTCTGACGTAGGCTATTTTAGAACCGTCTGGAGACACTGCAAATGATGATACATTATATTCACTTGAAGTGAGCATCCTGCTTTCAAATGGGCTAGAAAGTTCACTGATCCATATTTGGCTTTTGTAAGCATATTGCTCTTTCTCCGTATTTTCTATGTAGTTTTTGACAAAGACAACTTGCTTTCCATCAGGAAGGATTTGGTGGGAAGAAGTAGTGACTATTTGCGTCAAATCCGTGAGTTGGATCAACTCTTTGTTCTGTCCTACAGATACGTTCCAAATAAGGAAGAATAATAGGAAAAGGGTTTTTGTTTTTGAGTGCATTATATTAATATTAGTTGCAAATATGATTTAAAAGAATTTGTTGTAGTTTTAGACGCGAGAGCTAATGTAATCCCCTGTCTAAGATAAGAATCTATAATCGGAAATGAGTATATTCACTAAATTTGATATTTCTAATTTTTTTGATGAAATCTTCGATCCTCTTTTTGTTTTCAATAAAGAAGAGATCATCTATTTTAATAAATATTACAGAGAGCACTTCATTGATCAACCCGATGATTGGAGGTTCATTTTTGATGATTCTAAAATTCAGAAAGTAATTAACGATTTTTTTGATAAAGGAGAATTACCGAAAATGGAATATATTCAATCTCTTCAAAATTTTGAGGGGGAAATGAAGCGTTTTCAGTGGAAGTTTATCAACCTCCCATCCAGTTATCAAGAAAGAATTTTAGTGGTGCAAGGAAGATTAGTTTTCAATGAGAAAGAGTTCAAGCAATCTGCAAATTTACTTCTGGATAATACAGATAGGGATTTAAACTTAATTAAAAGTATTTTAAGGTATAGTCACGATATGGTTGCCATTCTAGATAAGCATGGTGTCTATAAATTTTTAAGTTCTTCAATCATTGATAAACTTGGGATTGATCCGGAAAAAATAATTGGAAAATCATATCTAGAATTTGTAAAGCAAGGCATAATTGAAATTCAGGAAGGTAGTTTCAATGAGATTTTGAAGACCAAAGAAGAAGTTAATTTAGATTTTATTGTTAGACTTCCCGGTAAGAAAAATATATACATTGAAAGTTTTGCAAGAAACTTAATTGATGACCCACAGATAGGAGGGGTTTTGTTTTCTGCAAGAGATATTACTACCTACAAAAAGGCTGAAAAATCACTTCAAAAGCGATACGAGCTAGAGAAATTGATAAATAGAATTTCAAAGAAATTTGTCAATGCCTCAATAGACCAAGTTGATCAAGTGTTCAATCAATCTTTGAAAATGCTAGGTGAATTTGAAAAAGCTGATCGAGCCTATATTTCTCTTTTGCATGAATTCAAAAGAGAAATAGAATATGCCTATGAATGGACGGCAGAGGGGATAGAGCCACAGATCGAGTTTTTAAAAAATATTCCATTTAGTGATGATTTATTGACAATCTCCTATCTCAAAAAGGGAAAGATTTTTATAATTCCAGATGTATCAAAAATGGATCCTGAATATGCTTATGAAAGAGATATTTATCTACAGCAGGGGATAGTTTCTGTTATTTTGATTCCAATTTTTTCCGAAAATAGACTGATTGGATTTTTTGGTTTGGATGCTGTAGGTGAAAAACGAGCATGGCATGAAAAAGATGAATATGTACTTGGCCAATTAGGAGATGTTTATGCAGGCACATTTATCAATAGATCTATCAAAAAAAGACTTGAAAGAAATGAAAACCTATTAGCTTCTACGGAGATTTTAGCTAAATCTGGATCATGGAGATTTAGCAATTCTAAAAAATTACTGTTTTTCTCTAAAGGGCTGAATAAAATTTTTGGTCTTGATGAATTGGTGTCTTCTGCAACGATTTCAGAATTGCTAAAGAAAATAGCCAAAGAAGATAGGTATGAATTGCTTTATAATGTCAATAAGGCCATCAATTCAAGAAGTCCGATTTCTGGAGAATTCAGCCTCAATGAAGACAACAGAAATAAATTTATAAGTTATAGTGTCGAAGTTAGACCTATTCATGGGACTTCAAATTTTGAGATTTATGGTTATTGTACTGATATCACTGATAAAAAAGATGCAGAGAAGTATCTAAAACTTCAGTCGCAAATTTTGGCTCAGGTCAATGACCCTGTATTCGTGACAGATAATCATCTAAAGGTTATTTACATGAATAAGGCGGCATCTAATGAAGTTCAATTGTCATTGAATGAAAAGTATGAGGGTAAAATTTCTGATTTGTTTGAATTTCAATTTTCAGAAAATACTGATCTAGATCAAATTATAGAAAGTTTACGAGAAGGGGATGAGTATAGAGAAGATATTTATATCAAGACATCTAGGGGTAAGCTTGAGCCTTTTGAGCTTTCAGTACAAGTATTTTCAAACGATCTTAAAGAGAAGTTAGGCTATTCATTTTTGATAAGAAATCTTTCGCAGCAGCTCAAACAGGAGGCTTTGGCTAAAAAAGCGCGAATGATTGTAGAAAATAGTTCAGCTGTATTGTTCACTGTAGATCCGAATGATCATTTTAGGATTATCTATATCACTGATAATATCAAGCAATTTGGGTACAATGCTCAAGAATTGATTAATTCAAACAGAAGTATATTGGATCTTTTACATCCTGATGATGCTTCTAGCCTTTTGAAATATCATAATGATAAGAAAAACGACCTTGGGGTTCCAGCATTCTCAGGAGAATACCGATTGAGAAAATCGGATGGAACCTATCGTTGGGTTGAAGATAAGACCCAAGAAGTATATGGTATTGATGGAGAAATCACCCTTCACGAAGGAATATTACAGGATATTACAGAAAGAAAGTTAAATAGAGAGGAAATGATTCGCTCCCAACAACGGTATCGTGTTTTGGCTGCAAACATTCCTCTGACCAATGTATTTCTAATTGATAAAAATCTTAGATACATCGTCGCAGAAGGTACAAATTTCGCTAATTGGGGAATGACCTCATCTGATTTTGAAGGTAAGACTCTTGAAGAAATTCATAGGTATAATTTACACGAAATCAAGCCTGCAGTGATGAGGTCATTTCAGAATAAGGAATTTGCTCAAAAAATCCTGATTTACAGGAAAAGAGTGTATGAAATGACTGTAAGACCTATTCTGCATGAAGGTGAGGTAGAATATGCTTTAGGAATAGTAAGAGATATAAATGAAGAGTTTGAAGCCAAGGAAAATTTAAGAGCAAACGAAGAAAAATACAGGACTTTGGTAGAAGAATCCACTGAAATTATCTTCTCTATATCATTGGATCTTCATCTTACCTATGTGTCCCCTAATGTAAAACAGTTTTTAGGCTACGAGCACCAGGAAGTTACATCAAGAAAACTAACAGAATTTCTACATCCAGATGATATGTTAGTTTTTGCTGAAATGCTCAATCAATCTGTTTCCGAAATTTTTGAAAACCACCAATATTTAGAATATCGACTAAGACATAAAAATGGAGATTATAAAGTTTTTAGTTCAAATGGTAGGTTAATAAAAGACGAGTTAGGCAATGTTCGACATTACACTGGGATAGCAAGAGATATTACGAAGCTTAAAGAAGCTCAAAGGGAGCTTTTTTATGCTAAAGAAAAAGCTGAACAAGCATCTACTATTAAATCTCAGTTTTTGTCCATCATGAGTCATGAGATCAGGACACCTATGAATGCAGTGATTGGTATGGCTCATTTATTAATAGAGGATGATCCTAGGCCTGACCAATTAGAGAACCTTAAGACTTTACAATTTTCCGCAGAAAACCTCCTTGGATTAATCAATGATATCTTAGATTATAATAAAATTGACTCTGGAAAGATAGAGCTTGAAAAAGTAGCTTTTGACATTGATATGGTATTCAATAGGATCATTCATTCTTACACCTATCAGGCGAGAGAAAAAAAATTGGATGTAAGCTTTGAACTAGATGCCGATCTCCCCAAAATAATGACAGGAGATCCAGTTAGATTGGCACAAGTTGCTAATAATTTGATTTCTAATGCTATAAAATTCACTGAGCGAGGCTTTGTAAAAATTTATTTAAAGAAAGTTTTTGAAAAGAAGGATTCTGTAAAAATACGTTTTGAGTTTGAAGACAGTGGTATTGGGATACCTGACGATAAGATTGCGACGATTTTTGAGGCATTTACTCAAGCTAGTACAGATACGACTAGAAAATATGGGGGCACAGGCCTAGGACTTGCAATTGTAAAAAGACTAGTCGAGTTGTTTGGTGGAACGATTTCAGTGAATAGAACATCTATTGGCGGTACCATTTTCAGTTTTGAAATCGAGTTTGATAAGCCGGAAACCCATTTGCTTGATAGAAAAGAAGATTATGTCAATACTCAGAAAAATTTATCTCATGCATCCATATTAGTCGCTGAAGACAATTTGGTAAATCAGATTATGATCAAGAAGTTTTTGAATAAATGGGGAGTAAAAGAAGTGGTCATGGCAAATGATGGAAATGAAGCAATAGAAGCGCTTGAAGGCAAAGAGTTTAATTTGATTCTTCTCGATCTTCAAATGCCAGAAAAGGACGGGTACGAAGTTGGTAGATACATTCGAGCACATGATGATGAAAAAATCAGAACGCTTCCCATTATTGCATTGACGGCATCTTCCTTGCTAGAGGTCAAAGATCAAATTGATGCTGTTGGGATGAATGACTACATTCCAAAGCCATTCAATCCTGATAATCTTTATGCAAAAATTATAAAATATATTCAAGCCTAGACAGATTGTAATCGTTTTTACTTGGGTTATTTCAATTAATTTTACAGCTCAAAACTTATTTATGAGAATTTCCATTCTTCTATTTCTTGTTTTCTTTTGTACTTTATCTTTTGCTCAAAGTAATAAAGGAAATAGATCTACAATCTATGCTACTTACGGCAGAACAGGTGCCAATATGCGCTTATTCAACGAGATGTTAGCAAATAAAGGATTGACTCCCATGAGAAATGGATATTCAAATTTGGGTTTAGGGTACCAAACCAGATACAATGATTTTATTTTGGGTTTCGAATTGTATCAAAACGCAGGAATGAAGTCAACTTTTAATGGTTATGATTTGGACTACAGAACTACTCGGGCATTGTTAAATGTAGGCTATTCTTTGACAGAGGAAGGTAGTTTTCAATTCATTCATTATATGTCTGTAGGATCAGGATTTTTAAATTTTCAAATGCTAAAAGAAAATCCTGCTGAAACTGTCAATCAATTTTTGCAAAACCCTGCTCATGGTTTTGTCTTAAGAGACGGGAATATTCATAAGGGCAGTCGATATTTTACAGGTTTATTAACTGAAATTGGATTTCAGGCGTCATTAGACGTAGAGATCCCAGGCCGCGAAGAGGTGCTTGAGATTATGACAAAATTCGGTTATGCTTTTAGCCCCTTTGAAAACTCATGGGAGCTGAATGGAATTCAATTTGATAATGCGCAAAGTGGTGCATTTATTAGAGCAGGTGTTGGGATTTCTCTACCTGATCATAATTTCTTTTATAAAGATGCCTCTTTAGGAATTCACTTGATCAGTGGCCTTCATTTTACAAGTCCAGATCAATTCAATACAATTCTTGAACAAAATGGACTTGAGCCTTTTGAAGAAAAGCCTAATAATTGGGGAGTTAAAATTTTGGGAGAAAGTAAAGGCATACTTTATGGAGCTGATATTTATAACGTTTCATTACAAGGTGGTGCAAATGGATTTTCATCACAGACTTTAAATAGTGTAAGACTTTACGGGAATTTTGGAAGAAAATTTTTCGAAAGAAAAAATCTTGAGTTGGGAGGTGTAGCGGGTATTGGGTATGCTAATTTGAGATATTCATTGATTAACAATTCCAAACCAGATTTTCCTTTGCTTTTTGAAGAGCCAGATTTTGATGGTTATTTAAGAAAATCTGGAATGATGGCCAAGCCTGAAATCTATATCATGTATGCTGTTCCTTTTAGTTCTGAAAGAGGAATTAATTTAGTCTTTGGTATTCAGGGAGGTTATGAAGCTCCTCTGAGCAGGTTTAGATTATTAGATACTCCCATGTATAAATACATGGCAAACCCATATTTACATTTTTCTGTTGGTATCAGACCTTAATTTATTAGAGATATTCTTCCAATTTTATTATTGATAGTACCGTTTTTTATTCAATTCATTATTGAATTATACTTTTTGACAAACAATTTTTGAAAATATGAATATAATTAAATTATAGAACTTACCTTTGAGATTGCTTATCGAGAAAGACCGAGGGAAGGGCCCTGCGACGTCTTAGCAACCTGAATCAACAAGGTGCTAACTCCCATTCTGAAGTAGAACAGAAATAGATGAGCGGTAGATTAGATTAACAGTCTTTTTTCTTCCGGTTCTTGCTCGAATAAGTTTTTTGAAAAGATATAGAGCAAAATGAATAGAACCAAGCTACTTCTCACCCAATCAAAGAAAAGGATCTTAATTCTGGATGGAGCCATGGGCACCATGATTCAGCGATATAAGCTGACAGAGGAAGATTTTAGAACTCCTGAGCTAAAAGATTACCCTAAGCCGCTCAAAGGAAATAATGACTTACTTTCACTTAGCAGACCTGATATAATCAAAGCTATTCATGCTGCATATTTGGAGGTTGGAGCTGATATTATTGAGACTAATACATTTAGCGGAACTACGATAGCGCAGGCAGATTATGGCTTAGAACGACTTGCTTATCAAATTAATTTCCAATCAGCAAAAATCGCAAAGGAAGTTGCTTTAGAATATTCTCAAAAAACACCAGATAAACCCAGATTCGTAGCTGGAGCAGTAGGCCCTACCAATAGAACAGCATCTATTTCGCCGGATGTTAATGATCCTGGTTACAGAGCTGTTTCTTTTGATGATCTAGCCTTAGCCTATAAGGAACAGGTAGAAGGCTTATTGGACGGAGGTTCAGACATCATCTTGGTCGAAACCATATTTGATACACTCAATGCCAAAGCAGCGATTTATGCCATTCAAGAAGTATTCGAAGAGAGAGGTTTACCAATAGATCCACTAGAAGGTGGTATTCCTGTGATGATTTCAGGAACCATTACAGATGCATCAGGGAGAACACTTTCAGGACAGACTACAGAAGCATTTTTGATTTCTGTTTCGCATATCCCACTTTTTAGTATAGGTCTTAATTGTGCTTTGGGGGCAAAAGAGCTCCGTCCATATTTAAAAGTACTCTCAGAAAACGCTCCTTTCAATATCAGTGCCTATCCAAATGCTGGTTTACCGAATGAGTTTGGTCAATATGATCAGGATTCAGAAGAAATGTCAATTCAAGTAGAGGAGTTTCTTAAGGATGGATTGATTAATATTTTGGGAGGCTGTTGTGGAACCACACCTGATCATATTGCAGCTTTAGCCAAAACAGCTGCCAAATACAGCCCAAGAAAATTAGAATTTGTAAACGAATCAGATGACTAAGATAAAAAATAAAGGTGTGATGAAGCTTTCGGGATTGGAGCCTTTGATTTTCACTCCCGAAATCAATTTCGTCAATATCGGTGAACGAACCAATGTAACTGGATCAAAGAAATTTGCTCGATTGATTTTAAATGGGCAATACGATGAAGCTTTGGAAGTAGCACTTGACCAGGTTCGAGGAGGAGCACAAATACTGGATGTGTGCATGGACGAAGGGATGCTTGACGGTGTAGCTGCGATGCAAAGATTTCTTAATTTGATAGCGTCAGAACCAGAAATCAGCCGTATTCCGATTATGATTGATAGTAGTCGGTGGGAGATTATATTGGCTGGACTGAAGTGTATTCAAGGCAAAGGAATTGTAAATTCGATCAGTCTAAAAAACGGTGAGCAAGAATTTATTCAGCAAGCCAAAACTATCAAAAAATTTGGTGCTGCTGTTGTCGTCATGGCCTTTGATGAAGATGGACAAGCGGATACTTATCAGCGAAGAATCGATATTTGTAAGCGCAGTTATGACATCCTAGTTGATGTAGTCAAATTCAACCCTGAGGATATTATTTTTGACCCGAATATTTTTCCTGTGGCTACAGGGATGGACGAACATAGAAAAAATGCTATCGACTTTTTTCATGCCACCCAATGGATCAAGCAAAATCTCCCAGGGGCTAAAGTCAGTGGAGGTGTGAGCAATGTGAGCTTTTCTTTCAGAGGGAATAATCCTGTGAGAGAAGCCATGCATGCTTCTTTTCTATATCACGCGATTCGTCATGGAATGGACATGGGCATTGTCAATCCTACAATGTTGGAGATTTATGATGATATACCAAAAGATCTATTGGAAAAGGTGGAGGATGTACTTTTTGATAGAAATGACGAGGCTACAGAAACATTATTGAATTTTGCCGAAACGGTAAAAGCTACTGACAAAAAGGAGGTGGCTACAGAAGCTTGGAGGGAAGAAGCTGTTGCCAAAAGGATAGAACATGCCTTGGTAAAAGGAATCATAGATCACATTATCGATGATACTGAAGCAGCTCGAATTGAGTTGAAAAATCCACTCAAGGTGATTGAAGGTCCTTTAATGGATGGGATGAATGTAGTAGGAGATCTTTTTGGTGAGGGGAAAATGTTCCTTCCTCAAGTAGTAAAGTCTGCCAGAGTGATGAAAAAAGCAGTGGCTTACTTGGAGCCCTTTATGCCTCAAATAGGTGATTCAGATTATAGCGAAGAGCAAAGCAGCATTAAGAAAATCCTTCTGGCAACCGTAAAAGGGGATGTTCATGATATCGGAAAAAATATTGTAGGAGTTGTGCTTGCCTGCAATAGTTATCAAATCATTGATTTGGGTGTGATGGTAGATGCACAAAAAATCATTGATGAAGCGAATCGAAATAAAGTTGACATTATTGGTCTGAGTGGTTTGATTACACCGTCTTTGGATGAAATGGTAAATGTAGCGTCTGAAATGGAAAAGCAAGGTTTGAAAATCCCTCTCCTCATTGGAGGCGCGACGACATCAAGAATACATACTGCTGTAAAAATAGATCCAGTTTACTCAGGAACGGTTATCCATGTGACAGATGCCTCAAAATCAGTTCCAATTGCAGGAGAATCTATTTCCGAAGAAACTAGAAAAGCTTATCACAAGCAAATTAAGGAAACTTACAGGCAACTTAGAGTTGAACATGAAGCAAAGCAGCAGGTCAAGCAAATGGCTACATACGAGGAAGCTAAATCAAATCCCGTTTTTATCGATTGGGATCATTATGAGCCTGTAGTACCAGCTAAACTTGGCACAACGATATTGGAGAGTTTAGATCTTAATATTTTGAGAAAATATATAGATTGGACCCCCTTTTTTAGTACTTGGATGCTATCTGGAAAATACCCGAAGATACTTCAAGATGAAGTGGTAGGGCAAGAAGCTCAACGTCTATTCAATGAAGCAAATGAAATGCTGGATAAGATTATTGAAGAAAAATGGCTGCAAGCAAAAGCTGTAGTGGGTTTATTTCCAGTGGAGCGATCTGAAGATGATTTGGTGTTGCCTCATCAAGGTTTTAGTTTCCACTTTTTGAGACAGCAAGGAAAGAAAGGTAAGGGTGTTCCAAATCGTTCTTTGGTAGACTATATCCATCCAGAAAAAACAGATTACCTTGGTGGCTTTGCTGTGACAGCGGGATGGGGGATAGAAGCAAAACTAAAAGAATTTCAAGCAACCGGAGACGACTACAATGATATTATGCTCAAAGCTTTGGCTGATAGATTAGCAGAGGCAGGGGCAGAGTACTTACATGAATTGGTGAGAAAGGATATTTGGGGATATGCAAAAGAAGAGAGGTTGGATAATGATGATTTGATCAAAGAATCTTATACAGGAATCCGTCCGGCTCCTGGCTATCCTGCATGTCCTGAACACTCTGAGAAAAGAACATTATTTGAATTGCTTGAGGTAGAGAAGAATATTGGAATTACACTTACAGACAGCTATGCCATGTATCCAACTTCATCAGTTAGTGGTTTTTATTTTGGTCATCCAGAGAGTAAATATTTTGGTCTTGGTAAAATCGCTGAGGATCAAGTCAAGGATTATGCAAGAAGAAAAGGCGTCAGTCTAGCGCAAGCAGAAAAATGGCTTTCACCTAATTTAGCTTACACTCCATCATTTAATATTCAAGAGTCATAAATATGAAAATTACAGATTATATAGCAGAAGCAGAGAAGACACTTTTTTCATTTGAAATTCTTCCTCCCTTGAAGGGGCAAAGTCTCAAAGACTTATGTGAGGGAATTGAGCCTTTGATGGAGTTCAATCCCCCTTTTGTAGATGTTACTTATCATAGAGAAGAGTTCATTTACAAAAAACATCCAAATGGCCTTCTCGAAAAAGTGAGTACCAAAAAGCGACCAGGAACTGTAGGGATTTGTGCTGCAATTATGAATAGATTCCAAGTGGCAGCTGTTCCTCATTTGCTTTGTGGGGGATTTACAAAAGAAGAAACAGAAAATGCGCTGATTGATTTGAATTTTATTGGTGTTCAAAATGTCTTGGCACTCAGAGGTGATGCGCCTAAAAGTGAGAATAAATTTGTTCCTGAGCCAGATGGACATACTTATACCAAAGATTTGGTGGCACAAATTGTAGGGATGAATCATGGAAGATATTTGCATGAAGAAACTGAGACAGGTTTTCAGACAGACTTTTGTGTGGGAGTTGCTGGTTATCCTGAAAAGCATTTTGAGGCTCCAAGTTTGAAATTTGATCTGAAGCATTTAAAAGAGAAAGTGGATGCTGGAGCTGAGTACATTGTTACACAAATGTTTTTTGATAACGAGAAATATTTTGATTTTGTTAAAAAAGTCAGAGACATTGGAATTACAGTTCCTATCATTCCAGGTTTGAAGCCGATCACCACTTTGGGTCAGATTTCAATGCTACCTAGAACCTTCTTCTTAGATCTTCCTGATGCCTTGATGGATGAATTAGAAAAGTGTAAATCTAATGCAGATGTAAAGCAAGTAGGGATAGAGTGGGCCATTCAGCAGAGTAAGGAACTGATTGCAGCTGGAACACCCTGTTTACATTATTATACCATGAGTAAAGCAGGCGCAACATATAAAATAGCTAAAGAAGTATTTTAGGAATCTTTGAGTAGTCTTATTCTTACTTAGATGATTTTTCATTTGCTTTTTACTTAAAAAACTTGTGTCTACAAGTCCGCAAGTCTATCTTCAAGGCATGATTAAACTGATAGAGTGTCCGCGGGACGCCATGCAAGGACTCCCGCAATTTATAGATACAGCCATAAAAGCCGCATATATCAATCAATTGCTTCAAGTTGGGTTCGATACCATAGATTTTGGGAGTTTTGTAAGCCCAAAGGCGATTCCACAGATGAGAGATACGGCAGAGTTGTTGGATCTTTTAGATCTTTTTGATAGTAAGTCAAAGTTACTTGCAATAGTGGCAAATAGCCGAGGTGCAGAAGACGCATTACAATTTCAAGAAATAGATTATCTTGGATTTCCACTGTCAGTTTCTGAAACTTTTCAGCAAAGAAATACCAATAAATCCATCAAAGAAGCTTTACATGCAGTAGAAGAAATTCAAAATCTTGCAGAAATAAAAGGCAAGACTTTGGTTACATATCTTAGCATGGGTTTTGGAAATCCTTATGGAGATCCATATTCACCAGAGATGATTGCTGATTTTGTGAGGCAGCTATATGAGCTGGGAATCAAGATTATTTCTTTTGCAGATACTGTGGGAACTGCCAATCCAGAATTGATTGAAAAGCTCTTTGAAATGAATATTCAGGCTTATCCAAGTATTGAATTTGGTGCTCATTTGCATTCAAGATCAGAAGACTTGGAACCCAAGGTCAAAGCTGCTATGAAAGCAGGTTGTAGAAGATTTGATGGCGCTTTGAAAGGGTATGGAGGTTGCCCAATGGCAAAGGATGATCTAGTGGGAAATGTGGCTACAGAATCCTTGATCAAAATTATGGAAAAATGTGGTCATGAAACTAAGCTTAATATGATGGAATTCAATGAAGCAATGAAAATGGCTAATGTGGTTTTCGCTTAATTAAGCCTAGCTTTTCACCGTTGATATGATTCTCTTTTGAAAAAGCACACTATTGCTTTATTTTTCGAGGATCTTTTAAGTCTATGTCAAAAATCAATAAATTAGTCAATCAAACAAGAATCTCGAGGAGACTCCACAAATGGTTTGGAGTTCCTATTGCTATTTTTTTGATTTTGGTTTCTGTGACAGCGATTATGTTGGCTTGGAAAAAAGAGATGCGCTTGATTCCCGAAACGCAAAAGATTAGGGTGGAGTCGGGTTCAAATTGGATTCCAATAGAGCAAATTATTGCCTCAGCTAGAATTCATATGGAAGATAGTGTCAGAAAAAGCAATGAAATCGACAGGGTAGATATTCGTCCAGAAAAAGGAATCGCCAAAGTAGTTTTCAAGAGACATTTTACAGAAATTCAAGTAGATGGTTATTCAGGAGCAATTCTCTCAGTAAGTCAGCGTAATTCCGACCTAATCGAAAAAATCCACGATGGAAGTATACTAGATTTTATTTTTGGAAGAGATGGAGGTGTAAAGCATATTTATACTACCCTCACATCTGTTCTTTTGATACTTTTAAGTATAACAGGTCTTATTCTTTGGTATAATCCTAAGGCTATCAAGAAAGAGAAAAGTAAAAAATAATTTTCTAGATATAATGTACCTTTTCTTTTTAAATGGAACCTTGATGACCTGAATGGGAGGATAGGTACGGATCTTTATAAAAATCATTCAACATTTGTTTAATTAGCTTTAACAGTCTTCTATTCAAGCTTACATTTTTAGAGATTCTCCTTATCTTAGTTTTGCGCATCATTGATCACTATGGAACAAGAGGTTTTCGACTTTTGGAAGTTTTTGGCTGGCATTGGACTTTTCCTTTGGGGGATGAATCAGTTGGAAGGGTCTATCAAAGAATTGGCAGGAAAACCTTTTCGGAACCTACTTCAAAAATCCACTAATACTGCATGGAAGGGCATTTTAATCGGTGCTTTAATTACAGCAGTTTTGCAGAGTAGTTCATTGGTGACTTTAATGGTCTTGGCATTTTTAGGAGCAGGAGTGATTAATCTTAAGAATGCAATTGGAGTAATTCTAGGCGCTAATCTTGGCACCACAATGACCGCTTGGATAGTGGCAACTTTAGGATTTAAATTTAGTGTAGCTTCTTTTGCAATGCCTTTTTTAGGGATTGGAAGTCTGATGTTTATCTTTTTTTCAAGTCGTCCAATGCTAAAAAATCTTGGAGCATTTACAGTAGGTTTCGGACTTTTATTTTTGGGTCTTGATTTTATGAAATTAGCTATTGAGGCTGTGGCTGACCAGATAGATTTGAGTCAATTTGATAAATATGGACTTTGGGTTTACCTTCTTATTGGACTAGTAGTGACAGCCTTGATTCAGTCAAGTTCTGCTATGGTAGTGATTATTCTCTCAGCGATGAGTGCAGGAGTGATTGGTTTGGAAGAAGGAGCAGTCTTGATTATTGGAGCAAATATTGGTACAACTGTGACAGTTGGGATTGGGGCTTTGAATGGTCCTGCGGACAAAAAGCGGCTTGCGCTCGCACATTTTTTATTTAATTTAATAACAGGATTTTTAGTGTTCTTTTTTATAAGAACATTGATTGATGTTACCATGTCCTTATTTGCAATAAAAGACCCTTTGATGGAATTGGTGTTACTCAATACAGCAATGAATTTGATTGGAATACTTATCTTTTTTCCCTTCATCAATCAACTCGAAAAGTGGCTTAAACATCAGTTTGGAGAAGAAAAACAGACTGGTGTAGCTATTTATATTGGCAAGGTAAATCCTAATATCCCTGAGGCTGCAGTGGCAGCCATGGAGAAAGATATTCACTTGGCATTTGACCTTACGGCTGATTTTATTTTCAAAATTTGGGAAGGAGATACTTTGAAAGACAATAATTTCACTATTTGGAGGAAGCTCATTCAGCAACCTTATGATTTGCTTTCTCAATATTTAAGAATCAAAGCTTTAGAAGATGAACTTACAGCATATCATATCAAACTTCAAGAGGTAAATTTAGATCATACTTCTGCTCAAAAGTCCACTTCTCTGATGCTTGCATTGCGTACTATGGTTTACGCTTCAAAGGATATCAAGGATGTAATGCATAATATCAAAGAAATGCAAGATACAGATGATGATCAAGTTAAAGAACTCTTGGATTTTCTAAAAACATTCACTTACGAGCAACTCAATAAAATGAAAACCTATATTGACGCTAATAATCAAGTAGATAGGTCTGATTGGGTCGGAATGCATGATGTAGTCTATCAAAATACGCTTAATGAACTTTACCAAAATGCGAGAAAACATCAGCCTGAAATCCCAATTTCTACTTTAACCAATGTTATTAAGCAGGTGATTTCTAGTTTAGATAATCTTGGTAATTCCATTATTCATTGGAAGGAGATGGAAAAAATGGTGATTGATACCATGAAAGAAGAGCATGTTTAAGCTGCTTACTTGCTTAAGTTCCATAGCTACTGATTGGGTTGATTTACACAAAAAATGACTAGTAAGATTTGCAATTTGAGTTCCGTAGATTTTGAGAAGAAATTTCTATTCAAAAAAAAGTAAAACCTTCATTCTTTTCGTTTCCATTTTTTTGTGCTTTTACATTTTGATCGATACTTCATTTAAATTTTTTTACATGACAGTTCTATTTAAAAAAGCAGTAGCCTTTCGACTACTGCTTGAGGTTACATTTGGGTGATTTGCAACTTTTCAATTTTCTATTCAAATTTTACGCTTAGAACAGGGATATCCGACTTGAATAAAACTGTTTCAGTAGCACCAATCATATATGTATTTGCTGATTTTCGTTTATTGGATGCCATTGCGATAAAGCCTATATTATTTCGTGTAGCAAATTCTACAATACCGTTTTCGGCCTCGTGATGATTATATATATGTTTATGAATGATTAACTCTTCTTGTCCAATGGCATACTTTTGCATTTTATGTTCAGATTCTTTTGATGTTACAAACTTTTCAGGTGTATTGACAAAAAGAAAATGGACAGCGCACCTCAGCTGCTTGATCAATGGCTTCATTCTCGTAAAAGCTGGCTTAGACTCTTCGTTGAAAAGTGATGCGAAAGCCATTTTTCGAAGATCGTTTCCATTGAGTAATTTTTTGACAGCCAAAACAGGGCAATTGGAATTTCTCATTACTTTTTGGAGAGTAGAGCCAATAAATTTCCCTTCAATATGCCCCTTTCCATAAGCTCCAATGACAATCAGGTTAGCGGCATGTTTTTCCGATAGGCTAATAATTTCTTCATTTGGAATTCCCACATTGACCACTCCCTCTATAGGGATGCCTGGAGATTTATGTTCCAGAATAAAAGCTTTTAATTTATCTTTACTTTCAGCTTCAAGGTCTAGAATATCCTGATGTTTTGACTTTTCCTTATCTGTAAGAATAGTCCAATTTAAAGTTGATGCAACTACATTGACACAAGTGATACTACTATTTCCTTTAGAGGCAATTTTCATAGCGCTGAGGAAAGCATTCTCCGAGTAACTCGAGAAGTCTATGGGAACGATGATTCTTTTCATGGCTAGGGTTATTTTGTTTCAACAGGTCAAAATTCGCTAATTACATTTGTTTAAATCATGACATAAGTCAGTTAAAGTGCTGATTATATTCTGTTTAATTGGGGCTTTGATTTCCTAATTTTGATCAACAACAAAACAATAATAAGATGACATTAAAAGGAAAAACTGCAATAATCACCGGTGGAAGCGGAGGTATTGGATTGGCTACAGCCAAGACATTTTTAGATTTGGGTGCTGCTGCTGTATTCTTGGTAGATCTTCGAAAAGAAGATTTGAAAGAAGCGCAAAAAACATTGAATTCTGAATTGGTATATACTTATGCAGCGGATGTAAGTAATTCGAAAGAGGTGGAAGCTTATACAAAAAAGGCAATTGAGGTGATGGGAAAAATCGATGTTCTTTTTCTTAATGCAGGCATAGAGGGTGCTGTTAAGCCATTAACCGAATATCCAGAAGAGATGTTTGACAAAGTATTAGCAGTGAATGTTAAAGGTGTATGGCTAGGAATGAAGTATGCCTTTCCTTTGATGAAAAATGGGGGCTCGGTGATTATCACATCTTCTGTAGCAGGACTAAGAGGGACAGCGCAGATGATGGCTTACACTACAAGTAAGCATGCGACTATAGGAGCAATGAAAGTGGCTGCGCTGGAAGGTGCGCCTTTGAAAATAAGAGTGAATACTGTTCATCCCTCACCTGTGGACAATAGAATGATGCGCTCACTCGAGGAAGGTTTTGCCCCTGGAGCAGGAGCGGAAGTTAAGAAGGGATTTGAGCAGATGATTCCACTTGGAAGATACGCAGTCAATCAAGATATAGCTGATTTGGTCGCATTTCTCGCCTCTGATCAAAGTAAATTTATCACAGGTGCTACATATGTAATCGATGGAGGCTTTACAACTTGAGTGTGTGGTTGGTTTACTATTTGAATAAAGGGTTGGGTATTTTATCCAACCCTTTTTCCTTTTGTGATATTTATCACTATTTTGGATTCTCATTCAGCCTTTCTTTATCAGATGGAATTAGATTATCTCAAACAAAAATTACCTACTATCACCGATCCTAATTTACTTTATGCTATGTTGGAGCAAGGGACGGTTCATAAATTTGATTATGGCAAAGTGATCACAGAGCCTGGTCAATTTGTCAAAATGGTTCCAATAGTGCTTGAAGGGGCAATTAAAATCATGCGAATGGACGAGGATGGTAGAGAGCTTTTTCTATATTATTTAGAACCAGGGGAGACTTGTGCACTTTCCCTAACCTGCTGTACTACCTCCAAGCCTTCAGAAATCAAGGCCGTAGCTGAGGAAAATACAGTGATATTGGGTATTCCTATTCAACTTCATGAACAGTGGTCTGATAGATACAAGCAGTGGAAAGATTTTGTGGCTAATACTTATCAAAATAGATTCCAAGAAATGTTGGTGGCCTTAGATGCAGTTGCATTCAAGCGAATGGATGAGCGATTGATGCGCTACATTGTGACCAAGATGAAGCAGTATAAGTCAAATGAGCTTCATACTACCCATCAAGAAATCGCCAATGAACTGGGAACTTCCCGAGAAGTAATCTCAAGATTACTCAAGCAATTGGAAAAGAAAAAATGGATCGAATTGGGCAGAAATGTTATCTATATCCGAGATGATTTTGAGGAGTTGGTTGGGTAATGGGGGTACTGGCTCGTATAGGATTCAAAAGGGGTGGAGAGAAGCAAAGAATAATTTCCATTCATGTTAGGGGTAGATGAAATATTTCTTAGTAAGTTATTAGTCTTGCAGAGGATATTTAAATTGAAATGAATTTTATAAATTTGAGAATACCATTTGAACAACTTATTATATGTCTATTATAACAATATATCCAAAAAACGATAAACAAAAATCTTATTAAAAATTGACAAACTTTTTGATGAATTGAGGAAGAATCCAAAAACTGGAACGGGAAAGCCCGAAAAACTTAAATACTATACAAAACCAACTTGGTCAAGAAGGATCAATTCCAAACACAGATTAATATACAGAATTGAGGAAGATAAAGTGATAATTCTGGTTCTTACTGCTTGGGGTCATTACGATGACCATTAAATCTTCGAACAGCCCAAAGGATTTTTTCTTAAACCACGACCTCTTCTTTCAAATTTCTTACCAAGCCAGTAGAGAAATCAAATACCCAAGCATGTAAATTAAGTTCAATGTTATTTGACATTGCTTTTTTGTAAACGGACGTTTGCTTGATATTTTCTATTTGTTCTAGAACATTTAATTCTACCAACCGATTGAGCCTTTCATTTTCATCTGTAATTGAATCTAGGTCTTTTTTATAATGTCTGATCACATCTTTGATATTAGCTAGCCAGTTATCAATCAGTCCATTGGCTTTGTTTTCATAAGCAGCTTTAATTCCTCCGCAGCCATAATGACCATACACGATGATGTCTCTCACTCCCAAAGCTTCGACAGCATATTGCATGACAGAAAGAAAATTCAAGTCTGTATGCGATACAACATTAGCGATGTTTCTATGAATAAAAAACTCCCCCAATTCTGTCCCAAATACTTGAGAAGGACTTACTCGACTGTCTGAACAGCCAAGCAATAATGCTTTTGGATGTTGTCCAACTTTTAATTCTTTGAAGTATTCAGGATTTTTGGATAATACTTCTTCTACCCAATTTTGATTTTTGGATAGATATTGATTGATATTAACCTGACACATTACTTTTTTAAATTAGATTGGATAGCATAAGGCGTATATTTTTCCAAAGTCTCTGAATCCATCTTATGGTCAAATGAAGAGACTGCTGAATTGTCATCAACAAATACATGGTCAGCACCGACAGACTCTAGGATTGCCCACCTATTGAGGACATCTCTAACAGGACCTTTGATACTAGTCATACAGATATCAGTGCCAGAATTTCTCCAAGTATTGATCCATTCATTGAGTTCGTGAGCACCTGTACTATCGATATTGGTGACAGATTCCATATTGAATACAATCATTTTCACCTGATCATTTCGCTCATGAATCCATTTGTCAAGTTTGTCTTTGATATATTCTACATTGGCAAAATAGATAGGCCCATCGATTCTTATCATCAAAAGATTTTCCTTTACATCCAAATCGGAGAATCTATCAATATTTCGATAAATATTGGATCCAGGAACTCTTCCTAATTGTGCCATATGTGGCCTTGAAGCTTTATAGATCACCACTAAAAGTGACAAGACCATCCCAGAAATAATTCCAGTCTCAATACCCAAGGTCAGAGTAATGATAAATGTCGCCACAAGCATGGTGAAGTCAAATTTATCTTTGTGCCACAAGTGAACTGGCTCTTTGAAATCTATCAATCCTGAGACAGCAACCAATACAACAGCAGCTAGAATTGCACTTGGTAAATTGTAGAATAAGCCTGTAAAAAATAAAAGTGTCAAGACGATCAAAACAGCACTGATAATTGATGCCATGGTTGTTTTTGCTCCTGCGTCGTTATTTACAGCCGTTCTAGAAAACCCACCAGTTACAGGGTAGCCTTTAAAGAATGCAGATCCAAAATTTGCTATACCCAAAGCGATCAATTCTTGATTGGCATTGAGTCGATAGTTTTTATGCTTTGCTTGGATAGTTTTAGCCACTGCAAAACTCTCAGCAAATCCTACTAGCGAAATAGTAAAAGCTATTGGTAGAAGTGTTTTCCAAGATTGCATGTCAAATGATGGAGAAGATAATGTTGGTAATCCACTTGGTACATCACCTACGATTTTGACGCCATATTGTGTTAGATCAAAACTTGCTACTAAACCAATCCCGACAACTACGGCAACCAAAGGTGCAGGAAAACTTTTATGGATTTTCTTACCGTACTTGATGATGATGATACCAATTAAGCCAATTGCAAAGGTGATCCAGTGGATATCTCCAATATTTTGAAAAATGGCTACAGCCATTTCTTGAATATGCTCAGAATTAGGTAAGTTGATTCGGAATAGATGCTTGATCTGACTCAGACCAATAATGATAGCAGCAGCGGAAGTAAAGCCACTGATTACGGGGTGGGAGAGGAAGTTGACTACAAAACCAAGTTTGAGTGCTCCCATTCCAAATTGAATCAAGCCAACCAAAAAGGCGAGTGTTAGTGCATAAATCAAATATTGTTCGGGAGATCCAGCATTCAAACTTGCTATACCCGATGCTGTCAAAAGTGATACCATCGCCACAGGACCAACTGCGAGCTGTCTAGAGGTACCAAAAATCGCATAAAGTAGAAGCGGAACAGTCACGGCATACAAACCATGAATAGGCTCCAATCCGGCGAGCATGGCGTAGGCCATTCCTTGAGGAATCAGCATAATCCCTACGGTTAACCCGGCTGAGAGGTCACCTTGCAGATCTGTTTTTTTATACTTGGGCAGCCATTCCAAAATAGGAAGGTAGCTTTTTAACTTTTTGGAAATTGTATTGCTCATAGTCTAATTGCTATTTGAAGTTAGTAAAAATCAGGATAGGTCACACCATTTTCTGTTTTCACTCCACAAAAGTCATAACTATTGAGATTAGCTTTGGTGATGTTTGTTACATCCAAGAGATGATAGTTTAAATTGAGATAAGTTTTCTCTCTTTGTAACAATTATCACTTCTTCGATTTTTAGATTTATACATATTTGCTTTGTGACTTATTGAATATTCAAACTACCTTACAACTAACGAGTAGCTTGAAATAACCGCTAATACCCAATTATGAAAAAATCTAGAAGAAGTTTTATTGCAAAGCTCGGCGCTTTGAGTGCTGGAACAGGTTTGATCTCTTTAGCTCCAGGTTGTGCCAATGAAACTCAAAAACAAGCCGCAGATTTAGACGATAACCCAAAAACAAACTTTAAAGTCAGTATTTTCCAGACCACAGATGTTCATTGTCAGATTCATCCGCATGATGAACTCTATTGGGAGAATGGCGAGTCTGTTTTCAAAAAAGCTGGGGGTATGCTAATTTACATACATTCATTCAACAAGAACGTGCCAAAGTTGAAAATTCATTTTTGATTGATACAGGCGATATGTTCCAAGGCTCTATGCTTTCTGTAAAAACTGAAGGTGAAGCCATGGTGCCCATACTCAACGCCATGAGTTATGATCTCTATCTACCAGGTAACTGGGAAGTGGTCTACTACAAGAAATCCATGCAAGACCTCTTAGGTTCACTCAATGCACCCAAGGTATGTGCCAATATGTACCACGATTTGGGAAATGGACAAAAAGGAGAGTTGATTTTTCCTCCATACTACATTTGGAGGGTCAATGGGGTGAAAATCGGATTTTTGGGATACAATGATCACCTAGTTCCAAATCGACAATCTCCAAATTATAGTGAGGGAATAATTTTCACTAAACCAGAAGAAAATGTTGCTCACTATGTAGATGTCTTGAAAAATCAGGAAAAATGTGCTTTTGTAGCCATCGTTTCACATATAGGACTTTCTCAAGAAATCGCTTTAGCTAACAATCCTGCAGCAGAAGGAGTGGATTATATTTTGGGAGCTGATACGCATGAAAGAGTAAGAAAACCTATCCAAGGTAAATTTGCAAAAGTGGTTCAGCCAGGAGCTTTTGGCTCTTTTTTAGGAAAGTTGGAATTGACTTTTGAAAAAGGGAAAGTTGTGAATGATTCCTATGAATTGATGGATGTGTTATCAGATGAAATTTAAGCTTCTGAGAAAATTGAGAAAATTATAGAAACCGTTGAAGCTCCTTTTAAGGCTGATATTGAGACTGTAATTGGGTATAGTACGATTCCACTTTACAGGTATTTTGTTATCGAAAATCCTATAGATCAGATGGTCTTAGATGCTATAGAATGGAATATGCCTGAAATAGATATTGTCTTATCGAATGGCTTTAGATTTTGCCCACCAAATGCCACACCTGACCAAACAGGAAATATCCCAATCACGAGAGGAAATGTCTATGATATGTTGCCGGTCGATAGTATAGTAAGAACAGGGAAGGTCACTGGACTTCAGCTGTTGAACTGGTTAGAGAAAGAGCTTAATAATGTATTTGCAGAAGATGCTTCCAAGCGTTTTGGTGGATGGGTAATCAAATTCAAAGGAATGGAAGTTGAATTCAATGCATTTGGAAATGAAGGAGAAAGAGTCAAATCTGTAAAAGTAGCAGGTCAGCCTCTTGATCTAGATAAACTCTATTCAATAAGTGCATGTGAAAGGGATGGCGATCCAGCTGATGTTGTTTGTCGAATGAATAATGTCAAAGATGTCGTAAACAAAGATTTGACTTTACATCAAGTGATGTTAAGTTATCTGGCAAAAAATTCACCTGTCACACCGACACCGAAGGGTGCAGCAAAAGCATTAGATGCTCCTGCAACCTTACTTACACAAATGTCTGGAGTGGACTATGATTTCAGATAAAAAACAAAAAAAAAATAGCCGTGAGACATATTTTCACGGCTATTTTTTTGTTTAGCTTCTTCCTTTATGGTGTGGCTTGCTATGTGGCTTTCGGCCTTGAGTTTTAGCCTTTACTTTTTGTAACAAACTTCCTCCTGCAGGCATTTTTGAAGGATAAGGTTGGTCAGTGATCACTGGAATATCTTTTCCAATCAACTTTTCAATATCTTTCAATTCTTTTCTTTGCTCTTCATCACAGATGGAGATGGCTATACCAGTGTTTCCTGCTCTACCAGTTCTACCTATTCTGTGTACATAAGTTTCAGAGACGTTTGGCAAATCATAATTGATTACGTGAGCCAATTCATCTATATCAATTCCTCTTGCTGCAATGTCAGTAGCTACCAAAACTTGTAATTTCCCGGCTTTGAAGTCTTTCAATGCATTTTGACGTGCATTTTGACTTTTGTTTCCATGAATTGCTGCTGCTCTTACTCCATCGCGAGCGAGGAATTTCACTACTTTATCAGCACCATGTTTTGTTCTGGTGAAAACCAAAGCTGTTCTAATTCTATATGCATCAAGTAAGTGCTGAAGCAATTTTGGCTTGTCGTTTTTATTAGTATAGTAGAGTCTTTGATCGATTTTGTCAACCGTAGAAGAAGGTGGTGTCACCTCCACTTTCGATGGATTTCTCAAAAGAACATCTGCCAGTTTCTGGATTTCAGGTGGCATAGTAGCAGAGAAAAATAAAGTCTGTCTTTTTGCGGGAAGTAAGGCAATGATCTTTTTAACATCATGGATAAAACCCATGTCCAACATTCTATCAGCTTCATCTAGGACAAAAAACTGAAGTTGTCTTAAGTCAATAAATTTCTGATTGATCAAATCCAAGAGCCTTCCAGGCGTGGCAACAAGAATATCAACCCCTCTTTTTAAAGCGTTGGTTTGATGAAGTTGAGAAACTCCCCCAAATATCACGGTATGCTTGATGTCTGTGAATTTTCCATATGCAGCAATACTTTCATCTATTTGTATAGCAAGCTCTCTGGTAGGGGTAAGTATTAGCGCCTTTATTCCTGGTCTTCTTTGTTTTTGTAAAGCAAGAAGCTGGATAATCGGAATAGAAAATGCGGCTGTTTTCCCTGTGCCCGTTTGGGCACAGCCTAAGAGGTCTCTTTGTTCCAAAACCAATGGAATGGCTTTTTGCTGAATAGGCGTAGGTGTAGTATATCCTTCATTGACTAATGCTTTAAGGATAGGTTCTATTAAATTTAAATTTTTGAATGCCATAAGGCTGTGTAAAATTGTGGCTGTAGGAGATGTTGTATGATCTGCGTCAGCGGAAATATTTTTTAAAAACGGCTTACAACTTGCCGATCTTTTTACAAAGTGTCACAAAGATAAGATAAATAAATTTAGAACGCTCTTGAATAGATTTTTCCATAATTTCATTAACTTGAAAATCTGTTTTTAAGATTTTTGGTATGTATGTAAAAAGATATTACAGTCTTTAGATGACTGTTAGGTGGTCTAGAAAGCCTCTTTTCTATGGATTATTTTACTCAGCAATAATTATCGCTATTTATGAAATCACGGCGATTCCGTTTACGCTGCCTTGGGAACCGATTAGCGTCATAGGTATAGCGGTAGCTTTTTATCTTGGATTCAAAAACAACAGTTCCTATGACCGAACTTGGGAAGCTCGCAAAATATGGGGCGCAATCGTCAATGACAGTAGAAAATTTGCGATAGCTGTTCTGACTATGATTGACTCGAAAGATGGACAAAAACATCAAGATTTAAAAAAGGAAATGGTTTATAGGCACATTGCTTGGATGCTCTCTTTAAAGCATGTGTTACGAAACAAAAAATCTTGGGAACACAATGAAGATCCTGAGAAGTTAATTTTTGCCCCTTCATTTTGTAGTGAATATGTCGGAGGCTTGACAGCTGAAGTTGAAAAGTACCTCAATAAAGAAGAATTTGTCTTCCTTCAAACTAAAGGCAATATCCCATCTCAGATTCTCAAAAAACAAAGTGAAGAAATAGAAAAGTTGAAAAATGAAGGTCTTATTTCTGACTATAAGCAGGTTTGGTTTCATCAGATCATCAGTAAGCTTTATGATAATCAGGGGATGTGTGAGCGTATCAAAAACTTCCCGCTTCCCCGACAATACGCATCTACTGCACTCTGGATGAATTATGTATTTTGTGCGCTTATTCCTTTTGGTTTACTGAATATATTTGATCAATCGACAGCCTTACATGTTTGGTTGACGATTCCTTTTTCAGGGTTGATTATTTGGATTTTCTTTTTAATGGACAAAATCGGTGATTATTCAGAGAATCCTTTCGAAGCTGCTTATAATGATGTACCAATATCTTCTATAGCACGAGCAGTAGAAATCGATCTTCGAGAAATGCTTGATGATACTGATATTCCGGGTTCTTACCCTGTGGAAAATGGATTCTTGATGTAAGTTATTCTTGAAGCAAGTTTAACCCCAAAATAGGCTCTACGAGCTGACCCTTAATTTTATTTTGGTTAGCACTCAACACATCCCAAGGCTCCAAAATCGGCTCATCAGATAGGTCAAATGTCCCATAATGCATGGGAATAAAATATTTTCCTCCCATAGAATTGAAAGCGTCGATTGCATTGAGTGGACTGATGTGAGACTGGTACATAAACCATTCGGGTTTGTAGGCACCTATTCCCATGATACTATATTCAGGGGACCCGAGTGTGTTTTTGATATCTTCAAAATGCTGTCCCTGACCGCTATCACTCATGAAATAAATTGATTTTTCATTCGATTTCAAATAAAAACCACCCCAAAGACTTTTGTTGTCATCGTTCAACCATCTTTTTGACCAATGTCGGCTAGGGACAAAATGAATTTCTAAGGATTCAATAGGAAGATTGTAGGATTGATACCAGCCGGCTTCTTGTACTTCCTGATCATCGATCCATGAGGATATTACAGATTTCATTCCCAATCCTGTTAAAATTTCTATCTGAGGATTTTGTTCGATCAACCATTCAATAGTTGATTCATCACAATGATCTCTATGATTATGTGACAAGAGGAGATAATCAATTTTTGGGAAGTTCTCTAATAGAAAAGGTAATTTACTTTTTCTTTTCAAGAAAAAATTATCCATCAATATTGGATCTGTGACAAATGTGATCCCATTTAGTTGCATCAAATAACTTGCATGTCCAAGCCAAATAATGTAATCTTCTTTTGTTTGGAAGTCAAAAGTTTGTGAAGAGATGGGTAAACTGCGAGTGTCATTTTTCTTTTCTTCGTTCTGTGGGTTTGTACTCAATTTCCATTTCAGTACGTCTTTTAATGAAGCTTCGAATGGATGATATAAATTCGAAAATCTACCTTTGGAATCTATTGGAGTTCCTTTCCAGTTTGGACTAGGGGCCGTGGTTTTCAAAGAGGAATTGGAAGTGAAGTTCATTTCAATTTGTTCTACTGGTTTTACTATCATGTAAATCATAATAGCAGGCACTAAAAGTGCAAAAAGGTATTTAGGTTTCATGAAATGCTTAACAAGTGAGTATGTTTAATAGTTTTTTTCTTTAAATCTCTTTCCTTTCCAGTAGACACTTAAAATAGTATATTCATTTAAATTCCTTCAGCAGTTGATCATTGATAATTCTCCGTATAATTTCGAGTGTTTTCTTTACCTACTGAAACAATAAAGGAAAAGCATGCTACTTTTTATATTGATCATTCAGTCCTTTTCCTGCAATGATGAGAGGTTTTATTTTTTCAAGTCTTGAGATTTGAGTTGCCTCTCTTTTGGCTTCGATGATGTAGTCAGCATACTCTTTTTGTTTGGAGAGACTTAGTTTTTCAAATGCTGCTTCGAGTTCATCATTTCCTGATAAGGCATCAGCTAAAACCCCAGTTATTTCTATATTGTCGATTTTTTCTGCTACCCACCTTTTTCCTTGCTTTTCATTATCAATTGCCTCTTCTATATAAGAAATTAATGTCTTTTCATCGATTTCTTCCATCGAATTGAGTCGCCATTGCCGCAGTGCTTTTGTTTTTCCTTCTTGTGCATTGATGAATACATTTTTTGGGTCTTTGAGAAAAACTCCATTGTAAAACCATATTCCAAAATAGTTTTTGAATCCACAGATTCCTATAATATTATGTCCTTTAAAAGTATAGACATCAATTCCCCATTTGATTGTATGCTGCAGGGTGGTTTTTTGTTCTACGATAGATTTGAGTAAGTCAAGCTCTTCTTTCCATTTATTGTCTTTTGACATACTTTACTGGGTTTGTTTTGAATGTTGAAATTAGTCCGAATAGGGGGCCAATAGCTAAAATAAGAAATAGATATTGGGTTGGGATCTCAATCATCAAAAAATTGAGTAACTGAATGCTAAGGATCGTAATCGCAAATCCTATGCTATTTACGATAGTTAGTGAAGTCCCTCTTGAATCTGAAGGGGCATTTTGGGCTACAAGTGTAGAAAACATAGGTGAATCAGCAGTTACAGCGAGTCCCCAGATAAGGAGGATAGTGATTAAAAGGATGAACGAAGATTGGTTGATCAAAAATGGGGAAAGTAAACAACAAACCCCTGAGATAGTCAAAGCAACTTTCGCGATTGTTGTTGGGTGAATTTTTTGAGAAATTAATCCCCCTAAAGCACATGAAATTCCTCCTATTGCTATAATCAAAAAGGACCAAAATGAGTTGTTGATTTCTTGGTTATTTAGTGTTTGAAAGTGGATCAAAATAATAGGGATAAATGCCCAAAAAGCATATAATTCCCACATATGGCCAAAATATCCAAATGCCGCTGAGCGGAATTTTTTAATTTGAAAGACTTTAAAAAATGCAGATGGATTGAAGGCCTTACTAGCCTTTCTGTAAGGTCCATCGGGAACAAAAGTAAGAATCAGAAATCCTCCAAAAACTGCCAAAGCACTGGTAGAATATATTGCAAACTCCCAAGGGAGTTGATCTGTTAAGCTTCTAACCAAATGTGGGAAAGCTGTTCCCAAGACTAATGCACCTACCAAAAATCCCAAAGACTTACCAAGTCCTTTTACACATGCTCCTGAATGGATGCATTTTTCGGGCTTCCAAGTGATAGTTACGTCGCCATTTGAATATTCTTTCATATTTCTGATTTTTGATTATACAGTATAAGAAATTTTAAATAGAAATTAGATTTCGATATCTTGGATGCTTTCATTTTTATCAAATATTGATTTTGCAAATGGACATTGAGGATGAATTTTTAAATTTTCAGACCGGGCGAATTGAACTCCTTCTAAGACTAGTTTTTCACCTAATCCCCCTCCCTGATCTTTTGCATTTACTTCTGTATGATTAATTGTCATTTTCCCTTTTCCATCCAATTGATAAGTCATTAGCCCTATTTTTTTAGAACTGTCATAAAGATCGAATTGACCTTTATTTTTTAGTTTTTGATGTTTGATTTCCATGATTTAACGGTTAGAGCATTTTACTTTTGATTACCATTAACTTCTCTCTTGTCATTTCGTGCATAGAGTAGGGGATTCCTCCTAGACCTTCACCTGATGCATCTCTTCCTCCAAACGGCATCCAATCTACTCTAAAAGCGGTGTGGTCATTAACCATTACTGCTGTTGCATTGAGTTTTTGAACGGTATCTAAGGCAACTTCTAATTCTTTTGTGAATACTGCTGCTTGGAAATGATAAGGGAGAGCATTAGCAAGATCAATTGCTTTTTCTCTTTCCTTGTATGGATAAATACAAACTACTGGACCGAAAATTTCTTCTTTGGAAACTGAGATATCTTGTGAAGGATTCCATAAAACTGTCGGCTCAAAACAGGTGTTAGATATTCTTTTTCCACCACATAGAACTTCTGCCCCACTTTCTTGGGCTTCATTCACCCATTCTTCAATTCGATCAACTTCTTTGGGTAAAATCAGTGGGCCAACCTCCGTCTTTTTGTCTAAAGGATCACCAACTATGAGGTTTTTGGCTTCTTTTGCTATTTTCTCAGCGACATTTCTTGCAATGTCTTCATGAACAAACACCTTTTGAACTGAAACACAAACTTGTCCAGCATGATAGAATCCACCTTTAGTAAGTGCAGGGATCATTTCTTCCAAATCCGCATCTTTTTCCACAATCACTGGTGCAGCTCCACCATGCTCCATTGCTACACGAGTACCCTCGGCAACTTTAGATTTCAAATACCAACCTACTTTGGCAGAACCGATAAAAGATAAGAAATTGACTCGGTGATCTGTGACTAACGCTTCAGCAGACTCGTTATCTGTTATGATTGACTGAACCCATCCATCAGGAACACCTGCTTTTTTCAGAATTTTAAGAAATGCCAAACAAGACAATGGCGTAGTTGATGCTGGCTTGATGATGACAGGACAGCCTGCGGCAAATGCAGTTACTGTTTGATGAATAATCAAGTTTAGAGGGTGATTGAAAGCAGAAATCGATGCTACTACGCCGATAGGTTCTCGAGTTGTGAATGCGATTCTATTGATGGAAGCTTGAGTAAGTCCCATCGGAATTTGCTTTCCTGCAAGTTGACCAATTTCTTGGGCGGCGATTTTTACTCCATTGATTGCGCGAAGAACTTCCACTTTTGAATCCTGATAGGGTTTACCACCTTCTTCAGCCGCGGTTTTGGTCAGCTCTTCAATTTTGCTTTTCATGATTTCTTGGACGCTTTCCAAGATTTCTATTTTTTTGAAGGAAGGAATCCATTTTTTTCTATCCTGAAAAAGTTTGAAGGCTATCTCAAGTGCTTTTTCCACTTCAGTTTTGCCTACCATCGGGATTTCTTTAATTAGTTGTTGATTATATGGATTATGTACTTTTAAAGTTTTCGAATTGCTCATAGTTTGTTTACTTTTTCTTTTAACATTACATTGAGTATAGGATGATTCAGTGAGTAATCTACTGGAAGATCTATCAAGTGAACGCCATCCGAATTGAGACAATGAGCTAAGATCTTTTGAAAATCCTGATCACTTTCAGGTCTGTAGCCATTAGCTCCATAGCTTTCTGCATATTTAACAAAATCTGGGTTTTTATAATCCAAACCGAAATCATCAAACCCCATATCTTCCTGCTTCCACTTGATCATTCCATATGCCGAATCATTCAAAATGATTACAGTAAGGTTGAGATTCAACCTAACAGCTGTTTCCATTTCTTGCGAATTCATCATAAATCCACCATCGCCACAAACAGAAACTACTCGTTTGTTTGGATTTAACAATTTGACCATCAAAGCTGAAGGTAATCCTGCACCCATCGAAGCAAGCGCGTTGTCTAGGAGTAGGGTGTTAGGTTGGTGGCAAATGTAATTTCTCGCAAACCAAAGCTTATATACCCCATTATCTAAGGTAATGATATCCTCTGATGCTAGATGGGTTCTCAATAGATTGACCAATCTTTGTGGAAGCATAGGGAATCTTTCATCTTCAAAATATTTGCCAAGATGCGAAGAAACCTCCTCCTTAACTTTTTTGAAGAAATTGAAATCCCAATGATCCTGTGGCTCAATCTGAGTCGAAATGGCATTTACTGCGCTGGTAATATCCCCCACTACATTGAGTTGTGGGAAATAAACAGGATCAACCTCTGCTGGAGAAAAGTTTACATGAATTACTTTTTTACCTCCTTGCTTCATGAAGAAGGGAGGTTTCTCAATTACATCATGTCCTACATTGATGATCAAATCAGCTGCTTCAATGGCTGCATGGAGAAAATCATTACTTGATAAAGCTGCTGTTCCAAGGTATTTAGGGTGTCTTTCGTCTATGACCCCTTTTCCCATTTGAGTATTGAAGAAGTATATGCCAGAATGATCTACAAATCCTTTCAATGCATCACAGGTGACTTTTCTATTTGCTCCTGCACCAATCAATAGTAATGGCATTTTTGATTTTTCGATCATTTTAACAGCTTGATCTATAGCTAATTCGTCAGGGTTTGGGATGATGTGGCCAGTGACTTCAAATACCGTCTCTTCACATTCTTCTTGAGCAATATCCTCAGGGAATTCTAAATGTACCGTTCCTGGTTTCTCTTCAATAGCAATTCTAAATGCCTCTCTTACTTGAGAAGCGATATTGTTGCTATTCACAATCTGCTTGGTGTATTTGGTTACAGGTCTCATCATGTCCACTACATCGATGATTTGAAATCTAGCCTGTTTACTTTTTTTGATTGGTTTTTGTCCTGTAATCATCATCATGGGCATTCCTCCAAGATGCGCGTAGGCAGCTGGAGTTACCAGATTTGTAGCTCCAGGGCCTAGAGTGGCCATACAGACGCCGGGTTTGCCGGTCAATCTACCATAGGTAGCTGCCATGAAGCCCGCTCCTTGCTCATGCCTGGTAAGGATAAGTTTGATTTTAGAATTCTTGAGAGATTGAAGGAGGTCTAAGTTTTCCTCGCCTGGTACGGCGAAAATGTATTCCACTCCTTCGTTTTCCAATGCTTTGACAAAAAGATCTGATGCTTTCATCTGTTTGTGGTTTGTTTTAAGGGTTCAGATGGAATGCTCAAAATAATTACTATTCGGATAGAAACTTGTTTTTGATGAGCATTTCATAAAGTATAAATAAGGTAAGATTAAAAACAAGATACACCTATATAACTCCTTTATCCCCGAAATGATTTCGTTGATTTCGATTTTCTCTAAATGCAGAAAGTCCCAAAAGGGACTTTCTGAAATATTTTTAATTTAAAATATTAGAACCTTAATCCCACTGAGAGTTGTACCACTCTATTGGTAACCTCGGCGTCAGGCTTTACATCGGTAAGACCCAGATTATACCTTCCTTGTACGAAAAGTGGCCCTAATAAATGTAGTGTAGCACCACCTGCTAATGCAAAGTCAAAAGTATTTGAATCAGAGACATCCACATTTTGAGACTCACTCATCAAGAAGGATACTTGCGGTCCTAAATCCAAGCTTAGCCTGTTAGGGATCAAGTAGATTCTTGCCAATACAGGGATTGATAGGTAACCCAATTCATTTTTGAAATCTTCCTGTGCTCCTGCAAAAGTTAGATTCGACCCAACTGTCGAATACAGTATTTCTGGTTGAATGGAGAATTTAGAACTTAAACCAAGCTCTACAAATGCACCTGCATGATAGGAAGTAATGCTTTCTTGGTTGAAATCCTCAACATTCCCAGCAAAATTGGCGAAGTTAGCGCCACCTTTGATTCCAAAGTTCAAGCCCTGAGCGAAAGATTCTGTAAAACCTATCAGAGCTATCAAGAGTGTTAGATAAAGTGATTTTTTCATAGTGTACGATGTTTAGTAAAAGAATAAATATGCAACTTTGAGTAAATACGATAAGCATATACTTAAGATCGATAATTTTAATCAATTCAACATTTTTCTTGCCAAAACCGCCTAAAAAAGAAAAGTTTGGCATTTTTAGCCAAACTTTAGTGAAATCTATTTTAATGTTACCTCCTCGTGATTTGATTGAGCGTGAGTTCAGGACTAGAGACCACGTTACTTTTGTTCAATTGCCTATCTTGAATTTGCACATCAATTCTCAAGGTGTCATTTCGGAAAATTGACTCCCAACCAAAGGAAAGCATATTGTAGCGGATACTTCCTTCTACAGCTTGTGTTCTATTGTCTGGGAGAATTCTCGGAAAACGACCATTGAAAGTTGTGAAAAATGGAGGGTCTTCCCATCTGAATTCTTGGAATACACCATTTCGTTTGATAAAGAATTTGACAAAAATATTATTGTGATCAGGGTTTTGTTCTACCCAGACAGTATCTCTAAATACTTGATTGTTGATAGTTGGGTTGATTGCCCAGTCTAGTCGGTTGTAATTAGGTGCACCTGGAGGTCTTTGGCTGTAAGTGATCACACTTCCTCCCGCGTCTCTGATAAAATTAATGGCGTTGAAGGGAGGATTGATATCGGTCGGATTGAGTCCAATATCACCTTCTGCATCTCTGAATCCAATGGTCACCATCAATGAATCTGCACCTGAAGTATTGACAAATTCTAATTTTTCAAAGACTATTTCTGGAACAGATGGAAAGTTGTCCGGTGGAGTGATACATGCCACCGTCATGACTGTAAAAAGTAAGGTGTAAATCAGGTGTTTGATGCTGTCCATGCCTAGGATTTATTGATTAGGATTCTACTCTTGTAAAATTGCTTAATTTTGACAAGACAAATTATAAAACGATGAATTATTTCAAAAGTTTTTCTGAAGATATCCTTTATTCAAGGATAAAAAATTTTGAAAAAATGGCTTTAGAGCTTTTTAAATTCCAAGCGGTGGAAAATAAAATTTATAAAAGGTACTTAGAAGCGAGAAAAATTGATGTTAACCAAATCAATAGAATAGAAAAAATACCATTTTTACCACTTAGATTTTTTAAAGATCATCAAGTTGTAACGGGTGGATCTGCAGTATTTAAAGATTATTATTCAAGTAGTGGCACAAGCGGAGCAATTACTAGCAAACATTATATTTGGTCAAAAGAATTTTATTTAAGACATACGCTGAATCAGTTTGAAAAAGTATATGGGGATATTTCAAATTTCCATATTTTGGCACTTTTGCCTGCTTATATGGAACGTCCAGGAAGTTCTTTAGTCAGCATGGCGGAATATTTTATCCAACAATCCAAGTCAATTTACTCGGGCACATATCTTTACAATCATGATGAATTGATAGAAAGACTTCAGGTTTTAAAAAATGACGATAAAAAAGTGCTCCTTCTTGGGGTCACTTTTGCGCTATTAGACCTTGCTGAAAGTAGTTTTGATTTTCCCAAAATGGATAATTTAATCGTGATGGAAACTGGAGGGATGAAAGGTAGAAGGAAGGAAATGATTCGCGAAGAGGTTCATGAAATTTTAAAAATTGCTTTTCATCAGAAAGAAATTCACTCTGAATATGGTATGACAGAATTGATGTCGCAAGCTTATTCTGTTGGGAATGGTAAATATACTTTGCCTGATACAATGCACGTTATGCTTAGAGATGTCAATGATCCATATACTTGGGCTGAAAGAAGTCAAGGTGGAATAAATATTATTGATTTAGCTAATTTTCACTCTTGTGCTTTTCTAGAAACACAGGATTTGGGGAGATTTGATAAAGCAGGCGAACTAGAAATATTAGGTCGATTTGACAATAGTGATGTCAGAGGATGTAACTTAATGGTCATTTAATTTTGTATTGCTCAAAAAATAAAACATATTTGATTTCTATTAAAAAATAAATCTATGAAAAGGTTAATCGTTGCTATCATGGCGGTGGGAATTTTGGCATTAAGTTCTTGTGCTTCAAGTAGACCATGCCCAGCTTATGCCAAAGCTCTTGACGCAAAAGAAATTAGAGGTTAAAAAATATGCTGACTATTGAAAGTCAGCATATTTTTTTATGTCTTCGAGACAAATCGTTTTTTCTCCCAAAATCACCAATCTTTCCACAACATTTCTCAATTCTCTAATATTTCCAGTCCAGGGATATTCTTTGAGTTTTGAGAGTGCATTTTTATCAATTTCCTTCTTGGCTGTTCCATATTCTTTTGAAATGTCCTCCAAGAATCTATCTACTAATAAAGGAATGTCTTCTTGCCTGTCTTTCAAAGGGGGAACTTGAATTAGGATGACGCTCAACCTGTGATAAAGATCTTCTCTAAATTTCCCCTCTTCAATTTCCTTCTTCAAATCTTTATTTGTAGCAGCCAATACTCTAACATCAACCTTAATATCTTTATCGCCTCCTACACGAGATACTTTATGCTCTTGCAGTGCTCTCAATACTTTCGCTTGTGCAGATAAACTCATATCTCCGATTTCATCTAAAAACAAAGTACCACCGTCTGCTTGCTCAAATTTACCTTGTCTTTGCTTGACAGCAGATGTAAAAGCACCTTTTTCATGACCAAACAATTCACTTTCTATTAATTCAGCTGGTATTGCTGCGCAGTTTACCGCAATGAAAGGTGCTGTTGACCTATTGCTTTTTTGATGCAACCAATGTGCAACAAGTTCCTTTCCTGTACCATTTGGCCCTGTAATCAGGACTCTTGCATCAGTCGGAGCTACTTTTTCAATGGTATCTTTTACTCGCTTGATTGGTTCAGACTCACCCACCATATCTAGCTTTTTAGATAGCTTTTTCTTAAGTGTTTTGGTTTCAGTTACAAGCTCCTTTTTATCCAAAGCATTTCTTACTGTAAGCAAAAGTCTATTGAGGTCAGGTGGTTTTGGAACAAAATCAAAAGCTCCTTTTTTAGTAGCTTCTACGGCTGTCTCAATGGACCCATGGGCAGAAATCATAATGAACTGCGGTTGCTTTTCTAAAGTGGAGGCTTTTTCTAATACTTCCATTCCATCCATTTTAGGCATTTTGATGTCACATAGGACGAGATCAAAATCTTCTTCTTGGATTTTTCTCCATCCTTCTTCTCCGTCCTGAGCTTCGGAGATTTCATATTTTTCGTATTCTAAAATTTCTTTCAAAGTGGCCCGGATGACCTTTTCATCGTCAATAATTAGAATTTTTGCCATATCGTAGATTTAAGATTTGATGTAAAAAGAGTGCAAGCCTATAAGCCGGGTTCTGTGTTCTTTTTGCTTTGCAATAAGAATGCTTGTCATTTATCTAGATCTGCCCTCGCGAACAGACTCAATCAACCTACCCATCCCGCAGAAAGACGAGCAGCCTTTTCCAGAATTGAATCTGGTGCGGGACCTATTTGGTCTTTCAACCCATAAGGTTTGCCCTGCTCCCAATGTCGCCATTGGGACGGTGGGCTCTTACCCCACCATTTCACCCTTACTCCGATCAAGATCGGGGCGGTATATTTTCTGTGGCACTATCTGTAGCCAAGTCGTCACCAACTTGACCCCTTCCCGTTAGGAAGTATGGCGCTCTATGTTGCCCGGACTTTCCTCTCTTTCGTCAGACGAAACAGCGACAAGCCAGCTTGCACTTCGCAAATAAAAGAATTTTATTTCACTCTTTGCTTATTATAATTAGATGTATATGTCCTTTAAAATTGATTACTGCAAAGAAAATTTATTTCCTGTATGCCCATAAGAAGTTTTTTGCTCTACCTAAAGCGATGTTAATTATGTAAAACCTCTTTAATTTATTTAGACTACCACATAGAGTTATAGGAAATCAAACATCAAGAAGAAGTAGTGTTTATTATAAATTTTGATTAAATCTGATTTCATTTTGGGTTCGTATTTTAAAATTCACGTCTAATTGATTTTTTCTATTTCTTGAAAAGACAGATAGGTAAAAAGTATGAAAAATTATTAAAGCTTATTTGGATCAAGTTTAAATAGAGAATACTTTTGCATCATTAATTATACTAAATCTAAATAAGAATAGTCAAAAATTATCTATGAAATTAAAATTAATTGCTTTGACATGCTTGATTGGAATGTTTTTAGGAACAGCAGATTTACAAGCAGCAGTAAATAATGGTGATGAAAAATCTTTGGTAATAACAGGGAAAATAAAATCTTTAGATGGAGAGATAATTCCTTTTGCAAATATTTTGGTCATGGGTACTGTAAAAGGAGCCTATTCAAATCTGGATGGAACTTTTGCAATATACGATCTAGAAGATGGAGAATATACCATAAAAGTTTCGGCTGTAGGTTTTAAAACATTTACAAAAGAGGTGAATGTAAAAGAAGGTCAAATCAATCAATTGGATTTGGTTTTTATGGAAACCGGCGTGGAGATGCCGCAAATAACAGTTATAGCAGACAAGGATCGGGTTTTTAGTAAAGTGCCTGGTTCTGTTACTTATATTGATCAAAGAGAATTGAATACAATTTCTCCAATCAGTGGAAATGAAGTGTTAAGAAGATCTCCTGGTGTACATGTGGTAGATGAAGAAGGTATTGGTATGCGTGTCAATATTGGGATTAGAGGATTAGATCCAGATAGAAGTAGATCAGTTTTGGTTCTTGAAGATGGTGTTCCAGTAGCGCTTGCACCTTATGGAGAGCCTGAAATGTATTATACTCCAGCTATAGATAGAATGGCTGGTGTTGAGATTTTGAAAGGATCAGGTCAGATTCTGTATGGTCCTCAGACCATTGGAGGAGTAGTGAATTATATTTCTCCAAATCCCCCACAAGAGCAAGAAGGCTCTATAAGAATTCAAGGAGGTCAAGGTGGGTATTTTTCTGGTTTGGTTAATTATGGCAATACCTTCGGGAATACAGGTATGCAAGTCAATCTTTTGAAAAAGAGAGCGGATAATGTTGGCCCAACAAGTTTTGATATTACTGATTTCAATACCAAATTTTTATTCAATATCAATGACAAATCTGAGCTAGGTTTGAAATTAGGATTGTACAATGAAGTTTCGAATTCCACATATATTGGTTTGAATCAAGTCATGTATGATCAAGGTGGACAGGATTTTACGAGACTTGCTCCCGATGATCAGCTTGATGTTTCTAGATATTCTATCAGTTTCAGCCATAAATATAGATTTAGTGAAAAGGTGAGATTGAATACCATTGCATATGCTTACACAACAACAAGAAATTGGAATAGACAAGATTTTACAATTAACAGTACAAATACGCCTCCTTCAAATTGGACTGGAGTAGTTTGGGGAGACAGAGATATCCCTGGAGGAGCTATTTTTATGAGGGATGGTACTGGAAATAGAAATAGACAATTTGCAGTTGGAGGGATTGAGCCAAGGTTAGAAGTTGATCATAACTTATTCAATCTGAAAAATGAACTTACTGTTGGAACCAGATTGCTTTGGGAGCAAGCCAATGAACAAAGAGTAAACGGGACAAAAGCGGGTGTAAAAAGTGGGGATCTTGTAGAAGATGAAGTGAGAACAGGGAATGCTTTTTCAGCCTATGCTCAAAATAAATTTTCACTTTCAGAAAAAATTGATTTCAATATTGGTGTCAGATATGAAAACTTCAACTATGAAAGAGATATTAGAAGGAGAAGTTTTGCAGGGATAGGAGTGAGAGATACAGCCTTGGTTGCTGGAAATGTGATCCATGAAATCATCCCTGGAATGGGATTCAATTATAGACCGATTCAGAAGCTTAATTTCTTTGGAGGCATTCACAAAGGATATGCTCCTCCAAGAACGAAAGATGCTATCACTTCCACAGGTGATGTTTTAGATTTAAATGCAGAAGAAAGCTGGAATTATGAATTAGGTTTCAGATCAGAATTGTCTAGTTGGGCATTTATGGAAATGACTGGATTTTTTATGGATTTTAGCAATCAAATTATACCTGTATCAGAATCTGCAGGAGGACTTGGTTTTGGTGTAGTCAATGCAGGTGCTACGAGACACAGAGGGGTGGAATCTGCACTCATTTTTGATTTTAGCAATCTACTTGGATTTTCAAAAACTAAATTAACTTACGATGTGAATGCAACATATGCATTGTCAACATATGCTGCAGATAGATTTGTAGATGATGTCAATATTAATGGAAATAGAACTCCCTATGCGCCAAACTGGTTTGTGAATTCAGCTTTGACTTTGGAAACTGAATCTGGTTTCGGTGCAAGATTATCCATGAATTATGTAGGAGAGCAGTTTGGAGATGAATTAAATACTGTTGTTCCGTCCTTAGATGGTAGAATTGGTAAAATTGATGCTTACACGATATTTGATGCAATGCTGAGTTATGATGTAGAAAGATGGAATTCTAGATTTAATTTAAGTATTAAAAACCTATCAGATGAACGCTATATCGCTACACGAAGGCCTCAAGGCATAAAAGTAGGTATTCCTAGATTTATCACTGCGGGCTATGAGTTTAAATTTTAAGAAAAAAAGTTAAATATTTTTCCAGAGTTTAAAACATTCTTATCACATCCATGTTTCATTGTCAGTAAGGCTTTAAATAGCTTTTCTTCATAGTGCTGGGTTGAGCCGTTCCGAGAAATCGGGACGGTTCTTTTTTTGATCCAATCGTCATATTTTTGTCGTATCTGTCTGTATAAATCAAATTTTATGAAACAGACAATCAAAGTATTTATCACAGGATTATTTCTATTCACGATTACCCTAGGCTGCTCAAAAGAAGATGAAATTCCTGACCCTAACGCAATTTCTGCAACGATCACTGCAAATAATGTTGGAACATCGGCTTATATCTTTACATCAATTGAGGGTAGCGGTGCAACTTCTACTTTAAATATGGATAATGCTGCATTAACGCTCAAAATCGGATCACGCTATCAGATTATAAACTTGGCTGGACTTCCCCATCCATTTACGATCAGAGGAATAGGAAATACGACGCTATTGGCACAAAATGATGTGGTCGGAACTTTCGAAAGTAATTCAGCTGTAAATTTCATAGCAACGGATACTGGCATCACATTTACTTTGACTGCCGAAATGGCCGCCCAAATTGCTCCTTACCAATGTGGTAGGCATGCGGCAATGACTGGAAATATCAGTGCTATTAACTAATAAAAAAAACCGGGTTTGCAGCCCGGTTTTTTTGTTATTGCTTTTTCTAAGTAAATGAACATCTTTGAAAAAGTGTAGGAATAATTATCCAAACCTTTTATCGAGGTAAAGAGAAGCTTTTTTGTAGCTTTGCGATCAAAGAAATTATAAAGCATGATATTAGTTGGCAACGCTGTAATAAGCGATGATATAAAAGAGCAATTTTTTGTTTGTGATTTGGAAAAATGCAAAGGAGCATGCTGCGTAGAAGGAGACGCCGGAGCCCCACTTGAAGATGAGGAGACCCAAATTATTGAAGAAATCTATCCAATAGTTAAAGATTACATTACCCAAGAAGGAAGAGATGCTGTTGAAAGACAAGGAACTTGGGTCATCGATAAAGATGGAGACAAAGGAACACCTACCATTGGAGACAATAGAGAATGTGCCTACGCGCTTTATGATGAAAAAGGAATTTTAAAATGTGGTATTGAACAAGCTTACCTTGATGGTAAGATCGCTTACAAAAAGCCGATTTCCTGTCATCTCTATCCCATTAGAGTAAAAAAGTATGATGATTTCGAAGCATTAAATTATGATCGCTGGGATATTTGCAGTGCGGCTTGCGTTTTGGGTTCTAAACTTGGAGTGCCGATTTACAAATTCCTCAAAGATGCTTTAATCAGAAAATTTGGAGAAGATTGGTACGCTGAATTAGTAGAAGAAATCGAAGGTGGAGAATCAAAAGAAGAGATAAAAATTGGATGAGTAAGTTTAATTTAAAGATATCCAACTATCTTATACATCATAATTCCGATCCATTCTTTGAAAAGTTTTTGCCAAATAAAGATCGAATTTGGATCGGGATACAACAAATTTGAAAGGTCAAATTTATTATCATATCCATAGTAGTCAACTGGATATGTATCAGTAATTAATTCGGCTTTATCAAAACAACCTTTTGATCGGTACATGTGAAATGCAGAGGTAATCAAAAGATGTTTTTGAGTTTCAGAATAGCCCAAGTTATCCAATATTTCTTTTGTGAAAACAGCATTTTGAAATGTGTTTTTAGCCTGATCTTCTAAAATAATATCTCCTTCATCGACGCCAGCAATAAGCATAAAGTCTCTCAAAAGTGCAGCTTCCGTATTGGAATTGGTAGGATTGAGCCCCTGACCACCTGTGATGAGGATTTTCTTGATTTTGCCTAGTTTATAAAGCTGCATTGCATGCGTCGCTCGGTCTGCTCCTTTGTTGAAAAACGTTCTGTCGTTGGTGTTTTTGTCCAAATTGGTCACACCTGTAAGTACTATTCCGATTTCATAAATAGGCAAGGAAGAAATTGCTTTAAAATCAGGTTCCCAAGCGTTCATTACTCTATTGCTGATGAATTTGTTACTGAAGAAAACTAAAAGAATGATACCAGCAATTAAAATGCGATTTCCTTTTTTATTCTTCATTCGAAAAAATCCATAAATGATCAGAATCAAGCAAATGCTCAATGGCATTACTAAAATACTTAAGAATTGGGAGAGGTAGAAAAACATTATTAATCCAAAATTTTCAGAAAGATAAACATGGAATTTAAAAAATTGGAGTGTATTGAAGTGAATTAATTAAGCTACCATCAAATAATAAAAAAAGATTCCCATCAGAAGGCTTAATACAACAAAAATGATGACTGAACATTGATTTCTTTGATCTCTTCGATCAAATCTTTCATTAATCATTTCTGAATAATTTTTAGGATCTCTGGAAGCAGGATTTTCTTTGCCTTGATTATAAGGATTATCAGAAATCTTAGTTCTTCCACTTCGGAGGTTTCTATTATTCTTCGTGGAATTAATCATATCAAATCCTGTCATTCCTGCCATAATTTCTCGGGTTTATCAACCTCAATATACCCAATGTAATTGGGATTCTCAAATTGAACAAATTATCTGTGACAGTTTTAGTGGGAAAATGCTTCTTTCGATTTTTTACTCTCTTGCATAATATGTTTTGATTAAAGAAGATTTTAGAAAATATTCCCGATAAAAAATAGAGTTTGGAAACCTTCGATTAGTTATTTTTGGAACATGCCTATATCTAAACCTAACCTATTGCCTTTTTTGCAGAGTTTATCTTCTCAATTAGATGGGGAGTTGAAATATGATACACTCACAAAGACACTTTATGCCACTGATGCTTCTGTTTACAGGGAGATTCCATTAGCTGTCGCTTTTCCAAAAAATGATACAGACATCAAAAAGTTGATTGCTTTTGCAAAAAAACATCAAACATCATTGATTCCACGTACAGCGGGCACTTCCTTAGCTGGACAGTGCGTAGGGAATGGAATTGTGGTCGATGTTTCCAAGTCTTTTACCAAGATTCTTGAATTTAATAAAGAAGAAAAGTGGGTTAGCGTACAGCCAGGTGTGGTTAGAGACGAGCTCAATAGGTTCTTAAAACCACATGGGTTATTTTTTAGTCCGATTACCTCTACAGCCAATCGAGCCATGATCGGTGGAATGGTTGGCAATAATTCATCTGGGACAACTTCCATTGTGTATGGCACTACAAGAGAAAAAGTGATTTCTCTTAATACCATTTTGAGTGATGGAAATTCCGTTACTTTTGGACAAGTGAGTAAAGCTGAGTTTCAGCAAAAATGTCAATTAGACTCTCTGGAAGGAAAAATATATCAGCAGATTAAGGAAGAACTTTCGAAAAGAGAAACACAGAAAGAGATTAATGATAATTTCCCTAAAAAGTCAATTCATAGACGAAACACAGGTTATGCAGTCGATTATTTACTGGATTCTGAAATATTTTCAGAAAATGGAGACCCATTTAATTTTTGTAAACTACTCGCAGGTTCAGAAGGAACGTTAGCATTTACCACAGAAATAAAAATTTCTTTAGATCCACTTCCTGATCCCATAGAAGTCGTTGTTGCGGCACATTTTAACTCTATCCATGAAAGTATGAAAGCAGCTCAGGTTGCAATGAAGCACCCTGCTACAGCTGTGGAGTTGATGGACAAGATTATTTTGGACTGCACCAAAGAAAGTATAGAGTATAGCAAAAATAGATACTTTGTGGAAGGCGATCCCTTGGCTTTGTTGATGGTGGAGTTTACCGGAAAAACAGAAGAAGAAGCTAGACTTAAAGCAGAAAAGTTAATTTTAGATCTTCAAAAAGCGGCTTTAGGTTACGCTTTTCCTGTGATAGAACCTAGTATGACAAAATCAGCATGGGCTTTGAGAAGTGCAGGTTTGGGTCTTTTGGCCAATATTCCAGGTGATGCAAAAGCAGTGGCATGTATAGAAGATACGGCAGTTGATATCGAGGATTTAGCAAATTATATAGATGAATTTGATAAAATGATGGAGTCTTATGGGCAGCAGCCTGTTCATTATGCACATGCAGGAGCAGGAGAGATTCATTTAAGACCCATTTTGGATTTAAAGAAAAAATCCGATCAAGAAGAGTTTTACAAAATTTCTCTGGATGTCGCCAAGTTAGTAAAAAAGTACAATGGCTCTTTGAGTGGTGAACATGGGGATGGAAGGGTAAGAGCACCATTTATTCCATTGATGGTGGGGGAGGAGAACTACCAGCTTTTTAGACGAATTAAATACACTTGGGATCCAGATAATATTTTCAATCCAGGAAAAATTGTAGATACTGCTCCTATGAATACTTCGCTTCGCTATGAAGCAGATGTAGAAACTCCCATTCTAAAGACATTACTCAATTTCGATCAGACTGGAGGGATTTTGAGATTGGCTGAAAAATGTAATGGTTCGGGAGACTGTCGTAAGCTTCCTGAATCAGGCGGTACAATGTGTCCAAGTTATCAAGCAACACGTAATGAAAAAGATACGACAAGAGGTCGAGCAAATGTGTTAAGAGAATTTCTGACCCTTGACAAAAAAGAAAATGCCTTTGATCATTCAGAAATCAAAGAAGCCCTCGATTTATGTTTATCATGCAAAGGCTGTACAGCAGAGTGTCCTTCTAATGTAGATATGTCATCTATGAAGGCCGAATTTCAGTATCAATACCATAAAACACATGGCACTCCGCTTCGATCAAAGGCTTTTGCTCATATCAATGAACTCAATGAATTAGGATCGAAAGTTTCTGGATTAGCCAATTTCGGTCTTACGAATTCATGGACAAGTGGTCTGATGAAAACTATATTGGGTGTTGCGCCTAAGCGTCAACTTCCGAAAATTTCAAATCAAAGTCTAAGAAATTGGTATAATAAGAATTATGAAAACTTACCAAAGCCAAAAAAAGTAATCAAGTCACTTTATTTATTTATTGATGAATTTACCAATCATAATGATACAGAGATAGGCATAGTAGCGATTAAGCTTTTAAATAAACTAGGTTATGATGTGAAAGTGGTAGATCATGATGAAAGTGGTCGATCGGCATTGTCTAAAGGATTGCTTGAAAAAGCCAGGAAACATGCTGATAGAAATGTCGATGTTTTTCAAAATATTATAGATGGTAATTCACTTTTGGTTGGGATTGAACCTTCAGCAATATTGAGTTTTAGAGATGAGTATCCAAAGTTAGTTTCCGAGGAATTTGTGGAAGGAGCAAAGAAATTGAAATTCCATACCTTATTAATTGACGAATTTATAGGAAGAGAAATAGCTTCTGGAAATATCAAATCAGAATCTTTTACCAAAGAATCCAAAAAAATCAAACTTCATGGACATTGTCATCAAAAAGCAATGTCTTCCCTTTCATGGACGCAAAAATTATTATCCTTACCAGAAAACTACCAAGTGGAGGTAATCCCTTCTGGATGTTGTGGCATGGCAGGTTCTTTTGGCTACGAGTCAGAGCACTATGATTTGAGTATGCAGATAGGAGAGATGGTACTCTTTCCAGCGGTGAGAGAGGCTTCCTTAGAAACACAAATAGTAGCACCCGGAACATCCTGCAGGCACCAAATTGCAGACGGAACTTCAAGAAGAGCAAAGCATCCTGTAGAAGTTCTTTGGGAAGCTTTAATTTGATTTAGCAAAATCTCTAGTCAATTTGGAATTAAGAGTAACTAAAAATAAATTAATTTTTATAGAAATATTCATATAATTATAAAATATATTTCATCCCTGTTTTTTAACCGTTCATCCCTTTGATGAAAAAAAAATTCTTGTATTTTAAATATAAAAAATTGCTTTTTATTACATATTAAATGTATATTGCGAAGGATTTAAGCTAGTAAATCAATTCTTCAGTTTAATTTAGGACAGAGTTGTAGAAGTTGATTTAATAAATAAGCTCTCCAAAGTTCATGTTTTGGAGAGCTTATTTATTTCAGACATCTACTGTCATTCATTTTTTTCTTTAGCTTAATTAAGTTTGTTTTGCTTATCTTAATTTTTGATTATGGCAGATAGACCTTTTATCATTTACAAATCTTCAGCAGGCTCGGGTAAGACATATACGCTTACCATGGAGTATCTTAAACTTGCCCTCAAAAACCCAGAGAATTTCAGGTCAATATTGGCGGTAACTTTTACCAATAAGGCTACGCAAGAAATGAAAGAGCGGATCATCAAAGAACTGAAACGCCTAAAAATCGATGTCAAGCCAAATGAGAAAATGGATAGTGAAATCATGGCTGCGCTTGGTCTCTCTGTTGAAGAGCTTCAACTTCGTGCTTCGCAAACATTGACTGCTATCCTGCATGATTTTTCGCGATTTTCTGTCAATACTATTGATAGTTTTTTTCAAAAAGTAGTGCGTGCATTTGCTAGAGAGATGGATCTCAATGCCAAATTTGAAGTGGAATTAGATCAAGATGCTGTTCTAGAAAAAGTAGTCGATCGTGTAGTGATGCAGGTGATGGATGATGAGTTTCTGCACAAATGGCTCGTAGATTATGCTGTAGAACAGATCCAAAATGGGAAATCTTGGGATATAAGAAAAAACATTAAAGAACTCGGAAGACAGATATTCCAGGAGGATTTCAAGAAATATGCTCCTGAAATCAGAGAGTTTTTGAAGGATAAAAATAACATCACCGAACTTCAAAGTTACATAAAGGAAAGAAAGACTAATATTCTCAAAATTGCCTTAGAACTTAAAAACCAAGCTACTCAAATTCGAATTGCAAATGGTCTAGATTGGACAGATTTTGCAGGTTCTTCGAGATCTTTTGCACTTAAATTTGATCAGTTAGGGGATAGAAAATATCCAATTCCCAGTTTATCTGATTTGCAACAAGACTTAGCATTTGGAGAAGATGGTTGGTTTTCTAAAACGAGTAAAAGCAAAGATGCAATCATCGCATCTTATCATCAAGGTTTAGGTCAGATTCTCGGACAATTCCGACCATTAGAAATCAAGTGGAATACCTTGGAAGTGATAGGGAAAAATATTTATGTTTTTGGAATTTTTAGAAATATGCTCGAGGAGCTTATTACTTTAAAAGATGAAGAAAATATGCTTCTGATCTCTGATGCAAATGAATTTCTCAAAGAGATAACTAAAGAGAATGATGCTCCTTTCATCTATGAAAAGGTAGGTAATCAATATAAAAACTATCTAATTGATGAGTTTCAGGATACATCAGGATTCCAATGGGCAAGTTTCAAACCACTTTTGGAAAATTCACTTGCGCAAGGTCACACCAACTTGCTTGTAGGTGATGTGAAGCAATCGATTTATAGATGGAGAGGTGGAGAAATGAAATTGCTTTTAGAGCGAGTGGAAGAGGAGATGGGTAAAGGTAATGTTCAAAATAACAATTTAGATACAAATTTCAGAAGCCTCCCAAATATTATCAATTTTAACAATTCTATTTTTAAATCACTTTCAAAATCCTTTGAAGAGACTTTAAGCTCAAGCTATGGAGCAGATGATCGGGGAATCATTTCCAAAGCATATCAAGATGTCAAACAGAGAATTTCTGAAAGAAAAGCAACTTCTGAATTTAAAGGGAAAGTTCAAATTTCATTCTTAGAAGAAGATAAAGAACTTGAGGATGACGGGAAATTTGATGCGCTGGCTTTATCCAAATTGCCTCAAATGGTCACGGAACTTCAAGATAAGGGCTACGAATTAAAAGATATAGCATTCTTGGTTAGGAGAAAATCAGAAGGCGAAGCGATTGCGGATACTTTGATGACTTATGGTGCTGAAAATGTAGATACACGATACAGCTTTGATGTGCTCTCTGATGAAAGCATGTTCCTTTTCAAAGCAGCTTCTGTGAAAGCACTTGTTGCGGGTTTGAAATACTTGAATAATCCCGAAGATCAAGTTCAATTCAAAACCATGTGGTATTACCGCTCAGTTTTGGCAAGTAAGGAGGTAAATCATGAACTTTTTGCTTTGGACAAAATTCCAGAGCACATGAAGCAAAAAGTCAATAAGTTTGTCAAAAATGAAATGCTTTTACTTCAATTGCCATTGATAGAAGCTGTAGAGGAATTGATCGAAATTCTTGACTTACAAAGTTTTGGTTTGGAAAGGGCCTATATCTCAGGATTTAAAGAAGCTATTTATGATTTCACTACGAACAATAGGGCGGATCTATCTGGATTTCTAGCCTGGTGGGATGAAAATCAAAGTAAAAGGACGGTCAAGATCCCTGATGGACATAATGCAATGAGGATTTTGACTATTCATAAGTCCAAAGGCCTTCAATTTAAGGTTGTCATCATGCCGTTTTTAAAATGGGATATTTTTGATACTCGAAAATCAAACGTAGTTTGGGCACCTTTTGAGGACAGAGAAAAGCAGTTAGAAGCAATTATTCCTTTAACTATGAATTCTACTCTTGCTAAATCAGATTTTGCGGATATTTATGCTGAGGAGGCTGTAATGGCATATTTGGATAGTCTAAATATGATCTATGTAGCTTTGACTAGGGCAGAAGATGTGTTTTTAGGAATAGCTCCATTTAAGGAAAAAATTACAAGCCAAAATTATCTTCAAGCGCAACTCCAACAAGTTTTGACACAAAGTAAAGATGATGAAGGAGGACTTTGCTTATCGGATTTTTATGATTCTGAAACCAAAGTTTTTGAATTTGGAGATTGGCCGAAGGGAATAGAAAGAGAGATTTTAGAAAAAAAACTGAGCGATTTAAGATGGTCTTATCAGAATTGGACACAGCTCTTGAAAGTAAAAAAGTATGCCGTTGATTTTTCTGCGGAAGGATTGGACCAGCGGAAGACGCAAAACTTTGGTTTGATGGTACATGAAATTCTTGAAATTTCAAAAAGTAAAGAGGATACCAAGCTTAACTTAGCCTCATTTTATTATGAAGGGAGATTGACACTTGAAGAAAAGGATGAAGTTGAAAAACAGCTTGATGTATTATTTTCGAACAGCCTTTTTGCATCTTGGTTTGAGGTAGATGGTGTATTGTTGGCTGAACAAGGAATTCTCCTTCCGGGAGGAAAAATGAAAAGACCTGATCGGATAATTCTCAAACAAGATCATGCTATGGTTGTAGACTTCAAAACTGGAGAACCTTACGAAAAGCATAAAGAGCAAGTGAGTGAGTATATGGATTTGGTTGCTCAACTGACTGGAAAGCCTGCATCGGGTTATTTATGTTATTTAGAAAATGGGGAGATAATCTCTGTTATCAATGATTGATTCTTTTTTCCCAGTCTCTAGGATTTTGACTTGGATGAAAAATACCTTCTATTTTTAATTGAAGTTTTTCTTGATCAATCCAAAAGTGTAAAAGATGCTGGAATGGTTTGACCTTGATCAATCTTATATTGGAGTATCTTATTTGGTAGTGAAAGGGATTTGATTTTATGTTTGAAATCGTTTTTTCAATCGATTTTAAGAATTTTTCTTTTATTTTTTCATTTTTCACAATGTTTAAAAAGTACTCAGTATTTTTATTAATATCTTGAGCTACTGAGGGATTAAATAAAACAGTATAATCTGGTTTCATTTTACTTCCTTAACAAGGTCTTCCCAAGAAACATATTCATCTTTTTTCATGGAAGCTATTCTTTTAAGAACTTCCTCTTTCTGCCATGCAGGAACTTCTTGATCACTATCATTGGTAGGGATTTCCTTTTCTTGAATTTTCTCTATTCCCATATTTTTCACTATATCCATGAAAAAGGAATAAAGATTTTCGGGAATATTAAGTGTTACCTGTTTCATAATTATCTCAATATATTAAAATTTGATCAAAAATAATGTGGATTGGTCGGTTGAAATCTAAATTTTTTTGATGTTTTTTTATTCTAATTTTTTAAAGTATTGGGTAAATCATCAATCTGAATCTTAAGTTTATTGAATTTCAAGTCAAGTAATGTCAATTACTTTTATTCCTTAAGTTTTTAACGTTTTTTTGTTTATTAACATCTCTTCCATGAACAGTTTTTTAAAAAATACAGCGCAAAGCATTTTGTCCAATCATCAGAATCTACAAGATCTCTGCATCATTCTTCCGAACAGACGAGCAGGACTTTTCTTTACGCAGCATCTTGGGACATTAATTAGTGATCCTATATGGCTTCCCGAAATCAAGACGATTGAAGATATATTTTATCAATATGCAGCACAAAGACCTGCTGATGATTTGACTTTAATTTTTGAATTATACAAAGTCTATCAAGGCATTCATCCCGAGCCAGAGCCATTTGATAAATTCTTTTTTTGGGGTGAGATGATCCTGAAAGATTTCAATGATTTGGATCAGTTTATAGCTAATGCCTCAAAGCTGTATCATCACCTCTCTGAAATCAAAGATTTAGAATCTGATCTGAGTTTCTTGAGTGAAAGTCAAATTGATTTGATCAAGCAGTTTTGGAGTTCTTTCCAACATCAAGACAAAAGCCATCAAGAGAAATTTTTGAAATTCTGGAAAATGCTCGGTCCATTGTATGCATCTTTCAGAGCTTCTTTGGAAGTTTCAGGATTGGCATATTCGGGAATGCTGTATCGAAAAGTAGTGGAAAATTTAAACACAATACAAAAACCTGAAAAGCAATTTATTTTTATCGGGTTCAATGCCTTTACTGCCACAGAAGAGAAATTAATCAAATTTTTCATTACAGAATTTGAGGCTAAGATTTATTGGGATATTGATGCTTATTATCTGAATGACAAAAACCAAGAAGCAGGTCTGTTTTTTAGAGAATATCAGAGAGATAAAGTATTTGGACCGACTTTTCCAGAGATTGTTCCAGAATATATCCAAACTAGAAAAGCAAAAATTCAAACCTATGCTACACCCCTAAAAACCAATCAAGCCAATTTGGTTGGATCGATACTAGGAGATATAGAAGATGATAAAGCTTGGGAAGAAACCGTTATCATTCTTCCTGATGAGCAGATGCTATTCCCGATTTTACATACGCTACCTTCCCATATTGACAAGGTCAATGTGACAATGGGTTACCCTGTCAAAAATGCTCCTGTCTATGCTTTTTTGGAGGCAGTATTGGAGATGCAACGCTATGTCAAGGTAGAAGAGGGAAAAGTCTTATTCTACCACAAAGCGGTCAAAGATCTGCTTTCATCCATCTATTTGAAATCTGCCAATCAAGCGCATACGAAGTATCTTTTTATAGAAATGCAGGAAAAAAATCAGATTTATATTTCCCAAGAAGAACTTCATCAAGGAGGGGACTTCTTTAAAATAATCTTTCAGAAACTCAGTTCTGAAAAGCTTTTTGGATATGTCTCTACATTAATGGAAGAATTGGCAAACAGATTGGAGGAAGAACCGCTTCAAAAATCCTATCTCTATCAATGTTTCAAACAGTTGAATAGATTGCAGGCGATATTCGAGCAAGAACAAGCTACAAAGGTTGATATCGAGTTTTTTATCCGACTATTCAGACAGATTTTTAGAGAAGTGAAGTTGCCATTTGAAGGTGAACCACTACAAGGTTTACAAATCATGGGGGTTTTGGAATCTAGGAATTTGGATTTTAAGCGGGTCATTATTTGCAATATGAATGAAGACAGTTTTCCACCTTCAGCGGGCTTAAATTCCATGATTCCCTTCAATATTAGAAGAGCTTTTGGGCTGCCAGTTCAAGAGCAAAATGATGCGATTTATGCCTATACCTTTTACCGTCTGCTACATAGTGCTGAGGAAGTCCACATGATCTATACGACAGCTTCAGACCAGGGAAAAGCGGGTGAAAAGAGTCGCTATATTCAGCAAATGATGGTGGAAATGGGTTTGTCACACGAGGAAGAAGTGATCTATGTTCCTATTGATTTAAAAAATACTGGAGAAATTAATATTGAAAAAGAGCCAGAAATAACACAAATCTTAGAGCGATATGTAGTTCAAGAAAACGGTAAATCGATCACGGCTTTTTCACCTTCAGCGCTGAGCGTTTATTTGGATTGTAGGTTAAAGTTTTATCTGCAGTATATTGCAAATATACAGGAGGAAGATGAAGTCAAAGAGGAAATTGATGCCGCTGTTTTTGGAAATCTTGCCCATTACAGCATGGAATTTCTTTATAAAGGTTTTCAAGAAAGAAGTGGAAGAGATACACTGGAGAAGGATGATTTCAAATCATTGAAAGAAAAGTGGGTTTTTCCAGCCATCGAACTGGGAATTAGAAAATTCTACCATCTTGAAGAAAATGCCGAGACCAAGTTGAGTGGTCAGATGGCTATCGTGAAAGATGTTTTGCAGAAGTATATTTTTAGACTTTTGGAAATTGATGAAGATTCTGCTCCAATTAAAATTCTCTCTATGGAAAAGGCCCATCAAGCCCAATTTAAAATCAATACTGTCCAAGGGCCTCGTTCAATTTCTTTGAGAGGATTGATAGATAGGGTAGATGAACAAAATGGGTCGATCCGATTGATTGATTATAAATCAGGAGCGGATAAAAAGGATTTTCCTAGTACAGCAAGTTTATTTGATAGGGAAGATTCTAAAAGAAATAAAGCTGCCATGCAAACGATGTATTATGGCTTGCTTTTTCAGGCCATGCATCCGGAAAATTCACTTCCACTAAAACCTGCGATTTTCAATTTCAAGGAAATTTTTAAAGACGATTTCAATCCTTACCTACAGGAAAAAGAGTCTCGGAAAGCAGGCGTTGAGGTCAACGATTACAAAGATTATCAACAGGAATATGAAGCAGGTTTGCGAGGTTTGTTAGAAGAACTTTATGATCCTGAAGTTGCATTCAATCAGACCGATGACCTAAAGAAATGTGCTTATTGCCCCTATATTGGGATTTGTGGAAGGTAATGGATTGATCAAATATAATTTTGATTAATCCTTGGCGATCTTTTCATAAGAAGCTAAGACGCCTCTCACCATGGCAGAAGAGAAGCCTTGATGTTCCATTTCATTGAGTCCGACAATGGTACATCCTTTTGGTGTCGTAACCTTGTCAATTGCTTCTTCTGGATGCATGTTTTTTTGGATCATCAATTCTGCGGCTCCTTTGACGGTTTGGTTTACAATCTGGGAAGCTGTCTTTGCATCAAACCCAATCTGAATGCCTCCCTGAATCATCGCTCGCATAAACCTCAAAACATATGCGATTCCGCATGCACCAAGCACAGTAGCTGCTTCCATCAAGGACTCATCAATAGTAATAGAAAAACCAATATGATTGAAAAGTTGCTTCACCAATTCATCTGATTCAAGGATATTATTTCTCCCACATATACAAGTGATAGATTCTTGGATGTCAGCTGCAATGTTAGGCATAGCGCGGTACACCACCATATCTGAAGAAACCACTTCATACATTTCGTCCAAAGTCACTCCAGTTGCCAAGGAGATAATTGTATGTTTTTTGGGGTCTAAAGCAGGTTTGATTTCTTTTAAAATAGCAGCAACATTATAAGGTTTTACTCCAAGGATGATGATGTCAGACTCTTTTGTTGCCAACACATTATCTGAGTGAACACGAACACCTTTATCTTGAAGATATAAGAGATTAGCTGGGTTTCTCTTCGTCAGGTGTAAGTTTTGAGCTGAAAAATCTGCTTGCTCAAGTAATCCATTTGCAATGGATGTTCCCAAGTTGCCGCAGCCAATGATTGCTATTTTAAGTGATGAATTCATGGTTTAAACTAGGTTTGATTCGAAGTTAAGAAATTTGGTGTTTTTGTTGATGATTAATCAAAAAAACGTTTGATTGATCTTAGAATTATAAAATTTATAGTCGAATAATTAGTGATTATATAAGTAATATTTTGAGCTATTGGCTTTGGGTAGTTTTTCATAAAAGAAAAATATAGCAAGTCTATTTGATATTATGTAAAGTTTGTTTTACATTTGGTAAAATAAATTTGACTTGTGATCCCCAACTATTTATTACCTAGCTATTTCAAATCTATTGGATTTTCTATATTTCTTTTCTCGGTCTTTGGTCATTTGATATTTGGCTATTACTATTTCCTGCTGCTGATGAGTTTAGCATTTTTTGGCTTATTCATCATCGCATCAGCAAAAGAAAAAATTGAAGATGAAATGATTCAATCTGTTCGGTTGAAGTCTCTTCAAACTGCCGTGTTTATACAAGTTCTATTCATCTTAGGATTTTCTTTATTTGATGAATGGAGAGCTGAGGGTCTTGTGAATTTGCCCATACCGGCTGTTTTGGTCGGGATTATCTTTATTGGGATTTACCTTTTTGTTTTCTACTATCAACTTTATTTCAAAAACAATGAAGAATAGTCTCAAGGTAGAGCGCGCCAAAAAGGATATGACTCAGCAAGATTTGGCTGATCGGATTGGGGTGAGTAGGCAAACGATCAATTCGATTGAAGCAGGAAAATATGTTCCATCAACGGTACTTGCTTTAAAAATTGCTCAAAACTTTGAAGTATCTGTAGAAGATATCTTTACACTGGAAGAAAATGACTGATTTCAAAAAATAAACAAAAAATAGCATGAAAAAGATAAAAGTAGTATTACTCGGAGTTTTAATGTTGCTTTCGATAGCATCATTTGTAATCAAATATGAAACGCTAAAAACAGAAGGACCAAGACAAGAAGCGGTTATTCTTGAGAAGAATGACAGATTTGAGTTAGAATTGCATAGAGAAAAGTTTCTAACTGCTTTCGAAACAAAAGGCTCTGCTTGGGGTCCACAATTAATTCAAAAATCAGGATCTTTTGAAGAGGTGATGGCTGTTCTATTGGATACTCCATACCTGGAGTTTGAAGAAGGGGATAAACGGAAATATAGATTGGATTTGAAAAGTTCAGTTCCTTTGGATGAAGTGAGAGAAGAAGTAGCTGCTTTAATTTTCAAAGAATTGAAATTGAAATCAACCAAAAGTACCTATGATTTAGAACTTTATGAAATAAGCATCTCAGATGAATCTATCATGAAGACTAAGATAGAAAGCATGGATGCTGGAGTGATGTCTTATTCTGATATCAAAAATGGAAAAGGAAAATATATCGGATTTACTTTGGATCAGTTGGCGAAAACATTAAATGAAAATCTAGAGAATAATATTTTCGTGGCGGCCTCTGAAGATCAATCAAAGAGAATTGGGATTGAAATCTCTAATATAAACAGTCTAGATAAAAATCTATCTGATATGAAGAGTCAAGGGTTTGCTGTCAAAACTGTCACCCAAAGTAAGGAGTTCTTGGTAATTTCTGCTGAATGAATTAAAAAGTGAGTGAAATGCCGTTTGGTATTTCACTCACTAATGAAATTTTTTGAGTTGCTCAGGATCAGCGGTGGTTGAAAAGTCTTTTGTTAATCTCTCAGCATAATTATCTAGCAGTTCTCTCACCTTTGCATGTTTTTTTGATCGGATGATCAAGCCAGCATGATAGTCTAAGGGAACCCTAAAACACACTTCAGCATCATCAAATGATGATAAATCTGGCTTTTCAAACTTGGAAAGTGTCAAAACAATTCCAGCATATTCTTTTCGTTTTTTTGGAAGTTGATATTCCTGTCCACGAGCAAGCGCATTTTCTATTTTCGCCCATTCTGCCCATAAATTAATCCCCGTAGCTCCTTCCACCATTTCAGCTAGATGTGCACCGCCAACTCTACTGGATGTTTCTAAAAAATAGATTTCCCCATCTTCTCTGTTTTTTATGAATTCTGTATGAGTAGCTCCACTTTTCATTCCAAAAGCCTTCATGACTTGTACGTTGGCTTTTTGGATGGCTTTGTCATCATCAGAATTGTACTCGATGTTGGCACTTCTGAAAATTCCTCCTCCTTGGGAAATTTCCATTGGGGTGGCCAAATATTTTGAAACTGTGCAAGAAAGTGTTTTTCCCTCCAGGTTTAATCCATCAGCATGATAAACGTCTCCAGGTTTGAATTGCTCCACAAGGTATCGAATTCTATTTTCACCCAATTCATGGACATGTTTCCAAAGATTTTCCTTGTCATGAACTTTGATGATACCATTTGCTGAGGCTTCGGATCTTGGTTTTAAAACCCAAGGTGCAGCAACTGTATCTGCAAAGTGATTGATTTCTTCGTCATTGAAAAGTGCTGAGAACGCTGGAACAAGAACGCCAGCATCTTTTGCTCTCATTCTCATGGCGAGCTTATCTCTAAAATATCGACCGGTTGTTTGACCCATACCTGGAATTCTTAGGTTTTCCCTGAGAAAGGTTGCTTTCTCCACATCATAATCATCCAAGGCAATGATGGATTCAATTTTGTTAGCTTTCATCAAATCAGCAACCCCGAGGAGCAAATGCTCTAGATTCCAATCCAAATCCTGTCCTGACATATAAAAAACTTCCTCCAAATGCTCGTGTGGCCAAGGTTTTTCTTTGAGTTTTTCAGAAGTAATCAAATAGACTTTGTTTCCTAAAATGTTCAGTTGCTTCATAAAATCTCCACCTTTGAAAAAGTTAGAAATGCAGATAAAAGTTTTGGTATCGGTGTTCATAGGTTATAAGTTTTGCAACAATTTAACAATTAAATGGACACCATAAGCAGTAGCATGTTTGGTTTTTGCAAATTCAGAATCTCCAAAAGCAGTACCAGCGATGTCAAGATGTGCCCAAGAAGGATGGTTTTCTGTAAAAGCTTCCAAAAATTTAGCAGCGGTAATCGCACCTGCTACAGGTTTGCCATTGTAATTTTTGATGTCTGCAATTTCACTATCCATCTCAGATTTGTAACTGTCCCAAAGGGGGAGTGGCCACATTCTTTCACTGATTTGATCTCCTGCATTTTGTAGATTCTCTGAAAGTACTTTGTCATTTGTAAATAAAGCTGCACAATTATAACCAAATGTTCCCACGGCACTTCCTGTCAAGGTAGCAAAGTCAAGAACGTGATCATTTTTGTAGTTTTTGACTAAATAGGAGAGTCCATCTGCGAGGATTAGTCTACCTTCTGCATCTGTATCGATGATTTCTATGGTTTTGCCACTATAGCTTCCGATCACGTCAGAAGGGAGAAATGAAAGGCTATCAACAGCATTTTCCACGCAAGGCACAATCGCAGTCACATCATAAGGCAACTTCAAATCTGCGATAGCTTGCAGAGCTCCCAGAACTGTTGCAGCTCCTCCCATATCGCATTTCATGTGTACCATTCCTGCAGTTTTGATATTCAATCCACCGGTATCAAATGTGACTCCTTTGCCAACTAATCCAAGGTGTTTTTTGGGATTTTCAACTCTGTATTCCGCAATGATAAATTGAGGAGCTCTGTCAATATCACTTCCTTGACTCACTGCCAAAAAAGCTTTCAATCCTATTTTTGCGGCAGCTTCTCTACCTAAGACTTCTAATCCAAAACCATATTTTTCAGATGCTTCCTTTGTCCAATCACTCAAATAGGATGGAGTAGCAGTATTGGGAGGTAAATCAACCAGTTTCATGCACTCCAATTGGGCTTCAGAGATTTTAATAATATCCTCAGAAAGCTTTTCAATAGTCTTTTCATTGGATAGAATTCCTAATTGGATAGAATCCCAGTCCTTTGATGATGTCTCTGATTTTTTAAAATGACTCAATCGATAGGAGCCTAACATCAAACCATTCAATGCAGCTTGTTGCTGTGTTGCAGTAAAATCAGCTGTAAAATATAAATCAATTTCATTCTCAATCAAATCCGCATGTTTTGCAGTGATTCTTCTAAAAGCAGTTAGAATTGAATTGTAGGTTGGTTCAGAACCTACACCTAAAAGAATATAGATTGTATTTGATTTTTCAAGTATAAACAGGCTGTCTTTTTTTCCAGAAAATACATTTTTGGATATCGTTGTTTCTAGAGAGTTAAGTGGCAATACTATACCAGAACTCTTCTCAAAAAATGGGATAATGACTAGCTTTCCAAGTTCAGAAGAAGCTGATTTGATTTTGATTTTCATATTATTGATGTCGAATTGCTAAAATTGAATTTCTTTAAAATTATTAAAGCATGCAGGCTAACTAACAATCTTAACTTGAATTAATAAAATTAGTTGAAATGTTTTGCTCTAATTCTATACTGATATTTTTTGATAATCTACTTATCCTCTTCTTTATTGCTAAAAAACAACCATTCTATTGCTTTTGGGAATTCATCACTCCAATAGCTTTCATTGTGCTTGCCTTCTTCATTGATAGAAAGTTTAATTTTCATTTTTTCTCTGAGAGCTTCATTTTTGAGAAGTTTTTTCTTAAACTTCTTCACATGCTTGATCATGGTTTCACTTTCATCTCCACCAGCATATAAATATATTTTTGTGTCAGCTGGGTCAAATAAATCTAAAAAGGCTAACTTAATTTTCGGTAAGACCCATAATGAAGGGGAGAAAATCATTAATTTCCCATAAACTTCCGGGTACATCATTCCGCTGAAAATACTTACCAATCCCCCCATAGAACTTCCACCGATTCCGGTAAATTCTCGTAGTGGTTTAGTTCTGAAGTTCTTATCGACAAATGGTTTTAAGGTATCTGTGATAAATCTGATGTACTTTTTTCCTTGACCTTTTCCGAGCAAAGTATTACCAACGTTGTATTCAATAATTCGCTCTTTTTCTGCATGTTCGACAGCGATGACAATAATTTTCCCAATACCATAATATGACATGACAGCGAGCTTTTTGTCAATTTGCCAGTTATCGTATGCTGCATTTTCATTGAAAAGATTTTGTGCATCTTGAAGGTAGAGTACAGGGTAGTTTTCGTTGGAAGTTTCGTAGTCGTGGGGGAGGAGAGCCCAGATTTTTCTAGTTTTGTTCAGTTGGGGAATTTCAAACTCCTCTGAGATCAAATGAATTTTTGGTAAATGTTCTTTTTGAAATGGAAGCCAATTTTTCCTCCATCTTGGTACATATTCCTCTCGAAAAACTTTAGATTCTGTAAGGACTCGATTTGGTGTTTTATTCCCATATCGGTCAATCTCTACCTCTGACCAATCACCTTTTGTAAATTTGTATTCTAAAGGAATCGGAAATTTAAAATTTTCGGGAAACTGAAAGCTGTATTTGCCAACTTCCAGTTTTGTCATTTGAAATTGCTTATCTTGAGTAAGCCAATGATTAAAATTGCCTGCGATAAAAACAGGCCTCTCGTCATCTTCATCCGTCTTTAGAATGAAAGTTAAGCCTTTTTTAGTGTTAGCTATCCTGTTTTCCTTGGGCAAAACCATTTTTTTTAAAATAATTTGTCGTGGGTTAAAACCTTACTGGAGATGTTCTGATTTCTGGCTCCGCTATCATGATATAGGATTCTCCTTCTTTGGCATGACAGGCATTACAGCCAGATGTGAGTGCCCTAAAACCCTTAAGAAATTCTTCTTTATCTTCTTTTTTGATGAGTGCTTCAATTGCTGGAATAGATTCTTTCATAAAACTCTCTGCAGACTCAGCTCTTTCAGGTCTTCTTTTTAATCCATCCTCCATTGCTTCAATGATGTGCTCTACTTGATGCTCAGCATATCCCCAATTCTCGTCCATCCCAGACCAATATAGTTCTGAATATCTGTATGAAACCTCCACCATAGTTCTACTAAAACCACCTAATTGATGTGCTACTTCTTCGAACTTTTCTTCGGAAGTCCCTTCTAACCAGCCTTCATGACCAACGGCTGTGCTTTTTTCTTCCGTCTGAGAGTTTGTTTGGCAAGCAAAAAATGTCACTAGTGCAAATAAATATAGAATTGTCTTTTTCATAGTTCTTTTAAATTATTTTTAAGTTGAATGGTATGTACTGCTGCTACACCTGCTGTTTCAGATCTTAGTCTGCTTTTTCCTAAAGAACAAGGTAAGAAATGATTGCCAAAAGCTAACTGAAGTTCCTGTTGAGAAAAGTCTCCTTCAGGCCCTATTAAAATCAGGTATGCATTATCAGGCTTGACTTTATCGAATAAATGACGATCATTTTCTTTGTCAACATAGGCGATGAATCTCTGATAGGTATTGAATTTGCTGTCTTGAACGAGCTCATTCATTGGTCTTACAGGGTTCAGTTTAGGAACACGTGTCTTTAGACTTTGTTTACAAGCAGCAATTATCTTTTTTTCTAGTCTTTCTAGTTTGAGGTGACTTCTTTCTGAATATTTAGATTCCATGAAGGTGATTTCATGAACACCAATTTCTGTCAATTTTTCCACCATCCATTCCATTCTTTCAGAATTTTTAGTTGGAGAAATCGCAAGGTGTATGTAATAGTCATCTTCTGGAAGAAATTCTCTTTCTTCAATTTTAATTTTAGCACTTTTAGGGTTGCTATCGAGGATGACACAATGAAAAAGACATCCTTTTCCATTGGTGAATTTAACACGATCTCCCTGAGTTTTTCTCAGGACTTTAATCAGGTGTTTTGATTCTTCTGAATCGAGTGTGAATTGATCATCACTTGTATGTTCATGGAAAAATAGTTGCATGGGCTTGAAATTTTTAACTGTTAGCTAAAATAAGTAATGCTTTTGATATGAACACATTTGGAAATAAATATCTATTATGATTTTACTCATAAGAACAAAAAAAAGCGTATCCCGAAGAGGATACGCTTTTGTTTATTTTTGATTGTAGCTATTAACCTTTTGAAATTTCAATATTTACAACTTTACCTTTTATCGTGTTGTCTCTCATCACGTTGATTACATGATCAGCATCTTTTTGAGGGACATCCACAAAAGAGAAGTTGTCAAATATATCAATTCCTCCAATGCTTTTTCCTGGTACGCCAGTTTCACCAGCGATAGCTCCAACGATATCATTTGGACGAATTCTATCTTTTGCACCAACATTAATAAAAAGGCGAGCCATTCCTGGTTCTCTTACGCCCTTTTCTCTTGAAGAAGTTCTTTCTCTCCTTGGTGCTCTTTCAGAACGATCGAATCTATCTCCACCTCTTTCAGAACGGTCTCTGCCAGAGAATCTGTCTCCTCTTTCGCTTCTTCCTCTTCCTCCAAAGTCTCTTTCTCCTCTTCTAGAACCTCTATCTCCACGGTCTCTATCTCTTCCTCCACCTAAATCTAGGCCGAAGTTTTGATCTTCCATTTCCTTGACAGTCTCTCCCATTTGCATTTTGATCAAACCTAATGCAACTTGCTCTATTGTCAAACCTTCAGCAAGCATCATTCCGATAGTTTCTTCAAAAAGCTGATTGTCTTCTACTTTGTTGATAGATGCATTTACATCCTTCACCAATGAAGCTTTTTTCAACTCCACCAAATCAGTTACTGAAGGGGGATCCATTTTATGGATTGTAGTCTTGATAAATTTCTCAAGATCTCTCAATCTATAAGTATCTTTTCTTCCAGTTACAAAACTCAAAGCCATACCTGATTTACCAGCTCTACCTGTTCTACCGATTCTGTGAACGTAGTTTTCTTCGTCTAATGGCAAATCATAATTGAATACTGCTTCCACATCATCCACATCTATACCTCTAGCTGCCACATCTGTAGCTACCAATACTGAGCAAGTTCCTTTTCTGAACTTATTCATTACTTTGGTTCTTTGCGCTTGAGAAAGATCACCATGCAAGGCCTCCGCCATAATTCCTTTAGAAATCAAGGACTCGGTTACTTCATCTGTAGATCTTTTTGTATTACAAAATACAACACTCAGCTTAAATTGATTCAGTTCCATCAGTCTAACCATCAACTCAATTCTTAAGCTTGGTCTTACTTCATAATAAGCTTGGGAAATATTCTCTACAGTTAATTCCTTTCTCAATACTTTCACAATCTCAGGATTGTTTTGGTATTTCCTTGTCAAGTCTAGAATTGGTTTTGGCATGGTTGCTGAGAAAAATACCGTTTGCCTCTCTTCTGGCATTGAGCTCAAAATGGTCTCAATATCATCTCTGAATCCCATATCCAACATCTCGTCAGCCTCATCCAAAACAATGATGCTAATTTGACTTAGATTAAGAGTTCTCCTTTGCATGTGGTCCATAATACGACCTGGTGTGCCCACTACAATCTGTACGCCTCTTTTTAAACTTTTGATTTGTCTATCAATAGACTCACCACCATAGATACATGTGCTGCTGATTCCTCTTTTATACTTAGATAGTTTGACGATTTCGCCTTCTACCTGTACAGCAAGTTCTCTTGTAGGGCATAGGATCAAAGCTTGTGGCTTGTTGATCGTTGGATCAACTTGATCGATGATTGGAATACCAAAAGACGCAGTCTTACCAGTTCCGGTTTGAGCTTGTCCGATGACATCTCTGCCATCAAGCAAAAGAGGTATAGATTGTGATTGAATTGTAGAAGGTTGGGTATAGCCCATATCTTCTACAGCCTTTAGGATTTCTGATGAAATCCCAAGGTCAGAGAATGTTAATTCTTGTTCCATGAAATGTTTCCTTACTCTTCTGAACCATGATTTCCTAGAAGCATCCCAAAGTAAGCGACAGTAAGGAAACCCACGGTTAGAAAAATGTTATAATTTTAATTCGGTTGCAAATGTAAAATTAATTATTTGGATTACCAATATATTCCTCAAAGTTTTTAGAATATTCTTAAAGAATTATCTTTTTTACTAAAGAAATATTTTGTTGACTAATCAAATGTATTTTGAAGAAATGCTATTAACAAAAGAAATGTATTGTTCTTGCGCTTCTTCTTTACTTTTTCCTATGTTATTAAGCCAGGCATTATGTTTTGCTGCAGCGATGAAATCAAATCCACCAGGAGTATCCCCCTTGTTATCACCTTCTGTGGCTTGTTTGTATAGGCCATAAAGTTTCAAAAGTTCTTCATTTGATGGCTTACTTGTAAATTTCTTCGTGAGAGCCAAAGCTTCATCTAAATTTGATGCAATCATATTAATTGAAATTTAAAAAAGACCTGAGGTTGAATAATCCTCAGGTCTTTTAATTTATTTTATAGGTTACTATTTCTTAACCTCTTTTATTCATAGAAACATAAGATCTGTCAGTTGCCCCTGTATAGACTTGACGAGGTCTTCCAATTGGTTCATTGTTTTCTCTCATTTCTTTCCATTGAGCAATCCAGCCTGGAAGTCTTCCGATAGCAAACATTACGGTAAACATATCAGTTGGAATTCCTAAGGCTCTGTAAATGATTCCAGAATAAAAATCCACATTTGGGTAGAGATTTCTTTCAATGAAATACTGATCATTCAAAGCAGCTTCTTCAAGTTCTTTTGCAATGCCTAAAATTGGATCATTAACTCCTAACTTAGCCAAAACATCATCAGCAGCTTTCTTGATTATTTTTGCTCTTGGATCGAAGTTTTTGTAAACTCTATGTCCAAAGCCCATTAATCTGAAAGAATCATTTTTATCTTTTGCTTTGTCAATAAATTTTTTAGTGTCGCCACCATCAGTTTTGATTGCTTCTAACATCTCGATTACAGCTTGGTTTGCACCTCCATGAAGTGGGCCCCAAAGTGCATTGATACCAGCAGAGATGGATGCGTAGATGCTTGCTTGAGACGAGCCAACCATTCTTACGGTAGAAGTAGAGCAGTTTTGCTCGTGATCTGCATGAAGAATTAACAATTGATCTAATGCTTTAGCTACAACAGGATCTACATCATATTTCTCAGCTGGTAGCGCAAACATCATTTTTAAGAAATTTGAGCAGTAATCAAGACTGTTGTCAGGATAGTTGACTGGATGACCTACTTTGTTTTTGAAAGCCCAAGCAGCAAATGTTGGGATTTTAGCCAAAAGTCTCACTATACTAAGATTTACGTCTTTTTCATTTCTTGTAGGATCTAATGATTCTGGGTAGAAAGCAGTAAGAGAGCAAATCAGGGATGATAAGACCCCCATTGGATGAGAATTAGATGGGAATCCATCAAGGATTTTTTTGATATCTTCATGAACCAATGTGTGGGTAGTGATTTCTCTTGTGAAAAACTCGTATTCCTTTTGGCTAGGCAAGTCACCATAAATCAATAAATAGGCAACCTCTAAAAATGAAGATTTTTCAGCAAGCTCCTCAATACCATATCCTCTGTATTTCAAAATACCATTTTCACCATCTAGATAAGTAATTGCACTTGAAGTGGAACCTGTATTTTTAAACCCTGGATCTATAGTGATCAAGCCAGTTTGAGCTCTTAATTTTGCAACATCAATAGCTTTTTCATTCTCTGTACCTTCAATTACTGGGAGTTCGTATTCTTTTCCTCCGTATGATAACTTGGCTGTATCTGACATATTTAGTTATTATTATTTATTGTTTTTATATTTCTTGATCATTTAACTCTTTTCAAAGCCTTAAGTTAAGAAAAACGGATGTTATTTACATGAAAATTCGTATCAGTGGTAAAATATCAATAATTCATTTAATATGAATCAAATATGGAAGATTCATTCAAATTGAATTTTATTTAACTTAAAATTCTTAGAGCTGGAAGTAATAGTGAAGTTGAATTTGGAATAAAACAAAATAATATTTTGTTTAATCTTTGCAAAGGTGCTATATTTTTTTAGCAAAAAAAAAGCCCCGAAGGGCAATTTTTTATTTGCAGAAGTGCTCAAAAACTTCAACAAGATGATCACCGATCATCTGAGCATTTCTACCTTCGATGTGATGTCTTTCGATAAAGTGAACTAATTCTCCATCTTTGAACAATGCCATAGCAGGAGAAGATGGAGGGTAGGGCAGCACTGCTTCTCTGATTTTATTGACCGCCGATACGTCATTTCCAGCAAAAACAGTAGCTAGATTTGTTGGCTTTACGCTACTTTTATCTAGTGCATATCTTACGCCTGGTCTAGCAGCGCCTGCTGCACATCCACAAACTGAGTTTACTACGACGAAAGTGGTTCCTTTATGATCTTTAAGATGGTTTGTAACATCTTCATCTGTTCTAAATTCCTGAAAACCTACATCAGTCAATTCTGCACGCATTGGTGCTATTAAATCCTCTGGATACATATTATTAGTTTTTAAATTTTAAAGAAATCCTAATTCAAGTTTTGCTGCATCAGACATCATATCTTGCGAATAAGGTGGGTCAAATGTCAACTCCAATTCAACATGATTGATTCCCTGGATTTGTTGAATTTTATCTTTTATTTCACTTGGGATAAATTCTGCTGATGGACAGTTTGGTGAAGTGAGCGTCATTAATACATATACATTATTGACTGGATAAACGCTTATTTCATAAATCAATCCTAGCTCATATACGTCCACTGGGATTTCAGGATCATACACTTGTTTAATGGCTGTGATTACTTTTTCTTTTAATTCCTGACTAGGAATTTCCACCATGTTATTTGTAGTCTCTGACATAATAATTATGCGTTAAGTTTAGCCTGATAGGCTATTGCGTACATTTTCATTTGTTTAATCATCGCAGCAAGTCCATTTGATCTTTGTGATCCAATGATATTCCCCATTCCGATTTTTCCTATAAAATCTAGGTCTGCTTTGATGATTTCTTCTGGTGATCTGCCTGAAAGCACTCTGATTAACAAACTGATCAAACCCTTAGTAATATCCGTATTAGAATCAGCCAAATAGTTGATTTTGTTATTTTCTTCACTAGCTGTTAACCAAACTTTTGATTGACATCCTTTGATGATATTCTCCTCACTCTTATGAGAATCTGGCATTTCAGGGAGTTTATTACCTAATTCCATAATGTAATAAATGGTCGACTCTCTGTCATCACCAAGAATGCTGAATTCGTTGATTATCTCATTTTGAATGTCTTGAATGCTCATTTATTTTTGATTTTTGCAATTTTAGTGACTGAAGCAACAAGGCTGTCAATTTCTGATTTGGTATTGTAAACAGAGAAGGATGCTCTCACAGTTCCTTCAATTCCGAATCTTTGCATCAAAGGTTGTGTACAATGATGTCCAGTTCTTACCGCAATTCCATTTGCGTCAAGCATCATTCCTACATCAAAAGGATGCATACCATTAATATTAAAAGAAATAACGCTGACTTTATTTTTTGCAGTTCCTACTGGAACAAATCCTTTTATTTTATTCAATTCTTCTGTTGCGTAACTCAATAGCTCATCTTCATGCGTTTTGATTGACTTTTTACCATGTTCGTTGATGAACTCTAGAGCTTTACCAAAAGCAATCACATCACCTATGTTGGGAGTACCTGCTTCAAATTTGAAAGGAAGTTCGTTATATGTTGTCTTTGCAAAAGACACTTCTTTAATCATTTCACCGCCTCCTTGATAGGGTGGCATGCTGTCCAGAATTTCTCTTTTCCCATACATTACCCCAAGACCAGTCGGTCCATAAAGTTTGTGGGCAGAGAAAACAAGAAAATCACAGTCAAGGTCTTGCACATCTACTTCCAAGTGGCTGGTAGATTGTGCGCCATCGAGAAGCACTTTTGCTCCAACAGCATGAGCTTTTTCAATGATTTGTTCTACAGGATTGATTGTACCAAGTGCATTGGAAACATGAACGATACTGACTAGCTTGGTTTTTGAAGAAAGCATTTTGTCAAAAGCATCCATATCCAATTCACCTTCCTCGCTAACTGGTATGATTTTCAGAGTTGCACCATTTTCCTCGCACAGCATCTGCCAAGGAACAATATTGGAATGATGCTCCATCGTAGAAATGATTATCTCATCACCTTCTTTGATATACTTTCTTCCAAATGTAGAAGCGATCAAATTGATTCCTTCTGTTGTACCTTTTGTGAAGATAATTTCCTCGACTTCCTTAGCGTTGATAAATGATTGTAAAACTACCCTTGTATTTTCATAATAACGCGTAGCTCTATCAGCTAAAGTATGCGCTCCTCTATGAATATTAGAATTGTCTGTTTTGTAATAATCGGACAAAGCTTCTATAACAGCCAAGGGCTTTTGTGTCGTCGCAGCATTGTCAAAATAAATCAAAGGTTTGCCATTTACTTCTTGATGAAGTACTGGAAATAAACTTCTGATGTGATCGATATTTAATGACATAGGTAATCTTTAAAAATTGCTACCCAATCTCTCTTCTATAAGTTGGATACAATATGATCTAAATGGTTCGTAAGCAATGTGTTCTAAGACTTCACCAGCTACTGCGTATAACAGTAAGCCTCTAGCTTGCTCTTTTCCTATTCCCCTTGCTTGCAAGTAAAACAAAGCTTCCTCATCGAGCTGACCAGTTGTACAACCATGTGAACATTTTACATCATCTGCCCAGATTTCTAGTTGTGGTTTGGTATTGATTATAGCATTTTCAGAAAGCAGAATATTGTTGTTTTGCTGAAAGGCATTGGTTTTTTGTGCGTCTTGTCTGACAAATATTTTACCATTGAACACACCTCTTGAAGAGTCTGTCAAAATACCTTTATATAATTCATTAGAATCTGAATTTGGCTTTGTATGATCAACATTGGTGTGGTTATCTACATGGGTTTTTCCATTGAGCAGATAAAGGCCATACATGTTTCCTACACAGCCTTTGTCTAATAAATTTAAGGTTAGGTTATTTCTTAACATGTCAGCTTGCAGCTGTAGAGCCACAGAGGTGAAAGTAGCATCTCTGTGAATATCAGTTGCGAAATTAGTTACAGAAATAGCTTTTCTATTTTCATTTTGCAATCTATAGTAATAAGCATGCGAATTTTGAGCAACTTTCACTTCAACTACTGCATTAGAAAAATAGGCTTCTTCATCAGCTGAGATCGTATTTTCGATAAAGGTAACATCACTATTTTCTGCTACTTCAATCAAGATTCTTGGCTGAATTATCTGTCCTTCATTTGCTTGATTGAAAAGTAGAAATGCAATTGGCTTTTCTACTTTTTTACCCTTAGCTGTTTGAATATGAAGTCCGTCTTCAAATCCTATATTATTGAGCGCAGTGAAAGGGTCACTTTCGAAAGTGGCTATGTTTCCCAATAATTCAGATTTTGAATCAGATAATTTTGAAAAGCTATAATTTTTTGAAGAAATAGAAGATAATTGAGTGTCTAATAGACCATTATTGAAAACAATAACATCTCCATCAAAACCCTCGAAAAGGTTGGATTTTACATCCGATGAAGAAATTGAAATGTTTTTTGAAGGAGTAAAAGCTGTGATATTTTGCTCAAGCTTTTTACTGATTTGCGTAAATTTATATTCTTCCTCTTTTAAATGGGGTAACCCATTCTTTTTCAAAAACTCAAGACTTGAGTTTCTCAAGTCTTCAAAGCTTGAATATTGCGGAATATTTGTCAGAAATAAATCTGTTAACTTATTTTTAGTAATAGTTGTCATGTTATGGATTCTTTGAATAGTGAAAGGATATTAAACAGAAGCCGCGTCTGCTTCCTCTTTGATCCAGTCGTATCCTTTTTCTTCCAACTCAAGCGCCAGCTCTTTTGTGCCAGATTTTACAATTCTTCCATTGTAAAGAACATGAACAAAGTCTGGAACGATATAATCCAATAATCTTTGATAATGTGTCACTACAATTGTTGCATTTTCAGACGTTTTTAGCTGATTTACGCCGTTTGAAACAATTCTCAATGCATCTATATCTAAACCAGAATCCGTTTCATCCAAAATAGACAAAGTTGGTTCTAGCATAGCCATTTGAAAGATTTCATTTCTTTTCTTTTCACCACCTGAGAAACCTTCATTCAAAGATCTACTTAATAGTTTTTGATCTATTTCAACTACTTTCATTTTTTCTTTCATAATTGAAAGAAATTTTACCGCATCCAATGGATCTAATCCTCTATATTCTCTAACTTGATTTACAGCGGTTCTTAAAAAATTTGTAGAACTTACACCTGGAATTTCCACCGGGTATTGGAATGCTAAGAAAACACCTTCCCTAGCTCGATCCTCTGGGGAAAGGTCTAAAAGATTTTTTCCTTTGAAAGTTACCTCACCCTGAGTTATTTCATATTCTTCTCTACCAGCCAAAACTGAAGCTAATGTAGATTTTCCTGATCCATTTGGCCCCATGATCGCATGAACTTCTCCAGCATTGATTTTTAGATTAATTCCATTAAGTATTGGAGTCCCCTCTATTGAGGCATGTAAATTTTTTATCGTTAACATTTTGTTTCTATTCAATATAAATTATTCAATTAAGATATTATCCTACTGATCCTTCCAAAGTAAGTGCGAGGAGTTTTTGTGCTTCAACTGCGAATTCCATTGGTAATTGATTCAAAACTTCCTTGGCATATCCATTGACGATTAATGCTACTGCATCTTCTGTAGCTATTCCTCTTTGATTACAGTAAAAAAGCTGATCTTCACCAATTTTTGAAGTAGTTGCTTCGTGTTCTACTTTAGCGGTTGGGTTTTGAATATCTATGTATGGGAAGGTATGTGCACCACATTTATCTCCCATAAGTAAAGAATCACATTGAGAGAAATTTCTCGCATTGGAAGCACGTTTCATTACTTGAACTTGGCCTCTGTAAGAATTTTGAGACTTTCCAGCAGAAATACCTTTAGAAACAATTCTTGATTTGGTGTTTTTTCCAATGTGGATCATCTTAGTACCAGTATCAGCTTGCTGATAATTGTTAGTGACAGCTACTGAATAGAATTCACCAATGGAATGATCTCCTTTCAAAATGCATGAAGGGTATTTCCAAGTAACTGCAGAACCTGTTTCAACTTGTGTCCAAGAGATTTTAGAATAGTCTCCTGCACAAATTCCTCTTTTGGTCACGAAATTATAAATTCCACCTTTTCCATTTTTATCTCCTGGAAACCAGTTCTGAACAGTTGAATATTTGACTTCAGCATTTTTAGCAGCATAAATTTCAACAACTGCAGCATGAAGCTGATTTTCATCCCTTTGTGGGGCAGTACATCCTTCTAGATAAGATGCATAAGAACCTTCTTCTGCTATAATTAAAGTACGTTCAAACTGACCTGTATTTGCAGCGTTGATCCTAAAGTAGGTAGATAATTCCATCGGGCATCTGACGGCTGAAGGGATGTAACAAAATGAACCATCAGAAAATACTGCGGAATTTAATGCAGCATAATAATTATCCGTAATGGGTACGACTGAACCTAAATACTTTTTTACTAGATCAGGATGCTCTTTAACTGCTTCGCTAAATGAACAAAAAATGATTCCTAATTTAGAAAGCGTTTCTTTAAAAGTTGTACCGACAGACACTGAGTCCAAGACTGCATCTACAGCAATACCTTGGAGTTTTTTCTGTTCATTTAATGAAATACCTAATCGTTCGTAAATCTGTAAAAGCTCAGGATCTATTTCATCCAAACTCTTTGGTTTGTTTGATTTTTTGGGAGCAGAATAATATTTCAATGATTGTAAATCAATTTTAGGGTAGGTGACATTGGCCCAAGTGGGCTCTTTCATCTCTAACCAAGTTTTGAAGGCTTTCAATCTCCATTCAAGCAACCACTGTGGCTCTTCTTTTTTTGCAGAAATCCATTTGATTATATCTTCATTCAGACCTGTAGCAGCCTCATCCACTTCCATATCCACGGACCAGCCATGTTCATAATCTTTGGATGTAAGTTCTTCTAGAATTTGATTGTCTTTGCTCATGTTTGTGAGTTATTTAGACTAATTATATTTTGTCATGCGAAGATACAACATTTATCTAAATTACTTTGTTCAATGGGATTCAAATTATCTATCTTTAATAGATAAAAAAAATAATAATGTGCTGATATGTTGTGGTTTATATAAAAAATTAGGCTAGTGTTTTAAGAACTAGCCTAATTTTAAAAGTTATAAAAAATCTATGTTTATTTATAATAAATTTTTATTTAGATTTAATCTAAAGTAATTCTGTTTTACAGAGATTTACTGTTCTTCTCAAAAAACTGAATTGGTCTATTGATGCTTTCTTCTAAAACAATTAAAGTTTCAGTCCGATCAATGCCATCTACTTTTTGAATGTTATCGAGAACAGTTCTTAAATGATTGGTGTCTTTACAAATGATTTTTGCAAAAATACTGTAGTTCCCTGTAGTGTAATATGCATTGATAACTTCTGGAATTTGTTTTAGATTATCAATCACCGTATCGTAAAGAGAGCTTTTTTCAAGATAAATTCCCAAGAATGCAGAAATATCATAGCCAAGTTTTGAAAAATCAATATTTAAAGTTGCACTTTTAACAATTCCCATGTCTTCAAGCTTGCGCATTCGAACGTGTACTGTTCCTGAAGAAACAAATACTTTTTTTGCGATTTCGGTATATGGAGTTTTTGCATCATCATTCAGTAATGAAATGATTTTCAAATCTACATTGTCAATATCTAAAATTTTGTCCATTATTTTGAGGTTATATTAGAGGTATGTTAATAAATCAGCCGTCAAATTATGAAATACTTAAAAAAATGCAAAATATTTTTTTCAATTTGTAAAAGTGATTAAAATGCATTTATTTTGGCATCTAAGAATTAAGAGTAAATTATATTTGGTAGAATACGCTTCATGTCAAATATTAAATTGAATAATATAGTTTTATCTTTTTATTCGATTTTAAATTAAAGTAAACTTTTAATCTCTAAAGTTATATTTGGGTTTATATTCTGATAAAGGGTCTTGCTAATGGCAAGACTTTTTTGTTTTCTATTTAAATTTTAAACTGCAAAAATTTGGGTTTGAAAATATTTATTTTGTATTTTTGAATCATTAAAGAAATCAAAGCAGATGAAAAATCTTAAATTCTTCGTTTCACTCCTCGTTACTTTCATTTTGAGTTATGGACAAGTGACAATTGCCAGTGGGTTACAACTATCTAATGGTGATGAAAATGAAGTAGTTACTGCAAATGCTGTTGATTTCAAAAGTGTTACTTTAAAGAAATTAAATTCAACCGATACATATACTCTTGAAATTAATAAAATAGAAAGTGAAAATGAACCTACAGATTTTGGTTCTCCTTGGGCTTGGCCAGAGTTTACATTAGAAATGGTTGATAGTTATACGCCATTCATTTTTAGAACAAAAAATAGTGCAGCTTTAGATGAAGTTAGGTTAGTGTTAAATGTAAATGACAAAGGTAAACTTGTAGGATATGAATTTCTTACGGAAGCTGATAGGGGTCTTGAGCAAAGAATTGCACACGTTTTAAGAAAACTTCCTAAATGTCTTCCAGTTCCAGGGTATGATACCTATGGAGCAACAGATTTTGAGTTAATAATTAAAAGGTAAATGATAAGAGTGTTTAATAATTAGTCCCTGCTGAGAAATCGGTAGGGATTTTTTTTTGAATGGTTAGGATTGATTTTATCCATACCCTATTTTTAGATTAACCAATCTTATTATTCATGAAACACTTTATACTCTCAATTACATGTTCAATAGCCCTTCTGAATATTGGACATGCACAAAATAATAGCTTTCAATCAGAAAAGTTATGGCCTGAGCAAGATGAAAAGGCCACAAATTATACAGTCAAAGGAGAGAGGCATGGCCAGTCGTTTTTCAAAAAACATCAATTTCCTGAAGTTCAATACGAAGCTGGAGATAATCTGGCTTTTGATATTTACCACACTCCCGATGTCATGTATCATTGGTACAAGAAGTGGGCAGAGCAATATCCTGAAATCACAGAATTATATGAAGTTGCTAAATCTTTTGAAGGTAGACCGATTCTTCAAATGACCATTACTAATAAGAAAACTGGAAAACATACAGACAAGCCAGCAGCTTATTTTGAGGGTGGAAGACATGGTGGAGAAGTTACGAGTAGTGAATCAGTTCTATGGTTGACCCAGCATTTGTTGGAGAATTATGGAAAAGATCCCGCTATCACCAAATTAATAGATACAAAGACGATTTATGTTAGACCTCAGAACAATCCTGATGGCTCAACCATGTATTTATTTACAGAGCAAAGAAATAGAAGTACTGTAAGACCTTATGATGTAGATAGAGATGGGCTGATGGATGAAGATCCAGAAGAAGATCTTAATGGCGATGGCATCATCCATTCGATGCGTAAGAAAGCAGTTACTGAAGAGGAAAAGGAAAAGGCGAATTATATCATTGATCCTAGAGATCCAAAAGGGAGGCTAATGAAACGCGTCTTTGAAGGTCAAGGAGATTGGCTGATGTACAGCGAAGGAATCGATAATGATGGTGATGGAAAGTACAATGAAGATGGGATTGGAGGGTTGGATTTACATCGAAATTATCCCGAAAACTGGAGACCTGATTCTGGCGGAGATATGACAGGAAGAGGGTATACCCAATGGGGTGCAGGAGAATATCCACTGAGTGAGATCGAAACCAGATCTACGGTTCTTTGGCTACTATCTCATCCTAATATTTCAGTTGTAAACTCGCTTGATACAAGAGTGCCTATGCATTTGAGACCCCCATCCACTTCCTCAAGTGAAGAGAGTATGTTTCCTTCGGATTTAGAATTGTATAAAAAATTTGATGCAATGGGAGTCTCTATCACTGGCTACCCTTGGGCAGGAGATGTTTATGAAACTTACAGCACGAGATATAAAGTCAATAGACTAACAGGTGATCCGTTAAAGCCAAATCCACTTTTTGGTCATGGACCTGATTTTGGTTATTTCTATTATGGTGCCATGTGGTATGGTGATGAACTTTGGAATAACGGCGCGATGAAAGATTATGATGGGAATGGAATATATGATGATTATGATGCGCTGAGATGGGATGATGAAGAAAATGGATCAAATGGATTCAAGGAATGGGAGAAGTTTGAGCATCCGCAACTTGGGGAGGTAGAAATTGGTGGATTCCATCCCAAATTCTTTTCTCAAAATGGCCCTGCTTGGCAGTTAGAAGGCTGGATTAAAAAACAATCTTTATTCAATTTGGCTATGGCAATGGAACTTCCCCAGATTGAATTGGAAGATATCAAAGTCAAGACAATAGCTGAAGGACAATACGAGGTGTCGGTTTCTTGGATAAATTCCGGTGGACTTCCCGTTGCGCTTGAGCAAGCCAAACGCGTAAAGATCGTTCAAGAAGATAGGATTATGCTTGATTTTGAAAAAGAACTCACTAAAGGATATGAAAATGCGATAGTTCAGATAACCTCACCCGCTCTTTATGATAAAACAATTTATACAGGTTATACGAATGCTGGCGAAAAGAAATCCGCTTCATTCATTGTGAAAGTTAATCAAAAAGAACCTGTGAAAGCTAAATTGAAATTGCTTTCTACCAGAGGAGGTTACGTAGAAAAAGAAATTACAATTGGGAGTAATTAAAATTTAAAGATGAAAGAATTAACGCTTTAGAAGGATTTATCTACAAATTTTTCCTTTAATATAAAACTAAGCGTTTTTCTATGCATTGTTTATTTACTTGCCTTCACTCAAACAAAATGAATTATGATAATTAGAACAAAATACCTCTTAGGGTTAATTTTCTTCTTTGCAGTTCTAAGCACCCAAGGACAGCAAAAAAGAGCACTAACTCATGCCGACTATGATGGATGGGAGTCCGTCTCTTCAGATAGAATCTCTGCAAATGGTCAGTGGGTTGGGTTTGAAGTCAATCCACAAGACGGAGACGGAAGACTTGAAATTGTAAGCCACAGTAATGCACAAAAAAGATTTGTAATTCCTAGAGCTAATAGGCTATCATTTTCTCATGACAACAATTTTGCTGTAGGTAGAATTGTGGCTGAAAAAGATGCTATTAAATTACTGAAACTTAAAAAGACAAAGGCAGATGATATGCCAAAAGATAGTCTTTTTATTATTAACCTTGCTTCAGGTACGGTTGAAAAACTATCTAGAGTAAAATCTTTTGCCACTCCAGATAAAGTAGGCAATTGGCTGGCAGTTCATTTTGAAAAAGAATTGCCTAAGAAAGCAGTGAAAAAAGAGGAAGGCGATACTACAAAAGTAGCAGCACCTGAGAAGCCAAAGAAAACTGATGGAACAACACTTCTAGTAAGATCATTTGATGGAAAGACTACCTACGAATATGACCGTGTAAAGTCTTATGGGTTTTCTGAAAATGGTGGATATTTATACTATGTAAAGGCGACTGAAGATACTTTGAAAAATGCAGGTATTTTTCTTTTAGATTTGAAATCTGGAATTTCGCAAACTATAGATATTGGAAAGACTGATTATATGTCACCTCAAATCTCAGATTCTAATAAATATTTAGCATTCATTACTACTGAGGATTCTTTAAAAGCTGAAAAACCTTATTATGATCTTTATCTTTATGACATTGCTAAGGCTTCAAATCAGAAAATAGCAGATAAAAATACCGCTGGTATTCTTGCTGGTGGAATGGTAAGTAAATCAGGAAGGATAAATTTCTCAGCTGATGATAGTCAGGTTTATTTTGGTACTACTACAGATTATAAGGAGTATGAATACGAATCGGACACCACGATTTTGGATGAAGAAAGAGTAAAGTTGGATATTTGGGGTTGGCAAGATGCTGAAATTCAGCCGATGCAACTGAGAAATAAAAATCGAGAGGAAAACAGAAGTTATCTTGCTGCATATAATATCAAGGATAAAAAAGTTATACAAATAGGTGATGAGCAAGTTTACAACATCAACTATGATCCAAAATCTAAACTAAAAATTGCTTTAGCTACGGATGATTCTCCATATAGAAGAGAATACAGCTGGAACACACAAATTGGAAGGGATACTTATTTGGTGAATTTGGAAACAGGTTCTAAGACACTAATACAAAAAGCTTTGTCTGGTTATGCCCAGCTATCTCCTGCAGGTAAATATGCATATTGGTATGATAACAGTGATAGTTCATGGGTAGCTTATGATATAGCTGCCAAGACTTTTAAAAATCTAAGTGAAAACCTTGATGTTAATGTCTATAATGAGTTGCACGATTCTCCTTCACTTCCTGGAAGCTATGGTGCTGCGGGTTGGTTGAAAGACGATAAAGGATTCTTAATCTATGATAAATATGATATTTGGAAAATAGATCCTACAGGAAAAGTAGCCCCTCAAAATATTACTTTAGGAGCTGGTAGAGAGCAAAATATTGAATTTAGAAGACAAAGAATCGAGACAGAAGAAAGAGAAGGTATAGATCCTGCATCACCTTTTATTCTGACTGCTTTCCATGAATTCAATAAGAAAAATGGATTTTTCACAGGAGATATCAATGGAAAGAAAGCTCCTTCAGAAATCATTTTTACTGACAATAGATACCTTGGCTTGAATAAGGCTGAAAATGCAGATCTTTTAACGATAAGAAGGTCAACGGTTCAAGAATATGCGAATGTGTATGCTACCGATTTGAAAATGTCTCAGTTGACTCAATTGTCTTTTGCAAACCCGCAACAGGATGAAGTTAACTGGATGACTGTTGAGTTAGTTGATTATCTAGCAAATGACAATACCCCACTTCAAGGGTTATTGTTCAAGCCAGAGAATTTTGATCCGAAAAAGAAATATCCGATGATGGTTTATTTCTACGAGAGAAATTCCGATGGATTACACAATTATAGAGCTCCAGCACCAAGTGCTTCGACGATCAATATTCCATATTTTGTGAGTAATGAATATTTAGTGTTTGTTCCAGATATCAAATATGATTTAGGTCTTCCAGGACCAAGTGCTTACAATTGTATTATTCCTGGTGTTCAATCTATTGTAGCAAAAGGGTTTGTAGATGCGGATAATATGGCCATACAAGGGCAAAGCTGGGGAGGTTATCAAGTAGCTCACTTGATCACAAGAACCAATATGTTTAAAGCTGCTGGAGCAGGTGCGCCAGTAGTAAATATGACATCTGCTTATGGAGGGATTCGATGGGGAACAGGCATGAGCAGAATGTTCCAATATGAACAAACACAAAGTAGAATTGGTGGTACTCTTTGGGAAAAACCAATGTATTACTTACAAAACTCTCCCTTATTTTATATGGATAGAGTTCAAACACCAGTGTTAATCATGCATAATGATGCAGATGGAGCAGTTCCGTGGTATCAAGGTATTGAAATGTTTATGGCTTTAAAACGTTTGAATCAACCAGCTTGGTTGTTGCAATATAATGGAGAAGACCATAACTTGGTACAAAGAAAAAACAGAAAAGACCTTTCTATAAGATTATCTCAATTCTTTGATCACTATCTAAAAGGAGCTCCGGCACCACTTTGGATGACAGAAGGACTTCCTGCAGTAGAAAAAGGAAGAACGTTGAAATATGAATTAGAAGACGAGAATTAATAATTCTGTAAAAAATTAAAAAAGAGGCTGTCTTAAAAGTAAATTTGAATAAATTTAAATTTTAAAAACAGCCTAATTTAGCAATAGAGGCCGATTTTCAACAAATCGGCTTCTTATTTTTTGAACTCTAGTCAAAAAGCATGGTTTATTACTCTATCTGATTTGGTGATGTTTCTCTTATATTTTTGATTTAAATCTTCCCGAAAATGATAATTATGCTGCTTTTGCTGCCTTTCTGGAAAGGTTGTGGGCGATTGCATGAAGACCTGTTTCAATTTCCACCTTTTCCAGTCCCCTGAGCACATACCTCTTCATCCCCTTGTTTTGCTTAAGGTGTCCGAATACAGGTTCGACGTCTGTGGCCCGCTGCTTTCTTTTTTGGATTCCCTCGGGAGAGGTCAGCTTTTGTTTTGCTTCTGATTTATACCGTTCCAATGCCCTGTTGACTTCAATGGTTTTGTTTCCCTTTCCCGGCCTGCAGGAAGCAGCCAAAGGACATCCCACACATTTTGATGCTGTATATCTTGCGTATTCTTGTTTGTATCCTGTCGCTGTTGTCCTGGTTCTGGTACCGTTCCTTTCCATTGGCTGTCCCATCGGGCAGATACACCTGTCCTTTTGGCTGTCGTAATACAGGTTTTCAAGTAGTCTGTATTCCCTGTTTTTCTTGTTTTCTTCTCTGAGTTCCTTATGGAAGTAATTATACTTTACATACGCTGATGTACCGTTCTGCTCGAGGGCAGCATAGTTTTCCTCGCTTCCGTACCCCGCATCGGCAGTCAGCGTTTCGGGATAAGCTCCGTACATCTGCCGGTAGGCATCGATATGCGGGATAAGTGTGGTGGTATCGTTGGGTTTTTGGTGCAGGGTATAGTTGACCACAAAGTGTCCGTGGGTACTGAGCTGGAGGTTATAGCCGGGTTTAAGCTGCCCGTTTTTCATGTGATCTTCCTTCATCCGCATGAAAGTGGCATCTTCATCGGTTTTTGAATAGCTGTTGCGTTCCAGTAAGGTCTTCTCCTTCTGTTCATATTCGGCAAGCTTTCCTGGCCAGTTTTTCTCTGCATACCTGAGCTTCTGTCTCACTTTGGGATCAACTTCTTTGCCCTGTAGTGCCGTGTTGATCTTCTCAACGGTTTCAAGTACTTTTTGGGGACTGGGATTCTCAAACTTCTCTTCGGGCTGTCCGAGTTCTTCCTTTGCCGTATCGGCAGCGTAATCCCAGAGCTCCTGAAGCTGCTTTGCAATCCTCTCCCTGCTCTTCTTGACAGCCTTTCCCCAGACAAAGGTGTACCTGTTGGCGTTGGCCTCTATTTTAGTCCCGTCTGTATAAACGTCTTTTATGTCCAGAAGCCCTTCGTCGTAAAGCATGAGCACTACCTGTGAAAAAATCTCCCGGATCACTTCACGGAGCTTTTCCCCCCGGAAACGATTGATGGTATTATGGTCGGGTCGCTGCATGCCCGAGAGCCACATGAAACCGATATTTTCACGGACAGCTTTCTCAAGCTTACGGGAGGAATAGCAGTTTTCCAGATAACCGTATATTAGTACCTTCAACAGCATACGGGGATGGTAACTGCTCGCTCCCATATTGCTGTACTGCGAAAAGATCGGCTGGATGTTTATCTTGTCTACGACCGTGCTGACTACACGGACGGGATGCTCTGATGGAAGAAGGTCACCCAAATTGTGGGGAAGGAGCATCAACTGGTTGTGATCATAGTCTTTAAAGACTATATTTGAGTCTTGTTTTTGCACACCTCAAAATAACAATTTTGAGTTAAACAAGAAAAAGGCTACCCGAGAAATTTGGTAACCTTTCATTTTTTTTAAAAAGAGACTTATGAGACAGCCTCTTTTTTTTATTAAAATAATCCAGTAATGTTTCCCTCTGCATCAATGTCAATATTCTCGGCAGCTGGTTTGGATGGTAGACCAGGCATTCTCATGATATTACCAGCGATAGGAATGATAAATCCAGCTCCAGCAGCTATGTCAAATTCCCGAATTTTTATAGTAAAACCAATTGGTTTATTTATCAACTTTGGGTCATCCGAAAGTGAGTATTGAGTTTTTGCAATACAAATTGGTAATTTGTCTAGACCAATTTTATTAAAAAGTTTGATTTGTTGCTTGGCCTTCAAGCTGTACTCTACATCTGATGCTCCATAAATTTTTCTAGCTACAGTTTCTATTTTTTGTTCTATTGGCCATTCAAAATTGTAAAGAGGAGTAAAATTGCTTCTTCCAGATTCCGCAACTTCCTGTACTACTTTTGCTAGGCCAATACACCCTTCGCCTCCCTTTTCCCAACCTTCTGAAAGTGCTACTTTTACCCCAAGTTCTTGACACCTTTGCATTACAGCTTTGATTTCTTCCTCAGAGTCAGTTGCAAACTTATTGATCGCAACTACAGGACAAAGCATAAAATGTTTGATATTTTCAATATGTTTCTCAAGATTTTCTAAACCACTTTTTACTGCCTCAACATTTTCTTCTTTAAGCTTTTCAAACGGAATTCCAGCATGACTTTTTAATGCGCGAATTGTTGCCACTATTACTGCCAAATCAGGCTTTAAACTTCCGTATTGACATTTTAGATCCAAAAATTTTTCTCCACCTAAATCTGATGCGAAGCCTGCTTCAGTCACGACATAATCTGCTAATGACAAACCCATTTTTGTAGCTATAATTGAATTGGAACCTTGTGCAATATTTGCAAAAGGCCCACCATGGATGATAGCCGCATTTCCTTCTATCGTTTGTACCAGGTTTGGCATGATCGTGTGTTTGAGTAAAGCAGTCATAGCTCCTTGGGCTTTCAGTTCACGCGCATAGACAGGTTGGTTGTCATAGGTGTAAGCAACGATAATATTACCTAGTTTTTCTTTTAAATCTACCAGGTCATTAGCCAAGCAAAGTGCAGCCATGACTTCTGATGCAGCTGTAATATCAAAACCGGATTCTCTTGGCACGCCTTGGGCATGACCACCAAGACCAATTACAATATCTCTAAGGGCTCTTTCATTCATATCCATTACCCGCTTCCAAACTATTTTTCTCGGGTCTATATTTAAGCTATTGCCTTGATGAATATGATTATCTAGAAGTGCCGCAAGCAAATTGTGTGATTTTTCTACTGCTGCAAAGTCCCCAGTAAAATGGAGGTTGATTGATTCCATAGGAAGTACTTGAGAGTATCCGCCTCCTGCAGCCCCACCTTTCATTCCAAATACTGGCCCCAAAGAGGGTTCTCTCAAGACGGCGGCAGTCTTTACACCAATTTTATTTAGGCCTTCACAAAGCCCGATACTTGCTGTGGTTTTTCCTTCTCCAGCAACTGTTGGTGTGATTGCAGTAACTAAAATAAGCTTTTTACCCTTTATTTTCTCTGAATCAATAAGTCGGAGAGGGAGTTTTGCAATATATTTTCCATATGGTCGTAAATCCTCTTCATTAATTTGAAGTTTTCTAGCGATCTCCATAATTGGTAGCATGGTAGAAGCTCTTGCTATTTCTTGGTCAGATAGAGTCATTTTATTTTTTTTAATGCCTCAATGTAAATATTTTATTAAGATTAAAAAGTGACTTTTGACAGTTCTTAAGTCAATCCTTAATCTAATTTTTCGAGTTGATGGGTTTTTGATGAGATTTCTCTAATGATACTATCAAGCTCAAGTGAAGAGTTTAAGATTTCTTTTCGGACTTCTAACACGGGTATATCAAATTGATCATCTTCTTCAAGCAACATTACCAAACCCATTAACCTTGCTAAAGGAGCCCTAACTTTATGAGATTGCATCCACGCAATTTCCTTCAAAGTCTTATTTTGTTTTTCGATAGTTTTGATGTGTAAAGTGGTCTCTGTTACATCTTTACTAAACACTGCAATTCCAATAATTTTATTGTTTACAAAGACAGGTTGTATCGAGGATTCAAAAAGGAAATTTTCATTTTCAATTTCTATTTCCTCTGTAAATACAATGGACTCTCCATTTAAAGCTTTTTTATATCTAACTTCCCAAAGTTCTTTGAATTTTTCTGGGATCATTTCTAACATAGACATTCCCTCTCCCAGTTTTTTTCCAAAGGCCCGATTAAACTGATCTGCCACTTTTTGATTACAAAATATTACTTTCAAATTGGTATCTAATGACCAGATACTTTCCTTAGAGCTTTCTATAATTGCTTGTAGTGTTGCTTTACTCTCTAAAATTTCATTTTGAATCTGTCGTTCAGCCGTAATGTCTTTAAAGGTTGCTAAGACTCTGTATGGTTTGGTATTTCCGTCTTCAAATTCAGGGATGGTGTCGATTGAGATCCATAAATGTTTGTTTTTTAGAGGGTGAAATACCCCCCATAACTTTGTTTTTGATTGGTTCTCCAGTTCTCAAAGTTATCATTGCAGGGTGTTGATCCCCTGGGAAACTAGTTCCATCTTCGTGAATTGAATGCCACCTAGGGTCGACTGAAGTCCTTCCAATCATTTGATCAAATGTCAAGCCTAGAATTTTTTCAGCAGCCGAATTCGCCCTTATAATCGTGCCATCAGATTTTTGATAGACCACGCCTTGAGCCATATTTTCGAAAAGTTTTTTATAATCTTCTTCACTTTCTTTTATGGACTTTTCTTGTAAATATCTTTCCGTAATATCTTGAAAAGTTCCGTAGATATAAGTGCACTTCCCATTCTCAAATATAGGTTGGCCTTGTGTTCTTACCCATTTCGTATTACCCAAAGCAGTTAAAATCTCAAGTTCCAGATCATATGCTCTATTTTGCTCAACAGCTTCTTTGAAAGCACTAATGATTTTTTCTTTACTTCCTTGTTTATAAAAAGAAATTCCATTTTCTAGAGAAGGAATATAATCCTCGTCGATTTCCATAATCTGACGAGCCATTTGGGACCATATAACTTCATTGGTAACGAAATCAATTTCCCATCCTCCAGTTTTGGATATTTTCCCTGCTATTTCTAAAAGGTTTTTAGTTCTTATGAGTTGATCTTGAATTTGTTTTTCAAGTGAAATATTTCTAATTATTACAATTACTTTATCTGACTCAAAGGGAGAAAATCTAGCCTCAAAATTTTGAAATTTACCTTTTAAGAATAAGTCATATTTCATTGACTTAGATTCATTTTTAGAAATAGTTTCATGAATGGTTTTGATAAATTCTAATCCAAGTTCAGAAGGAAGAATATCTTTGGCATTTTTACCGATGAATTCTTCAGGTTTGAGTAATAGATCGTCAACATTATTAGAAGTAAAATTTAAATAGATTCCATTTTTGTCGACTATAAATAATAAATCAGGTAGCGCAGCTAAAATGGATTCTGTATATAATTTTTGAGCTTCTATCTTTTTGCTTATCTCAATTTTTTCGGTGATGTCCCGTGCAGATGAGTAGATCAAGCTGTCTTCTAAGTAGGACCTCCATTCGAGTGTTTTATAGGTTCCATCGCTACATAAGTATCTGTTGGTGAAATTAAGAATCGGAAGATTTTGTGATAGCGTATCAGCTTTTTCTAAGCTTCTTTTTAAATCCTCTGGATGAATGAAAAACTTTAATCCCCTTCGTTTGATTTCTTTGCTTGAAAAACCTAATGTGTGCTCCCAAGATTGGTTGAGTGAAATTACTTCGAGCTCTTGATTACTTATACAGAAGAGATCAACATTAGCTTCAAAAAATTTTTTAAGTTGCCTTGATTTTTCTTTTAATCGATTGGAAGTGGATTTAAGTTTTTCATTAGAAGAGCTTAATGTTAAGAGATTTTTAACTTGAAGAGCAAGAATTCTCAAAGATTCTATTTGTTGATTTGATAATTTTAATGGTTTAAAATCAAGTACGCAAATAGTACCTAATGCAAATCCTTCTTTTGATAAAATTGGATGACCTGCATAAAATCTTAAATGAGGTTCATTGGCGACAAATGAGTTTTCTCTGAACTGATCATCATTAGTAAGGTCTTCAATTATCAATGGTCTATCTTGATTTTTGATCGTTTGATTACAAAATGACTGATTTCTATCGATAATTTGCTTTTTGATACCGACCGCTGATTTTGTCCATTGAACTTTTTCATCTATAAAATTGATCATAGCCACATTTGTACCACATATTTGAGAGGCCAAAGTAGTAATTTGATCATAATCCAAATTTGCTTTGGTATTAAGAATTTTGTAAGAGTAAAGATTTTGCAGTCTTTTTTCTTCTATTTTCTTATTTACAACGCGATTTTCCACAATCTAAATTGGGTGAAATTTGGACTTTTCTTTCATCTTTATGAAGTGCGTGCGTGGGTGGGGCTTGGTGATTAAACAGCTGAAATATAAGAATTATTAATTTCTGATAATATGATCTTGAGCTTGATGAAAAAAAATATTTTTTTTCATCAAATATGAATGTAAAAATGGTTTTCAAAGCTGTAGTAATGAAAATTAGTTGACCAACTGATAATTAATGGACAAATAGGCAAATATGATTAAACAGTATTAATGAAATTAAATTAGACTAATTGTGAATTTATAATGGTTCTTGTAAATGATTCTAAAAATCAGAATAGAGAAAATTTGAGGAGTAATTTGAATGAATTCTTTGCTTTAAAATAATTTCGTGCTACAAAATCTAATAAAATATTCATTCCTAAATTGAAAAACTTATATTTGAAACTCACAAACCAAATTTAAACCCCATATAATCAACCTCAACCTATGTTATTAGAACCTTTAGATCTCATTGTATTCATTGGCTATTGTTGCCTCATCATTGGAATGGGTCTTTTTGTCTCTCGTGAGAAAAAAGGCCATGTCAAAAATTCTCAAGATTATTTTCTAGCATCCAAAGCCTTACCATGGTGGGCCGTAGGTGCTTCTTTGATTGCATCCAATATTTCTGCAGAGCAGTTTATAGGAATGTCTGGTTCAGGATTTGCCTTAGGACTAGCCATTTCTACATATGAATGGATGGCTGCAATTACACTTTTGGTAGTTGCGATTTTTTTCTTGCCTGTTTATATCAAAAAAGGTATCTACACCATGCCGGGATTCTTACTTGACCGATATGATACTAGAGTAAGAACTACAATGGCTATTTTCTGGCTCGCTTTATATGTATTTGTCAATCTGACATCAGTGCTCTATTTGGGCGCATTGAGTTTGAATACCATTCTTGATGTTCCTATGACCTATGCCATCATAGGTTTGGCTTTATTTGCGATGATTTATTCCATTTACGGTGGTCTTAAAGCAGTAGCTTGGACTGATGTTGTTCAAGTATTTTTCCTAATTGCAGGCGGCTTGGCTACAACGTACATCGCCTTGACGATGGTAGGAAGTGGAAGTGCATGGGATGGTTTGGGCTTGTTGAGACAAGAAGTTCCAGGACATTTTTCTATGATTCTTTCAAAAGGAGAAATGATGATTCCTGATGGTAAGGGTGGCGTCAGAGATGCTTATTTAGATCTACCAGGTATAAGTGTTTTGGTAGGAGGGATGTGGATTACCAATTTGAGTTATTGGGGATTCAACCAATATATAACGCAAAGAGCGCTAGCTGCAAAAAGTTTAGATGAAGCCCAAAAAGGGATGATTTTCGCAGGCTTCTTGAAGCTTTTGATGCCTTTAATTGTTGTAATTCCAGGAATTGCAGCTTTGGTTATTGTAAATAATGGTATCGATACAAGTTTTGTTGAATCTATGAAAGATCCTGTAACAGGAATAATCAAATCTGATAGAGCTTATCCTACTTTATTGCAATTGCTTCCTACGGGGTTGAAAGGTTTGGCTTTTGCTGCCCTGACTGCTGCGATTGTTTCTTCTTTGGCATCAATGGCAAATAGTACATCTACCATCTTCACCATGGATATTTATAAGAAATATTTTGGTAGAGATGCTTCTGAAGCTAAGCAAGTAAGAGTTGGTAGGATCACAGCAGCAGTTGCGTTTATTATCGCTGCGATTGTAGCTCCTGCATTGGGGCAATTGGATCAAGCATTCCAGTTTATTCAGGAATATACTGGTTTCATTAGCCCAGGTGTATTTGCGATTTTCTTCTTTGGTGTCTTCTGGAAAAAAACAACTTCCAATGCAGCACTAACCGGCGCAGCTTTAAGTATTCCACTTTCTATTGTTTTAAAAGTAGTTTGGCCAAATCTACCTTTCCTAGATAGAATGGGTGTGGTTTTCTTGGTGTTAGCTACTTTGATGGTGATCATCAGTTTGGTAGAAGGAAAAGGAAAAGATCATCCAAACAGCATTGATATCAGCGGTGATATTTTCAAAACTAGTTCAGGCTTCAAGATTGGAGCGTTTATCATTACTTTGATTACGGCAGCACTTTATATTGTATTCTGGTAGAATCAAAATTAAATTCATCGAGTATTTCTATGTCAGAAAAAGCTCAACAATTCTAGAAAAAGTGGAGTTGTTGAGCTTTTTTTCTTGTGTGGCAAGGATATTGTTCCTTTTCATATATTAAGAAATCCTTCTGGTCTTACATTTTTAAAGGTGAACTTGCTTTCTGGAAGGGACTTTTTTAATACATTTTCAAGAACACTTAAATCGAACAAAATGGCTATTATAGGAGAGATTATTAAAAAATCAGTAGAGACATTAGATAAAATTTTTTCTAATACCAATCCTCAAGAAGCACAAGAAAAAGTTTTGGAAGAATTGCTTTCAAGGGCAAAAGACACAGCTTTTGGAAAATATTATCAATTTGAGCAAATCCGTAAATCAAAGAATATAAGAGAAGGTTTCGCCAATGAAGTTCCATTTCATGATTATGATCAATTGAAAGAAAAGTGGTGGCAGAAAGTCATCGATGGCGGTCAAGATATTACTTGGCCTGGAAAAGTGAAGTTTTTTGCAGTTTCCAGCGGAACTACAAGCACCAAAAAGCATATTCCAGTTACAGAAGATATGATGCAGTCTATTCGCCGGGGAGGGATGCAGCAGATTAAAGGGATAGCAGATTTTGATCTTCCTGCTGAATTTTTTGAGAAAGAAATTCTAATGTTTGGAAGTAGTACTAACCTCAAAGAAGTAAACGGACACTTTGAGGGAGAAATTAGTGGAATCAGCGCAAGTCAAATTCCTTTTTGGTTTGAGGGGTTTTACAGGCCCGGTAAAGAGATTTCATCAATTGATGATTGGGATCTAAGAGTAGAAGAGCTGGCTAAAGAATCCGTAAATTGGGATATTGGTGCTATTTCGGGAATTCCATCATGGATTGAGCTCATGCTCAAAAAGGTTATTGAGTTTCATGATGTAGAAACTATTCATGATATCTGGCCAAATTTTCAAGTATACACTTCAGGTGGTGTAGCTTTTGAACCATATAGGAAATCATTTGAAAAATTATGTGGAAGAGAAATCGTCATTATTGATACTTATTTAGCTTCTGAAGGTTATATAGCTACGCAAATCAGAAAAGAAACTGACGCTATGGCATTGATGACAAATAATGGTATCTATTTCGAGTTTATTCCCTTCATACCAGAAAACATGGAAGAGGATGGAAGTATCAATCAGAATGCAAAATCAATTAAAATTGAAGATGTAGAAGAAGGTATAGATTATGTTTTGGTGATTAGCACTGTGTCTGGAGCTTGGCGATACATGATTGGGGACACTATTGCTTTTACCAATAAAGAAAAAGCTGAAATTAAGATTACTGGAAGAACAAAGCATTTTCTTAATGTGGTCGGTTCTCAGTTGTCGGTCAATCAAATGAATAAAGTTATGGAAAGGTTAAGTGAGGAGTTTGATTGCCAAATCAAAGAATTTACGGTGTCAGCAGTATTAGAGGAAAATGATTACTCACACAAATGGTATTTAGGTTTAGATGCTAAGAAAAAGCTCGATGAAAAGGAAATTGCAGAGCGCTTGGATAAAATTTTGAAGGAAAATAACAAAAACTATAAAGTTGCTAGGAATAAAGCATTGAAGCGGGTAGAGGTGAAGCTTATTACAGATGAATTATTCAGAAAATGGACCGAGGAAACAAAACAAAAAGGTGGGCAAGTTAAAATCCCAAGGGTCATGAAGGGAAAAGATTTTAAAGATTGGGAAAATTATGTTTCAAAAAATGGATAAGTCAGAATTTTAAAATCTATAAATATTTTTTACTTATCACCAATCATTTAAGCCTTTTGAATGGAAGGGAACTAATAAGATCTTAATTTTCAATTGGAATGTTTTCCATTAAATGCATGATTTCTTCTGGTGGTAGATAGAGTTTGTTGATTTTCTCAATATAGGCATCCGACATTCCTGCTTCATGAAGGATAAACTGTTTTGTTTTCAAAATATATTTACCAAGACCATGATTGACAGCGTAGGTGTCAGCGGATCGCTCTGCTGAGATAATGAAACTTCGCGAGGTTAAATATCCAATTCCAAAAACTAACATCGACCAGTTACTTCTTTGAAGATAGTCCATGACATGTCCGAGTTCATGACCAATCCAACCGACTAAAACATCTTCTGGCAACTCGTGAATAGGAGTGACTTTTCCTTTGAGAGAAAAAAATCTACTGATTTTTATAATGTAAGCTCTTTTTTTTCTGGAGCCCAACATAGTTTTGAACTTCGGTTGCGCTTGCATCACTGATTTTCGGATGTTTTCGCTGAGTTTGAATTCTATACTCACATCTACTAAATCAGGGTAAAAGTCAAGTGCTTTGATAATTACATTTTTTAATTCATTTGGAATACTGTTTTGTATATATTTTTTGTCATTTAACTTCATAATCCATTATATAACAATTTTTAGGTATAGTCAAATTCAATTTGCACCTTATTCTGATATACCGATGAAATTTTTTAAGAGAGCAAAACCTACTAGATAGATTGATTATCTATAAAAATGTTAATCAAGCTCTTCAAGACTTACTTTTCTCAAGGGTTTTTCCCAAGAAAATGTAGCAGAAACTGGATAATGATCTGAATAATCCACTTCTCTGTGAGTTTTGAACCGCTCTATTTGCAATACTTCGTCATAAAAAATATTATCAATCCTTAAAAAAAATAGAACCTTATTATAAGTGAATCCAAAACCTCTACCTGCTGTTTCGAAAGCATTTTTCATGATTTTTCTCAAAGAAAAATAAGTGTAGCTATAGGGTACATCATTGAAATCTCCTACCAATACATTGGCGTATGGGCTATTTTTCATGTGTTCTATCAATACACCTAGCTGGGTCGCACGAATGACTTGACCTCTTTTTAGTTTGCCAAGAGTTTCTCGATAATTTTCCTTGATACCATCCAAATCACTCAAGCCTTCGGAAGGAATACTCATAGATTCTAAATGTGCATTATAGATTCTAATAGTGTCTTTGTCCACTTTGATGTCTGCGAAAATCACTCCATTATTCCTCTTTGTATCGAATACGCGACCTTCATTGATAATTGGGTATCTACTGAAAATTACCATCCCATAAGATCGTTTTCTCGGATTCCCTTCTATAATTTGATAAGAATATTCATATCCAGAATCAGTTGCTAATGCTTTGATAGCATTTCTTGAGGGTGTAGTGAAGTCTTGATAAAATTCCTGAAAGCATTTGATATCAGATGGATTGTCTTGAAGCCATTTTGTGATATTTTGAGTGACTGTTTTGTTATCCCCTCCAGGTTTTGCATAGCGCAAGAGATGTACGTTGTAACTTAAAACGGATAAACCTTTTGGATTATCTTTGATCGGATTGAGCTGAAATGTAACACCCATGAATTTCCACCCTATCACAATAGCCAAGAGCGGAAGGAAGGCTAAGCGTCTTTTTGCCAATAACAATAAAATGAAAATGATACCATTTATTATTAAAAGTAGAGGGATTAGTAGTGTCAAAAGTCCTGCATATGGAAAATATTCTGGAGAAACATACACACTGAAAAACAGTACAAGCGAAATAAAAAAGATGGTACCCGTAAGAAATCGCAGCATGAATTCTAAGTTTTAAAATCGAAATTATACCTTTAACTCCTTCTTTGCAAGTTTTTAATTTTCTTTGGCTAAGTTTAAGCATTGTACACAATTCAAACCATTTTAAATTAAATCTATTATGACAAAACGATTATTTATTTTCACGCTTGCGCTAGCATCCATTATATGGTCTTGTGGTCAATCTACAAACTCTAACGAAGAAGAGGTTTTAGAAGTAAAAGATTTTGGAAGCGATTGGATTCAGCTCTTTAACGGTGAAGATTTGAATGACTGGATTATAAAAATTTCAAAGCACAAGTTGAATGAAAATTTTGGAAATACTTTTCGTGTTGAAGATGGGTTATTGAAAGTTAGGTATGATCAATATGAAAAATTTGACAATCAGTTTGGACATATTTTTTATAAAAATCCTTACTCATATTATTTATTGAAGGTCGAATATAGATTTGTCGGAGAGCAGGCAGGAGGTGGAGAATCTTGGGCGACAAGAAATAGTGGAGCTATGCTTCATTCTCAAGATCCAGCAACCATGTTGGTAGATCAAGATTTTCCTATTTCTATAGAGGGACAAATGCTTGGGGGAGATGGAGAAAATCCAAGACCTACGAGCAATCTTTGTACTCCAGGAACAAATGTAGTTATGGATGATGAATTATTTACTCCTCATTGTGTCACTTCAACTGCCAAAACCTACCACGGGGAAGAATGGGTGATAGCTGAATTTTTAGTTTTAGGAGACTCCGTAGTCCATCATATTATGGAAGGAGAAAAAGTATTGACATATTATAAGCCTCAAATTGGAGGTGGAAATGTTAATCCATTTGATCCTGCAGTAAAAGTTGATGGTCAACTTTTGAAATCAGGATATATCTCTCTCCAAAGTGAAAGTCATCCAATTGATTTTAGGAAAGTAGAGTTGTTTGATTTAGATCCTTATTCAGAAAGTAAAGAAAAACTACAAGAAGTAATCGATATCATCACAAAAGAATAATCTAAATGATGCAGGGTGGGAAATTACTCTGCATCATGTCTTTTTGGAATATCTGGATTGATAAAAGTAAAACCTCTGGCATCATTTCCTTCATAAAAGTCTATTTCCATCCCCATTAGGAACATCACGTGTTTTTTTTCTATCAATACTGGGATATCTTCTAAAATGAATTGCTGATCACCTTCTTTAAGTTTATCAAAGCCAAGTGCATAAGACATTCCTCCACATCCACCACCTTTGACCCCAATCCTCAAAGAATAATCTTTTGGGATATTCTTATTGGTAATGATGTTTTTGATTTCTTCTTGTGCCTTGGAAGTGATGCTAACTGGTATAATCATATTCTGTAAATTCAATTTTATACAATTCGGTTCAAATCGTACTGCAAAATTAGCGCTTCTCTTTGATCATTCATTTTTCCAAAGATTTTATTTGAGCTAGATCTTTCAAGCAAACTTTTGGTAGGAGATATAAAAATTCTAATCAGTGGTTAAATTTCAAACCAATTTTTAACGGTTCATATGATTTTTAAATAAAATAGGTTTTTTATAAGTCACTTTTTTATTAAAAAATTATAAAAAATACAAACAATGGTTTTTTAATAAACCAATTATTACTAGATTAACATCAGAATTGGAAAGTTGGGGTGAAAATTCAACCAACATGTTCTTTTTCCTAACCCAAATAACCTTTTTGAGATCTGTGTTAAAGCTTTTTTTGACACTCTTTGTATTTATAATTCCACTAATAACAATTCATATGAACAAGTCGATCAATAGAAGAAATTGGATTAAATCCTCTCTTTTGGGTTTAGGTGCGCTCACAGTTAGTCCAGCTATGGCATTGAGCAAAAGAGAGGTCTTACACGCTTACCAACCAGAAAGTACCCTCAAAGAATATATACCCAACTTTAATTATGATGAAGCCAGAATTACAGCTCGGCTTTCTGCCAATGAAAATCCATACGGCCCGGCACCAAAAGTAATTCAAGCTATTTCGGAAGCTGTAAGTTCAGGAAACAGATATGGTCATAGAGATGCAGCTACTTTGATGGAAATGATTGCTGAAAAAGAAGGTGTTTCTCCTGAGCATATCATGCTTGGCCCAGGCTCTTCTGATTTATTGGAAAAAACTGCTTTTGATTCCTTCTTTAGCTCCGGGATTGACTTGTTTTCCTTTTGTGGTGGAATACCTTGGAGACGATATTCTTGCTTGGGCTGCATTGTCTGATATTGGCAATAAGGTTTTCGTTTTATTGATTGCTTATATGCTGGCTATGTCATGGTTTTACAAAAGTCACCGATTGACATCTAGGTCAAATACTGAGAAAATTAAGCAGCTCCTTCTTTCTATGGTGAAGGAACCTATTAATTTGGTGATTATCTCCGCAATTTTGCTTCTAAGTTTTGGTGTAAATTTAGAAAGTATGCCCATTTTTCTGAGTGATGCAATATTGATGATGAAAAATATGATGACACCGCTTGTTTTATTGTTTATAGGAATAGCAGTGGTTTTCAAGTGGGCTCAATTGAGAATGATCGCATCTTTATTGACATTTAGAGCGGGATTTGTATTTCTTTTGAGTGGGGTGTTCGTGTTGCTTGTGCCGATGCCAAATGAAGCAGCAATTCTATTGGCTGTAGTTTTTCCTCAAAGCGCAGTAAGTTTTTGGCCTTTTGCACACATGTCTGCCGTCCGATCAATGGAGATAGGAAATAAAGATTTGGAATCGAACCCGACTTTTGATCTCGAACTTGGAATTAATGTGCTTGCGATTTCTATGCCTTTCAGTACATTGCTTATACTTGGTGTATTTACATCTGGATCATATTTTACTAATCCCCATCATATATTGTTATTTGGAGGATTAATGCTATGTGTTTCAGTAATTCCAAAAATATTTCAATACATCAAAGGTACTGATTTTGGAATAGTAGCTTTCCCAGATAAAAAATTAAAGGACAGTCCAACAGACTAAAAATAGTGGTTTACAAGGTTTGATAGCAAATAAGCCTCCGCATTTTGTGGAGGCTTATTTTATTTCTTAATTATATCTACCAAATCCCCAACTCAGGCCTACATGAAAATCAGCTTGTTTGGTGTCCGCTGTCAAACCCGTCAAAATAGAATTGCTTCCCACAAAGAATCCGCCAAATCTTAGACCTAACCCTCCTGCATACCCAGACACCTCTGTTTTTGTCCATGGGGAGTAAACTTCGAATTTTCCTAATACAAGTCGAGGCGTAATTACAAATAAGTTTTGTGCTGTAATGGTTTCGTTTGCAAAATCATCACCAGTTCTGACTTGACCATAAGCACTTAGATAAAGCTTCTTTAAAAGCTTTAATTCTGCATACCCAGAGACTATTGAGGGTAGATTGGTTTTGATTCCATCTGTTTCGGTTGTTTTTGTAAAATACCCGCTAGCTAAGAGTTGTTGTTCTACTTCATCCAAATTATCACTAAGTTGATCTAAGCTAAAAAATTCTCCTTCTGGAATATTCATTGAATAGGTGTTATTCACTTGACCTTCTGCAAATCTCATACTACCAAGATTTCTTACTGAAAGTCCCAAATTCAATTTTGATCGTCCTTCAGCATCTTTTAACAGGTAATTACCACCAAAATCAAATCCTACTCCATTTACTTTTCCAAAATTGAAACCATCTGTACCTAGTCCAAAGCTACTTCCATCGAAATCTGCTTCTGAATACGATAAATTGAGTGTACCAGTTGCTTCTGTTAAACTTACTTCAAATTCATCTTGCACGATCACAGCGCTAAGTCTGTCAAGACCAAAATTTGCATAAGATCCAGGGAATAGAAGTTTGGCAGTAGCTCCAATTGAAAATTTATGTTTTTCTGTATTTATAATTTCACGCCCCAAAAGGAAGCCCATTTCTGCCCATCCTGCTGCATTTACTCTTTGATTATATTCACTGGAAATGGCCGTCATGCTGTTTGAACTTTCAAACGCAATATCTAAAATAGATTGTCCTAAAGTTGGGTCTAAGTCTATAATGTCTGCCCTTAAAAAGGCCTGTGTACTAAATCCAAATGCCCATTTTCCACTTTTTATTCCTATTGAAGGGCCTAAAATTGAGGCGTCAGTCCGCATGTTGACTGGGCCATTTGCACCTTGAAATGCAACATCTATCACATCTTCTCCAAATTCAAGGATATCTCCATAAGAGATTGTATTGTTATTGACCGAACCATTGATAGAGAAAAAGTTGACTTCTACCTTTTTGTCTAAATTGTTAATTTCTGCAGGATTCATTATGCTGCTAATCATACTTTTTCGAGGACTATTTTGGATACCTATAATAGTACCTTGAGCCGTCGCTAATTGTGCTGCTCCAAACAACAACAAAAGTATCAAAAGTTTTTTTTTCATAGAGGATTTTAAGCTTTTGTACGAATTACAATAATGTTAAAAGTAAAATTATGTAAAAAAAAGGAAGACTTATATAAAGCCTTCCTTAATTATTTTCATTTTTAAGAGTGTTTCATACTTGATATACCACTTCTTAAATCTAAATATTGTTCTAATTAAACCTCTTTAACTTCTGCTGCAAGTTTTTGCAGAGAGTCTTTAGCGTCTCCAAAAAGCATTCTTGATTTGGGGTAGAAGAATAACTCATTTTCGATTCCGGCATAACCTGCACTCATTCCTCTTTTGAGAATTATTACATTTTTCGCTTGATCTACTTCCAAAATAGGCATGCCATAAATAGGAGAGGAAGGGTCCTTTTTCGCCGCAGGATTTACAACGTCATTGGCTCCAATCACAACCACGACATCCGTATTTGCCATTCTTGGATTGATTTCTTCCATTTCTTGCATTCTCTCGTATGGAACGTCAGCTTCAGCAAGTAATACATTCATATGACCCGGCATACGTCCTGCAACTGGATGGATGGCATAATTTACATTGACACCTTTGTCTTCCAGCAGTTTTTCGAGTTCGTGGCAAATATGTTGTGCTTGAGCTACTGCCAAACCATAACCTGGTACAATCACCACGTTCTGAGAGTAAGAAAGTAATACTGCTGTATCAGTAATGCTAATTTCTTTGGCTGTTTGATCACCAGCTTCTCCTTTTGCACCACCTGCTTTTGCACCACCAAAGGCTCCAAGTAGTACGTTGGTCAATGAACGGTTCATCGCAGTACACATTAGAATGGTCAGGATAGTTCCGGCAGAACCCACCAAAATACCACCCGTCAGCATGGCCTTATTACCATAAAGGAATCCTCCAAATGCTGCTGCAACACCTGTAAAGGAATTAAGCAAAGAAATCACAACAGGCATATCTGCTCCACCAATTGGCATTACGAATAGGATACCATAAATCAAGGCAATCACTAGAAGAACATAGAAAACGGTAGCATCACCATAACCCAACATCTGATATACTGTCAGTGCAACAATGGTGAATAGCATAACCATATTGATCAACTGATTCATCGGAAGCACTTTGTCTTTGATTTTCCCTTCTAATTTGCCGTAGGCAATCATAGAACCAGAAAAAGATACCGAACCGATGATTAAGCCCAAGAGCATCACCAAAAATTCACCATCAAAAGAACCACTTACGCTAGTTTCGTGATTTTGATACTCTATGATCGCAATCAGGGCAGCACAAGCGCCACCCATTCCGTTGAAAAATGAAACCATCTGAGGCATGGCTGTCATTTTTACTTTTTTGGCCATCATAGTACCAATGATAGTACCTACAATCAAACCCAATGCGATCAAGCCATAGTTGATTGCTTTTGCACTATCGAAAGGCTGATAGATTGTTATCGTAGCAATTACTGCTATCAGCATTCCAAAAGCCGCAATCAAATTACCTTTACGAGCAGTTTCTGGGTGACTGAGCATTTTCAAACCTATCACAAAGGTCAGAGAAGCAATCAAATAAATGATTTCTAGTATATTTAGACTCATGATTTTTTAGGTTTTTTCTTAAACATCTCTAACATTCTATCGGTCACCACAAAGCCTCCGACTACATTCAGTGTGCCCATTACCACAGCCAAAAACCCTACAATCAAGGAGGCATAATTATCAGGTGAAGCATGCAGCATTACAATGATAGCCCCTACTACCACTACTCCATGAATGGCATTGGCTCCAGACATTAAAGGGGTATGAAGGATAGCAGGTACATTAGAAATCACTTCTACTCCTAAAAGTATTGCGAGGATTAGGAAATAAATCATTTCCATATTATCGCCTATAAAATTTAATAGATTTTCCATTTTATTGAGTTAACATTTCTGAAATCCGAGAATTGACAGCCTCACCATTGTGGCAAACACATGTTCCTTTGACAATATCATCTTCGAAATTGAGATTGATCTCCCCATCTTTGATGATTAATTTGAGAAAATTGAGGTAATTTTTACCATACATTTTACTGGCATCTTGTGGTAGTTCTGATGCAATATTTCCTACTCCAATTATTTTCACACCATTAATTTCCACCGTTTGATCAGCTTGAGTCAAAGCGCAATTTCCTCCGGATGATGCCGCAAGATCAATAATTACCGAACCTGGCTTCATCGCTAATACTGTTCTCTCTTCTACTAGAAGTGGTGCTTTTCTACCTGGAATCTGAGCAGTCGTGATGATTACGTCTGACTTGGCAGCATATTCGTGAATGGTGTCTTTTTGCTTTTGAATAAATTCAGCTGACTGCTCTACAGCATATCCACCAGCTCCTTTATCTTCCTTTGCTCCTTCTACATCGACGAATTTTGCACCTAATGAAAGTACTTCTTCCTTAGCCGCTTGTCGTACATCAAATGCAAAAACAGAAGCTCCCAACCTTTTGGCGGTAGCGATGGCTTGAAGACCTGCAACTCCAGCTCCTAAAATCAAGACTTTTGCGGGTGTGATACTTCCTGCAGCAGTCATAAACATTGGAAAAAATCTAGGAAGTGAACTTGCTGCCAAAAGTACAGATTTGTATCCTGTTACTGTGGCCATTGAGGAAAGTACATCCATACTTTGAGCTCTTGTAGTTCTTGGGACAAGCTCCATACTGAAGGCTGTTCGTTTTTCCTTTAGTAGAAATTTTGTCAGTTCAGGATTAAACAATGCTCCCATTTGACCTAAAAGAATAGCTTCAGGTTTCATTTTTGAAATTTCTTCTTGTGAAATTGGCTGAATGCTACAGATCATATCTGCTTCAGCTAGAACTTCCATTCTACTTTTGATAGTTGCACCCACAGCTTTGTAGGATTCATTATTAGCAAATGCTAATAAACCGGCATCTGTCTCAATAATAACTTGTGCGTTCCAAGAAAGCAATGTTTTGACAGCCTCAGGAAGCAATGCCACTCTAGACTCCTCCTTTGGTTCTTTTAAAATTCCTATGGTCATGAAAATAGTGTAAAGCGATGAATAAGAGTTTTATTTAATCTGAAACTTTGCGTTTCATTCCTTAAAGCTATTAAAAAGAATAGGAATAGAAAGGGAATTTTATACAAAAAGAGCGTAAAAAGGTCTTTTTTTGATGGATTAAATGGAAGATTTATAATCCTAAAAAATTATGTTTTGTACAAATGACTTTTGTCTAGAAATGAACTGATTGATATCAGGATATGAAGTGCTAATTTGTGTAAGTGTTAAAAAAATATCTGAAATAAAATCATTTGGATTCGAAAAGACCTATGGTTCCACCAACCCAATCTTTGTCTTTATTGAATTTTACCCCAATCATCTCGCCCCTACTCAGACGAACCAAGTTGGACATCAAAGTAGGTTCTTGATCTTTTTCAGGCCAAACCAATAAGATTCTAACCTCAGCTTTTACCATTCCGTCAGGAGCTTGAAGTATAGGCGAGTAGTTAACTTTTTTTTGTAAGATGTATAAGTCTCGCTCTTTAATCGCCTCTAAATCTGATTTTTTGACATGGAAAATCACTCCGCTCCCTGAAAATGAAAAAAGAGGCTTCAATACATAATTTTCCAAATCATCAGGAATCTCTTTAAGTTCACTTAGAAGAGTAGAGTCTATGAAATATGGCCCGTGCAAGTAAGGGAGTATATATTTACTGATTCTAAAAAACCAGTTAGGATGACCTGCCCACTCCACATCTAATTCTTCCCTAAAATCAAATTCTAATTTTAGATCTTTTCTCAAATTCAATTCATCAAAAATAACCCGATTGTAGATTCTATGAATTTGGATTTCATTCCCTTGGTCATTTTTGTAGAAGAGTTTTTTTTCTCTCTTGATTATTTCTGTGACACAGACTATTGGGATTTTTAAATCCCTTCTACAATAATAAAAATCAATTTTAGTATTTTGTTTTTCTGGTTCAATTTCTAATAAAACGACATTTTTTTCATCATGACCATTTAGGATTGATTCCTTAAGTTTGGCTAAAAAACTTGCTTTATCCAATCCTTCAAAATATGGACTGAATTCTTTTAAAAATGGGTAATGATTTAAAAATTTATCAAATAGATTTTGCTGAAAATTGAATACAGAGGGGAAACCTTGTACCTCAATGAGCTTGGGGATAATTTGGCCATTTTCTTCACAGATTCCAAAGTCGATGGCAAGAAATTGGGTATGTAAATCTTCATTTGGTACTTCTGTGTTGAGATCCAAAGCTCTTTGCGTGAGTGTTTTGAAATCAGGTCTTTTGATAAAGTCAATAACTTGCTTTGTTCCTTCAAGTAATTGACTTTTTAACTCATTGGAGATAAAAAAAGGTGTTTCTGCAATGCGGAAAGTAGGCAAGTAGTCAAAATCATTTGCAATATCTTGAATAAAATCGCCATGTTTCTCTTGACTAAATTGGCTATTGAAGTGCTTTCTGTAGTGCTCAATCATGATATACTTAATGGAAAATTAAAGCCTGTTCTTTTATCTGTTTTATCGCATTTTTTAAGAAATTTGGAATAAGCGTTTCATTAGTTTTATAGATTTTATCTTCATCTACCAAATGCTCTAGCATAGTCCTGTACTTCGCTTTTCCTTTTTGGGCGATTATTTTTTGTTTGACATCTTCCTTTCTCAAGTGATTCATAAAACTCACTGGGTCAGCTTCTGGATGAAATTGTGTCCCTACGATTTCGTTGGAAAAACGAATCCCCATCAAAGCTCTTTCATATTCTAAATGTGATCGGATTTTTTCTAAGGCAATTACTTTTGCTCCCATTTCTTTAAACCGCTTCATCCTTGGTTGGACTACTTGAAAGTCTCTAGAATCTACCGCCCAAAATGGGTTTTCAAGGTTTTCGAATAATGGATCTTCAAATCCCAAATCTGTTTTGTGAATGGACATCACTCCAAAAGAGTTTGATTTCCTTTTTGTAATCGCCGCTAGGCCAAAGGTGTGAACAGCCAATTGGAAGGAATGACAAATTAGCAATAAGTATTTTTTCTTGCTGTTGACTTTATTCCATTCCATCAAATCCATTAGAAACCGGGCATATTTTATTTCCCAGTCTCCATTTCCTTCTAAAGGATTTCCTGGACCTCCAGATGAAACATATAGATCGAAATCTTCAATTTTTGGAATTTGTGAGTGTACTCGAACATCAAAAATCTGAAAAGTCAATTCCTCCTCAAACCTCCCAACAATTTCTTTAATGCAGCGCATCCCTTGATTGGGCTCCCCATTATTCATATCCAAAATCGCCACATTAATCATAGTCACGCTTTTTTAAATTTCTCAAAGATAGGAGGGTTTCATTTAGGATTTTATATTCCTTTTGTAAATTGATCTGTAATTAAATCTACAACTTTATTTAGATCCTGAGTGTCTTCCCAAACTTTCAACTGCTTATCTGCTCCTGTTCCTTCAGCCAAGATTTGATGAACATAATTGATTTCTTCTCTACTTCCCAATTCATCCACTACATCATCTACAAAATCCAAGAGCTCGACCATCAAATCTTTGTACTCGACTTCCTTCTTTTCACCAAAATCAATCATTTTTCCTTCAATTCCATATCGTGCAGCTCTGAACTTATTTTCTCTGATCAAAGCGATTCTGTAGATATTGAAACTTGTGTTCATTAGATTCATTTTGTAAAGCTTGGCGACTACAGCTTGTATTAAAGCAACTATACAAATTGTTTCTTGTACAGTAAGGCACATATCACAAATTCTAAATTCTATCGTGCTGAAAAATGGATGCATTCTCAAATCCCACCAGATTTTTTTTGGATTGTCAATACAGTTGGTTTTTACTAAAGTATCAAGATAGTTATCATAAGACTGAACAGAATCAAAATACTCTGGCAAACCTGTTCTAGGGAATTTCGCAAAAACTTTGGCTCTGTATGCCTTGAAACCAGTGTTTCTTCCTTCCCAAAATGGAGAATTTGCTGATAGTGCATAGATATGTGGCAAGAAGTAACAAGCCTGATTCATTATCTTCAAGGCAATATCTCGATTTTCGATTCCCACGTGAACATGAAGACCAAAAATTAAGTTGGATCGTGCAGTGTCTTGAAGTTCATTGATGATGTGATGGTATCTTGGATCATCCGTGATGGCTTGCTCTTGCCATTTGGAGAAAGGATGTGTTCCTGCAGCTCCAACGATCAATTCTTGTTTCGCAGCAAGCTCTACGATCTTGTGACGCAAGAAAGCTACTTCCTTTTTGGCATCCGCTACATTATTACAAATGTTGGTTCCTACTTCCACCACCGATTGGTGCATTTCAGATTTGACTTGCTCTTTGAGGAAAATCTTTGCTCCATCCACGATTTTGGACATGTGAGAGCGCAAATCTCTGGTGTCAGGATCGATAATCTGGTACTCTTCTTCTACTCCTAAAGTAAAAATTGGTAATTTTTTCATCTTTAAAAACGTTTTGCTGAACTCACGGCATTTTTCATAAATGTGCCCCATGTAAGATTTATTTTCCCAGGTTTTTGGCTCTTTGCATAGGCAATTGCCATTTTAGCAGCTTCTTCAACTACCCAATCAAAATTCTCCTGACCAACAGAATTGATATCTGCATCTGGAGCTGGGTTGCCAAAATCAATCGCATACGGAATACCATCTCTCACTGCAAATTCTACAGTATTGAAATCGTAGCCTAATCCCTTACACAGGGTTAGCGTATATTCTTTTACTTTTGCAAGCAACTTTTTAGAGACTGGCGGCCCATCGATGACGTAGCGAAGATGATGCGGATTACGAGGTTCATATTGCATGATGCGAACGGCTTTTCCTCCCAAACAGTAAACTCTAAAATACTCTGTAAAAACAATTTCTTCCTGAAGCATCATGACGAGTTGCCCAGTTTCTTGGTGTTTTTGGAAAAATTCTTCTTTACTTTCCAATCTATATACATTTTTCCATCCTCCGCCTGCATACGGCTTCATGTAAGCAGGAAATTTCACATAATCGAAGATCGCCTGCCAATCCATTGGCATAGCCAAATTTCTAAATGACTTCGCAGTGGTATCCGTAGGATGCTCGGCAGAAGGTAAGATTACTGTGTTGGGTAGGGGGACGCCCAAGGTATCTGCCAAGGCATTGTTGAAAAACTTGTCATCAGCAGACCACCAAAATGGATTATTGATAACAGCAGTACCTGTCAAGGCTGCATTTTTCAAATAGGCTCTGTAGAAGGGAACATCTTGAGATATCCGGTCAATAATTACAGCATATTCTGTAAGTTGGTTTTGTATTACTTTATCAATGCTTACTGCCTCTGCTACTATGCCTTTTTCATTTTTTTCGTTTACTCTTTCGATAAATGCATGGGGAAAAGTATCTTCCATACCAAAAAGGATTCCTATTTTTTTCATAAGATGATATACTTTAGTTAAATTTTATTCTTGATAAATAATGTGGAAACATTTCTTTCCATAATGGCCAATCATGATTTTTATCTTTTCTTACATCAAGCCAATGTCTTATGCCTTTTTGTTCCAAAATATCACTGAGCTTGATGTTCGCATCAAAACAAATATCCCAATTCGAGGTGCCTAAGACAATATCCATGTTCCAAAGTTCTGGATCATTGAGCCCATTCAAAAACTCTAAGGGTGAATGATAGAATATGTCATCGTACTCGTATCCATGCATAAAGCTGCGAATGTCAAAAGCTCCAGACATGGAGAACATATGGCTTATATATCCAGGATGACGAAAGGCATAATTTGCAGCGTGATAACCTCCAAAGCTACAACCCGCCATAGCAACTTTTCCTACTGCTGTGTTATGGCGAATTCTTTCGACAACTTCATGATTGATCATTTTATCATAGGCAACATGGTTTTGAATCCTATCATGGGAATGAATGCCTTTGTTATAAAAACTGTTTTTATCATTGCTCTCAGGGCAGAAAATTTGAATCAAGCCTTGTTCTAAATACCATCTTGATTTTTCAATCAAACCCATGTCTTTATTTTCGTGGAATGAACCCATGGAAGTAGGAAATAAAACAACTGGATAACCCGCATGGCCAAAAACTAACATTTCCACTTGCCGATTTAGATTTGGAGAATGCCATTTAAAATATTCTTCTTTCATATGCTTTGAATCAATATTGTCTAAAATAAGAGTAATTGATCAAAGACAAAAAAAATAGATGTTATTAAAAATTAAAACGATAAAATATTTTATTTAATTTGGTATTTATTAGATTTTAATTGGTTTTATAATCAGAATAGAAAAGAATAGTAAACATCAATTCTAGTTCTAAAATGATAAATCCTATTCTTCTTCCTTAAACCACTCTGCATACATCGGGTAGTTTTTGGCGGTTCTTTCGATGACTTCTAGCATTTCAGGACCAGTAGTCTTGACTTTTTTGGCGGGCATTCCAGCGTAGATGCTGTTAGCTTCCACGATTGTGCCTGCTAGAACAACTGCCCCTGCTGCTATCACTGCCCCTGAATGTACCTCGGCATCATCCATCACTATTGCTCCCATACCGATCAGAACATTGTCATGAATGGTACAGCCATGTACAATTGCGTTGTGGGCGATAGAAACTTTATTGCCTATGTAGGTTCCAGCTTTTTGATATGTACAGTGAATGACTGCGCCATCTTGAATATTGGTATCGTCCCCGATTCTGATTTCATGCACATCTCCACGGACGACGGCATTGAACCATACCGTGCAGTTTTTACCCATGATGACATCTCCAACCACAGTTGCATTATCTGCCAACCAGCAGTTTTCGCCCATTTGGGGACTTTTTCCTTTGATAGTTTTAATTAGGGGCATTTTTAAGTGTATTAATTATTAATTTATCAGTGATTAAAGACTATGACTTTAAAATTTTAATTAACTCATCTGGGTCTTGTCGATTATCCCAAAATGCAGTGATGATGATTGATTCTTCGACAATTTGATAGTAACTGCTAAAGTTTTCCATTGCAGATTCTCTGCTGTCCTTATGATTAGTCAATTTCCCCGCTTCTGGGTTCTCTGATATAAAAGTCACTTTATTTTTGATCTTCTTGATCAACTTTTTTGAATAGGTGTTAGATTTATTTCTATTCACCCAATACTTAAGAATTTCACGTCTTTGGCGAACTGCTGTTTTGGTCCAAATTATTAACTTTCTAGCCATTTTAAATCTGATTCATCCAAATCTTCTTGAGAAATTAGTCGGTTCTTTTTGATATCTTCCTCGCTCATATTTAGCATCGCAATTTGGGCATCTGAAAGTTGAATTTTTTCACCTTCTTTTTTGCTATTATTTATGATTTCAAATATAGCTTTTAGATATTCCTTGTTTGAAATAGTTAATAGCTGGTCTATTATGCTATTTCTGATTTCTTCTGCACTATTCATATCATTGTTATTTATTCAAATATTAAAATCATATCGATAGCATTCAAATTTTTATTTCGTCTCTTTTCTATTTTTTACTTAATCAAAGAGAAATGGTCTTATTACACTCAAAGTTACTTTATTTTGAAGATTTCATTCATGTTCTAGCGGTCTTAAATACCGCCCAAGACTTTTAAATTTAAAAATATCGAGCATTTTTTTATGCTTTAGCAACATTCTGAGTCCACTGATTTACAAAAACCCTTCACCTGCATAATTTTTTTTACGTACTTATGAACTTTTTTAGCCAACATTGGTTTTCGTGTATATACATTTAAAATCAGAAACTAAAATTCAACAATTAATTATGAAATTATTACAACAAACAGGTTTGTTTATCGCTGCAGCAATGATCGCGGTATCTTGTGGGTCTCCAAGCGAAACAGTAGAAACTACTGATGCTCAAGAAGTAGGTGAAGCTACAGGTTCTACGCTAACTATCGATGCATCTACAAGTAAAGTAGATTGGAGAGGTTACAAGCCAGCTGGTCAGCATTACGGTTTTATTCCAGTTACGTCAGGTGAATTGGTAGTAGAAGGAGAAGCCATTACTGGTGGTAAATTTGTCTTTGATATCACAGGATTGAAAATTCAGGATATTGAAGAATCGGATGAAAACTATGGTAAACTTTGGGGTCACCTTCAGTCAGCGGACTTCTTCGATGCTGCAAATCATCCTCAAGCAACTTTCGAAGTAACTTCTATTGAAACCTACAGCACAGGTGATCAAATCGAAGATAATGACGAATTTGTAACTGACAACACGCCGAAGAAAGATTCTGAATTGATTTCAGGAACTCCAACGCATTGGATCTCTGGTAACTTGACAATGAGAGGTAATACAAAAAATATTAAATTCCCTGCAATAGTATCTATTAATAATGGTGTTGTTTCTGCTCAAGCAGGTTTCAACATCGATAGAACAAACTGGGGCTTGATGTACGGTGACGAAAGTACAGCGGTAGATAAAGCAAAAGACCAGTTTATCTACAACACAGTAAGTGTAAACTTTGATATCAAAGCAAACTAAACCAATTATATAGATTGATTAGAAGAGGAAATCGAAAGGTTTCCTCTTTTTTTGTGTTTAAAAGTTAATTTTGTAGCATGATTCAGACTTTTCCAATTTCAGAAAATTCCAAGAGCAGTTGGTTGCAAAAACTTCTGTATTGGGCAGATACAAACTATCCTTATTTTGCTTTTTTTGATGATCATCAAGTAGAATATCCTCAAGAAGGTTTTCAAAAATCATTTTATGCTGCAAAAAAATCAATTCCCTTAGAGCGAGCTTTTGAATTATATAGAAAAGATGAATTAGTGGGGATTTTAAGTTATGACTATAAAAATAAAATAGAAAAGTTATCCAGTCAGAATCAGACAATAATCACCTTACCGGAATCTGTTTTTTTTATTCCTGAACTTAAGATCCAATTTGAAGTTAATAAAATAAGTATTGAAAGTAGTAATCCAGAAAAAGTTTTTGAAGAAGTAACTCAAGTTGAAATTTATCAAAAACCGAATCCCTTTGTAGAAATACAGCCACAGACTTCAAAAGATGAATATGAAAAGGCGGTTCATGCCATCCAAAAGCACATTGTGGAAGGCGATATTTATGAAATGAATTATTGTATGTCATTTTCTTTCGACATAATGCAGTGGAATCCAATTTTTGGATATCTAGATTTGATAAAAAAATCACCAATGCCCTTTACCACACTTTTCAAAGCTGAAGAGAAATATCTCATATGCGCTTCTCCGGAGCGCTTTTTGAAAAAAGAAGGAAAGAAAATGATCGCTCAACCCATCAAAGGAACAATCAAAAGGGGAGCTGATGCTCAACAAGATGAATTATTGAAAGCGAAATTATTTGAAAGTGAGAAAGAGCGTGCGGAGAATTTGATGATTGTGGACCTGATGCGGAATGACCTTTCAAAAATCTCCGAAACAGGCTCTGTGAAAGTCGATGAACTCTTCGGAGTTTATGCATTTCCCAAAGTTTTTCAAATGATATCTACTGTCAGTTCGACTTGCCGAGAAGATTTGGGTTTGAAAGATCTTTTTCATGCTACTTTTCCTATGGGTAGCATGACTGGAGCTCCAAAAATCAAATGTATGCAGCTGATAGAATACTATGAAAGCTTTCAAAGAGCTTGGTTTTCTGGTACAGTTGGCCATATCTCTGAGAATGGAGATTTGGATTTTAATGTCATCATTAGAAGTATTCTTTTCGATAAAACAGCACAAAAGGGTTTTTTTGCAGTAGGTAGTGCGATAACTTTTGATGCAGATGCCTCCTATGAGTATGAAGAATGCTTACTTAAGGCGTCCGCAATCATAGAAATGTTATCTGGTAAAAGTGTTGAAGGTTAGCAGATGGAGAATATCAGGAAAATCATACACGTCGATATGGATGCATTCTATGCTTCTGTTGAGCAGTTAGATAATCCTGATTTGATTGGAAAACCTGTCGCAGTAGGTGGGAATAGAGAAAGGGGAGTAGTAGCCGCGGCATCTTATGAGGCAAGAAAATTTGGTGTGCGCTCAGCTATGTCTGGTAAAATGGCAGCCTTGAAGTGTCCTCATTTAATTTTTGTACGACCTAGGTTTGAAAGATACAAAGAGATCTCTCTCCAAATCCGTGAAATTTTTTTCGAATACACAGACTTGGTTGAGCCTTTGTCTTTGGACGAAGCATTTTTGGATGTCACCGAAAATAAATTCGAAAACCCATCAGCCACCTTGTTAGCTAAAGAAATTAGAGCGAAAATCAAGTCGCAAACAGGCTTGAATGCTTCAGCTGGCATTTCTTATAATAAATTCCTAGCCAAAATCGCTTCAGATATCAATAAGCCTAATGGTCAAGCTGTCATTTTACCAAAAGAGGCAGAGGCTTTTTTAGAGAAATTGCCTATTGAAAAGTTTTTTGGAATCGGGAAAGTGACGGCTGAGAAAATGAAGAAATTCGGTATTCACCAAGGCAAAGACCTTAAAGAATACAGCCTGCAGTTCCTTACTAAGAAATTTGGTAAATCTGGGCTTCATTTTTACAATATCGTCCGGGGTATTCACATGAGCGAAGTTCAACCCAATAGAGAAAGAAAATCTATCAGTGCTGAAAATACATTTGAAAAAGACCTACCAACACAAGTAGAATGGGAAGAAGCTTTGAAAGGTGTTTTTGAAGAACTGATGAGGCGCATCGAGAAAACAAGGATTAAGGGAAGAACAATCACCCTGAAAATCAAATACAAGGACTTTACCCTTCAAACGCGCAGTAAGAGCTTCGATCAATATCCTGATAAAGAGAAAATATGGGAAACAGTCTTAGAACTTCTTAATCAAGAAAGACTCACAGATGCTGTTAGATTATTTGGTATTGGGATTTCAAATTTGAACTTGCTAGAAGAAAAAATTCATTTTGGAAAACAGTTGTGGTTTGATTTTGAAGATTTTTGATGAACCCATGTCAATTTACGAAGTACGTTGTACAAAGTACCAAGTATGATGTGCTGAATCAGAAGAATTAATAGATTTGTCATAATATAAGAAAGTTGAATTTGTTTTAGTTAGATTTTACAACAAACCAAATCGGCTTGAATTTAAAAATCAAAAAATCAAATCACTCCAAAATTTGAATCAAATTCATAATCTCTTTCTACTTTACAGATTCTTGTTTTGAATTGCTTGTACCATTTTTCACGCCCCATTTTTTGAGCGAGGAGATGTTCTGAATTCATTTTCCATTTCTTGATGGATTCCAAGCTATCCCAATAACTCACGGTAATACCCATCCCATCTCTTACAGATTCGTGCCCGAGATAACCATCTTGATTGATGACAAGAGATTCCATTAATTCGGCCATTTCACTGTAGCCTTCCGAATCGTTGTTCAGTAGGTTTGTGAAAATAACGGCGTAATAGGGAGGATCAGGTGTGGAGGCTATTTTCATCAGCTATTTGGGATGGATTCAAAAAGACCTTCTACATTTTTGATATTTTTACTCTCTTTTCCAATAATTCTCTTGGTTCTGAGGTATCGATTGAGTTCGTATTCGTCATAATCAGGACTCGCAGGATCAAAACTGCTGATGCGAACTCTTCCTCTTGAATGGATAAACGAATTGCTCCCAATCCACATTCCTACGTGCACTACACGCTCTTTTGAATCAGCGGTGGCTTTACTTCCAAAAAATAACAAGTCGCCTACTTCAAGATTTTCCCAATTCCTATTTACATCGATTTCTTCTCCTTCGTGAACTTGCTGAGAAGCATCGCGGGGAATGATTTCTCCATTAAGAAAAAAGATTGTCTTTGTAAAACCGCTACAATCAACTCCTTTGACAGAAGTTCCGCCCCAAAGGTAGGGCACACCCATCATAGATTTGGCCGTCTGAATTAATTTATCTGGACTTGTCTCTCTAGAAGCAAGCCATTCTTCATAGGGCATCATTTGATCTTTTCTGACAAACCCTGATCTGCCGTCAGGAAGTAATATTTCCAGATGGTTTTGAAATTCATTTTGTGCTATTAAGATATTTCCTGCAACGAGATCACTTACAATTTCTGTTTCACTTTCGGAAGCAAAGACATGTCCGAAAAGTGGTATGAAAACCGCTTTTTCTTTTTGATACCAAGCATTAATTTCTTGTTCTGTCATCAAAGTGATTCCTGCGGCATCGATCCATGATATGTATCCCTCAGGAGTTTGAATTAGATACCAAGTATCCTGTTTTTTCAAAACTTGCAGCGGTGTTCCCATGGTTGCTTGAGTGGCTAATTCTGCAGAGTGTTTGGGTTCACTTCGGATATTTCCAACTGAAATGGTGACAATGGCATATTCTTTTCCCTCAAGTTCCCCATCAGGAAAGAGTTTGATTTGGTTTTGATATTCTACTCCAGCACTATCAAGTGAAGTTAAAAAGGAGTTAAGTGGCATCTTTAAATTCGTTTCACCTGTCAGGTTTTTACCATCCCATTGAATATCCCATAGTGCTACTCTTTTATCAGGTGCGTATTGAATTTTGAATTTTTCAATTACTTGATTTACATCCGTTTTCTTTTCTTGACTACAAGAAACTAAATAAAAAGAAATTGAAAATATTAGAAGAGTGGATTTCAAGATTGATTTCATGACTGAGGTTATTTTTAATACAAAAGAAGAAAAAAAAATGCGGGCTTGTCAATCAAGTCCGCATTTTTTAAAAAAGAATTAGAGAATTATTTCTCTAAACCTGGAGATCTTTCTAAGAACTCTTGATATAATTTGATATGTCGATTGCTCATAGGTACTCTGTAGCCATCAATAAATACATGAATAATTTGAGTTCTGGTCTCAAATGGATCACCAGAAGAAACAAATAAAGTAGCATCTTTTCCGGCCTCAATAGAACCTCTTCTATCAGCGATCCCAAATACTTCTGCTGCATTGATGGTTACAGCTTTAAGAGCTTCTTCTTTTCCCATTCCATAAGCTGCTGCAAAACCTGCATTGAAAGGTAGGTTTCTAGTGTTCTCAGCATCGTTTGATCTGATTACAACTTTCACTCCAGCTTTGGCCATTACTCCAGGATTGGTATATGCGGCATCATATCGGTCTGACTGTCTAGTTGGTATAGAGAGCATTGGTCCAGTAATTACGGGAAGTCCAGATTCTGCAATCTTTTCTGCCACTCTCCAACCTTCAGCAACGCCTGTTAAGATGGCTTTGACCCCTTTTTCTTCAATCCATTTTAGAGCAACTAAAATATCTGATGCTGCATTTACTTCAACTAAAAGTGGAAGTTCTCCAGTTACAGCTTTCGCTAATTGATCCATCTCAGGATAGTAATCCAAATCAGCATTAGCAGCTTTCAGTGCTTGATACTTCACTGCTCGATCCCAAATATCGTTAAGGTTTTTCTGTGCTCTTTCAGCATCCTTTTTTACTTCTTCCTCACTTCTTCTGTCCCATGTACTTCTTCTAGCAGAAGTAGGGAAATTCATGATGATTCCTTTAAAACCTGCATACATCTGATCAGGAGTATATCCATTTAAATTAATCAATGCCGCTGTTCCAGGAAAAATCCCTCCAGAAGGATTTGCTAAAGTTGTAGTGACACCACTCACTCTAGTAACAGGAATTGCTTCTGAATTTGGATTTATCGCAACCAAAGCTTGCATGTTTGGAGTGACATTCCCTATTTCAGAAAAATCCTGAGTTTCAGGAACTGAATTTACTTCAACTAATCCTAGTCTACCTCCTCCATCAAACAATCCTGGATAAATAAACTGTCCAGTACAATCGATGACTTCGGCATCTCCAGCAGCAATATTTTTCCCAACAGCTTCTATTTTACCATTCACGATGAGCACGCTACCATTTTCGATATTTCCTTTTGTTACAGTGACTACAGTTGCATTTTTTAACAAAAACTTACCGTTTCTAGGTTTGATAAATTCACCATCGAATTGTTGAGCTTGTAATAGCGTTGGTAGGAAAACCAAAGCCATTATGTATATTATTAAATTGAATTTCTTCATGATATTTTAAATTTTGAATTGTACAGGGATAGGATTAGTGAGAGTGTTCAAACAAATTTCTACCAAAATTGGTAAAGAAGAAATCTACACCATGCATACAATTGTGGTCATGCTCTTTTAAGAATATTGGCTCAACTGTCTCGCTTGCGCTAACTCTTAATCTCATATCATTCTGATCTTCTTCCAAATCGAAGTATTTCACTCCGTCAACAAAGGTCATTTGAGGAATGGCATAAACAGAAAGAGGATGATCATTGAAAATCACTAAATCTCCTTGCTTACCTTCTTCAATTGATCCAACTTTATCAGCTATACCCAGTTGTTTAGCCGGATTGATAGTAATCAATGCCAATGCTTGATCGTCAGTCAATTGCCCATATCGTTGAGTTTTACCTGCTTCGTGATATAAGTGACGGATCAATTCTCCTGAATCTGAGTTAATTGATGTGATTACTCCATTCTCTGTTAGGATAGCTGCATTATAAGCTGTAGAATAATACACTTCAAACTTGTAAGCCCACCAATCTGCGAATACAGATGCACCCATCGTGTATTCTGCCAATTCAGGAGCGACTTTAAATCCTTCGTTTACGTGAGAAAAAACGATATTCGTAATGCCAAAATCTCTACAAGTGTTGATTAAGGCATATATTTCATCTGCTCTATAAGAGTGACAATGAATGATGACTTTACCATCAAGGATATCTACGAGAGTTTGTAATCTAGCATCATATTTAGGTGGAATTGGTGTTGCTCCTTTTTGTTTAGAAGCTGTTTCATAAGTTTCCCAAGCCTTTTTGTATTGTAATGCTTCATTGAAACCATTTCTGATAACGGCTTCCACACCCATTCTTGTTCTTGGTTGAATATTTTTTCCTCTACCATGAACACGTGTTGGGTTTTCACCAAGAGCAAACTTTATGGTTCTTGGAGCTTCTTTCATAAATAAATCTTCAGGATTGAATGTGCCGTATCTGTGCTTTAAGGTGATATTTTGACCTCCAATAGCATTTGCTGATCCGTGCATGGCGTGAGAGATAGTCACGCCACCAGCCAAAGCTCTGTAAAGTCCAATATCATAAGGATCTACGACGTCAGCCATCTGAACTTCTGATGTGATTGGGGCAGTTGCTTCATTTACGGCATCAAGCGCCACATGCGAATGGGCATCGATGATTCCAGGCATCACATATTTTCCTTTAGCATCGATCGTTGTTATATTGTTTGCAGAAAGACCTTTTCCTATTTTTTTGATTATTCCATTTTCTACCAATACATCAGTATCTTCTAGAGTACCTTGAGTAATGGTGATAACTGTTGCATTTTTGATAAGTACAGAGCCCTTTGGGGTTTGACCCATAGAAGGCATCCAAACCATCACCAAAAATGCGGCTATGATATAATTAAGCTTTTTCATTTTTATTTTGGTTTAGAGATTGGATTGATTTGGTTTTTTTGTCGCAGTCAATGGAAAACTCCCAAATTCAGCTAATGACATTCTTCCTGTAAATTGGTCATCAGTCAAATCTCCGTTTACAGAAACTGAAATTTCCATTCCACCTGCCGATACATCAAAAGTGAAACTCATTTTTCCATCTTTTACTGAAATGTTCTTCATTGTTGCTTGGGCTTTTCCATTTCCTGCAGGATCATCATAAGTGATAGTACCTTCATATCCATTCGTAGAATTATCAATCATCATCATACCACCTGAGCTTCCTGCCGGGGTATCAGATATATATTCCCAAGTTCCTGACACTCCACTTGTACCGTTTCCATTTTTATTTCCATTGGCAGCTTTTTTAGGCTTGATCTCGTAGTCAAAAACATAACCATCAGCCACAACATGCTTGATTTGAGCATCTTCGGTAAAAATAGGAGCAGTAGTAATTACCATATTGGCAAGTTTACCTTTTTCTAAAGTTCCTGCGAATTTTTGAATGCCGAGGTTTTGAGCGTTATTTATTGTCAATGCTGCTAATGCTGCATCTTCACTTAAGCCATTGTCAATCATGATTTTGAGGTTTTTCATCAAATCACCACTTTTTGAGCCAGAAGTGGTAAATCCAAATTTAACACCCGCTTCTTCTAGCATTCCTGCTTGTTTCAATGCTGTTTCGTAAGCTTCTTTTACTCTATCTGTTCGATTTTGAGCTTCTTCATTAAGATCTTCTGATTTATTTTTGGTTTTATCTTCAGGTAATGTTAATGAGAGTAATACAGTTGCATTTGCGGCTTTGATTTCTGAAAGTACCTTGTCTACTTCAGTGACACCTAATAGCATCAGGTTAAAGCCTAATTCTTTTTGAAGTCTCAATGCCCTTCTGATTTCTAAATCATTTGATACTTCAAATATCACAGGGATTTTTTTGTCTAACACCGGGTACATTGCTTCAAGTGTTTTATTAATCTCAGGTCTGTTTAACCCAACATTTGAAGCAAAAATATTTTGATGCTTTGCAGAAAGTTCAGCGTTCTTATAGACATCTCTAAATTTAGCCATAACTCCAAGAGGGGTGCCTGGATACATTCCTCTGGAACCACGGAATCTTGCACTTAAGGCTGTTTGCTGCGCAAGAATATTTGTTGATGAAGAACTGCCAAAAACCACTATTGCAGATTTCCCAGCGATCATTCCTCCATCAGGAATCATGTGCGCAATGGTGAAGCCTACTTTTCTCCAGTCGCTAATGGCGTTATTATTCATATCAACTTGATCAATAACATTTCTCCAAGGAGTAATTCCAGCTAGTTCATCTGAAGGATTTGAGGAGTCAAAGTTAGAAGGTCTTTCAGGTTCAGAAGGTCTTGTAACTCCAGCTGAGCTTCCTCCATCTATAAATCCAGGATATATAAACAATGAATCTCCATTGATCACATCTGTACCTGCTGGAAGACTTACATTTGTCCCTACTGCCTGAATTAGACCGTCTTTAAAAAGGATAGTAGCACCAGTTATAGTTTTGCCAGGCGCCGTGGTTATTGTAGCGTTTTTGATTGCATAAGTGCTGGTCACTCGCTTGGTTCCACTTGGGTCACTTTGTGCCTTTACAGAAATGAAAGCAAGGAAAAACACCGCCACGATTAAGCTACCTTGTAACTTGATTTTTGTGTAGATATTCATTCTATAGATTGATGTTTTGTTGAATTTTATTAATCTGTAAGCTAGCAAAAGATTTTTTTACGAAAAATTTTTATTTTTTTTATAGTCTATTTTTGTTAGGAACGGCAAAATCCATAAGTCATAAATCAAAAAGGTATGTTTATAATTTTAATAAGAAAAATTGCATTATTTATGACAATCATTTGTGATTTTTTTATACCAAAAACCTCGTATATTTCGATGTTTCCAAATAAAAATAGCTATGAAAAACATTCTAATTATTGAAGACGATAAGTTAATTTCTTCCCTTGTTCACTTTAGATTGAAGAAGGAAGGATACAACATTACGATGGTGGAAGATGGATTAGCTGGAATTGAAGCCATTGAAAAAGATTCCCCAGATCTTATCATTACTGATGTATTAATTCCTCACAGAAGTGGGATAGAAATTATATATCATTCAAAGAAATTTAATCCAAAGATTCCAATTATTGTTTTGAGTTCGCTCGGTGAGGAAGAAGCGACTGTCTTGGAAGCGTTTTCAAAAGGGGCATCTGATTTTATTCCGAAACCGTTTAAACCGAATGAACTTGCTTTTAGAGTCAAAAAGTGGTTAAAAAATTCTTATAATTAAATAATTGTGCTATTATTGAATCGGAGAGTATGTTAAAAATACTCTCCGATACATAATTAAATATTTTTCAATAAATACATTAAAGTTGATGTCACTTGTTAATACTAAATTTCTTTTTGCATTTAATGATTTTTGGATTTTTGAATCAGTGATAGATTATGTTTTAATCTCTTTTTTTTTTCTTCTTCTTTTTGTTATAGTTTATCTCCTGAGACTTAAACGAAAAAGGTTAATTAGAGAAGATCAAGAAAAGTTAGCACAATACAAAATTTATGGTTTTTTCTCATCAATACTTTTTGAAGGAGACGTTGATGACAATGCACTCAATAGGAAAGTTGATAAATTGAAAAAAAAGATTCCATTTCATAAAACTTGGTGTAAAGAACTCCTTATCGAAAATATTATTGACTTGGATAAGAATTTTAAAGGCGATCAAAAAGATGTTTTAATCAAGATTTATTTAAAATTAGGACTTTATACTTATATGAATGGTTTACTTATGACTGGTAAATGGTACTACGTAAGCAAGGCACTATATTATTGGAGAGAGCTAGGTCATTCCCCTAGTTCAAAAGCCATATACCCTCTTGTAAAGCATCAAAATATGCAAATTAGGACAGCTGCTTTACTAGCTTATATTTCTTTATCTGATAAAGACCCTCTCAAAATTCTTGAAGATTATGCAGATTTTATAAGTCCCATCGATGAAATTAAGCTGCTTGATATAATTCAAAGGAAGAAGATCAAAAAACCATTGCAGTTAGGAGAATGGCTAGACTTTAATATCCCGAGTCATGTGGGGTTTGTATTAAAACTGGTTGCTCACTATAATGCGTTAGAGTTTACACCCAAGGTGATCGACCTTCTTGATTCTCCACATGAATATATAAGGTTGAGTGCGATTGATACAATAGGAAAACTTTTGCTATCAGATAGTGAGAGTAAACTGATTGAAATTTATTTCCGAGAGAGTGAAATTGTACAAGCAAAAATAATTGATGTACTTGGTTTGATTGGATCCGAAGATGCCGCTACATTCCTAATGCAATTAATAAGGAATCCGTATCGATCTGAAATATTATTATCTATAATGCGTGCTTTAAGGGACATTGGTGCCGCATTTTTTGAGAATTCATTTGAAGATGAACCTAAATTAAAGGCGTTAAAATCTCACGTACTTGACCCAAATATATAAATGTTAGATTATTTTAAAATATTCTTGGAGTACTATGAAGGATTTATCTTAATCTTCTCCACCTCATATTTGTTTTTATATCTTATTTTAGCTGTTTTAGCATTTTTGGCTATTAAAGATTATAATAATAATAAGTATTTTTTGAAGGATGATATTTTTGTAAAGTCTAATCATGTTATTGGTGTTTCTATAGTGGCTCCAGCATTTAACGAGGGACTAACTATAGTAGATAATGTTAGATCATTAATGAATCTTAATTATCCAAAGTTCGAAGTAGTAATAGTTAATGATGGAAGCACAGATGATACACTCCAGAAATTAGTTGATGAATTTGAGTTGGTCAAGGTTGATTTTTTTTATGAAGCAAAAATCGAAACCAAGCATGTTAGAGGTCATTATAAATCATCAAATCCACTTTATTCAAGGTTATTAGTTGTAGATAAAGAAAATGGAAAAAGTAAAGCAGACGCCTCTAATGCAGGGATAAATTCTGCTCAGTATCCTTTATTCCTATGTACTGATGTCGATTGTATTTTGAGGAATGATACCATTATGAAATTGGCTAAACCATTTATGGGTTCGGATAAGAAGGTAATCGCAACAGGAGGGGCATTGAGACCATCGAATTCTTGTATAGTGCAAGATGGATTTTTGGTTGATGTTCAATTTCCCTCGAATTGGTGGGCTAGTTTTCAAGAACTTGAATACATAAGAGCTTTTTTATTTGGTAGAATGGCTTGGGGGCATATAAATTCCTTACTCTTAGTTTCAGGTGGTTTGGGAATGTTTGATAGAGAGATCGTTATAAAAGTAGGCGGGTACTGGCATAAATCCTTAGGAGAGGATATGGATCTTATAACACGAATGAGAAAATATATGCATGAAATCGACGAGGATTTTAAGATTCTTTACATTCCTGAAACGCTATGTTGGACAGAAGTACCATCTACGAAGGATGTTCTCTTACGTCAAAGGGTAAGATGGGGCAGAGGATTAATACAAACACTTGCTATCCATAAAGAGATATTCTTTAATCCAAAGTATGGGGAAACGGCATTTATTGCCATGCCCTACTTCTTTTTCTTTGAATTCTTAGTACCTATTTTGGAGGTTTTTGGACTAATCACAATCATAGTAAGCATAATATTTTTAGATCTATATTTATTAGGTGTTTTAAAGTTGATGGGCGTGATATATATATTTTATCTAGTCATTACAATTGTCTCCGTTTTATTGGATGAATGGTTTAACAAATATTATAGATCTAGAAAAGACCTGCTTAAACTCATTCTCAAAGGTATTATTGAACCTTTTGTATATCACCCTTTTTGTGTTTATGCAGCATTGAAGGGGTATTGGCATTATTTTTTAAATAAAGAACAAAAGTGGGGTAATATGCAAAGAACAGGTTTTCTTACAAAGAAGAAATAGTCATGAAAAAAATAGTTTTCTCAATTTTATTTTCCACAATTCTTATTATTGTCGTGCAAGCACAACAAGTGGATTCTGATAGTTTGCTAATCCAAGCGTATAAGGAATTTAATGAAAATAAAAATACTGAATATGCAAAAAAGCTTGCTTGGAAAGGTGTTTCCATTGCTCCAAATTATTTGGATTTTCATGTTCTTTTGGGCAGAGTTCATCAAAGAGAGTCAAATTTAGACAGTGCCTCTTACTTCTTTAATTATGTATTAGAGAGAAATAAGGAATACAAAGAGGTTTTTTTATATCTGATACCAATTGAACTTTCATTGAAAAAGTTTGATGCTGCACAACAGACAATCAACGAAGCAAGAATCAATCAAATCGATGAACAAAAGTTACTCAGATTTGAGTATGAGATTTTATTAGAAAAAGGTGATCAAAGAGATGAATATGATTTTCTTAATCAGGTTTTAAAGAATTATCCTGATCAATCGGAGTTTCGTCAACGCTTTAATCTTTTAGAGTCTAGATTTAACTCTGATAGGATTGGGGTTAATTATAGTTTGACCGGTTTCAATAGAGAGGGTGTTGGACCTTGGCATTTACTTGGCTTACAATATATCAGAGAAAGAGAATGGGGGAGTCTAATAGGTAGAGTAAATTATGCAGATAGATTGAGTGCTGGACAATCAATTAACAATGGTGTTCAATATGAATTAGAGTCGTATATTTTCACAGGTAAAAATTCATATTCTTACTTAGGGGCAGCTTATAGTTCAGATTTTGTATTTCCAAATTGGAGATTGGGTTATTCTTACTACAAAAATTTTGTTAATGGTTGGGAAGGAGAACTTGGTATAAGGTATACTTTGGTGACACCCCCAGAAGGGAACCGAGAATTTAAGTCTGGAATAATTGGAATTGGGAAATATATAGGGCCTGCATGGATTAATCTTCGAACATTTATTCAAAATGAAGAGGATAACTTTTACCCAGCTTTTACTCTTACTACAAGATATTTCTTTGGGGGGAGATTTGATTATGTTACATTTATAGGTGGATATGGGACATCACCTGATGAAAGAACGACTCTTGGTCAGTTTGACAATAGAGTTGCGCTTGATTCTTACAGGGTTGGAGTAGGATTTTACAAAACCTTTTCTGACAAAATCCTATTTGGTATCCAATTTATGTACAATTATCAAGAATACTTTCCTGGGTTAACCCAAAGTGAATACGAAGGATTCTTGAATCTGCAATATAGATTTTAGAAAATTATGACTAATACTTCGGTATATAAAATAGTATTGATTGAAGACGACGAGCTAATCCTTAAAATGACTGAATATAAACTTAAACAAGAAGGATATAAAGTTTATATTGCTAAAGATGGAGATAGTGGAATCAAAGCAATAAGACAATATAAGCCAGATCTTGTACTGACGGACATTATGTTGCCATACAAATCAGGCCTCGAAGTTACTCACTTAGCCAAAAAGGAATTTCCAAATATGCCTATTTTAATCTTATCTTCGCTTGGTGATGAAGAGAATGCTGTGGATAAAGCTTTTAGTTTAGGTGCTGATGACTTTATTTCTAAGCCATTTAATCCATCAGAACTGGTCTTAAGAATAAAACGCTTTTTAACTTAAATAGAATGTCAAGAAATAAACTCTTCAAAGAGCTTTTTACGAATATTGGTACTACAGGTGCGATTACTTTTAGTTCAAAACCCCTGGTAGATAAAATGTTATCTTTTGCAGATTTCAAAGGCGCAAAATTATTAGTTGAATTGGGTGGCGGTGATGGAAGTATTACCAAAGGAATTGTTGAGAGAATGGATAGCGATGCCAAGTTATTGGTGTTTGAAATCTCCAGGAATTTTTGCGACAACTTAGAAAAGATGTTTCCTCAAGAAAATGTGATTATCATCTGTGATTCTGCTGAGAATATTGACAAATATCTTGATCAAGTTAAAGCAGATTTTATTCTTTCATCTTTACCATTTAGTTTGATTCCTAAGCCAATTAGGGCACAAATTTATCGGAAAAGTAAAGATTCGGTAACGGAAGAGGGTAAATTTATTCAGATTTGCTATTCATATCTGTTGAAATATCAATTTGCGGATTATTTTTCTGAGATAAAGACAAGCTTTACGCTTAAGAATTTCCCCCCAGCATTTATTATGATCTGTAATTGACAATTTGAATAGGTATCAAAATATATCCATTTTAGAAGTAGCTTTTTTGGAAATGGCAAGACTAAAGAAGGGGCATGATTTTAACCCCTCAGAAGTTCTTCAATGGATTTTTCCTGAAGCATGGGAATATTTCATTCCGGATGTTTTGATAGAAATTGAACGATTGCATCTAGAGGGAAAAATTGTAGTAAAGCAAAATGGGCTTTCTCCTAATTTCCCTCTGAAAAGCATAGAAGAAATTATAATTTCTTTAAAAGTCTAAACTACCTCTACGTTTTTTTGGTTAGAAAGAAAATTGTATATCATAAAAAATCTTTTTCTAATCACAATCCTATTTGTATTTTCCCTAAATCAAGCACATTCACAACAAAAGAATAGATCTATGAAAGAAATCCCACAAACTCAAGCTATTGCTCCAGAAGGCATGGAATTGGCGACATTAGGTTCTGGATGCTTTTGGTGCATAGAAGCGATCTATCAAGACTTGAAAGGAGTAGAAGGGGTAAAGTCTGGGTATAGTGGAGGTCATATAGATAATCCAAGTTACAGACAAGTGACCTCAGGTACGACTGGACATGCTGAAGTGATTCAGTTTAGTTTTGACCCAAATATCATTTCTTTTGAAGAGATTCTTGAGATTTTCTGGTCTACACATGACCCAACTACCTTAAATAGACAGGGAGCAGATGTGGGCCCTCAATACAGATCTGCCGTATTCTTTCACAATGAAAAGCAGAAGGAAGTTGCAGAATTTTATAAAGAGAAATTGGATGCGTCAGGAGCTTTTGATAAGAAAATAGTAACTGAAATCACACCATTTGCTAATTTCTATGTGGCTGAAGATTATCATCAAAATTACTTTAATGATAATGGAATGCAGCTTTATTGTCAAATTGTGATTAGACCTAAAGTCGAGAAATTCAGAAAAGTTTTTGCTGATAAATTAAATAATTGATTTTCAGTAATACGTATATTTCAAATTGTGATTACTTTTATGCATCGTAAAATTTAACCCTTAAGATAATGAAAAGTAAGTTCTTATTAATTTTGATGCTTCCAATTTTTTTTGCCTGTAACAATTCTACTAAAGTAGAGTCTGAACCTATAGAAGGATCGGTTACAGCTCAAGTTCCTGGAAATTATGGAGCTGTAGTGGAAGAAGTGGAAGTGCTGTCAATCTCTCAAATGTATGATGAGTTAGCATCTAAAGGTGAATTTGAAGGAAAAGTAATAGGTCAAATCAAAGAAGTTTGTTCCAAAAAGGGCTGCTGGATGACCTTAGACCTTCCTAATGGTGAAACAATGAGAGTGACTTTCAAAGATTACGGATTCTTTGTTCCTTTGACTTCTCAAGGCTATCCAGTTATCATTGAAGGGATAGCTACAAAATCAGAAACTGATGTAGCGACATTGAAACATTATGCTGAGGATGCTGGCAAATCTAAAGAAGAAATAGATGCCATTACCGCTCCTAAATTAGAATATGCTTTTGAAGCGGTTGGAGTTATTATTAAGGAAAATGCATAAATTCTTATTTTCCTCAGTAGTCTTTCTGCTTTTTTCTTGCGGAAATGATCAAGTTCAGGTCAAAGAAAATGAGGCTATAAAATACCCTAATCAAGATGCTCCTTTAGCATTATTGATGAGAGAAATGTTTCTTGACATGGAAGAAATTAGAATTTCTGTTGAAGAAGGCAAGGCTATTAGCACTTATATCGAAAAACATAAAAAACTGCTGACTGCAAAGCCCACAGATATTGGAGTCAAAACAGAAACTTTCCAAACAATGGGGATAGCTTATTTGGCTAGCTTAAAGCAACTTGAGACTAGCAATGAAGAATTACTCTCTGAAAATTACAAATCTCTAGTGAATTCTTGTTTGGCTTGTCACAACAATTTCTGCCCTGGACCTGTTAAAAGAATTAATTTATTGAAGTTAGATTGATTATGGCAATTGCATTGGACAACCTTCGTGTAGGAAGAGTTTATGAATTTAGAAATATGGGTGAGGAAAGAAAACTGGAAATAATAGCTAGACTATCCGGATCAAATTTTAAAGTTAAAGACTTAGATACCACAGAAATATATACCATGGAGGAGCTTCTCCGTTGGGGAATAGGAAAAGACTATGAACTTGATGAATGCATAGATCAAGGGAATGGTTTGGTTCCGAAAAGATTTTGAAATAAAAATGGCTCTGATCAAAACAGAGCCATTTTTTTTAGTGAAATGTTTTAAATCCAGGTTCATAAATTATTCTAACAAATGAACTCATACTTCTATCCTGCCCGCTTATGGGAATTCCAGTAACGATTCCCACCATAAGATTTTCTGCTAATCCAACTCTCATTTGAGGACGTAAAACACCAATGAATTCATTATGATGAAATTCCTTATTGAATTCTAAACCTATAAAATTTCGAGTTCCAGGAATCATATAGTGAAAATTACTATGTAATTCGTAAGCCAACTCTCTTCTTTGATTAAACTCTTTCACGATTCTTGGACCTGTATAGATCAAAGTGTGATAATTGCTTCCCCATCTTTTGGCAGCTATGAGAAATGGGTTATAAATATTTCCTTTGAATAAATCTGCACCTCCTAATCTATTAAGATCTACAAATTCAAATTCATGAATATATCCTAGTGCTAGGGTGGTTTTTATCTTTTCGGAAACAAGAAATGACCATTGAGTAGCTAACTTTAACGACTCAATGCGATTTGATGGTCGCTCTAAATTTGGTGATAGCTCTCCTCTAGTTGAGAACAAGGTGATGGGAAGCTCTATTTCAAATCCCAATCGATCTATTGGAGCCCATTCGTACTCGACTAAAATTTCATATTCATCAAAACCACTTTTGTCGGTCATTCCTGCACCTAGATTCCATTCTTTTTCTCCTTTCCGAGCTCCAAGATCACGTATTAAATCAATGTATAAAGGTTCTGCATGAAGTATTTTTGTTCTTTGCTTTGACTTCACCTCTTCAAACTCTGCTAAAAAGATGCTATCAAGTTGTAATTTTTCATTTTTAGTACTGTCACTTTCAACTACTTGTGAATACACAGTGAAACTTCCTGTTATGCAAAGGCATAACAAGCTATATTTTATAATATGTTGTAACATTAAATTTTTAGTATTTGAAATGATGAAATAGTATTTTCAATCAGAAAAGGTTCTGATTGATGAAATTCAACCTATTTGGAACTGGATGAATTTTAAATAAAATATTTCATGAAAAGTTCCGGTGGAGGAGTGGAGACTTTTTTTATACCGGTAGTTAGTGTAAAGTCATTAAAAACTTCCCATTTGTTTGATTTTAAAGTGAAAAAACTAACGAGTTTAACTTCTGTCTTAGTAAATACTAATTTGATATCTGGGATTTTTCTTTTTTCATTTGGGACTTCAGTATCAGGTATGATTTGATTATCCATTTCAAAAATAAATTCAACGACAATTTCAGCTAATGTATCAATAGGGTCAATAAGATTTTGCTCGACTGAATTTAGATGAAGTGGATGATAAAAGTTAGCAGTAAGGTTGATAAAATTTATTATCAACACCAAAGTGATGAGATTAATAATTTTACTTTTCCTAAACACTTTAATCATGCTACAAATATACTTTTTTTAATAAATAAATAGAATTTAAGTCTTCGTTTGAGTGGTGAAAGTAGCTAAAATTACATCCAAATCGGCTATTTTTAGTATCTTTGAGCAAAGATTAAAAGAGATGAAAAACAAGAGTTTGGGAGCAGCAATGCTTAAAGGTTGCTGTCCAAGGTGCAGAGAAGGAAAGCTATTTCCAACTTCAATGTTGAGTTATAGAAAGTTGTCTGATGTTCATTCTAACTGCCCTGTATGTAATGCCACTTTAGTTCCGGAACCAGATTTTTTTTATGGAGCGATGTATATTAGCTATGCCTTTTCAGTTGCTTTGGTCGTTAACGTCCTAATTATTCTCAATTACCTTTTTGATGATCCTGATGTGTGGGTATATGTTGCTACAGTCCTAATGGCTAACTTACTTCTACTTCCAGCATTTTTACGATATTCAAAAGTTCTTTACTTATATGGACTAGGGAAATTATCTTATAATCCCAATTGGGATCAAAAATAGATACTTCTACCTGATTTGACCATTTCCTTCGATGATCCATTTGTAACTGGTCAATTCTCGTAGAGACATTGGTCCTCTAGCATGAAGCTTCTGTGTGCTGATACCAATTTCAGCACCCATTCCGAATTGATTTCCATCTGTAAACGCTGTTGAAGCGTTTGAATAAACTGCTGCTGCATCTACTAGGTTCAAAAACTTTTCTGTACTTTGAGAATCCTCTGAAATAATTGCTTCACTGTGTTTAGAACTGTATAGATCGATATGCTCAAGAGCTTCATCAAGACTTGCTACTGTTTTAATGGCCATTTTTAAGGATAAAAATTCCGTTCCAAAATGACTTTCATTAGCTGCCTGAATTAAAGGATGTTGATCTAAAGCTTTATAAGATTTTTCATCAGCAAATATTCGCACCTCGTTATTTAATAGATTTTTGACTAATTCATTGATATCGGATAAGCGTTTTTCATGAATGATCAAACAGTCCAAGCTATTACAGACACTCGGTCTTCTTGTTTTTGAATTGAATAATATTAATTTTCCTTTTTCTAAATCACCTGATTTATCAAAATAGATATGGACTATTCCTGCTCCTGTTTCGATCACAGGAACTTTTGAATTTGATCGTACATATTCTATGAGTTTTTGACTGCCTCTTGGGATGATAAGGTCTACAAATCCAACAGCTTGTAGGAGCGAAAAAGTGGCACTGCGATCAGAAGGAAGTAATAAGAATGCGTTTTCAGGAATATCATTTGACAGAAGCGCTTGATGGATCAATTTCATGATGGCTTGATTTGAATATTCAGCATCAGTACTTCCTTTCAAAATCAATCCATTTCCAGACTTCAAAGCAATACAAAATACATCAAATGTTACATTTGGACGAGCTTCATATATGATTCCAATGACACCAAGGGGAACTGCTACCTTTTTTAAATGTAAATCGTTTTCTAGAATTTTTTCTTCGAGAATTCTACCCAAAGGATTCTCCAAACTTTTTACTTGTTTAATCTCTTCAATGATTCCCTGAATTCTTTCTTTTGTGAGTTTTAGCCGATCATATTTTGGATCGTTTACGTGTAATTTAGCCAAGTCTTTTTGATTGGCTTCAATAATAGTATCAATATGCTCTAAGGTCAATTCTACCAAAGAATCTAAGGTTCCTTTGATTTGTTGTTCGCTGAGCTGGTTTAACTTTTTGGCTGATTTTTGAACAGTGTAAAATTGTTTTTGAAGATCAGTCATGATGAATTAAATAAAGGTAGTCGTAATGGATGATTGGCTTTTGGTTTTTCAGTCCTATTTTTTCTTTTGCTACGATTGAATTGTATTCAGCACGACCCAGTCCAATCAAATTTCCTGAATTGTCTTTTATGCAAAGGATGTCACCTTTTTTAAATTCTCCAGATATCATTATAATTCCAACTGGAAGAAGGCTGGCTATTTTTTGATTAAATAGCGTTGTTTTCGCACCTTCATTGATGATGATTTCTGCAACAAAATATCGCTCACCATGTGCGAGCCATTTTTTGGTACTTTGTTTTGACCTGTTTGGTTCAAAAAAGGTGTACTCTCCCTTTTTTAAAAAAATATCTTCTAGGATATTTGTTTTTTTGCCATTTGCAATGAAAACCTGAATACCTAAATCTGCTGATTTTTTAGCCATGTTGAGCTTTGTCAACATTCCGCCTCTGCCAAATGAGGATTTTGAGGCAGAAATGAAAGATGATAAATCATTTGTTTCTCGCCCAACATACTTGATCAGTTTAGAGCCTTTTTCTTCTGGTACTCCTGTGTAGATTCCATTTACGTTGGTGAGTAGGACGAGGGAGTCGGCGTTGACCATAGCGGCTGTTAAACTAGCTAATTCATCATTGTCGGTAAACATCAATTCCGTGATGGCGACTGAATCATTTTCGTTTATAATTGGTAGGATATCTTGTGAAACTAGACCTTGAATACAGTTTTTCATATTGAGAAAATGCTTCCGATCCCTAAAATCTTCTTTAGTCACCAAGATTTGTGAAACTTGAATTCCATGCTCTTTAAACAACATTTTATAAGTTTGAATAAGCTCAATTTGTCCAGTTGATGACCAAATTTGCTTTTTTAGAATTGGATTTAACTTTTCAGGAAGCTGAATTTCTTTTTTTCCAAATGCAACAGCACCGGAACTGACTAAAATAACTTTGATTTGTTGTTGACGAAGAAAAGTAATTTGGAAAACGAGATGCTGAATTCTAGATAAATCTGGATTTCCATCCTCTTGAGTTAGTACATTAGAGCCTATCTTTATTACACAATATTGCAATGAATTCATGTTTGTTTTGAAATATCATTACAAAATTAGCTTTATTATTAAAGAGTGCTAATGAAATAGGTTTTTAATTGAGGATAATGCTAAAACCACTTTTTTCTTTTGAAATATATTGCCATTACGATAGAAACTATTATAAAAAATATCCAACTAGTGAAATAGCCATATTTCCAACCTAGCTCTGGCATGTATTCGAAATTCATTCCATATACGCCTGCTATAAAAGTTAAAGGGATAAAAATTGTTGCAATTATAGTTAACGTTTTCATGACCTCGTTTTGCTTCAAGCTGATATTTGTCATAAAGATTTCAACCAAAGTTGTGATTGATTCCCTCTGCATTTCAAGGTTTTCTATAATTTCTACTGTGTTTTCGTAAAGATCATTGACAAATGGTGTTGTCTTTTTTGTTACAAATGAGCTATCTGATTTTCTCCAAGCAGATACCAATTCCCGAGTAGGCCAGATGTTTTTTTTGATTTCTTGGAGTGTTTTTCTTTGTCTATAAATATCGACTAATTCGATTTTCTTATCTTGACTAATGATCTCGTCTTCAAGCTTTTCAATTTGATCACTGATCAATTCTAAAATGATATAATATTGATCTATGATTGTATCGAGTAGGGTATATACAAAGTAATCAGAGGCTAATTTTCGCATTTTACCATTTGGATTTTCTAGCCTGATTCGAATTGGATCAAAAATATCATATTCATTTTCCTGAAAGGTAATGATTAGGTGCTTATTGAATGCTATGCTGACCTGTTCGACTTCCAAGTGATCGATATCACTTCTAGTGTAGAGCATTTTGCTCACAATCAAAATAAAATTATCAAAGTCCTCTAGTTTTGGTCTTTGTTGAAGATTGTCTATGTCATCAAACGCTACTGGGTGAATATCAAAATGCTGACATATCTCTTGAAAAATAGTATTATCATTCTTTTTATAAATATTGAGCCAACATTTTTTTTCGGGGTGAATTTTTTCCTCTAATTCAGCAATGGTTTTGAGATGATATTTCTCAAAATGATTCTCTCCGAAAACATATAATTCTAAACTTCTATCAGAATATGATGTTGGTTCCAGGCTCATGTTAAAGAAGATTTTTGAATTTTTCTGGAGTCAATGGCTTTTCAATAAATCCTTCCACACATGTAAATTGCTTAGCTTTTTGTCGATCTTGAAAATCTATGGAACTCGAAAGCATAATTATTCTATCATTTCGGCCATTAAATTTCTTTAGATAAGCATTCAAAAAATCCCATCCATTCATAACGGGCATATTGATATCCAAAAGAATTAGAGTATTTTCTGATTCAGTGAGGCTTTGAATCCGAGCTAGGGCTTTTTCTGCTTCCAAAAACTCTTCAACTTGATCTGCAATATCCAATTTGGATATCAATCGCTTGTTGATCAAGTTATTGATTGGGTCATCATCAATTAAAATAATTGAGTAATATGAATGCATTAAGTCTAACGGTAAGAAAAGTTATTTTTTGATTTTAATACGCGGACTAAATTACAATTATAATCTTACGATAAAAATAGAATGTTTGTATTTTCCCTTCAATTATTTAAGTAATTGTTAGAGAAGGGCAATTTTATAAATGAAAAAAGGGAAACCATTATGATTTCCCTTTCTATTATTTGTTTAGGCTTGAATTACATCATTCCGCCCATTCCGCCGCCGCCCATTGGAGGCATGCTAGAACCTTCTTCTTTCACATCAGCGATCACACATTCTGTAGTCAAAAGTAAAGCTGCAATAGATGCTGCATTTTCTAAAGCTAAGCGTGTTACTTTTGTTGGGTCGATCACTCCAGCTTCAAACAGATCTTCGTAGATATCTGTTCTTGCATTGTAGCCGTAGTTACCTGTGTTTTCTTTGATTCTATTGATTACAACAGATCCTTCTCCACCAGCATTTTCTACGATCGTTCTCAATGGAGATTCGATTGCCATTCTGATGATATTGATACCGGTATCTTGATCTTCATTATCTCCTTTTAGAGAATCTAAAGCTGATACTGCTCTTACTAAAGCAACACCACCACCTACTACAATACCTTCTTGAACAGCTGCTCTTGTTGCGTGTAGAGCATCATCAACTCTATCTTTCTTTTCCTTCATTTCTACCTCAGTGGCTGCACCAATGTAAAGAATTGCAACACCACCAGAAAGTTTCGCTAATCTTTCTTGTAGTTTTTCTTTATCATAGTCTGAAGTTGTCTTCTCAATTTGAGATTTGATTTCTGCGATTCTAGCTTGAATTGCAGCAGGATCACCAGCACCATTTACGATGGTAGTATTATCCTTATCAATGTTGATTTTCTCAGCAGTTCCTAAGTAATCAATGGTTGCATTTTCTAATTTGTAACCTCTTTCTTCAGAGATAACAGTTCCTCCTGTTAGGATAGCGATGTCTTCCAACATTGCTTTTCTTCTATCACCGAATCCAGGAGCTTTTACAGCTGCAACTTTCAAAGCACCTCTTATTTTGTTGACTACCAAAGTTGCTAAAGCTTCACCATCTACATCCTCAGCGATGATCAACAAAGGCTTGCCTGTCTGAGCCACTGGCTCCAATACAGGAAGCAATTCTTTCATAGAAGAGATTTTCTTGTCATAAATCAAGATGTAAGGTCTCTCCAATTCTGCTTCCATTTTCTCAGTGTTGGTAGTGAAGTATGGAGAAAGGTAACCTCTGTCAAACTGCATACCTTCTACAGTTCTTACTTCAGTTTCCGTGCCTTTTGCTTCTTCAACAGTGATCACACCATCTTTACCAACTTTTTCCATTGCATCAGCAATCATTTTACCGATTTCCTCGTCATTGTTGGCAGAAACAGTAGCTACTTGCTGAATTTCTTTACTAGTTGAAATAGCTTTTGAGCTATCTCTTAAAGAAGCAACTACCGCTGTGACAGCCTTATCAATCCCTCTTTTCAAATCCATAGGGTTAGCACCTGCTGCTACGTTTTTGATACCTACATTGAAAATCGCCTGAGTCAAAACAGTAGCAGTAGTAGTTCCATCACCAGCATCATCTGCAGTTTTAGAAGCAACTTCTTTTACGAGTTGAGCACCCATATTTTCAATTGGTTCTTCTAATTCGATTTCTTTTGCAACAGACACACCATCTTTGGTGATCGTTGGAGCACCGAATTTTTTGTCTATGATCACATTTCTACCTTTAGGACCAAGTGTGACCTTTACCGCATTTGCAAGAGCATCCACACCTTTTTTCAGTCTGTCTCTTGCGTCGATGTTGAAAAATAATTCTTTTGACATTTTTTAATTCTTTAAGTTTTTGATTGTATTGAATTAGATGATTATTAATCTGATTTGTTATAGATTCTTTTTGGCTAACATAGCTTGATGAAAAAATCTAAAACAAAAATAGATTATAGGATTGCAAAGATGTCTGCTTCTCTCATGATAAGAAAATCTTTTCCTTCCACGGAAAGTTCTGTGCCAGCATACTTGCCATACAATACAGTATCACCCACTTTTACAGTCAAGGGTTCATCTTTTTTGCCACCACCTACGGCTACAACTGTACCTTTTTGAGGCTTTTCTTTAGCAGTATCTGGGATGTAAAGACCAGAAGCGGTTTTTTCTTCTGCTGCAGCAGGTTCTACCAGAACTCTATCTGCAAGAGGTTTGATGTTCACGTTTGACATAGTTATAATTTTTATTAAAGTTAGTTCTAAAATTTACTGTAACTCCCTGTTTCACTTTTTATGCCAAATGAGATAGATGTATTTTTCCTGACATAAAGTCGGGATTCTTTTTTGTCCGGCTGTCAGGGAAGTATTTTTTTAAAATTTGGCTGTCAATTTTTCGGAATACATTTTTATTGATGTCAGTTTTTTTTCTTAAATTTTCTACAAATCTGTAGTCTATGAAAAATTTGTCAGAAAACTGGATCACGGAAGGTTGGATTGATTTCGAATACAAAAAGTACCTTCTTCTCGCTTATCTTAAAGAAGTCGGAGAGAATTTCAAGCAAGTCAAATTATACCCTCCACTCGCAGACTTAATTCATCATTATAGTAAATTGAAATCTTTCGAAGAGGACAGAGAAAAATTGAAAGCTGCTTTCCCAAAACTCTTAGAAGGTCCAGATTTAAAAACGATGAAACTTGAATATAAGCCTATCTTCATACCTGATGAAACGATGAAGCAGCTGGAGGAAATCGTACAGTATGCTTTGCCTCTATTGAAAAATCATATCGAAGAGGGAAAGGATATTTATGATTTTCTTGAAAGTGAAATGCTGATTGAACCTATTGGGATTTCTCCTTTATATCAAAATGAAGGCTATGTGATGCTTTCTCAAGAAAAGTCTAAAGAGGTGTTTATTTATAAATACAAAGTTAGTCTTTTTCAAAATAGCAAAGATCGATTTAAAAGCGTGATGCTTCAATTCATAAAAAATGTTCATTTGTCTATTTCAAATACTTTTGAGCAGATCAAAATGAGTTTGGTCAAAGAGTTTAGAGAACTTCCAAATCCTGCTACATATCGAATTCATTCCAACTGTGAAATTCCACTTCAAGAAAGTTTGATTCCTATTAGTAAAAGGCTTCTATTGAAAAATGTAGAATAAAAAAAGCCCTACTTTTCAGCAGGGCTTTTGATATAATTTGATTCGGTTTAGTTTTCTTCAGTTGTTTCTTCTTCTGTAGGGTTTCCTTCTTCGGTTGTGGTCTCCTCTGAAGGAGTAGAAGGTAATAAACTTTCTCCTTCTCCACTGTTATCGAATTGAGGCATTACAACTTGTTGTTTTGCACTTTCGATATTTGGAGAACTGAAAGAATCAACACTGGAAGAAGTATAAAAAGCAGAAGAACCTAATGAAAGCACAAGTATAGCAAGTGCTAAAATCCATGTTGATTTTTCAAGGATATTTCCAGTTTTAGTTACTCCCATAATTTGAGATGCACCACCACCAAAAGCAGAACCTACTCCACCTTTAGAATTCTGTGAAAGTATCACCAAAACCAATAATACTGCTAATACGATTATAATGCTGATAAGTACGGTAAACATATTTTTAACTTTTTTCTTCTAATTCTTTTATCAAGTCCGCAAAGTAAGTGCTTTTATTTGGAAATTTCACCATTAATTTTTGATAAATTTCTTTGGCTTTTTTATTTTTCCCTTGTTTAGAAAGTAGTTTTGCGTAGGATTCAGAAAGTAAATTTGGGTTAAGTTGTGTGCTGTTTTCGGAAAGGTCGCTTTGCTTTTGAAAGTTTTCTATTTCTTTAATAGTAGCTAATTTAATTTCTTTTTTACTAAAGGATTTGATGATATCAATTTGTTCTTTTTTCTTTTCATCTACGATCTCTTTCTTTTCTTTTTTCTTAATCGTCTCTATTAAGTCATCCGAACCTGGTCGTTTTTTTCTCGGTTTTTTTACTTCCTTCTTTTTCTCTTGGCTTTCCTTTTCTCCAGAATTTGAGTTTGTAGTGAGGTTTTCACCAAGTTTTTTCAATAAACCTGCCCTCTGGGTTGGATTTTGCTCTGGTATGGGTTTAGGAATTAGTTCACTTTCAGTATCCTCCTCTTCTATATCTGGGGATTGCTCAGTAGTTTGATCAATTCTAAGAGATTGATTTTCTTGAAATAATTCAGATATGCTATTTGGATCTTCAATCAATCTTTTGAGCCATGATCTATTTGGACTATTGATTGCGGACCAAGCTAAAAATTCGCTACCAGCATCTTTATTTTTTTTGTTTTCATATTTCGCAAGCAAAACATTTGGAATTTGAAAATACGGGAAGTTTTCATGCAGCTTAAAAAGCTGATTTACTTGCTCTCTATTCAGGTTGTCGCCCTGATTGACTATTTTCAAAAATTGTTCTGCGTTCACGTTTTTAATAATTCTGATGTCCGAATATAAGCATTTTTACCAATTGGCAACTGTTGCGGTAAAAACATCCTGAATGATGTTTTCAAAAATCTCTTCAATTAAAACACTCTCAACTTGTAAAACCGAGGTGGTTCGCGGATCATAATCTCTAAAGAATGAAAAACTTCTCTTCAAGTTCTCTTCTTCTACTGCCATATTTATATATTCTACTTCAACCACAATGGTCAAGCGCATCTGTCCTGCTCGATCAGGTGAATTGGGATCGGTACTCGTGACAGTGGCTTGTGGGGTTAAGTTATACCTCGTTATTGAACCTGACAATTGAATATCTCCATTGCTTCTTACCAGTTCTAGTTGCGTATTTCTTTGGTAAAAATCTTTTAAAGACTCAGTAAACTGCTGCTCCATATTGGCAGGGCCGCCTCCAGAATCGTTAAAGAAATTTTCTACGGAAAAAGTTTTGGTAAGATCATAATTGATATTGGTACCAGTGAAACTATAGCTGACACTGCATCCTGATATGCCAAGCATAAAAAGAATCACCATCAAAAAGACATTTTCTCGTATTTTAATCGATGTCATACTGTTTGATTTTTCTATATAACGTCCTTTCTGAGATTCCAAGATCATCTGCGGCATATTTTCTTTTATTATTATGCTTTCTCAATGCTTTGATAATCATTTCTTTTTCTTTTTTCTCTAACGACAGCGAATTATCATCTTCCTCATGAATGATGTCTTCTATAGATTCATTTTCATAATCATCTTCGTAATCTCCCAAATTATCATCCTTGCTTTTATTTTTTGAGTCAATTACCAAAGGTATGTTTACAGCAGGCACATTAGATTTTGATTCATCAAATGAAACAGGCGATTCTAAATCTTCAAAAAGATTTTGATGTTTATTAATTATTGTGGAATTAAGTCCACCAGATTGGTAGCTTTCTAAAACAAGTTTTTTCAGTTCATGCATGTCCTTTTTCATATCAAAAAGGACTTTGTAAAGAATATCTCTTTCTGAAAAGTCAGTGCTGCTTTCATTTCCAGAACCCGAACCAGTATATGCTGCGGGGAGTCTAGTTTGTTCTGTTGGTAAATATCTACCTAGTGTAGCGGCATCGATTTCTCTCTCTTGCTCTAATAATGATATTTGTTCTGCCAGATTTTTTAATTGTCTAATATTTCCAGGAAATGGGAATTTCATCAACAGTGTTTTAGCATCTTCATCCAAAGACACCGGTTTAACCTTGTATTTTTCCGAAAAATCAGTCGTGAATTTCCTGAATAACAAAACGATATCTTCACCACGCTCTCGAAGTGGTGGTACAAAAATCGGAACAGTATTTAGGCGATAGTATAGATCTTCTCTGAATTTTCCTTTTTCAACGGCCTTTATCAAATTCACGTTTGTGGCGGCGATCACTCTTACATTCGTTTTTTGAACTTTGGATGAACCTACTTTTATAAATTCACCATTTTCCAAAACTCGTAGTAATCTGGCTTGTGTCCCCAATGGCATTTCCCCAATCTCGTCTAAAAATATAGAACCTCCATCAGTTACTTCAAAATAACCTTTTCTTGCTTCATGTGCGCCTGTAAAAGATCCTTTTTCGTGACCAAAAAGTTCTGAATCAATTGTTCCTTCTGGGATGGCGCCACAATTAATAGCGATAAACTTCCCATGCTTTCGAACACTTAGAGAGTGAATGATTTTTGAGAAGGATTCTTTACCACTTCCACTCTCTCCAGTGATCAAGACTGTCATATCGGTAGGAGAAGCTTGCATCGCCACTTGAATGGCGTGATTAAGTAATGGACTATTTCCTATGATACCAAATCTTTGCTTGACACTTTGGATTTCTGATGCTGTGATCATATTGATAGTTTTAATCAGGAAATTACTTCCCCAAATAATGTAGCAGGAGTACAGTCAGTAATTTTCACAAGAGCATAATCTCCTTTTTTTAGATTTCCCTTATTTACAATTACCATTTTATTGGCTGAGTTTCTTCCTCTTAATTGCTCTTCAGATCTTTTAGATGCACCTTCAATCAAGATTTCTTGGATTTTCCCTACATCAAGTTTATTTCTTTCTTCAGAAAGTTGACTTTGTTTTTGAATGATGTCATTCAGTCTTCTCTTTTTTACCTCCAATGGTATATCATCCACATATTTTTTCGCAGCTAAAGTTCCTGGCCTTTCAGAATAGTAGAACATGTAGGAGAAATCATATTTTACAATGTCCATCAAAGTCAAAGTATCTTGGTGCTCTTCTTCTGTTTCTGAGCAAAAACCTGTAATCATATCTGAAGAGATTCCACATTCTTCTCCCAAGATTTCTCTGATTTTTGAAACACGCTCTAGATACCATGCTCTGTCATAGGTTCTATTCATCATCTCCAGGACTCTGGAATTACCACTCTGAACAGGAAGGTGAATGTAATTACAGATATTGTCATACTTTTTCATGGTATGCAAAACCTCATCTGTAATGTCTTTGGGATGGGAAGTGGAAAATCTTACTCGAAGTTTTGGGCTAACTTGGGCAACCATTTCCAAAAGATGAGCAAAATTAATTATCGTGCTGACATCATCTTTTTTGTTTAATCTTGCTTTGTTGTTTTCTTCAGGAGACCACTTGTAGCTATCTACATTTTGTCCCAAGAGTGTCACTTCTTTGAAGCCTTTATCGAATAATTCCTGAGCTTCTCGGACGACAGAGTGGGGGTCTCTACTTCTTTCTCGCCCTCTGGTGAAAGGGACAACACAAAACGAACACATATTGTCACATCCACGCATGATAGATATGAATGCACTTACTCCATTTGAATTCAATCTCACAGGTGAGATATCAGCATAGGTCTCTTCTCTAGATAGAAAAGTATTGACACCTTTATTGCCATCCTCTGCTTCTGACACCAAGTTCGGAAGATCTCGGTAGGCATCTGGACCAACGACCACATCAACCAATTTCTCTTCCTCAAGGAGTTTTTCTTTCAAGCGCTCAGCCATACAGCCCAATACTCCGATGGTCAATTCAGGTTTATTTTTCTTTATATTATTAAATTGAGAAAGCCTCTTCCTTACTGTAAGTTCAGCTTTTTCTCTTATAGAGCAAGTGTTTAAGAAAATCACATCTGCTTGTTGGAAATCTGATGTTGTATCAAAACCATTGTCCTTCATAATGGAAGCGACGATTTCTGAATCAGAAAAATTCATCTGACATCCATAAGATTCAATATACAATTTTTTGGCTTTACCCGTATTTTCATCTTCAGTTGTCTTATAATCACAGGCTTGTGCTTCTTCTGCTGAGATGATATCTATGTCTTTAATAATGTTTTCCATGTAATTTCAATTTCAATCTGCGAAATTAAGGAAATACCGACAAAATGACAGGTCTTTTGAGTGTTTTATTTAAAAGAATTTAAATTATTATGGCTTTATTTTTGCCCTATAAATTCACGATAATGTTACATTTGAAACTTATATCACTCCAAACAGAGTCTTTATTATCAAAAAGCTTTTGAAGAAATTTTTAAAAATATCAGGAATTGTACTCTCTGTCATTTTCCTAGTTCTAATAGTTCTGATATTATTCGTCAGAAGTCCTTATGGACAGCAGATAATCGTAAATAAAGCTACAGCATACCTTTCCGATAAAACAAGTACTCAAGTCGAAATTGACCACCTATTTATAACTTTTGCAGGCAATTTTTCACTTCAAGGATTATACATTGAGGATTTAAAAAAAGACACCTTGTTATACTCCAAAGATCTTGAATTGGGGTTTGGGTTAATTAATTTTATTCGAACAGGAGATATTCATATCTCTAAACTTGAATGGGACGGCTTGAAAGCAAATATCAGTAGGCAAGAAAATTCTGAGGAATTCAATTATGATTTTTTAATAAATGCTTTCGTTTCTGAACCTACTGAACCTGATCTACAAAACGAAGAGATTCCTGAATCTGACTCCGAACCATTAAAAATTTCATTAGATCCAATTTCATTTAGAAATTTTGATTTGTCTTATCAAGATGAAAAAATGGGTATGGATGCAAAATTAAAACTGGGAGAATTTGATCTGAATATTGCTTCAATGAACTTGGAGGATTTGGCCTTTGATATTAAAAATGTGGCGCTGAAAAATAGTAAGGTCAGTTATCGACAAACAAAGCCATTTGAAGAAACTGAGGATTCTGATCCCGATTCGGAAATATCAACTTTGCTTTCTTTAGAGAATTTTTTAATCCAAAACGTATCATTGACTTATGACAATGAAGTAGATTCCCAATTTTCAGATGTTCATATTGGAGAACTGAATCTTCAAATGCCTGAATTTGATTTAGCTGATCAAAAAGTACTTGTCAAATCATTGACTTTGGAAAAATCTCAAATTTTATATCATGATTTTTCTGTACCTCAAGTTGTAAATCAAGAAGAAGAGCAAGTTGAAAATATTTCGTTTTCTTGGCCTGAATGGAAAGTTGATGTGGGAAGTATTGAGTTAGCTGAAAATAGGTTAGAATTCAAAACACGGGATACTGATATTCAACAAGGTTTTTTTAATCCGGAAGCTATGATTTTTGAGAATTTGACTGCGAGTCTGGATAATATTTATCTCAAAAATGAAAAAGCTGGATTCAACCTCAATCAATTCGAATTTCAAGAATCGGGAGGATTTGAGTTGAAGACTTTTTCAACAGGTGTGAAGGTAGAGAACGAATTCATTGCTCTTGCTAATTTAGAAATTGAAACGAATAGAAGTAGGCTTTTGGCAGATGTAAATCTTGGTTTTGATTCAATGCAAGCATTGATGGAAAATCCAGATAAAAGCAATTTCGAGTTAACAATAAATGAATTTTTGGGAGACATTCGTGATGCATACTTTTTTGAACCAAGTTTGAGCCAAGACGAAATGATTAGAAACCTCGCTTCTGCTCCATTGAGGTTGAAAATGCGAGCCAATGGAAACGTCAATTCCCTTGTAATTCCCAATATCGATTTGAAATGGGATCAATCTTCTTTAGCAGGTTCAGGAAGGTTATATAATGTTATTGACATGGAATTGCTTGCCTTTGACTTTCCTAAAATCAACCTCAATACGGATAAAAAAACGATCTTAAAATTTGTCGATGAACAAAATCTTGGAGGAATAAACCTGCCTGAAGACATCTCTCTTCAAGCAAAAGCAAAAGGTAAACTCGATGATTTAACAGCTGACCTTGCACTCGACACAGAGATGGGCAAAATCAAGTTTGATGGTGCATTCAAAAACAATGGGGAAATTACGTATTTGGCTAACATAGAAGTAATTGAACTACAAATAGGTAATTTACTTGGAAACTCAGGCCTGGATACTTTGACTTTTGATATTCAAAGTAATGGAAGAGGAACTTCAATAGATAACCTAACAGCAGAATTGTCATCTAATTTTGAAAGATTGAAGATTTATGGCAATGATTATTCTGGGCTAGTTTTAGAAGGGCAATTAGACAATGGTGTAGGTGATGTTCATCTTGCTTTGGAAGATGAATATTTGGATTTTGATTTATTGACCAAACTTGACTTAGATTCAATTAATTCTAAAATTGATTTGAATTTAGATTTGAAAGGTGCTGATTTTTTCAATTTAGGATTCTTTCCTCAAGATCTTCGAGGGAAATTTTTGTTTACTGCAACTTTTGAAGGGAATCCAAGCAGTTTTGATTTACAGACTAATCTGAAAGATGCCATTATGGTGTTTGAAGATAGAAACTATCCAGTTGGAAGTTTAGATTTAAAGGCTCGGGTTCGAGAAGATTCCACCAGTTTAGATATCAAAAGTCTACTTGTCAACGGAAATCTAAGGTCAAATACTTCGCCACAACTCTTGAGTGATGCGCTGTATCAGCATCTAGTCAATTATTTAGACGAGGATCAAGACTCCACTTCAATTGCTCAAGGAGAAGTGATGATGAATTTGAATTTGACTCTAAATCAAGCTCCAATTTTGAATCAGGTTTTTCTACAAGGATTGGAAAAACTCGATACAGCCAGAATCGAAGTAGATTTTGATCAAAACATAAGTAAGCTAGATGCTGATATAGATTTTCCTTATTTGAAATATTCAGGAATTGAAATTGATAGCTTGGGTGTACGAGTAAGTTCAGATCAGAAAGACTTAGATCTTGCCTTTGGTTTTTTACGATTAGAATCAGGGCCATTGGCTATGGATAGGACTTATTTTACGGGTGAATTAGAGAATAGAAGACTTTATTTTGATTTTAATTCCTTTGATGGGAATGAACAAATGGTTCATGTAGCCTCAGATATAGGAATGAAAGGAGATACATTAAGTATTCATTTTTCGCCAGATGATCTGTTATTAAATAAAAGAGAATGGAATATTCCTGAAAGTAATGAGATTCTAATTGCCGAAAATTACATTCACTTCGAAGAATTTAGATTCAATAGAAACAATCAGGAATTATTGATCCGAGATGATTTGGATGATGTGGCTGAGGAACATTTAGCGATGCAATTCAAAGATTTCAGATTAGAAACTTTCACCACATTATTCAACCCTGACGAATTGCTGGCAGGAGGTACGCTCAATGGAAGATTAGTTGTTGAAAATCCTTTTGGAGCGATTGGACTCTTGGCAAACCTAAAAATCAATGAACTCAAAGCTTTGGATGTGCCATTGGGAAATCTCTCTTTAGATGCAGTGTCTGAGAATTTAGGGAATTATAAATTGAAACTTGCTCTGAAAGATGGTGGCGTAGATCTCGACATGGGCGGTAGTTTTGTTGCTGATGAAGCTGGTGGGGAATTTGATCTGGATTTAGATTTGAATAAAATTGAGATGCAACTTTTAGCAGCCTTGTCAGGATCTGAATTGAGAGATGCTTCAGGGTTTCTTTCTGGTAAGGTCAATGCATCAGGCTTTACAACAGAGCCAATTTACAATGGAGAAATTGCCTTCAATAATGCATCTTTTACTGTCGCTCAATTGAACTCAAAATACCTTTTGCCAGAGGAGAAAATTAGTATTGATAATGATGGGATTTATTTAAATAATTTCACATTCCAGGATACTGAAGGCCAAAAATTTATTATCGATGGGTCAGTTTTGACAGAAAGCTACATCAATCCGAGTTTTGATCTGACACTAAAGGCGAATAGTTTTAGAGCAGTCAATTCTACCCGTGATGACAATGAATTGTTTTTTGGAAGTGCAATTCTAGATGCAGATGTCACTGTCAAGGGTGACTTAAATTTACCAAGGATCAATGCTAGTGTCACCGTAAAAGAAGGGACAGATTTTACTGTTCTTATTCCAGAAACACAATTAGATATTGTTGAAAGAGAAGGAGTTGTTGTTTTTGTAAATAGACAAGATCCTTACGACATTTTGACCAGACAAGGGGAAGAAACTCCTAATGCATTTTCAGGATATGATATTCGATCCATTCTTAAAATTGATCCTGCTGCAATTTTTAAAGTTATTGTAGATGAAAGATCTGGAGATAACCTTCAAGTATCTGGGAATGCGGATTTGAATATGGAAATCAATCCTAACGGTAGAGTTACTTTAAGTGGAAACTATGAAATCAGCAAAGGGCATTATGAAATGTCTTTGTATAATTTGGTCAGCAGAAGGTTTGAAATCGCATCAGGAAGCCGGATAACTTGGAACGGTGACCCTATGGATGCTGATTTGAATATTTCAGCAATTTATACAGTTAGGACTGCTTCATCTGAACTGATGGCTTCTCAGCTTTCAAGTTCCAATACCGAAAACAGAACACAATATTTACAGGAGTTGCCATTCTCAGTTTATTTGAATGTTGATGGGGAATTACTGAAACCAGCAATTTCCTTCAGATTAGATATGCCGGAGGATCAAAGAGGAGCTTTGGGTGGCAATGTTTACAGCAGAGTTTTGCAAGTGAATGAACAAGAAGACGAACTCAATAAGCAGGTGTTTTCGCTGTTGGTCTTGAATAGATTTTTCCCTTCAACAGGAAGTGATGGCTCAGGTGGTGGCACTTCTGCGATTGCAAGGAATAGTGTGAGTCAAGTACTCTCGGGGCAGCTTAATGCGCTTTCAAGCAGTGTGTTTGGGAATTCTGGATTGGAGCTAGATTTTGATTTGGATAGTTTTACGGATTATCAAGGTGGAAGTGCCCAAGATCGAACCCAACTCAATGTAAGTGCAAGAAAACGCTTATTCGATGATAGATTAGTCGTACAGGTAGGAAGTCAAGTTGATATTGAAGGAAGTTCCCAAAACCCAGATCAAACGAATGCCATTTTAGGAAATGTGAGTTTGGAATACATACTTACTGAGAATGGTCGCTATAGATTGAGAGCTTTCAGAAAAAACCAATTTGAAAGTATTATTGATGGTCAATTGATCATTACTGGTATTGGAGTCATTTTCAATAGGGAATTTAATCAGTTCACAGAGCTTTGGAAGGGAATAGATTTGAACAAAAAAGAGGAAAACCCAATAGATAAGTTACAACAGAGAAATGGCGAAAAGGAATCTGAGGAAGAAAAAAAGTCTTCAGAAGGAATGTCAGAAGGAAAGTCAGAAGGAGTAAAAGAGGAGGAAAATGAAGATTAAATCCGTTTACATATTGAGTTTTGGTTTTTTACTAGCTTTTAGTGAGGCTTGTAGTGTGAAGAAATTCATACCTGAAGACGAGCGATTATATATAGGGGCGGAATTGAGTTTAAAATCAGAAGAATCTTTGAAAGATTTTAAAGAAGTCAAAACTGAGCTGGAAGGATTGGTGAGGCCAGAACCAAACACCAAGATTTTGGGAATGTATTTTGGACTTTGGGCACATTATAAAGGAAGTAAAGAAAAGCCTGGCTTTATCAATAGGTTTTTGAAAAAGAAGTTAGGAGAAGAACCTGTTTATTTTAGCAAAGTAGACCCAGGTAAGACGGAAGAGTTAATAATCAATAGATTAGAAAACAAAGGGTTTTTTTATTCTTCGGCAACTTCAGAAGTGAATCGAGGCGAAAAGTTTGCTTCTATTAATTATCAAGTAAATGTAACCAAACCCTATACACTTAGAAACTTCAAGATTGATCGGGATTCCTTAGAAATAGACAAGGAGATAAAGACCTTAATGGAGGAAACTGAATTGAAAGAAGGAAATCGATTTGACCTTTCTTTATTGAAAAACGAAAGAGAAAGACTCGACGAGGCATTAAAAGATCTTGGATATTATAACTTCAATGCGAATTATCTCATTTTTGAAGCAGATACAAATGTTAGTGATAAAAGAGAGTTTGACTTATTTTTAAGATTAAAATCAAACACTCCAAGCAATGGTGTAATTCCTTATGTGGTGAATAACATTAGAATTTTCCCTAATTACTCTGTGATGGACGAGGAAGGAAAAATCGATACAGTTACCATAGATGGGAAGGACTTTATTCAAGGGGTGGAAGTTTTTAAGCCTGAGCTTTTGGAGCAATATGTTTTATTGGAAAAAGGTGCTCTATATTCCCCCAAAAAATCAAGATTGACAAGTAATAGATTGAGCTCAATAGGCAACTACAGGTTTGTCAATTTGCGATATGATGAATTGGAGGATAGTGTTACTAAAGGGAATTTAGATGCCAATATCTACCTGTCTCCGCTGAACAAGCGATCAATTAGAGTCGAGCTCCAAGGTGTATCAAAATCAAACAATTTTGCTGGGCCAGCATTGAATGTTATTTACAGAAATAGGAATTTGTTTCATGGAGGTGAGACACTCAATCTTACAGCCAAATTTGCTTACGAAAACCAACTTGCAGGCGGACAGCTTTCAGGTTTGAATTCAATCGAATTAGGTTTGAAAGCCGATTTGATTTTCCCTAGAGTAGTTTTTTTCATTCCTATAAAAGAGCGGTTTAGCTATTCAGTTCCGAAAACGAAAATGAGTTTGGGAACAGAATATCAGAGTAGGGGTGGACTATATCGTCTAAATACCTTTTCAGCAAACTATGGCTATTATTGGAATGCCAATAGATTTGTCTATCACGAAATCAATCCAATCAGTTTAAACTTGGTCAATCTCACTAGAACTTCACCTGAATTCGAGCAGATTTTGGATAACAATCCTTTTCTAAGAAGAAGTTTTGAGCAACAGTTTATTGCTGGGATCAATTATACATTTAATTATAACAAGTTGTCCGACAGGTTTCGAACGCATGGAATCTTCTTTGGCGCAGGGCTTGATTTGGCAGGCAACGGATTCAATCTAGCTAACACATTTTTGGGAACAGAACAGGGAACTTTCTTGGGATTGAATTATGCACAATATGCGAGAGGGGATTTGGATTTGAGATATTATTGGAGACCAAATCAGAAACATACGATAGCTACGAGAATTTTTGGTGGATTGGGTTTGCCTTATGGAAATTCAGAATCTTTACCATTTGTAAAGCAGTTTTTTGCGGGAGGACCGAATAGTGTCCGTGCATTTAGAATTAGAGGTCTGGGACCAGGTACATATAGGCCAGAGCAAGTGAGTTTGGGATCTTTTTTCGATCAAGCGGGAGATGTTCGACTTGAAGGAAACATTGAGTATAGGTTTCCACTAGTTTCAGTGTTAAAAGGAGCGTTGTTTGTAGATGCAGGAAATGTATGGTTGGTAAATGAAAATGAAGCTCTTCCTGGCGGCAAATTTACCTCAAACTGGTGGAATGAAATGGCTGTTGGAGCAGGGTTTGGTGCCAGAATAGACATTGAATTCTTTGTGATTAGATTTGATTTAGCAACACCTCTTCGAGTTCCCTACCTTCCCGAAAACGAGCGATGGGGAAATACTTTTGATATCAAAAGCAGAACATGGAGAAGAGAAAATCTCATTTTCAACTTTGCAATTGGCTATCCTTTTTAGATACTTTCTTCTGGTCTGAATCGGATAGATTTGGAATAAGGAAAAGCATGGAGCAACTCACCGGCTTTGATTTGACTTTGAATTGACACCCAATAATCCGGATTGAATAACTCTTTGTGATAATCTAGAAAGTGCTGTTTGACATCTGCTCTTCCAATCATAAAACTTTTGAAGTCTTCGGGAAATACATCATTTTTAGCAATATCATACCAAGGGCTTGAAGCGTAGATTTGTTCGTAAGTTTCAGCTTTTGGTTTCCATCTGAAATTCATATCAGTCAAAAATTCTATTTCATCATAATCATAAAAAATCACCCTTTTTTGTCTCGTCACTCCAAAGTTTTTGATCATCATATCTCCAGGGAAAATATTAGCTTGTGCCAATTGAATGATACAATTTCCATAATCTTCTACCGCTTGCTTAGCATCTTCATGGGAACATTCATCCAAATAAAGGTTTAAAGGAATCATCTTCCTTTCGGTATATAGATGTTTGATAATCAATTCTTTTTCTGTAGTTAACAAAAGTGAATTAGAGGTGTTTTTTAACTCTTGTAACATTGCGGGATGAATTCTTTCCAATGGTAATCGGAAAAATTCAAATTCATGTGTATCTGCCATTCTTCCAACACGGTCGTGTAAAGAGACCAATTTGTATTTCTCTCGGACTTCTTGGCGAGTCATATTTTTAGGTGGCTCAAAATGATCTTTGATCATCTTAAACACAATGTTGTAACTAGGCAATGTGAACACCGTCATCACCATTCCCAAGATACCTTCGGCCACTACAAATTGATCCTTACTCTGATTGAGGTGGTTGAGAAAGTCCCGATAGAATTCGGTCTTTCCATGCTTGTTAAATCCTATGGCATTATAGAGTTCATGTATTTGCTTGTGACTGATGACAGCATTGAGGAAAGAAACCATTTGCGAAGGAATCTCAGCTTCTACCATGAAATATGATCTGCTAAAGCTAAACATATGAGCCATCACTTTGGGGTCGAAAATCATGGTGTCTATGAAAATTCCTTTTGGCCCATTCAAGATAGGGATGATAAACGGCATCCATTTTTCTCCCACATAAGTCCGACCAATAAGGTAAGCAGCTTTGTTGCGATAAAAGACTTTTTTTAATACTTGTGTAACAGTGGAATCATCTACTTTATATCTGCTCAGAATGACCTTTTTTATTGTATTTTCTAGAAATATTATGTCTTCTTCTTGATTCATATATTTTACCCCAAAATCAAAATCCGCTAATAGCCTTTTGATGATTTTTTGAAGTCCCCATGCTGAAGGATAGGTATGATATAGGTTTTCTGTTGAGTGAATGTCACATGAATCATATCCTTCATGTACAAACATCAGTTTTTCATCAATAGCAAGGTTAGGTTTTGTTTTTCGGATTACGGAATTGAAAAATGTCTCAGCTAATTCTTTATCTTTTCTTTTAGAAATTTGATCTGAGTATTGTTGTTTGGACTTGTGCCAAAACTCTAAATCGGAGACCTTTGTTTGAAGTTGTTCTTCAAGTGCATTTCTACATTGCTGAACAAAATCTTTATACAATCTCAGCCTATTTCTATGATTTTCGTGCATCAATTTCCAATTTCTTTGAGCAAAATACACAGCGGCTAGTTGGGTAAGCTTATTGAATTCATCAATATAATTTTCAAAGCCTAGAGTAATAGTTTGAACTGTATAGTCAATGGCTTTTGAATGCCTCATTTTTTGATGTAATTAGTTGATATTTGAATTAAAATTAAATTTAACTAAAGTTCTGCATTAGAATCCAATGAAGGCATAATTCTATATGAATATACGGAATTCTGCCAGTAGCCAAATTATATACTGACAGTTGGTGACAATCGATTGGTAATCAAGCTAAAGAGAGGTTACTTGGTCAAAACAAAGGTTCTGACCATGAATATTTTGAAGTTTGAAGAGCGCTTTCCAGATGAAGAATCCTGTATTAGCTTTTTCAAAGCTAAACGAGAGCAGGAAGGCGTGGTTTGCAAAAAGTGCGAGGAAAAAGAGCACTATTGGCTTCACAGTAAAAGTATGTTTCAATGCAAAAGTTGTGGATTCCGTACCAGTTTGAAAAGTGGAACTGTGATGGAAAATAGCAATCTGTCACTTCGTAAGTGGTTGATGGCCATGACCTTCTTTAGTGCCACTAAGCAGGGGTTTACCGCTCTTGAACTCCAGCGACAAATGGGGTTTACTCGCTACCAAACCGTCTTTGATTTATGCCATAAGATTCGTGTCATAATGGGTAAGCGGGATGATCAATATAAGCTCGAAGACATGGTAGAATATGATGAAGCTTACATCACCAAGTCAACCTCAGCCCAGAAAAAGAAGAATCTCAATCGGGGCCGAGGAACTCAGCAGAAGTCCACAGTGGCTGTGATGGCTGAATCAACCATTCTTGAGGATCCTAAGACAAAGAAGTTAACCAAAAGCTGCCGCTACTTCAAGATGAAGAAGATTGAGGACTTAAAGGCTAAAACGGCAGAGAAACTGATTAAAGACTTCATCAATAAAGATGCTGTTCTTCAAACCGATGATAGTACCACTTACGCTAAATTTGAGGACTTCGTGGATGTCCATGTCACCGAATTATCTTCAACAAAAGAGGGTAGATTCAACCTTAAATGGGCTCATACAGCAATCAGTAACCTCAAAAGTGATCTTAGAAAGTATAAAATGATATCAGAAAGAAGGCTTCAGAACTACATCGACGAGTTTTGCTACAAACTAAACCGAAGATACTTTGGAGAAAGACTCTTTGACCGACTTATTATTGCTTCTATCCAACCCTACTGGCAAAGTAGCGGATAATCATATAATTCTATTTGGGTTTTATTTTTTTAACACTTCTATATAGAAATAGAATTGAGGGTCAAAAATCTTTTTTTATAAACCGAATAAAATTTTCGCAATCGATTGTTTGGACAATAAAAAAACATTTTCTACCTTTCCCGCATGTTATTCATACAATGAATATCTACAATAGGTTTAATAGGTTTGAGAGATAGAAAAGGTTCGGGCAATGTTCGAACCTTTTTTTAATTTAAGAGATTTTCTGTTTCTTTAGCCTTCATTTAAAACCTTCTTCATCACATGGGTTCCAACAATATTTTCAAGTTATTTCTTCTTGTTTTTATACTTGTTTATTTTGGAGCATGTACCTCCGAAAAATCAAGCGAGGAAAATATTTCCGAAACCAATTCGATCTCAGCTGCTGAAGAGGAAAAGCAACTTTTAGAAATCGGAATTCAGCAACTCTCATCTTGGTCATCTCATTGGAAAAGTAACGCACCTGATTTTAATTTACAAGGTTTTGTTTATTCAAGAACAGACTCTTTAGAACAAATTCAAAGACCTGAGGAAATTCATATTGGTAGTGAAAGTCCATTTTTTCCATTTTTGAAAAAACACCCTGAAGGTGATGGAGTAGTTGACATTTATAGCTACAAGGTGGTTTTTCCAGAGACTGGAGAGCCTTATTTCAATCCTGATGCAGAAGTTACTTACTATAAATCCGATGGTATGCGAGAACGCTTGTTGTTTATGGGACCATCAGGAGTTTTTGAAGATGCTGTATGGTTATCTTCAGAGGCTTTGTTGGTAGTAGGCCATTTTGAAAGCGAAAATGGAGTTTCTCCAAAAGTGTGGATCATCTATCCAAAAAGCGGGGTTGTAAGCCAGTATGATAACCCACTTCACACCAAATCGTATATCAGAGAGAGTTTTTTAATAAAGAGATTTAGCAGCTTGGAGACAACAGATGGAGTTTGACGAAATCATAAAAAAATTAGAAAAAATACTCAGTTTACCGCTTCCGGGGAAATTAGGGCAGGTCATTATGGCTCCAAAGCCTATTGATGAAGCTCGTTTTGCTGAGTTGAAACCACTTAATCCCAGAAAGGGGGCAGTTCTTATGCTTTTTTATCCAGATGAGAGTGGAACACTTGTTCCTTTTATCAAAAGACCAGATTATGACGGTACTCACGGAGGACAGATTGCTTTTCCAGGAGGGAAATGGGAAGCCTCGGATAAAGATTTGAGTCAAACAGCCCTGAGAGAGACTGAAGAAGAAATTGGTTTAGATCAGAGTAAGATTAATTTATTAGGTAAACTTTCAGATTTATTTATTCCTCCAAGCAACTTTTTGGTGTCTCCTTTTATAGGTTTTGTAGAAGAAAAACCAACTTTTATTCCTGACCCTTTTGAAGTAGAGCGGATTATTTCCTGTCCTATCGAAAAGTTAATGGATAAGAATATCAGAAAGGAAGGAGAAATTTTGGTGAGAAAAAAGCATAAATTACGAGCTCCTTATTTTGATATTGAGGAACAAATGGTTTGGGGTGCTACTGCTATGATGTTAGGAGAATTTATGTACCTATGGGAAAATAACTAGTGTTGTTTTTTTGTGGAATTGGGTCATTTGGTGTATTTATGTAATTCATTAACCCAAATATAATGGAAGAGCAAGCTCCTTTACTGACCAATGATGCTGTAGTTTTTGGCATTTTAATGTTAATTCTAGCCTTGGTTTTCGCTACATCCAATAGTAAAAACCCTTCTTGGCAAAAGTTCTATCGTGTAGTCCCCTCTATTTTACTTTGCTATTTTATCCCAGCAGTTTTGAATTCCTTCGGATTGATTTCCGGTGAGTTTTCAAATTTGTATTTTATGGCATCCAGATATTTGCTTCCAGCTTCTTTGGTACTTTTGACATTGAGTATTGACTTCAAAGGAATCATTAAGCTTGGGCCAAAAGCTTTAATAATGTTTTTAGCAGGGTCTCTAGGGATCATTTTGGGCGGCCCTATGGCTTTGTTTGTTATTTCATGGGTTTATCCAGAGATTCTTGGTGGAGTAGGTCCAGATGAAGTCTGGAGAGGTCTTTCCACTATTGCAGGGAGCTGGATTGGTGGTGGTGCGAATCAAACTGCTATGTTAGAGATTTTTGGTGCTAGTCCTTCCTTATTTTCACAAATGATTGCAGTAGATGTATTGGTGGCTAACGTTTGGATGGCTGTTTTACTTTATTGGGCAGCAAAACCTGGAGTAATAGATAAGTTATTTAAAGCAGATAGTTCAGCAATACACGAACTACAAGACAAAGTAGAGAAATACAGAGAAGGTATTTTGAAAATTCCATCAACTTCTGATACGATGAGAATTTTAGGAGTTGGGTTTGGAGTAACTGCATTAGCTCATTTTATAGCAGATAATATTGCGCCGTTCATTGGAGAAAATTATCCTCAGCTAAGTCAATATTCATTGGATTCAACTTTCTTTTGGATTGTAGTAATTGCAACTACAGGTGGTTTGATACTATCATTTACACGAGCACGGGAGATGGAGGGGGCAGGAGCTTCTCGATTAGGATCAGTAATGCTCTATGTACTTGTGGCAACTATTGGCATGCAGATGGATTTGATGGCTATTTTTGATAATCCAATTTTATTTTTGATCGGAATTATCTGGATGTTCTTCCATGTGATCATCATGCTTATTGTTGCTTATTTCATTAAAGCACCATTCTTCTTTGTAGCTGTTGGTTCTCAAGCAAATGTTGGCGGCGCTGCTTCCGCACCTATTGTAGCTTCAGCATTTAATCCAGCACTTGCTCCAGTTGGGGTATTGATGGCAGTTTTGGGCTATGCTGTAGGGACTTACGGGGCATTACTATGCGGTTACTTACTTCAATGGATTCACAATTTGTAAAATTGTGAATCCATTATTGCCTTTAAGTAATACTTAAGTGAAAAAACACTAAGCTTCCTTTTTTACTATTTTCACTGCTGTGCCACTGGCTGTCACCATCAGCATTCCTTCCCTGATAGTTTCATAATCGAGGTCAACGCCTACGATAGCATTGCCTCCAAAAGCTCTAGCTTGCATTTCCATCTCTGCCATAGCAGTTGCTTTTGCTTCTCTCAAGACTTTTTCATAAGCAGAAGAGCGACCACCGACAATATCGGTAATGCTGGCGAAAAAATCCTTGAAAATATTGGCTCCGATTATCGTTTCTCCAGAAACTATTCCCAAATAAGCTGTGATTTCATATCCTTCTAAGGAGTTTGTTGTAGATACAATCATTGTCTATTACTGTTAGTGTTGATAAAGAAACTAAAGTACAAATTAGAAAGAGTTTACAGACATTTTTAGCGAATAATTTGTTGTAAATGTCTAACCTGATAGCTTGGACTGTGAATTTTTCGGGATAGGTATTTTGTATTGCGTATATTTGATATTTAGCATAAAATCATCGAAACCAGAAAAAAATGAATACTGACATAAAACTAGCCGTATTGATTGATGCCGATAATGTACCATCAGGTCAAGTCAAAGAAATGATGGAGGAAATTGCCAAATATGGAAATCCAACTATAAAAAGGATTTATGGTGACTGGACAAAACCACAGTTGAGCAAATGGAAGAATGTTTTATTGGAAAATGCCATCAATCCTATTCAGCAATATGGCTATACGACTGGAAAAAATGCTACAGACTCTGCCATGATTATTGATGCAATGGATATATTATATTCTGAAAAAGTCAATGGATTTTGTCTTGTATCTAGTGATAGTGATTTTACAAAATTGGCAACTAGGCTTCGTGAAGCAGGTATGACAGTGATTGGGTTAGGGGAGAAAAAGACACCAGAACCTTTTATTGTTGCCTGTGATAAATTCATCTATTTGGAAATTTTGCGCAAGGAGCCAGATAATCAAGAAGAACAAAGAGGGGAGAAGCACAATAGACCTCAAGTTGATAAGATCAATCCAAAATTAATCAATTTAATTGCCGCTACAGTCGGAGATTTGGCCGACGATGAAGGATGGGCATTTATGGGAGATGTTGGTAATTTGCTCCAAAAGAAGCAACCAAATTTTGATTCAAGAAACTATGGATATCAAAAGTTGACACCATTGATCTCAGCTATCGAAAGATTCGAAGTAGAGCAAAGAGAAAACCAAAAGGGTAGATTTAAGTTAATCTATGTGAGAGATAAGGTTGGATGAAAGAGATATAATAAGAGTAGATAATAAATATTTAAAGCATAAGAATTACTAATTATTTATTAAAAAAAAGAGGCGGTATCGCACCGCTACGACCGCCTACCCTTGCTTCCTTCCGGACCTGGGGGATTCAGCAGGAGCTGGTCGTACCGCCGACACAAAGGTAAGTCAAAAATTCTCTACTCCAAGCGCTTCTTTGTGATTTAATCATAGAAAAAGCTAATTTCCTTATTCTCAGAATGAAAGTTTATGGCAGTGTATTTGCTCCTAATTAATTATTAATTAAACATATTCATTATGAAAAAGTCATTTGTTTTTATCTTAACCGTTTTATTATTAGGTTCATGTACTGTTTTTGGACCGAGAGCCGAATTTTCAAAAGGAATGTCTGAAAAACAGTTTTTAAGACAAAATAGAGATGCCGTAATCAGCAATATAGAAGGTGATTTTACTACTTATAGAGTCAATAGAGGAGAAACTTTCTACGTTTTGGCGACATTTGAAAATGAAAAGCTTATTAAACTGGAAGAACGAGAACTGGTTCCAGCTTGGATGCCAGTCCAGCCTGAAAATAGTGATGGCAATGAAGAATAATAAATCATTCATTATTCAAAAAAAGGACTAATAGCCTGGAGCTATTAGTCCTTTTTTATTTTTTATTGATATAATAAATTTATTCTTACAGATTTCTAGAAGAAGTTACTTCACACCTTTGAGATAAAGATTAAATTCCATAGCACCAGTTTCTTCAAACTCATCTACTGCAAGGTCTTCCAAAACTTCATCATCAAACTCCATCTCAGTTTTTTCAATTTTCCCATCAGGATGAACGATTAACTCTGTACCTGTCCAATCAGCAGGATTTACTTTTACCAAGACTTTGTAATCTTCAAAAGTTCTTTTGAAATATTTGGGTAGGGTAGGCATAAGCGTGTTTTGACTTAAAAACTTTATTTTTTCACGAAGGTAAATATTATTTTTCTAAATGAATTTCCTTGGCTGGAAAAATGGAAGTGCCAAATAATATAATTTCTTCTTACCCTTAAGCATTAAAATACACCTTTCTAAAAAAAATATTGGTAATTTTTATTGATATATTTTTTGTTCCAAAAGATGCTTATCTATATTTGTTCAATTAAAAATTATGAAAAACATTCAGGCAAAATATTGGTGGTGGCATTTGACTTCTATTCAAGGGGAAGAACCAAACGCTATTGTCTAAAATATAACGCTTGTAAAAGATATTTAGGCTTGCTGGTTTCCCCAGTAAGCCTTTTTTTGTGCTAAAAATAACCACAATAACATTGAAAATGAATAAAATTAGACTCGTTACAAAATATAAGAAGTTGCTGGCAGATACCATTACTCCTGTGAGTATATATCTTCAAATTAGGGATAGGTTTGCCAATCCTATTCTTTTAGAAAGCTCAGATTATCATGGACAGGAAAATAGCTATTCCTACATTTGTTTCAATCCCCTGGCTTCTTTTTCATTTGACGGAAATGTTGTAAAAGAAGAACTTCCTTTAGGCAAAAGTAAAAGCTACTCATTAGGTAAAGAAAATAAATTAATAGACGCTTTGAGATTTTTTTCTTCTCAATTTGAAGAAAAGTCATTGGATCTAAAGTTTATCACTAATGGCCTTTTTGGATACATGCAGTATGATACGGTTTCTCGATTTGAAGATATTAAGTTAAAAAACACTGAAGAATCTAAAATCCCAATGATGCACTACGCAGTGTATCAAAATGTGATAGTTGTGGATCATTTCAAAAATGAAATGCACCTACTCGAACATCAAGTAGAAGGAGATGAAAAGCCCGAAAACATCTCTCAATTGGAGTCCCTTCTTAATAATAAAAATATTCCATCCTATTCATTCCAACTTGTGGGTGAAGAAGCGTCAAATTATACCGATGAAGCTTTTCTTGATATCTTGAAAAAAGGACAAGAACATTGCTTCAGAGGGGATGTTTTTCAAATTGTTATTTCGAGAAATTTCACCACAAAATTCAAAGGTGACGAATTCAATGTATATCGTGCCTTGCGATCTGTAAATCCATCACCATATTTATTTTATTTTGATTATGGATCCTACAAGGTGTTCGGCTCATCACCCGAAGCCCAGATTGTTGTCAAAAATAATGTAGCCACCATTTTCCCTATAGCAGGAACATTTAAGCGAACAGGAAATGATCAGGCTGATGCCGATTTGGCATTGAAACTCTATGATGATCCCAAGGAAAATTCTGAGCATGTGATGTTGGTAGATTTGGCGAGAAATGATCTCAGCAGGTCTTCTGAAAAAGTAAATGTAGATGTGTTCAAAGAAATTCAATATTACTCTCACGTCATTCACCTTGTTTCAAAAGTGACTGGTCAATTGCCAAAAGATGCAAATCCATTACAACTAGTAGCAGATACTTTCCCAGCAGGAACGCTTTCTGGAGCTCCAAAGTATAGAGCAATGGAATTGATTGATGAGTTGGAAAATACTTCGCGAAAATTCTACGGAGGAGCGATTGGCTTCCTAGGTTTTAATGGTGATTTCAATCATGCTATTCTTATTCGATCCTTTGTATCAGAAAACAACCAACTCCGATTCCAAGCTGGAGCAGGTGTAGTAGCTAAATCATCGATAGCATCCGAACTTCAAGAGGTTTCCAACAAATTAGAAGCCCTCCGAGTCGCCCTAAAAGCTGCTGAGGCTATCTAAAAATCTTCCAACCTATTTTATTTATGAAAATTCTTGTCCTTGATAATTACGATTCATTTACTTACAACTTGGTTTATATCATCAGACAGTTGGGTTATGAAATGGATATATATCGAAATGATAAAATCAATTTGTATGATATTGATGTTTATGATAAGATCTTACTTTCTCCTGGTCCAGGGATTCCATCAGAAGCAGGTATAATGCCTGAACTTCTTAAGAATTATGGAGCTAAAAAAGATATATTGGGAATTTGCCTAGGTCACCAAGCTATCGGCGAAGCCTTTGGTGGAGATTTGATAAATTTGTCTGAGGTAGTGCATGGTTTGGCTTCAGAAGTATCTGTAGAGGAGGATGGTTTATTTCAGAAACTTCCTAAGCAATTCAAAATCGGTAGATATCATTCTTGGGTTATCAATGAACAAACACTTAGTCCTGATTTGGAAGTTATTGCCCGTACGCCTGATGGTCAGATTATGGGAGTAAGACACAAGGAGTTTAAAGTCAAAGGGCTTCAATTTCACCCCGAATCAGTCCTTACCGAACATGGAGTTCAGATGATGAAAAACTGGCTAGGCGGATGAATGAGACACAAGAGGTAAGATACAAGATTAAAGATTTGAAGTAAAGTGTAAATAATCAAAATATCTAATAATCAGTCAGTAAACCATCAAGCTGGTACTACGGACACAATTTTAAAATTTTATAAACTTCCAATTCGTATGAAAGAAATACTAAATCACCTGATTGAACACCGGTCGCTGAGCAAGGAGCAGGCTAAGGAAGTATTACTCAAAATCACATCAGGTGAATACAATCAAAGTCAGATTGCGGCTTTTTTGACTGTATATATGATGCGTTCGGTGACTGTAGATGAACTTGGTGGTTTTAGAGAAGCGATGTTGGAACAATGTGTTCCAGTGGATATTGCAGAGTATGATGCTATGGATCTTTGTGGTACAGGTGGAGATGGGAAAGACACTTTCAATATTTCAACTTTAGCCTCTTTTATCGTGGCTGGAGCTGGTCAAAATGTTGCCAAACATGGAAACACAGGTGTATCATCTATCTGTGGTTCATCAAATTTGCTTCAAAGTTTCGGATATGAATTCACCAACGATGTAGATAAGATCAAGAAAAGTCTTGATGAAGCAGGAATATGCTTTCTTCATGCACCGCTTTTTCACCCTGCGATGAAGCATGTAGGCCCCATAAGAAAAGATCTCGGAGTAAAGACTTTTTTTAATATGCTTGGCCCAATGGTAAACCCAAGTTTTCCTAAAAAGCAGTTGGTTGGTGTATTCAGCTTAGAATTGGCAAGGCTTTACGCATATTTGTATCAATATCAGGAAGGCAGTTTTAGTATTCTTCATGCCCTAGATGGTTATGATGAAATATCGCTTACTGGTGACTTCAAGATGATATCTCAAGATGGGGAAAAATTGTATGGTCCAGAAGATATCAATCTTCCTATTCTTGAAGCTTCTAGCATTCAAGGTGGAGAAACGATCGCTGAGTCTGCTGCTATATTTGACAATATCCTAAAAGGAAAAGGAACAGAAGCGCAGAATTCAGTTGTGATTGCAAATGCTGCTGCTGCGCTGCATACAGCCGATAGTTCACTTTCTTTCAATGCTGCTGTCGATAAGGCAAAAGAGGCCTTGCTTTCTGGTAAAGCACTGAAAAAATTCAATGCTTTGGTCAACCCAAAGAAATCTATTTCACTAGCATAAAAGTATAATACATGAATATTTTAGATAAAATTATAGCTTTCAAAAAAACAGAAGTGGCGGAGAAAAGTAGCCTCGTTCCAATAAAATTATTAGAAAAGAGTATTTACTTTGAATCTGACATTGTATCTATGAAGGATTACATTTCTGATCAGGAGAAAACAGGAATCATAGCAGAATTCAAAAGAAAGTCTCCATCAAAAGGTGATATCAATCCAAGTGCTTCAGTAGAGGCAACAAGTATCGGCTACATGCAAGCAGGTGCATCTGCTTTATCTATTTTAACTGATCAGGAGTTCTTTGGAGGGAAAAATGACGATTTGATTTCTGCTAGGAAATTCAATTTCTGTCCGATCTTGAGAAAGGACTTCATCATCAAGGAATATCAAATTATTGAAGCAAAATCGATTGGAGCAGATTGCATCTTATTGATAGCAGCAGCTTTGGAACCAAAGAGGCTGAAGGAATTAGCCAAATTCGCCAAATCGCTTGGTTTGGAAGTTTTGATGGAGGTTCATGATGGAGAAGAATTAGCCTCTTCAGTCAATGAATTCCTTGACCTTGTTGGCGTTAACAATAGAAGTCTCAAAACCTTTGATGTATCTCTACAAACGTCTTATGACTTGGTAGAAAAAATCCCGAATGAATTTGTGAAAATTTCCGAAAGTGGTATTTCAAGACCAGATACTTTGGTGAGCTTAAAACAAGCCGGCTTCGAAGGTTTCTTGATAGGTGAAAATTTTATGAAATCCAGTAGACCACATCAGGCAGCTTACAATTTCATGAATGAATACAGAGAATTATTGGCAGCTGCTGCCGGGTTAACAGTAGAAAAATGAAGCTGAAAGTTTGTGGAATGCGATCTGAGGAGAATATCAAGGGCTTGATTTCTCAAATCAATCCTGATTGGATGGGTTTGATCTTTTATGCCAAATCCCCAAGGTTCGTGTCAAAAGATTTTGCTGATTCTATAAAAGATTTGGATATCTCCAAAGTAGGTGTTTTTGTAAATACCAACCTTGAAGAAATAAAGAAGGCAATTTCTAGGTTCGACCTTCACACTATCCAACTTCATGGAGAAGAATCGGTGGATTTTACAAGATCAGTGAAGCAAGAAACAGGATTAGAAATTTTCAAAGTATTTTCTGTCAAGGAAAATGTGGATTGGAAGGAATTAGAAAGTTATCTGCCTTATGTTGATTATTTCCTTTTCGATACTTTCACAAAAGAATATGGAGGAAGTGGAAAGACCTTCGATTGGCAAATTCTCAAATCTTATCCTTTTGAAAAACCATTCTTGTTAAGTGGAGGCTTGAGTTTAGAAAACATTCAGGATATACAAAAGCTTCAATCTGAAATTCCTCAATTAATAGGAGTAGATATCAATTCAAAATTTGAAGTTGAACCAGGATTCAAAGACATTGATAAGATAGGAGAGTTTTGGGAGAAGGTGAGAGACTAGAAGTTAGACAGAAGTGCCAAAAAAAATAGAGATAAAGATTAAAATGCCTGAGGCATGACCGATATAATAGCTCTGCAATTCATTGCTGGGATATAATATTAGCCAAGTGGATTCAATCTTAGAAAATTAGAAATAGATCATAAATAACATAGAAATGATTAAAGTTGACGAAAAAGGGTTTTATGGAAAATTTGGAGGAGCATATATCCCAGAGATGCTGCATCCAAATATAGAGGAGTTGAGAGATAACTACGAGCAGATTGTGGCTACCGCTGAGTTTCAAGAGGAGTTTCAATCTCTTTTGAGAGATTTTGTGGGAAGACCTACGCCTTTGTATTTCGCGAAGCGGATGTCAGAGAAATATGGAGCTAAGATCTATTTCAAAAGAGAAGATTTGTGTCATACAGGTGCGCACAAAGTCAACAATACAGTTGGACAGATTATACTGGCCAAAAAACTAGGAAAGAAAAGAATTATCGCTGAAACTGGTGCTGGACAACATGGAGTTGCTACGGCCACTGTTTGTGCTTTGATGGGGATGGAATGCACGATTTATATGGGGGCTTTAGATATCCAAAGACAGCGACCTAATGTAGAACGTATGAGGATTCTAGGAGCTAAGGTAGTCCCAGCAACATCAGGAAGCCAAACGCTCAAAGATGCCACAAATGAAGCCATGCGTCAATGGATCAATAATCCTGTGGATACACATTATATTATTGGTTCAGTAGTAGGTCCACATCCTTATCCAGAGATGGTGGCGAGATTTCAGTCAGTTATATCTGAAGAAATCAAAAAGCAGCTTTTGGAAAAAGAAGGCACAGAAAATCCAGATATTTTGATAGCTTGTGTAGGTGGTGGAAGTAATGCGGCAGGTACTTTTTTTCATTATTACAATGTGCCAGAAGTAAGACTGGTAGCAGCAGAAGCGGCAGGTCTGGGGATCAGTTCTGGCAAATCAGCAGCTACAACTGCACTTGGAACCCCTGGGATTCTACATGGAAGTAAAACCCTGCTGATGCAAACAGAAGATGGACAAGTTGTAGAGCCTCATTCTATTTCGGCTGGTTTGGATTATCCAGGAATTGGACCAGTGCATGCGCATTTGTTTGATATTGGAAGAGCGGAATTTGTTGCTGTAGAAGATGAAGATGCGATGAAAGCGGGTATTGAATTGAGCAGAATGGAAGGGATAATCCCTGCTATTGAGACAGCTCATGCTGTTCATGCTTTGAATATGATAGCGTACAAAAAAGATGATATTATTGTGATCAACCTTTCTGGTAGAGGGGATAAAGACCTAGATACATATATCAAGTGGGGAGGGTATTAAAGGATGAAGGTAGAGGGATGAAGGATGAATGAGATAAAGGATCAAGTGTGAATCCCTTTCTTAATTCATTATTCAGAGTTCTAAATTTGAAATTAAAAAATGTCAAATGCTGAATTTAAGCTTAAACTTTAAACCTATTTTCAATTGTTTCAATCTAAAATCTGCTATCTAAAATTTACAATCTAAAATTCCGATGAACCGAATTCATACACTATTTCAAAATAAAAAAGAGCGAGTATTGTCTATCTATTTCACAGCTGGATTTCCTACATTGGAAGATACTTTGCCAACGATGCGAGCGATAGAAGAAGCAGGAGCAGATATCATCGAAATTGGTGTGCCTTATTCTGACCCTATTGCTGATGGACCAACAATTCAAGATAGCAATCAGATTGCATTAGAAAACGGTATGAGCTTAAAAAAGCTCTTCGATCAAATCAAAGATATGCGTCAATCGGTCAATATTCCGGTGGTGCTAATGGGTTATTTGAATCCCATTATTCAATATGGAATGGAGCCATTTTTAAAAAAATGTAAGGAAGTGGGCGTAGATGGATTGATCTTGCCTGATCTACCCATGCAGCAATATTTGGATGAGTTCAAAAGTATATTTGATCAATATGGTTTGAGCAATACGTTTTTGATTTCTCCACAAACTAGTGAAGCTAGAATCCGAGAAATCGATGAAAATTCCAATGGATTTATCTACATGGTTTCTTCTCACAGTATCACGGGAGCAAAATCTGGGATCTCAGGAGAGCAAGTAGAATACTTCAAACGTGTTCAAGCAATGAATCTCAAAAACCCAAGATTGATTGGTTTTGGGATTTCCGATTCAGAAACTTTCACAAAAGCTTCTCTTTACGGAAACGGCGCGATTATCGGAAGTGCATTCATCAAAGTAGTAAAAGACAGTAAAAACTTATCTGCTGATATTAAATCTTATATTCAGTCAGTAATTCAATAATTATGATCATACAATTAAAACAAGATATCACGGACGCGCAAAAAGAAGCTTTAATTGCGGAAGTCAATCAAATAGGATACAAAATCACGGAGGTGAAAACCCAACTTGGAGACTATTTAGTAGGGATAGGAAAAAAGGATTTTGATATCAGACGAATAGGTAAAAAAGAAGGGATAGAAGATATTCACATTGTATCGGATGAATACAAATTGGTTTCCAAAAAATGGAAAGCTAAACCTACTTCTATTGATTTGGGAAATGGCATTTTCATCAAAGACGGTGACATGGCGATTATTGCAGGGCCATGTTCGATAGAATCAGAAGATCAGATTAGAAAGGTAATTACGCATTTGAAGGAAAATAACATCAAAATGATGCGTGGAGGTGTATTTAAACCACGTTCTAGCCCTTATGCATTCAGAGGATTGGGAATTGATGGTTTGAAACTATGGTATGATTTGGCTCAAGAGGCTAATATCAAGATCGTTACCGAAGTAATGCAGGTTTCTCAAATTGAAGAAATGTATCCTTACGTGGATATCTACCAAGTTGGAGCGCGAAATACTCAAAATTTCAATTTACTTGACGAACTTGGTAAAGTTGATAAAGCAGTAATGATCAAAAGAGGAATTTCAGGGACTATTGAAGAGTTGTTGCAATCTGCTGAGTATGTTTTTTCTGGTGGAAATGAAAAACTAATTCTTTGTGAAAGAGGAATCAGAACATACGAGAAAGCGAGTAGAAACACTTTGGACTTGAATGCCGTACCTATTCTCAAAGCAAAATCACACTTGCCTGTCATAGTTGATCCTTCACATGGAATTGGAATTAGGGCTTACGTTCCTCAAATGGCTCTATCAGGAGTAATGTCTGGAGCGGATGGAATTATTTATGAAACACATGAAATTCCAGAAAAAGCGTATTCTGATGGACAACAAACTTTAGATTTTGCACAAAGTGCGCTTTTGACAGATCAAATTAGGAAGACTTTTGCATTGAGAAAAACCTTTGCATTGTTATAATTATCAGCTAGTTATCAGTTGACTGTTGACCGTTGACAAACAATGCTTAGATTTGTAGAATTATTGGAGAAATGAAAGTTACGCGCTGTGAGCTTATAAATATCGAAAAAATATAACCCAAATATAATGACTAACAAACCCAAAGATTGGGTCTTTACCGACCCTAGACTTCAACAGATGAAACAAGATTATGCAGCGTATACAGCTGAGGATTTCAAAGTTTGGAAAATCTTGTTTGAAAGACAAATAGTTAACCTTCCAAAAGCCGCTTCTATCGCCTACCTTGATGGAATTAAAGAGGTGAATTTCACCGCAGATAAAATTGCAGATTTTGAAGATGTAAATAAGAGACTAGCTGAAAGTACAGGTTGGGCAATTCAAGTAGTTCCTGGATTGATCGATGATGATCTTTTCTTTGGACTGATGAACAATAGAAGGTTTTGCTCTTCAACATGGCTTCGCAAAATGGAGCAACTTGATTATTTGGAAGAACCTGATATGTTTCATGATGCATTTGCACACATGCCGATGTTGACCAATCAACCTTATGTTGATTTTTTGGAAAATCTAAGTGGGTTGGCGCTGAAGCACATTGAGAATAAGTGGGCGATTGAAGTGCTTTCTAGAATTTATTGGTTTACTATAGAGTTTGGATTGATTCGCGAAAATGGAGAACTTAGAATCTATGGTGCAGGAATCCTTAGCTCGGCTGGAGAGACAAAGTACAGCCTTTCTGACGAACCAACACATTATGAATATGATGTTCGAAAAATTATGAACACACCCTATTGGAAAGATAAATTTCAGGACAAATACTTCATCATCGAAAGCTACGAACAACTCTATCAATCTCTTCCAGAAATTGAGGCTGTCTTAGAAGAAATGGTTGCAGAAGAAGCGAAGTAAATTGTTAAGACATAAGATACAAGAAACTAGACACAAGACTTAGAAACTTGATTTCTTAATGCAATATTTAAACCGTCCAGAAATTTGATTTTGGGCGGTTTTGCACAAAATCGAATTCTTTTTTGATTGTGAAGTGGAATTTCAAGGGGAAATGTTCAGTCTAATCATTGAAGATTTGGAGCAAGACTATAAACAAAACAACAAACTAACCCTTTTTCCAAGAAGAGTAAATTCACAATGTGAGGTAAATTGTGCTTATATTTTTAAGAGAATAGAGTAAAATATAATTTTTGACAAAGTTCATGGAACATTAAAGTAATGGGTATAGTTGGCTAGTTAGATTATATTTGAAGCAACTTAAGGGATCGATATTTTGAGTCTGATCTGTTAATATTACAAGACTCAATAATCTATCATCAAACCAACACAAATCATTAAACCATGAAAAAAATGCGCATACTTTTCACAGGAGGATCAGGAAAGGCAGGGAAACATGCCATTGCTTACTTGTTAGATCAAGGTCATCGCGTAATGAATGTGGACTTGACTCCTTTGGATCATCCTGGCGTGGATAATCTCATTGCAGATATCACCGATTCTGGGCAGATGTTCAATGCCATGAGCTCTTATGCGGGTTTAGATGAATTAGAAGGTGGAAATGGTATTCCAAAATTTGATGCAGTTGTTCATTTTGCTGCAGTTCCCAGAATTTTGATCAATCCAGATAATGAGACTTTCCGAGTCAATACTATCGGTACTTATAATGTGATAGAAGCAGCGGTCAAACTTGGGATAAAAAAAATCATTATAGCTTCCTCTGAAACCACCTATGGAATTTGTTTTTCGGATGGTCAGACAAATCCGAAATCTTTGCCTTTAGAAGAAGATTATGATGTAGATCCTATGGATTCTTATGGCCTGTCAAAAGTAGTAAATGAACAAACAGCACGAAGTTTTCAACGTCGATCGGGAATTGATATATATGCTCTTCGGATCGGAAATGTGATAGAGCCTCACGAGTATGCTGAACTTTTTCCAAATTACTTTAAAAATCCAGAAGTGAGACGTAGAAATGCTTTTTGTTATATAGACGCAAGAGATTTAGGTCAAATTGTAGATTTATGTTTGCAGAAAGATGGATTAGGTTTCCAAATTTTCAATGCAGGAAATGATCACAACGGCGCCATAATTCCAAGCCTGGAACTAACTGAAAGGTTTTTCCCAGGTGTTCCCATCACACGTGAATTGGATGAACATGAAGCTTTATTTTCCAATCGAAAAATCCGCGAAATGCTTGGTTTCAAAGAGAAGCACAACTGGAGGAAATATGTAAAGTTTGAAGAATAAAAAAATAGCTTTAAACTAGTTTTTTTGAATAAGAAATCAATTTTAGAGTGAAACAGCAGAGATAATTTCTAAATTTGCATTCTGAAATTGAACGATATCAAAGACGAGTTCTGAGGTTTCGAAGTGTCTTATCCTTTCTTAATTCTAATACTCCATTTAAAATTCATCAATGCAAGTAGCAGTAATTAAATATAATGCAGGCAATGTGCAGTCAGTTCTCTATGCACTTGAGAGATTGGGTGTCGAGGCGGTTTTGACTGATGACTTGGAGGTTATTTCTAAAGCTGATCGGGTGATTTTCCCAGGACAAGGAGAAGCAAGTACTGCGATGCGTTATTTGAAAGAAAAGCAATTGGATCAATTGATCCCCAATCTCAAACAACCTTTCTTCGGTGTTTGCCTCGGACAACAGTTACTTTGCGAGCATTCAGAAGAAAATGATAATGCTTGTTTGGGCGTTTTTCCAGTGAAAGTCAAAAAATTCATTCCCGAAAATATTTCTGATTTTAAGGTTCCACACGTGGGGTGGAATAATTTAACAGAGCTTAAAACCCCATTACTAAAGGGGCTCACAGATGAATCTTTTGTGTATTATGTTCACAGCTTTTACTGTGAATTAAGTGATTATACCATAGCTAAGACAAATTATATCTTAGATTTTGCTGGCTTGATGCACAAGGATAATTTCTACGCAATGCAAGCTCATCCAGAAAAAAGTGGTTTGGTAGGAGAGCGAATTTTGAAGAATTTTCTGAGTTTATAAACTGTACCATGTACCAAGTACAATGTACAAAGAGGTAAGAAACGAAGCTTGGTCTTTTGAGAAATTCGAAGAGAAGAAACAAGAGTCAATAAACAAGAAAGAAGACATAAGACATAAGGAGGTTCAATATAGACAACCCCGAAGGGGTTAAACCTTGAGTAGCCCCGTATGAAATGCGGGGAATTTGGAAGGAGTATCCTTCATGGTTTTAACAACCCCGAAGGGGTTGAACTTCTTCAATTTAAAAAGAAAAAGAGTCTAGTGAAATCAGAATGTGACAAGATATAAGACAAAAGACACAAGATATAAGATACAAGACATGAGACACAAGACAGGGAGGTTTTCCAACCTTAAAGCATCTAACTTTCCAACAATCTTATAATCCGCCACGGCAAGTTCTTAAAGTCTTCCATCTTGATAGCGATCGAGACCAATCCACCAATCTAAAATCATCAATCTAAAATCAATGTCGTTTAGTTTAGGGTAACTTTTCCAAAGTTCAGATTTGTAAATAATGTTTGTATTTACTTTTAACCCAACTTTGGAAAAGTATATATTCAACTTATAGTCTTATCTAAACGATATTGAATCTAAAATCTACAATCTAAAATCAAAATGTATATCATCCCTGCAATAGACATCATCGATGGAAAATGTGTTCGGCTTACTCAAGGAGACTATGGTCAGAAAAAAGAATACCACGACAGTCCATTGGAAATGGCCAAGAGATTCGAAGGTGCTGGCATCAAAAGATTGCATTTAGTGGATCTTGATGGTGCAAAAGCCAAGAAAATCATCAACAGTGAAGTGTTGAAATCAGTTGCGTTTGGAACATCCCTACAAGTTGATTTTGGTGGTGGAGTACAGTCGGATGAGGATATTGCTTTGGCTTTCGAATTAGGTGCCCATCAATTAACAGGAGGAAGTATTGCAGTAAAAAATCCTACTCTATTTGAATCTTGGATTGCCAAGTATGGAGGAGAGAAAATCATCCTAGGCGCTGATGCGAAAGATAGAAAAATTGCTATTTCGGGATGGGAAGAAACAACCGAAATGGATTTGATAGATTTTATCAAGGATTATCATTCCAAAGGAATCAGCTATGTAATCTGCACAGATGTTGCCAAAGATGGTTTACTTCAAGGCCCATCAGTTGATTTGTATAAAGAAATTATGCAGGAAATTCCAAACATCAAATTGATTGCCAGTGGTGGTGTTTCTAGTGTTAAAGATCTCGAAGAACTCCAAAAGACAGGTGTTTATGGAGCCATTGTAGGAAAAGCATACTACGAAGGTAGGATTAGTCTTGAAGAGTTAGCGGCTTTTTGAGAAAATAGATACGAGACGACTTGTCCGCGGCGGCAGATGAGATATGAGACGTGAGACTGCTCTAATCTAATTATTGATTCATTATTAGGAGTTAAAAATTCTAAATTAAAAAAATGTCGAATTTCGAAAATCAAACAGCGAATTATTAAATGATTAAGATTAGTTATTCCAGTCTTCTTTTAATTAAAAATCTTCTACTAACGCGCAAGCCAATCCGCCACGGCGGACAAGCTTTTATAACATTAAAACCTTCCAACTTTCAAATAATCTTTTAATTAAAAAATCTTCCAATTCCCCAATCCAAAATGCTAACTAAAAGAATCATCCCTTGTCTAGATATCAAAGATGGCAGAACTGTCAAAGGTGTCAATTTTGTACAGTTGCGTGACGCTGGTGATCCGGTGGAATTGGCTAAGATCTATTCAGATGAAGGAGCAGACGAGCTTGTATTTCTAGATATTACAGCCACAGTGGACAAACGCAAGACACTGGCAGAATTGGTAACCAAAGTAGCCAAAGCGATCAATATTCCTTTTACCGTAGGTGGAGGCATATCGACTGTAGAAGATGTGAAGGTGCTATTAAATGCAGGTGCTGATAAGATTTCTATCAACTCAGCGGCTGTCAAGAATCCTGATGTGATTAATGAAATGGCTTTGGAGTTTGGGAGTCAATGTATTGTTGTTGCCATTGATACACGAAATGTAGATGGGATTGATTTTGTGCATACACATGGAGGAAGGAAACCAACTTTACTCAAAACCCAAGCGTGGGCAAAGGAAGTTTGTGAGCGTGGAGCAGGGGAAATCCTCCTTACCTCCATGGATCACGACGGAACAAAAGCAGGCTTTGCCAATGAAATCACTGCGGAGATTTCATCCATGCTTTCTATTCCTGTGATTGCATCTGGTGGAGCAGGAAATATGGAACATTTCAAAGATGTGTTTACCTTTGGGAAAGCAGATGCTGCTTTGGCTGCAAGCATTTTCCATTTCAAAGAAATTCCAATTCCGGATTTGAAAAGCTATCTTGGTCGGGAAGATATAGCGATTAGAAAGTGATGGGAGAATCGAGAAGCAAGAACAAAGAGACTGTACGAAGTACAAAGCAGTATGTGGTTATATAAAATTTTAGAGACATACAATTGAATTACTGACATTTAGTTGACAGGTTCGAATATATAAGATATGAACAAACTGAACATAGATTTTAAGAAGGTTAATGACTTAGTACCGGCCATCATTCAAGATCCAGATTCCAATGTGGTATTAATGCTAGGCTATATGAATCAGGAAGCCTTGGATATAACTTTGGAGACGAAGAGAGTAACATTCTTCTCTAGAACCAAAAACAGACTTTGGACCAAAGGAGAAACTTCTGGGAATTTTCTCAATGTGGTTTCCTTGACCGTTGACTGTGATAATGATACCATCTTAATAAAAGCGAAGCCTGTTGGACCAGTTTGTCATACAGGTGATGATACTTGTTTTGCTGAAGAGAATAAAAGCAAGACCTTCTTCATCGATGAACTTAGAGCTATCATCAAAGACCGCAAAAACAATCCTACCGACAAATCATATACAGCATCTCTTTTTGCCAAAGGCATCAATAAAGTAGCTCAAAAAGTAGGGGAGGAAGCAGTAGAGATAGTCATCGAAGCAAAGGATGACAATAAAGATCTTTTCATGGGGGAAGCAGCTGATTTACTCTATCACTACTTAGTGCTCTTGGAAGCAAAAGGCTACGAGCTTGATGAAGTGATGGAAGTATTGATCGATAGGCATCAGAAAAAATAGAAAGAAAATATGTTGGCTTTATTGAGGCAACCTTACCCTTGCGAAATTTCCAATTGGAGAGATAGTATTAAGCTAGCCTTTCTGATTGGTTTTTTTTGTGGCTACTTTTTTATTAGTTTTCCAGCCTTTTGCTCTGTATCGTATTCCCAATGAAGACAAGTTAGTGATCATCTCTGGTTATGGTTTGGTGACTTTTTGTTGTATGGTGGCATTTCGTTGGATAGAGATCAATTTGATTTTTCAGACTGAAGATGACCCCGCATGGACTACTGGCAAAGAGATTCTTCAAAATCTCGGAGTATTACTTTTGATTTCATTGGGGAATTTTCTTTACACAATATGGATAAGGGGGATCAATTGGTCGTGGAGTGCTTTGTTGATGTCTATTGGGGTTACTTTTGCTGTAGGTGTTTTTCCAGTGTTTGGGAGTTTTCTGCTTTCAATGGTCTGGGTGGATATCAGAGCCTCTCGAAAGCTAGAGACCATGACCAAGCAATGGTTTCTCAGCATGCACATCAGCAGGATGATGGGTGCATTTATAGCTACCTTTACAGCTTTTCTGGTATTGAACCGGCAAAACAATCCAGTATTCATCGCCTGCTGCTTCCTACTGTTGCCTTTATGCCAGTGACTATTTATTACCAAAGGAAGTTCGTCAAGCGACGAGAAAAAGTAAATGGTGCTTAGCCTGAAGTAAGGGTGGTATATATACCTGATAGAATGATTGGGATTGGATTTTAGATAAAGTGACACGAAGGATAAGATTTTTTGGGATTTTCATTAAAATACTCAAGCGTAGTTATAGAGCCTTTAACTCTAATAGGAAATAAATTAGCAATAACTCTTACCAAATAGCCCCTTAATATTCACAAATTTGGTAATAGGTTTTTTTGCCAGTAATATCAATTCATCGGCTCACTCGGTTGCTAACGGCCTATATAAATCGATATCTAAATATCTATCAATATCAAAGTTAAATTTATTCGATATTTTCTATCGCTACTTTTAAGATTTCAAATTCACATATTCCGATCTCTACATTTTCCCTTTTCCCTCCATCAATACAAGAAGCCAAAAATCCACAAGGGGATTTTGTTGCCTGATCCAATTTTGATGTCGTCTGCTACGATGTAGGCATTGGGGATGCCTTGGATTTGAGTGGCAGTTTTGCCTGCGCCACCGATTTCAAATACATAGGAGTCATCTACCATAAAATCTCCATACTTCGGTAAAGTTACTTCATGGGATTGCCGAACCTGATTGAGAAAGAATGTCTCTCTTAGGTTTCCCTGATTGGAGGCATAAGTAGATAAGGCGAAGGCCAAATTGGTGTTTTGAAGATAGATTTTCTCAGGCTTTTGCAAGAACGAAACACCGCGGGTTGACTGTCTGAGTAGGTTGAGAATCTGAGCTTGCTCGAGTAGATCGAGTGTTTTTAATATGGTGTTTCTTGAGACTTCCAATTTTTCGGCAAGCTTGCTGATATTTGGGATAAATGGGACTGATTCACTGATGATGAAGATGAGCTTTTTCATGTTTCGGATCGTCTTGTGTGTCAAATCTTCCCATGGGCTGAGGTCCATTTCTAGGACTACCTGTGTGGTTTCCAGCAATCTTGACTTATATAAGTTTTCACTTTCAAGGTAAAAGGGGTAGTAGCCAAATTCTAAATATTTTTTGAAAAGCTTTGTAATATCAGCTTGATCTGTGATCGATTCGCTCAAGGCTTGGTGATTAGCTAAAATTTCATTTAGGCTAATGGGTGGAAGGTCTATTTGATTTTCTAGCATCAAGTATTCTCTAAAAGATAGCCCAGCCAAGTGATAGACAGCAGCCCTTCTTGATAAATCTCCTTTACCTTTTTGAATTTCCAATATGGATGAACCTGAAACTATAAAATGTACATCAGGGAAATTATCATATAGGTTTTTGAGGTCTACAGACCAATGAATGTAGCGGTGTACTTCATCCAAATAAAATGACCTGTAACCTAAATCATAGAGCGCTTCAATTACTAAAACTAGCCTGTTACTTTCAAAATGAAAGTCATCCAAGGTAAGATAAATTGCCTTAGCTTGGCGCTTTTGCATTTGTTGGAGGAGTAGTGTAGTCTTGCCCACACCTCTATGTCCTAGAATCAAAATCAACCTCTGATCCCAATCTACCTGATCAATTAAGTAGCGTTTAAAACCTTGATTAAAGCCTTTAATTGTTTTTTCAGAAGTCTTAATTAATCTTTCCATTTTGTTTTTTATGAAAAACAAAAATAAAAAATGTTTTCTATAAAAAACAAAAATTACATATGTTTTTTGTGGAAAACAAAAACCCACCCTGTTTCCAAGGTGGGTTTATTCAATTCAATTAACCAATACTAAAATCTAAAATCTATCCAATATAGTCAGCCCAACCGCCTGCATAGTTCTGAATATTATCAAAACCATTGGCAGTCAAAACGGAGTAAGCGATCGCTGCTCTTGCACCACTTTGACAGTGAATGATTACAGGCTTGTTCTTGGAGATTTTGTCTAAGTTTTTGTCAAGCTTACCTACGAAGTGATTTTCGGCACCTTCGATATGCCCTTTTTTGAATTCAGCTGCTCCTCTTACGTCCACGATTTGGGTGCCACCTTTGGCTCTCGCAGCTTCTACTGCTGCTTTGTCGATGGGTTCAAAAGAAGCAAGGTTCCCCGATTCAAAAGCTTCCAGCTGAGCAGGGGTGATATAGCCAGCTAGATTGTCCAAGCCAATCCTCATCAACTTGCGCGTAAGGTCTTCGATCTGAGCTTCTTCTGCTATCAGGTAGAAGCTCTCGTCATAGTTGATGTACCAACCCATCCATGTGGAGAAAGAGTTATTATTGGTAATGCTGAGTGTTCCTTTTAGGAATCCTTTAGCGTAGTCTTGCCAAGGTCTGGTATCGATTACTTTAGCGCCTGAAGCTATGACTTGATCAAAATCTGCTTTGCTCAAATTATTTATCTGAGGCACTTCAGTCACAAGTTTTCTATCAACCTTGTTAAGCTTTTTCATCATCGCAAAATACTTTGGCGGCTCAGGTTGATCTGCCAATAGTTCTTTACTAAATGCAACTTTATCATTTAAAAGCTGTAAGGCCCAGTTTCTGATTTTTTCGTATCCTACTGTGGTACTTGGTACAGCTCCTAGGGCTTTGCCACAAGCAGAACCTGCACCGTGTCCCGGCCAAACTTGGATGAAGTCACCCAACTTAGCAAATTCATTTAAGGAGTCATACATCTGTGCAGCTCCGATATCTTGTGTGCCTTTAAGACCAGCAGCTTGCTCTAATAAATCTGGTCTACCAACATCACCTACGAACACAAAATCTCCTGTAAATAACATTACTGGCTTACTTGAAGCAGGCTTGTCAGTCAATAGGAAACTTACACTTTCAGGTGTATGACCTGGGGTGTGGATTACTTCAAAATTGAGGTTACCCAACTTCACGACATCACCGCCTTTGATCTTATTGTGAGGAAATTCATATTTCCAGTTTTCATCCCCTTCATCTGAAAGGTACATTTCTGCGCCTGTCAATGCTGCCAATTCTCTGGCACCACTCAAGAAATCTGCATGGATGTGAGTTTCGAAGATATGGGTAATCTTCATGTTGTTAGCTTTTGCGATTTGTAAATAGGTGTCCACATCTCTTTTAGGGTCGATCACAGCTGCTACACCACCTGCTTGACAACCGATTACATAACTGGCTTGCGCCAAACTTTTGTCATAAACTAATTCGAAAAACATAGTCTTTAATTTTATTCGTTGCTGTTATTTTCTATTTAAATCAAAAAGGGAAATTAAGGATCTATTACTTTTTGACAATACAATTTTAGGGAATTTAAGTCTTGGAGTTTGTGATAAAAATTACTTTCAATAATCCTTTTACTAAAACTACAAAGTCTGGACTTTTATAAGGAGTAGCCTCATAGTTCGTAGAGATATCAATAATCAAAAAAACAGCTACCAATTTTTATTTTTCATCATTATATATGCTTGAAATTTTTTTGATTATTCTATATTTGACCATGAACAAAGTTTTACAATTAATCTTCATTTTTATCTCAATCTCGCTCGTATCGTGTGAAAAAGAGCCTGTATTAGAATTAGGGATGGAATATCAAGGTGGGAGAATTTTCTATTTAGATAAAACGGGAAAACATGGGCTCATCGCTGCACCTAAAGACATCTCGGTTTTAGTAAGATGGGGCTGTGCAAATAGAGTTATACCTGGTACCAACTTTACTTTTGTAGGTGCTGGTTTAAGAAATACAGAGAGAATTGTCGAGTTTTGTGACAATGAAGCTACAGCAGCAAGTTTTTGTGCTAATCTAAAAGTCAATGGATATGAAGATTGGTTTCTACCTTCTAAGGATGAACTTCTATTGATGTATGAAAATAGAGATTTTATTGGGAATATGAGAAATGGTGTTTGGGAGCCATATTGGTCTTCATCTCAATTCGAGCCTCAGGGCTTAGCTATTGTTCACAACTTTGGAACTGGGCAAACTACATACGAAAGCAAGACTCTGGGGTATTGGGTAAGAGCGATCAGAAGTTTTTAAAAAAAATATCTTTTTAAAATCGGGGCTACTTCAAAAGATGAAACAGCCCCGATTTTTTTTAATAATCAAAATCACAACTCATATCTTCAGATCCAATAGGCGCACCATCTGGAACGCTGATTGAGCTAGGTGTGCTTATTTCTTCGGGAAGCCTTAAAAATGCAGAGATTTTTTCAGCTAAATACATTCTGTGACTTTCCGAAAGATCCTTATCTTTTTTAGATAACAGAAGCTCTTCACTGCTAATAGTTTTCAGCATAGCTCTTGCCTCACTTTTCACTAAGGAGCTTGCTCGAGGGTCTTTTGAAAGTTTGATCAAATGATCTATCATTTTGTTTTGAACCATCAAATTAATTTGATTTTGATAGCTATCTTTTGTTTTATTATCAAATATTGATGCTTTGATTTCTAATAAAATATCATTGAATGAAGGAAGTTGAGTATCAAATGCATTTTGCTGAGCAATTCGATTAGCTCTTGTAGCATCAAAAAGAAACCCAAATGTCAAGTCAACCACATTTTCAGCTGGAGCAATAGGATCGAAATTTGGACCTGTTCTAGAAGGGAAGGTTTCCCGATTTCTTCCGTATCCCATTGGTCTTGGTGGAATCAAATTGATGATGTGGTCTGGTAATGCAAGGTTTTCTGGACTGATTACATTGATCAGTGCACCAAGAGCCTCCTTTTGTGATTTTGCATCCAATCTACTTTGTTTGCGTTGATTGTCACCTTTGACTTTATAAGTATAATCTACGCCACCGACTAACTTGGCAGTAGCTTCTACTTGATACCGATGCATTAGAAACAAAGGAGCTAAAACTTCTTCCATCAATGCCTCAGGAGAATTTTCTTCTATTGCATTCAAACCAAAAGAATTGAGTTTGGCTTTTCTGATTTCCATCATTCTAATAAGTTCCTCCGGGGCAGAAGCTCCATTGTCCCATAAATGTGCAGTTGGATGACTTCCGCTGGAATTTCTTGAATCTGAATCAGAAATAAAAGTATGACCAGCGGCATAAGTATCTTCTAATAACTTATTTAAGTATAATTTTTCATTTTGTCCTTCAGGAATCACATCATATCCATAACGTATAGCCCATTTGTCCCAATCGCCGATTTTATCATCATAGGCTTTGGAGAAATCTAAATTACCATCTTTATCCATGCTGATGTAAGGATAAGGATAATCCATCACAGAGGCTCTACTTGTAGGTGAAGATGCATAAGCATGTGCCAAACCTATAGTATGTCCAATTTCATGTGCGGAAAGCTGTCTTAACCTAGCCAAAGCCATTTCTAACATCTTTGGATCCTTTGGTTTTCCGTCTTCAAATGGCTGTAATAAGCCTTGTACAATCAAATAATCTTGTCGAACTCTTAATGAACCTAAACTTACATGTCCCTTTAGGATTTCGCCTGTTCTTGGGTCTCTCACAGAAGACCCATAAGACCAGCCTCTAGTAGAGCGATGAACCCATTGGATGACATTGTACCTCACATCCATCGGATCTGCACCTTCTGGCATCAATTCGACTCTAAAGGCATCTTTGAAGCCTGCCGCCTCAAATGCTTGATTCCACCAATTTCCTCCTTCGATCAAAGCTGATCTAACTGGTTCTGGTGTTCCTCTATCTAAATAATAAACAATTGGTTCTTTGGCTTCTGAAATAGCGGCATTTGGATCTTTCTTTTCTAATCGATGTCTAGAGATGAATTTCTTTTCCATTGGCTCACCAATGGGAGCAGTGAAGTCTAGGTAGCTAATATGAAAATAGCCAGCTCTCGTGTCAAACTCTCTAGGCTGATACTGATCATCAGGAAGCTCGATAAAAGAATGTCTTTGTCTTACAGTGACTGCCTCAGGAGATGGAGTGACAGAGCGAATATAACTTCCGGAAGGCGTACCTGTAACAGTTATGGTTGCTTCTACCTCAGTGTTTTTAGGAAAATTCTTGGTCATTGGTTCATGGATTGCACTTCTAGAGTTGTCCACTTTATAAGAGCCTTGTCTCGCTGAACCTAATTTTTCAGCTACTTGGTGGGCGTCTTGCAAATAAAAGCTTGTTGCATCTACAATGATTTTATTATCTTCATTTGAGCTTATTTCAAAGCCCCATAAAATTGATTCTGCAAATGCGTCCGTTACGGATTTTACTTCAGCTGGATTATCACTAAAAGCTCTGAAATCATAGTTTTTATGTACAAGCATTAGCTTGTTTCCTGCTTTTCTGAATTCCACAACTCTCGTTCTACCTAATTGACCTCTGTCTAAGCCGATGTCATTTGACCCTACTCCAGCTGGGAGGGAGTTGACATAAAGAAATTCATGATTGAGCTTTTCGATTTCTAAGTAGATTTTTCCTTTTTCATCATCTAAATAGAAATTGATAAATCCTTCTTTCTTTTCCATTTTTGAGACATCTAGTTTTTGGGAAAAACTACTGGAAATAGAAAGTAGGAACATTAAAGTCAGTAAATATATTTTTTTCATAGCTTATGATTTTTCAAGCTTTAAGTTACAAAATGAAGTAGAGCCACACTTACCGATTATGGAAATTATCGGTTAAATTGATATCTCAATTGAAAAATAGTTTCAGTTTGTCGATTTCCTTGAATAGATTGAAGACCTGATCCAATGACTTCCCGATCGGTGTAAATTGTTCTGGAAAATCTCGCCCACAAGGTCAGTTTTTGATTTATTTGATATTGTGCCAAAGTATAATATCTAAGTCCTTGTCCCTGAAGTGCGGGAATAGAAAATGCCCAAAGTACATTTCTTTCGTAAATGTATTGTCTGTTATCATAATCATCCGTATCGAATAGCACAAATCGCATAGAAACTCTCCATTTTTGAAAGTCAGCATTTAAATCCTGACTGATCGCAAATCCTTTGGTGATTTGGTTGTTGAATTCAAAACGACTACCCATCACTCTAGATTTCAAACTCCAATATTCATTTATTTTAAAATCTAGATTCGCCACATAATTCCATTTTTTACCTTGAGAAATTTGATAGGTAGATTGGAAGTTTTCTGTCTCACTTATGTTTCTAGCTTTAGATTCTTCACGAAATTGAAAAAATAAAAGTACAGCTTTGGAAGGACGATACGTAAATCTAGTCAACCACTCATAGCCTTTTGAAGGTGAGTAAGTTCTGAATTTTATCCAAGGAAATTTGAATTGATCATAATATATTGACCAATTGTATTTAATATTTGGTCGAAAGTTTAACCCAAGATATATTCCTTCTTCGTTGATAGGGCGTGTATTTTCAGAAAATGAATTGCCATAAAAAGTATGGAAATTTCTATCGAATTTTCTCCAGAGAAGTGATAAATCTACTGATCGACTCAAACTACTCATCACTCCCAAGACACTTCCCATGCCGCCACTTTTAGATATGGCAGTTTCTCCAAAGAGAAAGTAATTCTGAATATTGTAAGAAAAGTATCCACTATGAATATGGTTTTCTTGGCCAGAGAATTCAAACTGATTATAAATCTGAGGATTTCGTACAAAGGGTTGATTGAATCTTGTATAAAGAGAATTGAGGCCTATTTGAAATTGCTTGTTTAGACTGTTGAATTGGATATTTCCTCCAAAATTACTTTCTCTTACTTGATCTTTGTAGGCGGTTTCTGTTGGTGTTCTATGCAGTCCCGAAAGTTGCAAAGAAGAGATGAAGATTTCTTCTTGTTCAAGTGTATCTAATGCAACTTGCACATTACCATCTCTAGGAGCATGCGAAGCAATCAAGCTGATGTCAATGTTTTTTTGCTGATAAGTTAACCCCAATCCACGAAAAAAACCAAATTCCATCGCTCCTGTATAGGGACGAAGTCCTATGCTGCTCCTACGGATAGTGGTGATTGTTTCAGCACCTTTTCCTACTGAAAAACCTGCACCATAGACTAATCCTTGACCAAATTGAGCTTGAAAATCTCCTGCAGTGATGGTCTTCCATTTTTTTTGATTGTAAAGCGTAAAGTGATAGGAGAAAAAATTGAACCCATACCTTTTCGTATCTGGATCCCAAATAAATTGCTCTCCAGGATCTTTGTCAATCGTAAAACCCAAACTGTAATCCTTACTATGCTGAATCCTAAATCTGCCATAAAGATTGTTTGGATCGCCCAAATATCTACTTGTAACGCGACCATTACTCAAAGTGTCTGGAGCTGTAAATCCACGTCGTGTTTCCCAAACTCTATTTTGCCTGAAAATGAAATAGGCGTCCCTTTCATTGACTACTCTTTTCCAAAAAGAGCGATTGCCATAGTCAGAGCCATCTTCTAAAGTCACAAAAGGAAGTAGCTTATAGATTGTTTGCAAGTCAAAACCTGGAATTGCCTGCAATTCATAGATGGAAATGAAATTGCCAAAAGCTGCTTTATACTCAAAAAACGAATTGATTTGATAAGGATTTAAAATATAGATTGACTTTAACTCTTCTTGAGTAGCTTTATTAAGGTGAATTGGATTTAGAAAGACCTGCAATAAGCCTTCGTACATATTTTCAAAATCCACATCATCTTGCTGCATGGCAAAAAGTTCTTCAATCAATTTTTCAATATTGATTTCATCCTTTCTGTAGGTTTGGGCAACTAAGGATGTCCAAAAAATGAAGAAAAGATATGTGCAAATCCATTTTTTCATTTCTTTTGAAATAAATAGCCAAAAGAAAAATGATGTGTGTTGCCCAGAAATTGACTTTGAGTCATAGCGTAATCAATGACAAAATTTCTAGGTCGAAAACCTATCCCAAAAAACAAGTTACTCGGATAAGTATTGATACCACTTCTTAGCCAAAGCCTATCTTTCAGATTGTATTCAATACCTAATTTGATCATTGGCGGCAGCAAAATGTCTTTTTCGGCCTCAATATTGACCATTAGTTTTTCAGTTGGTCGATATGAGATACCGGATTTGACTACTGTTGGAATTCTGTCTTCTGAGTTGCCACCGATTTTTGCGTTGGTGAGATTATAAATATGTGCCCCAAAAAATAAATTTGGCCCCAATTCAGCAACTCCACCAAATTCAATTACTGAGGCAGCAGCCCTTCCAAAACCTTCTATATTGGTTTGAAAATAGTTGATTTTTAATCCTAAACTAGCTATCCCTAGTTGATTTGCTATTCCCAATCCAATATTACTCTGATTAAAATGTTCATCTCCATAACTTGATAAACTCAATCCATATTGAAAGCTTTCAGAATGAATAACCGCAGCTGCTGAAATAGTTGTAAGTTCATTAAGGTTGAAGCGATGGTCATATCCTGCCATGATTGATGAGCTCGTCAGTCTGCCTAATGCACCAATGTTGTTAAATATTGACCAAGAATCAGAAAGAGTAAGACTTGCATTTCCGAGTCCCATGCTTCTTGCGCCACGTGGGAGTGTTTCTATACCTCCCTGTGCATATAGACCAAAAATCGGAAGAAGTATAAAAAGAGTAGGTATCCAAAATCTGCTCATTTGAAAAAAGTTAGATTGTAAAAACAATCTTTAATTTAAAATTTTCCTCAAGAAAAGTAAAGTCTGAACCTTAATTTAAACGTTTAAATTAAAAATCTGAAACTATTTTTGAGAGAGGGAGTAGCAAAAATAAAATTTTGATTAAAATGGTGCTTCGAAGTTGATGAAGAAATTCCCTTCATTTTGATTGTTTCTGGAGTATTCGAACCTAAATACTAGATCATAAAAAATAACTAGATCTAAACCTGGTCCATACCCAAAAAGGTACTTATTTGTAAGGCGAAGGTTTTCAGGGATCCTATTTCTATCATTAACATAACCATGATCAAAGTTTGCACTGAAATAGAGCTTTATAGGGAAATTTGTAAATCCACTAATGGGTGAAATATTAGAAATATCATATTCCAAATCTAGTAAGTTGTACCTCACACTATTTTTATGGACAGCAGATTGCTGCCCTTCTATCACATTTAATTCATAGCCTCTTATGAAATTTGGGTTGTATCCAACCCCTCTTACTGATGTAAATGGCTGTCTTTTGCCAGCAAAAGCATTGACATATAAGCTACTAGCAAAATGAACTTTATTATTTATAGGAAAGTACCTGCTAGCAATTCCTGTAAATTCCCAATCTTTGAAATCATCTGATCCAAATAAGCCATATTTTGTTATACCTAAATCCAATAATGCGCCATTAGTCGGGTAGGAGTTGTAGTTTCTTCTATCATGTCGAAAACTATAGCTAGCTAGAAAATAACGTAAATTGGTGTCATTGTGTAGAAAATAATTTTCATTTTGGGTAAGAACATCTTCATTTATTTGAATATTATTAAAGCCCATGGTGATAAAATGAAAATTATAAAAACTTCCTCGATAGCTATATCTTCCAAATAAAGAAAAAAGTCTTCGCAAAACATCTTCGTTCTCGTTGGTAAAGAAAACTTGCTTGTTTTCTGCGGATCGTACAGAGATAGTTTTGTTTGTGAGATAAGAAACTTGAGTTGTGAGTCCATGTTTTTGATTTCTATCAATGTAGGGAAAGCTATATCTTAAATCAAATGCTTGTGTAAAACCAAACTGAGCACTTAGTCTCATTTTTTCATTTCTTCCTCCAACATTATTGTGATAGAATCTTGCTTCATAATTCACTCTTTTTAGACTTCTATTTTGGTTGGTCCACCATTCTGAAAAATTTCTATCGGCTAATTCAAATATAATTGAAGGAATAAAATATCTTCTTTCATCTACAGTAATAAGAATTTCAATCTGTTCTTCCCCAGTTAGAAGTGGAGTAATTTCCACACTATTGAATAGCTGAAGATTAAAAATCTTTTTTTGGTCAGCTGCAAGGATCATAATCAAATCTTCCCAGTCATAGGAAATTCCAGAACTAAAGTTTAACTCTCTCAGAATGATATTCTTTCTGGTTTTTTGATTTCCTATAATAAAAATATTGTTAATCGTTACTGTTTGAGGAACATCAAGAATCGAATCCTCAAAAAATAATGAATCTGTATCTTGAGCTTTTATGGGAGTATTAAGCAATACTCCCTGTCCTAAAAATATCGACGTAATGATGATAAGGAATTGCTTTTTCAATTTACTGTTGGCTTTACTTTCAATCAGAAATATAAGCTATCAATAGGATAAAACCGTTTCATAACTTGATATTTTAAGAATTAATTAGAACTAACATCAATAATGAATTATTTTAAAGCTTATTGATGTTTAACTTTAAATTTGCAATCCAGAAATTTACTTTGAGAACATTTATTAGAAAAATAGCGATTTTCCCCGTATTGATTTATCAATACTTGATTTCACCTCTTTTTCCTGCCACTTGTAGATATACGCCTACTTGCAGTACTTATATGAAAGATGCGATTTTAAAACATGGTGTTTTCAAGGGTGGCTGGCTTGGAATCAAACGAATAGCAAGCTGCCACCCTTGGGGAGGTCATGGACATGACCCTGTTCCATAATTTTTATTCTTTTATTGGTTTCAATCCTTTTTTGGAGGCAAGATAAACTAGTATAATACCACCAATGACAAGTGGGATACTCAGTGATTGTCCCATGTTTAAAGATAAACCTTCTTCAAAATCAACTTGATTCTCTTTGAAGTATTCCCATACGAAACGCATTCCAAATAGAGATATAAGGAATAGCCCTAGTAAAAGACCGTCAGGTAATCTTGATTTGTATTTGATCCACAACATCAACAATACAATGAAAATCACTAAATAAGTTAAAGATTCATAAATTTGGGTTGGATATCTAGCCTTGCCATAAGTCTGAACGATAGCGAGGTAGTGGTCGCCTTTGTCGAGCAGTTCGTATTTTAAATCAGTATTTGGGTCTTCTGCTAAGTATTTTTGAGAACTTCTAAAATTCGTGAAAACATACTTGACATCAGTTTCTATCACTTTTTTCAAATCTTCAACTTCAAATCCTCCCTTCTCGATCTTAATGTCAAAGTTTACAGGCACGATACCATTTCCAATCAATTCGCTTGCTCTTTCATGGGGTTTGTAAGCACTTACGTCGATAATTGGAATCCGTAATGATGTTAAAGCATCTTCAGTATCTCTCGCAAACACAAAACCATTATCAGTTCCTGTTTCTTTACCTCCAATTTCAGAATTCATTAAATTTCCAAGTCTAATCAAAACTGCAGTCATAGCAACTACAATTACAATTCGATCTACTACCCAGAGATAAGATTGTCCAGGCGTCTTTTTGGAGTACATGTAAAGAACGATTAAAATTGCGATGGCAGCTCCGTGACTTGCAAGACCACCTTCCCAGACTTTTAGTATATCAATTGGATTGCTGAGATATTTTTCAGGTTCATAGAAGAGAACGTGCCCAAGTCTAGCACCAATGATTGTGGCTAGTACCATGTAGATAGTTAATTTATCCACCAATTCTTCATTTTGACCTTCTTTTCTGAAGATATAAACCATGATTTGCTGGGAGATGATAAAGCCTAGTGCAAAAAATAAACTGTACCATCTCAATCTCTCAAATCCTGAAAAAACAGCAGGATCTGGACTCCATACTACATAACTTAATAATCCTTCTATCATATTTCTATTTTTACTAATTCAAATATGTCAATATTCATTAACACTCTTGAAAAATATTTAATTAATTTCACTTGATCACCAGAATTGATGGTTTTGTTTTCGTTCTATTCTCCTTCAAGTGACTTTAATTCTTCTTCAAACCCTCCTGATAATATAGGGAATCTACACCATGATTTTGGATCAACGCTAAACTCGTCTAGATGAAAGGCGGGTGCAAGACGCTCTCTTTTCCATTGATTTCTCGCCCAAAGTCGGAAGAATTTTTTTATGTAATTTTTTAAAATATCTGAATCGATACCCAATTCCTCTTTTAATATATAGTAAATATCTAATGGAGATCTTCTATCACGAATTGCGAGCTTTTCGATTTCTACTATTACCGAATAGGGCATCAAGTCTTGTTCATCTGTTTGATGATTTTCATTTGGCCTTAACTCGGCGGTTGGCTGAAGTGCATTTACGTTTTTCAACCCATTGTACCCCAACTCTATTTCAGCCCATTTGAGCCATTGCAAAATAAAATTCTTGTCAACTGATGCTATTGGCGAAATGCTCCCGCTTGTGTCACCATCCATGGTTGTATATCCTACGTCACCTTCACTTCTATTAGAAGTGGTGAGTAGCAATGCGCTTTGGATATTAGCTAGCATCCAAATGATTGGTGACCTTGACCTGGCTTGAATATTTTGTAAAGCAAGATCATCTTTTTCCCAGGTGAGTTTTCTTCCGAGAGCCTTTTCAATTTTTTCAGTATATGACTTTACTTCATCAGAAATCTCCCAATTGTAAAATTTAGCTCCAATACTTTCTGCAAGAGATTTGGCACTTTGGAAAGTAGCGTAAGAGGAGTTATCTGAGGCTTGATATGCTGTTGTAAATATTTCTCTTAAAATTTCCTTTTCAGGATGCTCTGTTTGAGGAATGTACACTAAACCTAATTTTTTTAAAAATGGAGTAACGCCAAGTTCTTTTATGCCTCTCCTGACCATTTCTGCCACAAGAATAGCTATAGAGGAGGAGTCAGCACCACCGCTCAAAGACAGTACAAAGCCTTGGCTTCTACTTTTCCGCATATAGTCAAATAAACCTAAGGATGCCGCTTTGACAAATTCTTCATTTTTGATATGTTGACTTTGTATAACTGGATACCTACCTCGGTTTTTATCATAGTCAAACGTGCGGACTTGAAAATCAGCGAAAGATAGAATTTCATTTTTTAAAAGGAGTTCGCCATTTTTTGCGACGAGAATTTCTCCATCAAAGATCATTTTACCGGTTTCATTCCCGAGAAGATTAATGTAAAAGTATGTTGCATTGAGAAGAGTAGAAGAGTTTCTGACTAAGTCTTCTCTTTGGCTACTTTTTCCCATAGCAAAATGACTTGCACTCGGGTTGAAAATTACATCAATATTTCTTTCCTTTAATCGATATCCTGGTCTCAAGTCACCTCGCCAGGCATCTTCACAGATCTCAAATCCATAACTGACGCTATTTTTTGAAAAGACAATATCTCCAAGAGGAATAGGTTGACCAAAAAAATCAAAGTTGATTACCTCGTTTGCGTTCCATGGAGTAAACCATCTAAATTCATAATGAACACCATCAATAGCCATGAACTGCTTAGCTACAAATGCTTTCAATTCAGCATTTTCGATAATAGCCATGCAATTGTAAACCTTTTCTTGGATTCGCACAGGAAGACCCACGGCAACAGTAATTCCCTTACAAAATGGAATTAATTTCTCAAGTTGTTTGAGTGCTTTTTGTGGATACCAATAGCTTAAATATAAATCTTCACTACCATATCCAGTAATGGCCAATTCTGGGAAACAAAGTAAATCAACTTTAGGTTTCTGAGCATTTTCAATGGCATTGATGATATTTCTAAGATTTCCCGTCCAATCCAAAGGAGTTTGATTGACAGTAGCACAGGCGATTTTTAAACTTGACATAGGGTAAAATTGAATCTTAAAAACATCAAAGTCAAAGATAGTGTTCTAAATAGGGATATTTAGTTTTTCACATGCGTTTTTGGAAGCTTCTTGTTCAGCTTTTTTCTTTGTAGCTCCTTTTCCTTCTGCTATAATTTCTTCTTTGAGTTTAATTTCTACCAAAAACTCTTTGAATCTTTGACTTCCAGAAACGGACACTAAGTTAAAATCAATTTCTTTCCCTTCTTTCTGAGACCATTCTATCAATTTACTTTTAAAGTTATTCGTAGTATTGATAATGTCATCTACATCGAAATGGATGATAATTCTTTTCAGAATAAAAGTTTTAGTAAATGAATAACCTCTGTCCAAATAAACAGCACCAACTAAAGCTTCCAATGTATCTCCATAGATAGATTTGTGGGAACTTACGTTTTTTCCTCGCATTTCATCATTGATTAGCTTACTCAACCCAATTTTCATTGCGATTTGATTGAGAGCTTCCCGATTTACAATTCGAGATCGTGTTTCGGTAAGAAAACCCTCGTCTCTATAAGGGAATTTGAGGAATAAAAATTCTGCTACTATGGTGCCCAATACCGCATCTCCAAGAAATTCTAATCGTTCGTTAGAAATTTTTAATCCGTTGATATATTCGTCTGCAACGGAAACATGCTTGATTGCTAGCTTGTAGAGGGATAAATTAAAAGGCTTGCTACCGACCATATGTTTTACGGCGGCAGCAAGCCTTTTTTCATTTTTATTATAAAGAAGTGCTTGAAATCTGAGTAAACGCGATAGTCTCAATTTACTCTTCGATTTTTTTGAAAATGATAGAACAATTATGTCCACCAAATCCAAAAGTATTACTTAAAGCAGCTCTAACTTCTCTTTTTTGAGCCTTGTTGAAAGTCAAATTCAATTTGCTATCCAAGTTTTCATCATCAGTGAAATGATTGATGGTAGGAGGGACAATATTGTTTTTGACAGAAAGGATGGAAGCAATTGCTTCAATGGCACCTGCTGCTCCCAAAAGATGACCTGTCATAGATTTAGTACTGCTTATATTTAGTTTGTAAGCGTGCTCACCAAATACTTTTTGGATCGCTTTCACTTCACTCACATCCCCAAGAGGGGTAGAAGTACCATGTACATTGACATAATCAATATTTTCTGGATGCAGATTGGCATCTTCAAGAGCAAACTTCATCACGTTAGCAGCACCCTCCCCATCTGGGTGCGGAGCTGTAATATGATAAGCATCTGCTGTCATTCCACCACCTACTAACTCAGCGTAGATTTTTGCACCTCGAGCTTTCGCATGATCATATTCTTCAAGAATAATCGCTCCTGCACCTTCACCCAAGACAAATCCATCTCTATCATTGTCAAAGGGTCTTGATGCTGTTTGCGGATCATCATTTCTTTGAGAAAGTGCTTTCATGGCATTAAAGCCACCGATTCCTGCTTCAGTCACCGCTGCTTCTGAACCTCCAGATATAAATATATCCGCTTTGCCCAATCTGATGTAATTGAATGCATCAATCAGAGCGTTTGTTCCAGAAGCACAAGCTGATACTGTTACGAAGTTTGGACCTTTAAATCCATATTTAATGGAAAGAAAGCCTGCACTAATGTCAGCAATCATCTTAGGGATGAAGAAAGGATTGAATCTAGGTGTTCCATCTCCGTTGGCGAAATCGACAACTTCATCTTGGAAGGTTTTAAGCCCACCAATACCTGAACCCCATATTACACCTGCTCTGTGTAAGTTGATAGTTTCAAGATCAAGTCCTGAATCTTTCATGGCCTCATCTACCGCAATCATTGCATACTGCGTGAAAGGGTCCATTTTTCTAGCTTCTTTACGATCCAAATAGTCTTCTACGTTAAAATCTTTGATTTCACACGCAAATTGAGTTTTGAAAAGAGAAGCATCGAATCTAGTAATAGGCCCAGCACCACTCACACCATTAATCAGACCATCCCAAAATTCTGGGACAGTTTTGCCTATTGGTGTAAGGGCACCCATACCTGTTACTACAACTCTTCTTAAATTCATAAATGAATTTTAAGTGATTATTTTATTTTACGTTTGCTTCCAGATAGCTAACTGCCTGACCAACTGTACCGATTTGTTCGGCTTGGTCATCTGGAATAGAAATGTTGAATTCTTTTTCGAATTCCATGATGAGCTCTACTGTATCAAGAGAGTCAGCACCTAAATCATTTGTGAAGCTAGCCTCAGGAGTTACTTCAGATTCTTCTACGCCTAACTTATCAACGATAATGGCTTTTACTTTTTGTGCAATTTCAGACATTTTGTGATTAGTTTATATTAAAACACTTCGCAAAGAAATATATTTAAAACCTTATTGCCAAAAAAAATAGGCAACTAAATTCAAGATATTCTGTTTCGTCCTTGAGTTTGAAGGAATATTTTTAACTTTGTTTTTCAAAATTCTTCCTGAATGAAGAAATCAAAGTTACTAGTTGATAATCTTTACGAATTCGATCTTTTAGGCTTTGTGGCGCCCATTAAAGACTATAAAATGGCTTGGGTGATCAACAATTGTCTGAATATTAGGCTTGTCAAAACCAAGGATTTTGAGCTTCATTTCCTCGATGATTCTGCTTTGAAAATTTCTCAATTTATTATTGAGAAAGACCATGGTTACATACAACTTCTCAAAAACAGATCTTTTAATGAAAATGGAAATGTTCATTACTTGATACCGGAACTCAAAATCATGGATTACTTCCTGCTGATGCAGGACCTTACATTTGATCTGAATATTTATGCTTATATTGAGCAACTTTCAAAAAGTAATTTTATCCAAAACGTAGTTAGATTAGACGTAAATAAGATAAAATCTAAAGAAAACCTGTTAACCTATTAAAACGAAAATTACCCATGAGTGTACCTATCTTTAATAAAACAAAGATTTTGGCTACAGTAGGCCCAGCCTCTAACAACGAAGAAACATTGCTCAACCTTTCTAAAGCTGGGGCAAATGTATTTCGATTAAATTTTTCACACGGAAATCATGAAGGACATGCCAAGGTCATCAGTATGATCCGAAAAATCAACAAAGAAAATAAATTGTCCATTGGAATTCTTCAAGATCTTCAAGGTCCTAAAATAAGAGTGGGAGAGGTTCAAGACAATGGTGTGGAGATTATTCCAGGAGACCCGATTACTATTACCAACGAACCTGTGATCGGTACTTCCTCACTTGTAAGTACTGTTTATCAAAATCTTCCAAATGATGTTGTTCCAGGAGATAGAATTCTTATTGATGATGGGAATTTAGAACTAGTAGTGAATTCGACAGATGGAAAAAATGTAAATTGTACAGTCATTCATGGAGGAATACTAAAATCTAGAAAGGGAATTAATCTACCAAATACCAACGTTTCTGCTCCTTCGCTCACTGAAAAAGATATAGAGGATCTAGAATTTGGACTAGCTAATGAAGTAGATTGGATAGCGCTTTCTTTTGTGAGGTATGCAGAGGATATTTACGACTTAAGGCGTAGAATAGAAAAAGCTGGAAAAGTCTGTAAAATTGTTGCAAAGATTGAAAAGCCTGAAGCGCTTGAAAATATAGATGAAATTATTGCAGCCACAGATGCAATTATGGTGGCTAGAGGAGATCTCGGAGTAGAAGTCCCTATGCAGATGGTACCACTATGGCAAAAGAAAATGGTAGAGAAATGTAAGCTCGCTTGCAAGCCTGTTATCATCGCTACACAGATGTTGGAGAGCATGATTGTCAATCCAAGACCAACAAGAGCAGAAACTAATGATGTAGCAACTGCGGTGTTGGATGGTGCGGATGCTGTAATGCTTTCTGCAGAAACAGCATCAGGTAATTTTCCGGTTTTTGCAGTCAAAGCAATGACCTCCATTATAGCTCATATTGAACAAAATGCTGATGTATATCACAATTTGTATAAAATCCCTGAAGAGGATGAAACTTTCCTTTCCAATAACTTAATTCTGATGGCTTCTAGACTTTCTAGAAATGTAAAGGCTAAAGCAATTGTTGGGATTACTTCATCAGGCTTTACTGGTTTTAGGATTGCATCGCATAGACCTCTCGCAAATATTTTTGTGTTCACGAGAAATATCCCTTTACTTACTCAATTAAGTCTAGTTTGGGGTGTGAGAGCTTATTATTATGAAAGTAATGTCTCAACTGATGCTACTTTCAATGATATTCAAAGTCAGCTAAAAGCTGATGGACATGTAACTGTTGGAGATGTGATTGTCAATACAGCTAGTATGCCTTTGAAGAAAAAAGGTAAAACCAATATGCTAAAAGTGCATGTGGTTGATTAATTTCAAATCTTTTAAAAAATACGAGCCATCCAATCGGATGGCTTTTTCTATTCTCTTGGTCCTACAGGAGGCACTATTACTACACTTTCTTTGTCCACCATTACAGCACCTGCTGGAGATCCCTTTACTTTTCTGACAAACTTTACAGGCGTGTACATGACTGCTGCCAATGTTTCACTTTTGTTTTTTGAATAGTATGCAGCAAGTTCTGCAGCTCTTTCGATGACAGTTTTTGGAAAGTTTATTCCTGACTTATGCTTGATAATTACATGCGATCCAGAAACATCCTTAGCATGAAGCCATAAGTCTTCTTTCCAAGCGAAATATCTCAGCATTTCATCATTTGATTTTGCTGATTTCCCAACCAAAACCTCAAACCCTTCAACATCAAATCTTTTGAAAGGAATTTGTTCTTGCTTATCTTTTTCTTGAGCAATTAAGTTGTGTTCTTTGACAAATGCTTTTAAAGTTCTGAAGTCGGTAACACCTTTAAGTTGTTCAATTAAAGTTTCTGTTTTAGCAAGAAGATTTTCTTTATCTTCTAAATTTTGATACAATTGATCAATCTCAATCTTTCTATTTTTGGACTTTCGGTAAAGATTTTCAGCAAAAAGCTGAGGACTAACCCCTCTTTTAAGTTTGACGAGTTGATCTTGGTTGGTATAAAAATTAAAAAGTGTTACTTCTTCAGCATTTCTTTCTATCTGATGAAGATTTGCCATTATCACATCAGCTAATTGGGCAGGAGAAATATCTGATTCAAGACTTTGAAGCTTTTCAGCAGTTTTTTGAATGTAGTTACTTGATTTTTTTTTCTGATCTTCGAAAGTCTTAAACCAATGTTGTTTTTCTCTTTGAAAAGCTTGTATAACAACAATATATCTAAAAAGTGTATTGACTGCGATAATAGGATCATCAGTTTGTAAAACTGATTTTTCTTCTGGTAAAAGACTTAAATAATGATCTTTTCCTTTTTCAACAATTGAAAAAAGTGGCGAATCTAACATATCTAAAAGCTCTTCTAACAAGGTCCACTTCTCTTCGATAGTAGTTTCGATATAACCTTTTTCTTTGAGCCATTCCCTAGGTATTTTGCCTAAAGTTGGAAGGAATTTAGATGCATTTCCTTCTAAAGCCAAAAAGTTGCTTTTGCTCAAATCTAAATCTTTTGCTAGCTCTGCCTGACGAATATTCCAATCATCTCTTAGTTCATTTCTGAAAATTTTATATGGTAGTTCCTCACTACCTTTATAAAAAAGTATGTTGCTTCTTGTTCCATGAAGTTTAAATATTATCCTGTCACCACTTTCCAAATAAATGACAAATGCTCTCTCGAAAGAAATTGGTTTTACTTGACTGATCTTTTGACCGATTAAATCTGGGAAAAGGGAAACGGTATTTCTTTTTCCTCTTTTGAAATCATCTGGAAAACTCAAGCATGAGATACTTGGTAGGAGATTAGCTTGAATGTATAGATTTGTTTTATCTAGACTTAAGCCAAATATCAGCTCATCCTTGTTTTGAGAAAAGCATTCAACTATTTCTGCGCCTAGAAAGCGAGTCTCTAAGGCGGGGCAAAGAAATTTTAAGAAATGGTAATTGAAATGCATTATGCAATATCCACTTTTAAGCCATCATAAGCTAACTTAATATGGGCTGGTAAATTCGCTTCAACTTCGCCATGTGCTCCCAATTTGTGACTAATATGCGTAAAAAAAGCTTTTTCAGGTTTAAGAAAATTAACCATTTCTATTGCTTCTTCAAGAGTGAAATGCGAAATATGATGACTGGCTTGAAGTGCATTTAGGACCAGAATTTTGGTTCCTTTAATTTTCTCTAATTCCTCTTTTGCTATTGTTTTGGCATCCGTGATGTAGGTAAAATCTCCTGTTCTAAACCCTAAGACTGGTAATCTGTAATGCATTACCTCAATGGGCGTGATAGGTATGCCTTCAACTTCGAAAGGATTAGCTTTGGAAATTTCATGAGTCAATACCTTTGGGACACCAGGGTACTTTACTTCTTCAAAAATGTAAGCAAACTCTCTTTTGATTTGGCTAAGCACTTTTTTTGTAGCAAAAACAGGCATATCTTTTTTTTGCATAAAATTATATGGCCTGATATCATCCAATCCAGCAGTATGATCTTTATGTTCATGGGTAAAAATAACCGCATCCACATGGTTGATTTTTTCTCGTAGCATCTGCATTCTGAAATCTGGACCAGTATCTATAACTAGACTTTTTCCTTCAATTTCTAAATGAATGGAACTTCTAAGTCTTTTGTCTCTGAAATCTAATGAAGAACAAACTACACAATCACAACCTATCACAGGTACGCCTTGGGATGTTCCGGTTCCTAAAAATGTTACTTTCAAAGTTTTAATTCAATTTGTTGAAGTTCACCTAAGAAGTCTTGGCTTTTTTTATCTTTAAAATTTTTCGGGTTGAATTGAAGCTCTTTTATGATGTCTATCAAAGTATTAATCTTTCCTTCTAGAGTATAATATTTATTGATGATGACCACTCTATTTTCTTTCAAGATACAATATCCAGACTTAAAGCTGCCCTTTTCATATCTTAAGATATATTCGGAAGAAGCAAACAGGTTTTCTAATTTATCAAGAAAGGTTTTTGTGTACTTTAAAACCATAAATCGAAACTATTACTCAGCTCAAATGTTTTTTCACAGTTGCCAAAAGGTGATCATAATCAAGCGGTTTTTGAACATAATCGTTCAAACCTGCTTTTTTGAAATCATCAAGGGTGTAATTTTTGTAATTTCCAGTGATGGCAATAATTGGTACCTGAGATTTCTTTTCATCATCAAGCATCCTAATGGCTTTTGTGCATGCAATACCATCCATGACGGGCATGTTGATATCCATGAGTATCAAGTCGAAATCTTCATGGGTAAGCTTATCAAGGACTTGCTGTCCATTTTTTACTGCAGTAATGTGATATTTTTCAAACATCAACACATTTTTTGTTAAATTGATGATTATTGAGCTATCCTCTGCTACCAACACTTTTTTATTTTCGTTCATGAATTGAAGGCTTGAATGGTTTTTATGTGTTTTTTAAATGATGCTATTAGTTTCACCAAAGTTAAATATTCTTTTAATGTATTATCAAAAATGTTATTTTTTATGTTTTTTTCAAACTGTTTGACGGAATTAAAAATCTTCATTGCTCCAAGTGTTCCTGAATTCCCTTTTATAATATGAAGTTTATCTCCTATTCCTTTGATTTTTTCGGTATGTATCAATGGCTCTATCTCTGAAAGTAAAGATTCTGCTTCTTCGATGAATTCATCATACACCAACTTTATATTTTCAGGTGAATTGTACTTTAAAAGTTGTAGAAGTATTTTAGTATCTAATTCTAAATCTACGATTTCATCTTGTTCTTTGATTAATGGTAGTGCAGCTTTCTTTTCAATTTGATTCGAAATAGTTTCTAAAAAAGTCTTAGGTTTTATAGGTTTAGATATGAAATCATCAAATCCTGTAGAAAGAAAATATTCTCTATCATTTTGATCAGCATATGCAGAAATAGCGATTATAGGACATGATGCGATCTGATCTCTCTTGATTATTTCTAAAGCTGAGATTCCATCCATAACGGGCATTTGAATATCCATTAAAACCAGATCAAATTGATTTGATTTTAATTTTTCTATTGCCGCTTTTCCATTCTCAGCAATATCAAATATGTAAACTTGTCCAATAATGTGCTCGAAAACTCGTCTATTAAGAGCATTATCGTCCACGATTAAAACCTTTTTGCTTTTCATTGACAATTATTGGTAATTTTACTTTTGGTTAAGAATTAATTTACAAAACATATCTGTGAAGCAAAATAAATATCTAATTGTAATAGCTGGACCAACTGGTGTGGGAAAAACTGATTTATGCATAAATTTAGCTAAAATATTTAATACAGAAATAATTTCTTCAGATAGCAGACAATTTTTTAGAGAAACTGATTTAGGAACGGCAAAACCAACAAATTTACAATTGAAAAAGGCTCCTCATCATTTTATAAATTCACTTTCAATTCATGATAATTATGATGTCAAACAATTTGAAAATGATGTTTTGAATCTGCTGGAAGATCGTTTCCAAATTCATGAGCTTATAATTATGACTGGAGGTTCAGGACTTTATATTGATGCAGTTTGTAATGGTTTAGACGAAATTCCAGAAATTGATCCTGCAATTAGAGAAAAAGTCATTGAAGAATATCAACTTAAAGGACTAGGATTTTTACAAGAAGAAGTGAGTAAAATAGATCCGCTGTATTTTGAAAGCGTTGATAAGAACAATCCTCAAAGGTTGATGAGAGCACTTGAAGTTTTTCTTGGTACTGGCAAACCATTCAGCAGTTTTCGTCAGAAGAAAAGGGCGAAAAGAAATTTTCAAATTATAAAAATCGGTCTTGAGCGAGCGCGTGAGGAACTTTACAAAAGAATAGATTTGAGAATGGATTTGATGGTACAAGAGGGACTTTTTGATGAAGCGAAATCCTTGTTTACATTTCGACACCTTAATGCATTACAAACAGTAGGTTACTCTGAAATATTCAGGTATTTAGAAGGCGAATATGATCAAGAAGAAGCTGTCAGGTTGTTGAAAAGGAACTCAAGGAGGTATGCAAAACGACAACTGACTTGGTTTAAGAAGGATCCTGAATGGACATGGTTTCACCCAGAACAACTAGAAGAAATTAAATCTTTTGTTCAAAATCAAATTGCTTGAAAGCCCATTAGTTTTGCTATGAAACTATACGGCTTTTTGGCAATAAATAAATTATGCTGTGATTGTATTATTTTAGCTTGTTGAAAAGGTTTTCTAACTTCAATATCAAATTGGAGTAAGTCTTCGGTATTTAACTTTGACTTTGCTTCCAAGAATTTTTTTCTTAGCTCTTCAAAACCTTTCTTTCCATCTTTTTTTTCAAGGTTGTATTTTTCTAATCCTTTCCAAGTCAGTTGACAGAATTGAGAAAACTGTGATCTTTTGGATTTTATACCTTGACTGACGACTAAGATAAAAAGCAGGACTGAACCACCTAAAGTAATAAATATTGGAATAAAGCCCATTTTTAAATTAAATACTTAAAATTTCAATTAATTTAAGATGATCACTTTTGATTGGTTTAGTTTTACCTATACAATCTTCAAATGAAGTATAGGTTACATCACCATTTACAATTCCAGCCATGCAATTGGATTGACCATTCATCAACCCCTCTACAGCAGCCATACCGCATCGAGAAGCTAAGACGCGATCTCTTGCTGTTGGGTTTCCTCCTCTTTGAATATGACCAAGGGTTGTAACTTTAAATTCTTTATCCTCATCATTGACTTTTTTCTTTACTTGATCCATGATTACTTCAGCATTTCCTTCATCATCTCCCTCAGCTACGACGATGATGCTAGATGATTTTGATTTTCTAAGGTTTTTTAATGATTTCACAACCTTCTTAAGGTCTGTTTCAGTTTCAGGTACCATCACAAACTCTGCGCCGCCACCAATTCCGCATTCAACTGCTATGTATCCGCTATCCCTTCCCATTACTTCTACAAAGAATATTCTGTCATGAGCAGCTGCGGTATCTCTAATTTTATCTATCGCTTCTAAGGCGGTATTTACAGCAGTATCGAAACCAATAGTATAATCTGTACCAAAAATATCATTATCAATAGTCCCTGGACATCCAACAGTAGGGATGCCAAATTCTTCAAAGAATATTTTTGCACCTGTAAAAGTACCGTCTCCACCAATGGCCACAATCCCATCAATTTCTAGAGCTTTTAGTTGTTCATAGGCTTTTTTTCTTCCCTCTTTGGTCATGAATTCCTCACTTCTCGCAGATTTCAAAATAGTGCCCCCCCTTTGGATGATATTACTGACAGAATGTGATTGCATTTTTTTTATATTTCCTGAAATCATACCATCATATCCATATGTGATTCCATAAACTTCTAATCCGTGAAAAATTGCTGTGCGTACTACAGCCCTGATACAAGCATTCATGCCCGGCGCATCGCCTCCGGAAGTAAAAACTGCAATTTTTTTCATTGTTGTTAATAGGTTTTTCGAATTCCAAAAATACTCATATTTATAAGTCTTTGATATCGAAAAATGAAAAAGTTTAAAGAACTTAGAAGAATGTAGATATTTAATGATTAAAAAATCGTGGGAATGTTGAATTTTGAAATTCTACATTCCCATTTTTGATTAAGAGTTTGAAGCGACTTTTTCACCAAGAAGCAAAATTTCATCTGCGATTACCTCAGTAATATATTTTTTGTTGCCTTCCTTATCTTCATAGCTTCTGCTGCTTAATCTACCAACGATTCCGATTTCAGAACCTTTATCGGTGTACTTTTCTAGTATTGTCGCTGCACCATCCCATGCAGTTACATAATGCCAAGTAGTTTCCTCTACTTTTTCCCCTTTAGCATTTCTGTAATTTTCATTAGTGGCTAAGCGAATGTTTGCCTTTACTTTGCCACTATCAAAATGATTGATTTCTGCTTTGGCTCCTAATCTACCGATCAGCTGAACCCTGTTTTTGATTCCACTCATGTCTTTAGAATTTGGTTAGAAATTAAAAAAAACGATTCATTATGAATACAATTAATAAATCAGTACTATTTACTTAATTATTTTTTTTCTCAAGAATTATAAACGTTTATATACGACAGAGAGGATTTTTTTTAATCTTAGTACAACGTAAGTTTCATTTTATTTCGTTGGTTTAAATAATTAATAAGAATTGATAATTTTGGTGATACAATTCTCACTGTAGTATGATACTTTTGATTTTTCCTCGAAATACTATATTTGTTAGCTCATATTAGTTGTTGTTTTGGACAAAGACAATAAAAAAACTTAATCATTTCAATCAATAAAATGTCTCAAAAAAACAGAATCCTTATCATAGATGAAATGCATCCCTCTATAATTCCATTATTAGAAAAGGAAGGGTTTGAGGTGGATTATAGGCCTGAGATTAAGAGGGGTGAAATCTTGGAAATTATTGCAACTTATTCGGGTTTGATCATCCGATCCAAAACACCAATGGATAAGGAACTTTTAGAAAAAGCGAGCGACTTAAAATTTATCGGAAGGGCAGGAGCAGGCTTGGATCAGATTGATTTATCATACTTAGAAGAAAGAAACATCAAGCTTTTCAATGCTCCTGAAGGAAACAGGGATGCAGTAGGAGAGCATGCGATTGGGGGGCTGTTGGCTTTATTTAATCATATTAACAAAGCAGATCAAGAAGTCCGAAATGGTATTTGGGATAGGGAAGGAAACAGAGGAGAGGAATTGGCAGGAAAGACTGTAGGAGTCTTTGGATTTGGAAACATGGGGCAAGCTTTTGCCCGGAAACTCCTTGGATTCGATGTCAAACTCCTTGCTTATGATAAATATAAAAAGGGTTTTGGTTCTGCATTTGTAAAAGAATGTTCTTTTGAAAAAATACAGCAAGAAGCAGATATTCTTAGTATTCATGTACCACTCACTGTAGAGACTAGAAATTATTTCACCTTGGATTTGTTAAAAAGTTTTTCAAAACCCATTTACTTGATCAATACTGCTAGAGGAGAAGTGATTTCCTTTGAAACATTGAATTTGGCTCTTGATCAAGGTATTCTTCGAGGGGCTGTTTTGGATGTTTTGGAAAATGAAAAGTTCAAGAACTTCTCAGCCGTTCAAAAAGGAGAATTTGATAACTTGGCAGCTAGACCAAATGTACTTTTCAGTCCGCATATCGCTGGATGGACATTTCAATCTTACGAAAAAATCAATCAAGTTTTGGTGGAGAAAATTAGAGTAGATATTTAATTCTTAAATTGAAGATATCAGTTACTTTCTAAACTTTTAGCCAATTTAAAGGAGAGTGGATTTTAGTAATGTATTTTGTAGAAGTTTGATGTTTAATCATTTGTATTTTCAAACTAGTTATAAAAAAAAATCAACTAAAAACTTGCTTCTTTCTTTCTTTCTTTCTTGTGAAAGACTTATTTAGTGGCCACTTTTAAGTTTTTAATCAATTATTTAACATTAATTTTAGAATTATGAAAAAGTTATCATTAGTATTCTTATTTACAGTTATAAGTTTAGCTGGCTATCCTTGTAGTGGGATATGGTATTCATGTGGGGATTATGATGATTTAATTGATGATGCAATTGCTAATTGTTGCGCTGAGTCTGGCTTTACTATTATTGATTGTGATAAGGGGAGTATGTTTGTAAGTATCACAGAAGATGGACCTAATGCAAGTTGTATTGCTCCAGAATGATGAAGTTATATTATCTAAGTTATCTTTTGATATTTAATCTAGCCTGTACCAATCAAAAAAATGAAAGAGTACAGGCTGGATATACTATTGATCTAGAGGAAGGTAAAGTCAATTTTTCGAATACTTACTTATCTTCAGACGTTGGATTCATTCATGGTCAATCTATAGATAGCAAAAAACTATTGATTTTTAACCAGTTTAACTGGAAATTGGAAATGATTGACTTTGAATCACTGGTAGTTGAAGAAGTTTTACAACTGGATCAAGATGGGCCTTCAAGTGTTTTTTCTCCTACACATATTGTTGATACAGAAAAGTATTGGCTTTTTTTTGATCAATTTAACTATGCAAGAATCAATAAATTTAATCATCAAGTTGAGAAATGGAGTCTCAAAAAAAGTAAAGATAGAGATTGGGAAATTGCCTTTTCAGATTTAGAGTTTTTAAAAGAAGTATTCACTTTATCTAATAATTCAGAGCTGGATGAAAATGGAACGGAGACTGTTTGGGTATTGTCACAAGATATGCGTAGTGACAAATTGAGATTTTTACATTTTGATTTTGTCGAGGTGGAGTTTCAAGTTTTACCGAGCCCGTGGGAAAGTGATTTGATAGAAGATCATATTATTAAAGTAGACCTTGGAGGGGCTAGTTTACGAAACCAATTTTCACCAATGATACTACCTATTCAAAATAAATTTATAACTACTTACAGCTTTAAAAATCAAATTGATGTTTATGATAAAAACAGTGGAGAATTATTATTTAAAGAATTATTCCAAAGTACTTTATTTAAAAACGAAAAAGAAAGACCAATAAGTAACCTCAATGATCAGCAAAGAGGATTTGATAAAGAAAATATTTTTGATTGGAACTTAGATGTTGAGTTTAGTCAACTTTATTATTTAAAAGAAATTGATAAATATATTCGGTTAATCAGGTCTGAGACAGAGGGAAGCATCAAAAGAGGGTTTAAAGTATTTCTTTCAATTTATGATTCCGAAATGAATTTAGATTATGAACTGTCTTTAAGTGAAATAAATGAAGATTTATCTTTCGAGCATTATTTTGTTAATAATCATCTCTACATCAAAGCTTCAAATAATGAAAGTGAAGATAAATTGAAGTTTTACAAACTTAAAATAGAGCATTAAAGACTTTTAATTCTGGCTTTCTATCAAATTTCATTATTTCGGTAGTCCATATGTCACCATAATGGATGCTCGGGTTGTATTCAGAAAGGTTTTGAATTTGTCCAGAATTAATACAAAGAACTTGAAGAAATTATAGGTACTTGTCCAAAAGATGAAAAGTAGAATATAATTGCTTTGTCAATCCAATATTTATATCTTTGCATCATACATAGCGCAAATGCATAGGAGAAACGGTTTCAACAACGAGACCGTTCTTTTATTTTTCATAGCCATAGTAAAATTTAAGAAAATGGGAACTATACAGTATTACACAGAAGAAGGTCTGAAGAAATTGAAGGATGAACTTCAAGAACTTAAAACCAAAGGAAGACAGGATATAGCCAAGCAAATAGCTGAGGCTAGAGACAAAGGAGACTTAAGCGAAAATGCCGAATATGATGCTGCAAAAGATGCTCAAGGACTTTTGGAATTAAAAATAGCCAAACTTGAAGCTGTAGTAGGTAATGCTAGAGTGATGGATAGCTCAAAAATGGATGCCTCTAAAGTGGGTATTCTTAGCACCGTGAAAATCAAGAATGTTAAAAATGGCATGACTGTAACCTACACTCTAGTTTCTGAAGAAGAGGCTGACCTCAAAGCTGGAAAGATTTCCTTGGCTTCTCCTTTTGGTAAAGGTCTTAATGGAAAAGCTGTTGGAGATATTGCACAAATAAATGCTCCAGCAGGTGTTCTGGAATTCGAAATATTAGATATTTCATATTAATGTTATTTATCCCGATGGTAATCCCTCGGGATTTTTTATTTTTGGACTATGGCATCAATCTTTACAAAAATCATCAATAGAGAAATCCCGGCTGAAATCATTGCTGAGGATGAAAACTTCATAGCTTTCTTAGACATAATGCCTTTGGTCAAAGGACATGTGCTCGTAGTTCCCAAGCAGGAAGTTGATTATATTTTTAATCTCGAAGATGAGGTTTTAACTGGTCTCCATATATTCGCTAAAAAAGTAGCGAAAGCAATAGATAAAACCATCAAGTGTACCCGTGTTGGTGTAGCAGTAATTGGTCTAGAAGTTCCCCACGTTCATATCCACCTAGTTCCGCTCAGGACAATGGATGATATCAATTTTACACGCCCCAAGCTCAAATTAACTTCAGAAGAATTAAAAGAAATAGGGGATAGGATAAGGAAAGGGATACCAGTTCAATAATGATAATCAGCTTCTTTTGTTTTTCAAAAAATTTCTTGCTTGTTCTAGATCCTGAATTGTATCTATAGATATCGCTTGATGAGATGTTTGAACCATTCTGATTTTACTCCCATTTTCAAGAATACGCAACTGCTCAAGCATTTCACTTTTTTCAAGTTGTGACTTTTCCCATTTCGTAAATTGTAAAAGAAAATCTTTCTTGTAACCGTAAATGCCCATATGTTTCCAATACTTCACATTTTGCTTCTTGTCCCTATCATAAGGTATAAGTGACCGGCTAAAGTATAGGGCATTATAGTTATGGTCAAAGACAACCTTTACAGCATTTGGGTTTTTTGCCTCTTCTTCTGATATTTCAAACATTAAAGATGCTACCTGAACGTCATTACTTTTAAATGCTTCAATTAATCTTAGTAACGTTTCTTTATCTAAGAAGGGTTCATCACCTTGAATATTTATAATTAAGTCACAATCTAGATCTACTGCTGCTTCAGCAATTCTATCGGAGCCACTTTCATGATTTTGTGAACTTAAAAACACTTCTCCTCCGAGTTCTACAATTTGGGTTTGTATTGTTTTATGATCAGTTGCTATAATTATTCTATCAAAAATTCCAATTTCTTGAGCACTCAAAAATGTTGTTTGTATAACTGAGAAACCACAAAGGTCTTGAATCAATTTAGCATGTAGTCTTGTCGACGCAAAACGTGCTGGAATTAAAGCAGCAATCTTGATTTTTTTCATGTGTCTACCTTCTAAACGCTTTAAAGATTTTAGTTTTTAGAGCTTTAAGTCCCTTTCTACTTTTTTTGAAAGTTCTTTTTTTCTCTTCAAGATCTTCTCCATAATAATTATACATATACTTATTATTCTGTGAATATAAATAAGTGTTCCCATAGCCATAATTATATCCTTCATAGTAGTAACCTGAATCAGCTATTCCATTAAATACACCATAGACATTATTTACTTGCTTATTGTTGAAGAGGTCATTGATCATTACTAGATGGTCTTTGAGTGTATAATTCTGTCTGACCACATATAAATTAAGATCAAATAAACGCATCAAATCAATAGTCTCAGACACTAATCCAAGAGGAGGTGTGTCAAAAATTACAATGTCAAATTGCTCTTCCAAATATTTAATGAAATCTTTTAATTTTTGTGTTTGAAGTAATTCTGCTGGGTTTGGAGGAATAATGCCAGATGGTACAAAGTATAGATTTTCATGAATTGAAGGAACGATAATTTCGTTTTCTGATGCTTTGCCTATTAGAAAAGTAGAAAGTCCTTTTTTATCTTTGTGATTAAAGTAAGAACCTAATTTTGGTCTTCTTAAATCTGCTCCAACCACAATTGTTTTTTTACCCCCTAAAGCCATCACAGATGCTAAATTTAGTGATGTGAATGTTTTACCTTCACCGGAAACGCTAGATGTAACTAAGATTTTTTTAGATTTTTTATCAGAAGCGATATAGTTTATAGCTGATCGAAGTGATCTAAATGATTCTGAAACAGCTGACTTTGGATGTTCTAGTACAACCATATTCGTGTCTTTTTGACTATATCCAATTATTCCAAGTTGAGGAATCATGAAATTCTTTTTAAGGTCTCTTTGATCTCTTATTCTATTATCAAATACATCTCGTAAAGCAAAGAAACCAAATGGAATGAAAAAACCTAGTGCTATTGCTAAAAGGTAATTGTTTTTCTTTTTTGGAAATACTAAGTAACCAAGTTTGGCATAATCAAGTATTGCGTTGTCAGAAACATTAGACGCTTTAGCTATACCAGCTTCCGCTCTTTTTTCCAGTAAATAAGTGTATAAATTTTCTCGTAATCGATATTCCCTAAAAATACTAGCATACCGAGATTCTGATTCAGGAAGTTCAGCAAATTGATCATCATATGTGTCTATATTTCGAGCCATTAATGCTCGTTTCTTTTCAGTGTTTTCAATCAGATTAACAATATTTTCAAAAAGAGCATCCTGAATTTTAGCCATCTGAACATCTATTTTTTCAATCTCAGGATGAATTTCATTTACTGAAGCCAAGAGTTTTCTTCGATCTTGTGAAAGAGACACGAGATTTTGAATCAACCCATTTAGTAAAGGGTCTGGAATACCTACCACTGATGGTGCAATCACTTGAGTGAAATCCTTACTTTTTTGTTCCATATAAGACTTTATAGAACGATAATAAGATAATTCAAAGTCTAAAGATTGTGCTTCATCATCTAATCTATTTATTCTGCTAAGTATATCTGAAAACTCAGCAGTTACATTAATCATTTTATTTTCTACTTTAAAATTTTGGAGTTCTCGTTCTTTCTTTTTTAAAGAGTCTTCTAAAAATCCTAACTGCTCTTCGATGAATTTTAATGTATTTTCTGTGTTCCTATTTTTTTCTCTCAATTCATAATCGAGATAAGATTCCATCAATGCATTAATGTAGTCTCTTCCTTTTTCAACAACGGTAGTTGTCATTCTAATTTCTAAAACCGTAGCGGCTGAATTAACCAAACTAATTCCCACTGCCTTTGACATGCGCTCTTCAAGAGAATTTGGGCTTTTTAGATTAAATATCACAATGTCTCCAACTCTTCCAGGATTGACTAAATGCACTTTGAATTTGGATCTACTTGTTTCGATTTCTTCACCAAACTTAAAGATTGTATTAAAAAGTTGTTCATCACTCTGCGCTATTGCTGGCGTGAAATCAAAAAAACCAGGAGATTCAGGCATTATCTTAAATGAATTTTCACTTAAGATTTCCAACTGCAAGGGAGTCTCTTGTAGCTGCATATGATCCCAATCAACTTCAATCCTAATTGGGCTGCTGTTGTATAATTCAATTGATTTGATGTTGGTTTTTGCAAAATACTCAACGTCAAAATGTAATTTAGCCAATGCTTCTCTTGCTAAATTTTTTGATGAAATCATCAAAATATCATTATCAAGATTATTTTGACCTGAAAAAATCGCAGATCGATCTAGAATTCTAGTTTCAGGTTTATTATTTCCTCTAATCACAATGGTGCCAGATACAGAATATTGATCAACAGTGTATCTATGAAAAATATATGTGCCAGTTAACAATACTACTATTAATAAAAGATACCATGGCCAAAATTTAATGTACCTAGCAATGACATATTTTATCTCTAATGCTTTTTCTTCATTATCTAACTGGCTTAAATCTAATTTTTCCATTTCTTAAAAATTCCCTCTTAATAAACCAAATATTAATAATCCTGAAGCTAAAAAGGTGCCGAACAACTGAAGCCCCGAGGCTAAGTTATCACTATTTCCAAGTTGTCTGATTTTCATAGGTTCTAAATATAAAATGTCATTATTTTGTATAAAAAAATAGGGAGATGCTAATAGAGCGCGATCATGTAAATTGATTTGATGAATCTTAGTTCCACCGTCATACTGTCGAATAATAAATAGTCGATTCCTTTTAGCTAAAATATTTGACTCACCCGATGCAGCCAATGCATCAAATATTGTCGCACGGTTTCTTAGAATTACTTTGGTCCCAGAAGATCCAAACTCCCCAAGCGTGGTGTATCGAATACCAGCCACTCTCAATTTAACAAATACATCTTCTTTAAAATATTCATTTATAGCTACTTGAACCTTGTCCTTTGCCTCCTCCTCCGTAAGGCTTGCAATCTTTATTTTTCCAAGTTTTGGTAACTCTATAAAACCTTGTTCATCAATTGTGTAACCGGTAAAAAAAAACATGTCGCCTCCGCCACCAGCACCTCCCATTATTCCACCTCCTCGCATATTTCTTGATCCTTGAAACTCAAAAGCTTCTGTTAATTCAGAATCAGAACTTGCAAAATCAATATCAACAATATCGAACGCTTGAAGAATATACTTATAGTCAACATTAGCATAAGGAATAAACTCGTCTAAACCAATCTCTTCATTTCCTGGAAGATTTTGTAAATAAGTGATCCTTTTATTGCTGATACAGGAACTCAATAGAATTAATATTAGAAAGAAGTAAGCCGTACTCTTCATATTTTTTAGTAAACTTAATAACAATCAAATATAAAAAAATAAACGACAGGTTATAAAATTGCTATGTTTATCATAGACGTTTTTAAAATACGTTTTTTTTAATGCTGTTCTTGCTAAGCAATATCCGTATTTGGTTTTTGAATACTTCTTGACATGCATTTATATTTTTTTGCCAAAGGCAGTTCAAGCTAAATGCTTCATGTGACTTTTAATAGAGCTGATGCAGAGTAGGGAATTATTTATAGCAATTATTTAAGAATCTAATTATACAAAATTAAACCTGTGTGTTATTTATCACAAATAATCTTGCGGATAATTGTGAATTGTCGACAGCTAACAGATCATAGAAATTCAAATATAGCATTTTAGATTTTTTAAAGTGGCTACTAGTGTAAAAGTGGATATACATTTCAATTAATATGCTCAAACCTAAATCGCAATGGAAATAATCAATAATATCTTCCAAGGCTGACTCAATAATTTTCTGCTCCAAATAAATCTATTCAAAAATAAAAGGCTGTGGAGTAAAGCAAAGTATAAAAATGATTATAGCTATCCAACCTATGATTTTTCTTTTTCCATTAAGCTTTTTAGTCCCTTTTACTTCAGGGTGTGAAAGCCCCATGACTCTACCTAATAAAAAAGCAAAAAACAACCACTCTGAATATCCTTGAATGTTTGGAAGCAAGAAAACTAATAAATATTGAATTGAAGCAATAAGAAGGACTATCACCCATTTGTTTTGCTCTGATATTTCAGCTTTTCTAAAACAAATATATAGAAAACCTATGTAAAGTGGAATTGTCCACATAAGTGTCTCAATAGGTTCAAAAGGACTGAGTAACCCTAAGCCAGCATAAGATACGAACCCAATATAAGTGGCCAAAGATACCCATTTATGATGCCTTGGGAACAATCCAAATACTACATGACCACCGTCAAGTTGGCTAATTGGTAAAAGATTGAGAGCAGTAAAAAAAAGTGCTAAATACCCTGCAAATAAATACGGATAATGAATGATTTCTGACATATTGGGCATTTTTTCAGGATCCGCTAAGCTCTTTTCAAAGATAAAAAACAGCAAATTATAACCCATTTCTAAGTTTTGATACCCATCATCTTCGCTATGCTTAAAATTTGGGTCTAAATATTCGGGGTGTATTTCATAAATGTAATCTGCCTCTGGAAGGTTGATAAATCCATATACAAGCACAAAAATGGCGATGATAAATCCAGCTATTGGACCAGCAACTCCAATATCAAAGAACTTTTTTCTGCTATTGATATAGCTTTTCATTTGAATAATGGCACCAAAAGTTCCAATCGAAGGAGAACCAAGAAATCCTAACCAGGCTGGGATAAAGTAGGGGAGTGATGATTTTACTTTGTAATGAATAGCAGTCAATAAATGCCCCATTTCATGGAACAATAGGATTCCAATAAAAGGGATAGAGAAATGAAGTGACTTGATAAAATACTCTTTGGTTAGAAAATTATCACTTTCACCTAAGATGCTTTTACCGTAAAGCCATTCTCCTCCAGCCAAAGTAGTGGCTATTAGAGTTAAAATAAAAAGCAATGTATGTATTAGATATTCTTTTTTAGTATACATTTTCAAAAAAGTTAAGAAGTGCATTTGGGTGATCTATAATTTGAGTTTGATATCCAACTTTCTGAGCTCCTGCTATGTTCTCTTGTAAGTCATCAAAAAATAAAATTTTTTCTGGAGATGTATTGAGCCTTTTAGAGACTTCTTCATATACTTCCATATCTGGTTTTGCCATATGAAGTTCGTGGCTGAAGTAAACTTGATCAAAGAGTGGATGTAGGGATGAAATATCATGCTCAAGTTTTAGAATATCATTCAATTTTTTTATGTGAAGTTCATTGGTATTACTTAAAACAGCCAATCCAAAATCCTTTCTCAATTTTCTAATCAGTTGAATTCTTTCTCTTGGAATATCTTTCAAGAGACTATTCCAGATGTTGTCAATTTGGTCATCAGACCATCCTTCATTAAAGTGATTTCTAACAGCAGATCTAAATTCTTTTGTAGAAATATGTCCTCTTTCATATTGTTTGTGAAATTGACTTGGAAAAAAAGAATTGGGGAGCCGATTTTTTTCTTTAGGAAGGATTTTATTTAACTCATTGATTGTAAACTGGTAATCTATATTGATAATTACGTTGCCTAAATCAAACAACAAAAAATCTATATTTTTAATACTTTTCATGAAGGTCTAAGTTGTAAATTTAAGTTCAAATATGTAACATTGCATTCCCATTTGCAAGATGCTTCGATTTAAAAATAATCTTAGTTTTCTTTTGTTTTAGGAGTACTGCACTGTAGTTAGTTAGGGCTTCTATTTCCCCTGATAGCTTTAGGGACAGTAGGATTAAGGATTATAAAATTGAAATATAGTATTTAAATAGGGCCTATAGCTCAGTTGGTTAGAGCTTCTGACTCATAATCAGGAGGTCCCTGGTTCGAGCCCAGGTGGGCCCACAAAGCCGAGGAGTTTTCCTCGGTTTTTTTATTTTAAGAGTAGGAAATCGTACTTGACAAAAATTCAAAAAAAAAGGACACTATAAATTAATGTCCTTTTTTTCTTTTTTGATTAAAATGGAAGGTTTTTAATCTTCAAGTTCCCTATAAGCATTTATTCCGCCTAATACATTTCTTACTTTAGTATATCCTTTTGTTTCTAAAAATTTCTTTGCATTACCACTCCTCGCTCCAGATCTGCAATGGATAATTAGTTCTTGATTTTTATACTGATCAAGCTCCCCCAATTGATGAGGAAGCGTTCCCAATGGAATGTTAAGGGCACCAAGATTATCTTCTTCATATTCCCATTCTTCTCTTACATCTACAAAAGCAAACTTTTCTTGCTTATCAATTCTTTCTTTTAATTCTTCAACTGTTATATCTTCCATTTCTTTATTTAACTAAGATTCTATATGATTTTGGTTTTCCTTGTTTCAATACATTGATTAAATACAAGCCTCGCATTGATCCTGTAAAATTAAGAATTTTACCATTACTGACTTCTTCTATTGGAATTTTTATTGATCTTCCGAAGGGATCAATAAGACTGATCAATTCAAAATCCCCACTTATTTTTAAAATATCAACGGTTGGATTTGGATATAATAAGAGTTCGTTTTTGTCGTCTGCACTAGATTCTTCAATAGGAGGGGTTTCACTTAGGTGAGGTCTAATCATTAACGAACCAGCTACTAATTCATTTTGCTGCCAAGAACCAGCTACATTATAATAGATTTCGGTACCGTTATCTCTTGTTTTATCTAAACCTATATAGATAAATTCATTAGTGAATTGAGTAAATCCAATATAGAACTCATCACCTAAAAGTATATTTTGATCTATTTCAAAATATACAAAATCTTCTAAATTCTCCTTACTTGGTATCAAGGCTTCTTTCACATAAATAGGATTTGAATTTAGGTCGTTCCAAACCATGATATCAATACCCCTTCCGAATTGGTTGAAATTAGTAAAGTTTATACTAATTCCTTTTAGATAGGCATTTTGAGTTTTTTCATATCGAACGGCTAACATTCCAGATCTTTGGTTGATCCCTGCGGAATAATCAATGTTACCATCATCATATGCAAAAAAATCTCTCAGTGGAATTGTTGTCCTAGCAGTATCATTTTTTCTTAGATCAATTTCTGGAAAAAAGATGCTATCACCTTCTATTATTTGAAATAAAGAGCCATCGCCTGAGCTAAGGTATGTTACCAATTCCCAATCAATCTCTTCTTCAGGTAGCTGCAAATCATTAATTACAGCACTTTCAAAAGTTCTTCTTTCTAATGCCAAAGGTACAGGGTTAAAAGGAGTATTGTTATTGACTTTGAATATGATTTCTTGACTTTCTTTTTCTCTAAATTCAATGGTAAATTCCATTGCTCTGAATCTATTCTCAAGATTATTGAACTCGTTATTAGTTGATGTAAAGTATAGCTCAGGAGATGATTTTAATTCAAACAATGGGATTGCAGAATATTTTAAAAATGCTGGTGCATTTAGCCGAGTAAGTGTTCTGTCAAAGAAATTTTGACTGCCTTCAACCCTATTTTTATTTAAGTAAACATAATCTATCAACCAACTGTCAAATGGACCGGATGCTCTTCCTCTAATTTGGAATCTAAATTGAAAGGAATCATGATGAAACATTTCATCAACTTTGATATTTTCTTGTGTGAAAGAAAACTGTTCTGCTTCTAATTCACCAAACTGATTCCAAACATCAACCCAATCTCCAGTTTCATTCAAAAACTGAAGAGCTATTTGGTCATTTACATCAGGTATTTCAGCTTTTCCTCCTGCTTGCCAGTAAAAACTAAGGAATACAGTTTCTTTTTCTAAATCATTTAATGTAGATAAGTCTATTGGTTTAGATGTGAGTTGATCTGTAATTCCTTGTGCAGTTGGTGTATTTTCATAAGGCCTTCCATTAGAAGCTACTCCGTCAAAAACAATCACCCCAAGGCTAGGAGGGAAGTTGCCCATTGAGAAAGAATGAGTAATCCCATCGGGTATCCAAAGTGCTGTATCTATACCATCTTTACTAAAATCATCCCAGAATGGGAGTGACAATATTTGATCTTCTAGTATTCTTCCTTGAAAAAGTCTGTTTGAAGTTTCGCTGATAGGAGTAGGAAGCTGTTGGAATTGGGCAAAAGACTCACTGATGCACAGCAAGAACATGCTGACAAAAAGTAAACCTATTGCCCAATTATTTTTCATTAAAAATCTCTTTGTTTTGCTATTTCTGAAATCCAAAGATCTATTGGCTCTCCTGTTTTGACCTCTGCACCAGCAGGAGGCAAATGTTGTACGATTGTGCCTTGAGGTACTGTATCGGTTGTTACATAATTGATTCTCCCCATTCGAAGACCTGATCCAATAATTAGAAACTCTGCATCAATCTCATCCATTCCAATTAAATTTGGAACATCTAGAATCTGATTTCCTAATCCATCACCCACAACCAAATCAATTTGAGATCCTTTTGGGATTTCAAATCCTTCAGGAATATTTCTACCTCTATACTTTTGTTCTAAAACTACATTAATTCCGATGTCTGGAACATATTTGATTTCTCCTCTAACCAAACCTATATTAGAAAGAATTTCCTGAACGTTTTTTAAAGGACTATTAACAAGATTTGGCATTTTAAGTAAAGGAGCATTTTTGGAATTTAAAGTTAAATAGATTTTTCTCCCAGACTTTACTTTATTTCCTGGTTTTGGATTTTGCTTTAGTACTGTAAAGGGCTTCAAGTCAGAATTGAACCCACTATCTATGTTGATCTCATATTTCAAATCTCGTGTACTTAAAAAGCTCTCTACTTCTTCAAAATCAAAACCTGTTACATCCGGAACGGATACAGTCTCGCCATGATTCGTGTAAGAGGGTAAAAATATCTTAAGAAAAGTAAAAGAAAGTAGGATTATTATTCCCAAAATTATCCCAATGTGAATCCCAACTTTTTTAATTGAATCTTTTATTTGGCTCATGCAGCGACTTTTTTAATAACTAACGGATAAAGGTAAAATTATATTCAAAATTATACCAATAAATGTGCCTAATGAATAATCAACTTTCTGGTCTCTGTAATAGAGTTGCTCGTAATCTTCACAATGAAGACTCCTTTCGAAAATAGATCGGTTGAGAAACTGTATGTTTGATTCAATGTGTTTGGATAATCAATATCTTGAACCACTGCGCCTGCTGAAGAAATAATTTGAATATTTACAGATTCATAGGTAGCAAAATTGAAAGCTATATTGAAGACTTCTCTGGCAGGGTTAGGGAATATGACCGTGTTTCCTAACCCTGGATCAATAGGCTCTGGGTTAGAGGAAAGATACAGCTCAATGTCATCAATGTAAACAGGATCATTCGAGGAATCTCCATTTTCCACAACAAAAGCAATTCTGATTTTATCTTTTCCTTGTCCTGAAAATTCATTTAAATTGATAAACTCTCTTCTAAATTCAGTTCTGTTGTTTGGATTGATTACTCCTGATCCTGTAGTATTGATTTCATTACCAACCATTCTCTCTAATTCAGAATAAGTTACACCCCCATCCTCACTTGCCATAACTTTGAATATTGTGCTTTGGGATTGGTTGCTTGCAGCAATGCTGTAAAAAACACTTGCTTGTCTGCTAATAGAAAGGTCGAAAACTGGAGAACCAAGCCAATTCATTTGATTAGAATTGTTACCCTCCAAAACAACTACATTATTTTGATTTTCGCTTTGAATTGGAATTGCCGTCCAACTGTTGCTATTAGAAATTGTATTGATACTTGACCAAGGTTGTAGATTAATAGAAAGGTTGAAATTTTGTCTCCAAGGTGCTCTGATTTCATTTTCATTTTTCTCAGTAAATCGAATTAACTCTGATTCATTTCCAGGATTTTGATCAAAGTTTGGAAAAAGTAAATTGTACTGAGACCTAGATACTCCTGTGGCCACAAGTGAGTTTGGAATTTCTACAGTAGTGGATTCACCTTCGGCTAACTGTTCTCCACGAGCGACAAAGCTCTGTAAACCACCATTATTTGTTCTTCTTTGCAATACAAAACTCTCAATCGGAAGATTTCCGGTATTCGTGATTTGTACAATTTCCGTAGTTTGAGAACCATCATGAATTGGTCCTGGACTAACTAGTTCATTTAAATCAATTCGATAATTGAAAATTTCTTCAGGAAGAATTTCTATGTCTTTGATGAAAATATTATTTCCATAGCCATTTTGAGTGATGAACGCTATTCTAATATTATCAAATTCAGAAAACTGAGATAGATTCAATATTTCTCTTCGGAATTGATTATTAGAGGTTGGAATAAATTCATTCTGCTGCGGTGAAGTTGTTTGCAAAAGATTGCTATCCTTATTATATGGAGCATTGATTATGTCAAATGTATTTCCACAGTCTGTAGAGACAGCTACATATAGAAAGTCCGAAATTCCTACCGCATCATATGGACTATGAGCCATATTAAAAGTCAATTGAGCATTTGGAAAATTATTTAGGTTTATTGATGGAGAGATAAAAAAGTCCTGTTGCCCCAATGCATCATATTCATAATGTCTTATCCATAAGACGTTTTGATTCTGACCAGAAATTGGAAGTGAGATATTTTCCCATGTGAAGCTATTGTCCGGATTCCTAACTAACCAATCATTATTTGCTTCACTAAGATTTAAAGAATAAGGAAGCGAAATTTCTGGTTGTAATACCGGTCTGCTCGTCAGGGCGTTATTTTCTAAATTGTCATCTACTGTTCCATTTACTTCAAGTATTCTGGCTTCAAATAAAGTTTGTCCATTACCCGGTATATTGATTGGGTTGAATGAGAGGATTGTAGATTCTCCTAAGGATAAATTCAGGTTGAAATTTCTAGTTTCAAGAATACTACCTCCAAATATTAATTGAATCCTAGTTGTGTTTATAATTTCCGATCCCCTGTTAATTACTTCCACTTGAGGAACACTAGTATTGCTACAAATCAAATCTTGAGGATTAATAATTTCATCAATTGATAAGTCTAAATTTGGAACGACAGGATCAACAGTTGCGAAATTATTAATCAAAGAACCTCTTCTTGGGCTAAACTCTAAAACTACATTCATTCTTCCAACTTGACCTTGTGTGAATAAATTCATACACGCATCAGGTGTGAAATCCATGTAGTTTTCAGTCATATCCCTGGATTCACAACTAAATCTTGGGTTATTAATACGACAATTATTGTTTGGAGTATCTTGATTTGGAGTGTCTTGTACAAAATCATCAACAGAACATCCATCTTGAGAAGCATTAGGATCGCCCCAGATATGCCTTAAACCTAAAAAATGCCCTACTTCGTGGGTGGCTGTTCTCCCTCTTGATCCAGATACAGCACTACCTCCACTTCCAAAATACCTATAATCAATAGTCACTCCATCAAGTTCTCTTGGACTCGGGGAAAAGTTCAAGCCTGGTAAGTCAGAAACTGGAAAAGTAGCATAGCCAATAAATGGCTGATTGATTGGGACAACCCAAATATTTAAATAATCTTCTGGTGGCCATGCTGAAATAGAAGAGATTAAAGCAGCATCATTTGGACTATATGTACTTTTTGATCCTTGAACTCTTACAATACCACTAGTTGGCAGTCCATTCGGATCTACTTTAGCAAGGACGAATTCAATATTTGCATCTGCCGCTACCGTCGAAAATTCAACTGGAGTAAGGTTTTGATCAGGATTTTGCCTTCTGAAATCTTCATTCAAGGAATTAATTTGTGAGGTTATTTGAGAAAGTGGAATATTTGCACCTTCTCCAATATTGGTTCCATTGTGTATGACATGAACAACAACTGGAATTACTCTTCTTTCATTTTGAATTCGACTTTGAATAGATGGTTTTTTTGATATTTCCTCAATCTTTCCAGACATCCATGATTCAAAGTAATCTTTACTACCATAAATGCCTAATGCTTCTTCCTGCATCTGTTCTAGATGTGATGAAGCACACTTTTCATCATGAATATGCTGAAAAGGTTTCCCGAAAAAGTTTTGTGAATATATGCTCGTACTAAAAAGTAAAAGGAAAATGGATAAGAAAATTCTTATCCATGATGTTTGAAATATCCTAACCATACTGTTCAAAGCTAATTTATGCTACTGCAACATTAATAGCTTCAACCCTAATGATTTCAGGAATAGCTCTTTTAATGGCTTCTTCAACTCCCGCCTTCAAAGTCATTGTTGACATTGGGCAAGAACTACAAGCACCTGTAAGTTCCAACCTTAAGACCATTTCATCGGTCAATTCAACTACCCTCACATTGCCCCCGTCAGCTTCTAAATAAGGTCTGATATTATCTAGTGCTTGTTCAATTTTATCATTCATCTCCATCTGTATAATCTATATTTTAATGCTTGGCATAATTATTAGTTATTTCATTTTAACTTCTAGAAATTAGATTTAAGTAAATCTTATTCCCTCAAGGAAGTATCTTAACTTTCAATTTTTCAACAGTTTATAGTAATTTTTAGACTATTGAATTTAACTATTGATATGTACTACTTCAGTTTTACTTTTTTCAGCATTCCTGATAGCCACTTGTCTTGCTACAGATTCAGCAAGTTCAGAAAACGCTTTCTGAGTAAGTCCTTCTTTAAATACGGCAGGATAACCGGTATCTCCACTTTCTCTTATACTTTGTATTATAGGAACCTCACCAAGAAATGGAACATTAAATTTTTCAGCCAATTTCCGACCTCCCTCTTTTCCAAAGATGTAATATTTGTTGTCAGGTAGCTCCACAGGCGTAAAATAAGCCATATTTTCGATAACACCTAAGATCGGTACATTAATCTGAGGTTGTTTAAACATTGTCAAACCTTTTGTAGCATCTGCCAAAGCAACCTTTTGTGGCGTTGTGACAATTACGGCGCCAGTCACCGGTATGGTTTGCACCATTGTCAAATGAATATCAGAAGTTCCTGGAGGTAAGTCTATTAATAAGTAATCTAATTCACCCCATTCTACATCTCCAATGAATTGCTTCAATGCTGAACTTGCCATTGGGCCTCTCCAAACCACAGCTGAGTCAGAAGGGGTTAGAAAACCTATAGACATCAATTTTACTCCATATTGCTCAATAGGTATGATGATGTTTTTTCCATCAATTTGCTTCACAGAAGGTTGCTCGCTTTCTACATTGAACATCGTAGGGACTGAAGGTCCAGAAATATCAGCATCGATTAAGCCAACCTTTGCACCTGATTTAGCTAGCGCCACGGCTAGATTACAAGCTGTAGTTGATTTTCCTACTCCACCTTTACCCGAAGCAATTGCGATTATATTTTTTACTTGAGGCAAAAGAGGAGTATTATCCCTTGTAGTTGTTACGCTAGAAGTCATAAAAATATCTAGATCTAAATCTTTTCCTAAAGCATTTTCTAAGGCATCGATACAATTGTTTTTGATAACTTCCTTTAAAGGACAAGCAGGAGTGGTTAAAACCACTTTAAAGCTTAGTTTATTTCCTTCAATTTCTATATTTTGGATCATCCCAAGTGTTACCAGATCCTTTTTTAGATCTGGATCTTCTACGGTAGAAAGCGCTTGGAGGACTTTTTCTTTAGTAAAGCTCATGAATTAAGTAGTCTGAATTTTGGTGCAAGTTAACTTATAATTGTTCTAAATAAAACCCGAACTTTTACTCTAATCAGAATTTTATTTGTCAAAGTTTTAACTTTTCAAACCTGCAAATAGTTTCTTCAAGCCACTTTATGTTTTGCAGGAATACTTTTTATCTTTGACTCTTCGATTTTGAGTTTATGGGAATAAGTAGAGCCACCACAGAAAAAGTTAGAGAAAGGGCAGACATTGAGGATGTGGTAAATGATTATGTCCCTTTGAAAAAGAAAGGTCAGAACCTATGGGCTTGTTGTCCTTTTCACAATGAAAAATCCCCCTCCTTTTCGGTTTCTCCAGCCAAACAGATTTACAAATGTTTTGGATGTGGCAAAGCAGGGGATCCTATCCAATTTGTGATGGACATTGAAGGAATAGGTTTTGGTGAGGCTATCAAGCACCTCGCACAGAAATATGGCATTGAAATCGAAGAAGATAAGGCATCCACTCCTGAAGATATTCAGGCTTACAATGAGAGAGAAAGTCTTTACATCGCATTGAATTTTGCCAAAGATTTTTTTGTAAACAATCTCAAGTCAGAAGAGGGCCGCGCTATTGGATTAAGTTACTTTAAAGAGAGAGGTTTTAGTCAAGCGATCATTGAAAAGTTTGATTTGGGATATACTCTAGAGGGATGGGATCATTTGCTCAAAGCAGCGAAAGCTGCTGGACATTCAGAAGAAATTCTCCTCAAAGCTGGATTGATCTTACAGAAAGAAGGTGATCCTTCTAGGTTGTATGACAGATTTAGGGGGCGAGTGACGTTCACTATTCATAATCTAGGCGGAAAACCAATTGGTTTTGGTGCGAGGATTCTCACGCAAGACAAAAAGCAACCAAAATACATCAATTCACCTGAGACAGAAGTCTATCACAAAAGTGATGTGCTGTACGGCATGTTTCAGGCAAAGAAATCTATTAGAGAAAAGGACAATTGTTATTTGGTAGAAGGCTATACGGATGTGGTTTCTCTGCATTTGTCAGGTATCGAAAATGTGGTAGCATCTTCTGGGACTTCCTTGACGGAAAATCAAATCAAGCTGATCAAGAGATTTACAGATAATGTGACTGTCCTTTTTGATGGAGATGCGGCAGGGATCAAAGCCTCACTTCGTGGAATTGATATGCTACTCGAAGGGGGGTTGAATGTCAAGGCTGTGGTTTTTCCTGACGGGGATGATCCTGATAGTTATTCAAGAAAAGTAGGCTCAGAGGTATTTAATGCTTACTTGACTTCCCACGCTCAGGATTTTATCGCATTCAAAATTGGATTACATGCTGAGGAAGCTTCAAATGACCCAGTCAAAAGAGCAGATCTAATCAAGCAGGTGGTTTTGAGTTTGTCGAAAATTCCTGACCCGATCATCAGGACAGTTTACATTCGTCAATCTGCAAACCTACTTGAAATAGACGAGGAGATCATTCAAGTAGAATTGAATAAGATAATCCTTAAGGTACAAAAGGATCAATATTTTAGAGATCAGCGAGATCAAGAGACACAAGAAACACCATTTGAGGAGTTCTTGCCAACTCAGGAAGAGCATGTTTCCTACACCACACAGCTAGAAGCTCAAGAAAGAGAAATGATGCGGATGTTGGTGAACTATGGTTTTGAGATGGTGTCAGAAGAATTGAGTGTTTGTGCTTATTTATTGCAAGAAACTGAAGACTTGAAATTTGAGACTCCTGTTTTCAACAAGATTTTGAATTTGTATAAAGATGCATTGGCAAATGATATCTTACCTCAGCCTGAGTATTTCTTAAATTCTCCTGATGCAGAAGTCAAAAGGGAGATCATCAATATGATAACTAGAAAACATGAAATCTCTAAACTTTGGGAAGAGAGGCATAAAATATTTACAATAACAGAAGCCGATGATTTAGCTAAGTCTGTCTATGACAACATTCTGAGATTAAAACAGAAAGTGATAAAAAAAATGCTAGAAGAAGCTAGAATCAAAATAAAGGAAGCACAAGATTCCAAAGGTTCCAACGATTCCATGGATGATCTTTTGAAAGTGTATATGGAACTGAAAGGCTTTCAGATCGAAATAGACAAGCAACTCGGAATAGTAATCAGCAGCTAGACCAAACATTAATTGGTTTTACTCGGTTTTAATCCCATAAAACTTGTAATTTTACAAACCCTAATCAATAGCACTCAAAATAAAATTATGTCTCAAGAAAATCAACTGCATTCCATCGAGGAAGCCATAGAAGCAATTAAAAATGGAGAAGTGATCATTGTCGTAGATGATGAGGATAGAGAAAATGAAGGTGACTTTGTTTGTGCTGCAGAAAAAGTAACTCCAGAAATTATCAACTTTATGGCTACACATGGGCGTGGTTTAATTTGTGCGCCTTTGATAGAAGATAGATGCGAAAAATTAGGCCTTCAGTTAATGGTAGGTAGCAATACAGCAGCTTTTGAAACTCCATTTACTGTTTCAGTAGATTTGGTAGGTCATGGTTGTACCACGGGGATTTCCGCTAGTGATCGTGCAAAAACTATCAGAGCACTTGTTGATGATTCTATTCATCCAGATGAACTAGGTAAACCTGGACATATTTTTCCATTAAAAGCCAAAAGAGGAGGCGTACTTAGAAGAGCAGGTCATACAGAAGCAGCTATTGATTTTTCAAGGTTGGCAGGGCTTCAACCCGCTGGAGTTTTGGTAGAAATCATGAATGAAGATGGTACAATGGCCAGACTTTCCGATTTATTTGAGGTTGCCAAACGTTTTGACTTGAAGTTAGTATCTATCAAAGATTTAATTGCTTACAGATTGAAAAATGAATCTTTGATCAAAAGAGAAATTGGTGTTGAAATGCCAACAGAATTCGGTGATTTTGATCTAATTGCTTATAGGCAAACTAATACTGATGAGGTTCACATGGCTCTTATCAAAGGAGAATGGGAAGAGGATGAACCTGTGATGGTTAGAGTTCATTCTTCATGTGTAACGGGTGATATTTTTGGTTCTTGCAGATGTGATTGTGGACCGCAGTTGCACAAAGCAATGGAAATGGTCGAAAAAGAAGGAAAAGGGGTAGTACTTTATATGAATCAAGAAGGTAGGGGAATTGGGCTAATCAATAAGTTAAAAGCCTACAAACTTCAAGAGCAAGGAATGGATACTATTCAAGCGAACCTAGCTTTGGGATTCCCAATGGATAAAAGGGATTATGGTGTTGGTGCCCAAATTTTGAGAGATTTGGGTATAAGCAAAATCAGATTGATTACCAATAATCCAACAAAGCGTGTTGGCCTTCTTGGATATGGTTTGGAAATAATAGATCAGTTACCGATTGAAATTAATGCTAACCCCCATAATGAAAAATATCTTGAAACTAAAAGAGATAAAATGGGTCATAGTATAATGAAGAATAAATGATTTCTTACTGAAAGAGTTATAGGTTAATTGAGTGAATGGTTGATTAAATGTTTTATATATTGAGTTTAATATATTGATCAACAATCAACTATTCTCTAATAACTTAATCAACTATGGTATCAACCAATCTTTATTTTTATTCGTTACTATGATATCATCAAAACCAAAAGACTTAATAAATGAAAAAGATACTTATATTTCTTTTTTTCATGTCGTTCCTATTGACGCAATCGTGGGCTCAAAATAAGTTTCCATCTCAAATTTGGCATAAAGGCAAAGTGGTAGCGACTGATGGTCAGATTTATTCAGGTTTGATCATGTATGATTTAGAAAATAATATTGTACAGCTTCAAAGAGAAAGTGTTGAAACTTTTGGTGCCTCTAACGTTTCTCAGTTTGAGATTTTCGATGAAATTTATGGTGGGATACGGACGTTTTATTCTCTTCCCTATGCTTTAGCCACAGATTACCAAACTCCTGTTTTCTTTGAAGTCTTAACTCAAGGAGATGAAGTAGCTCTTTTGTGTCGAGAATATGTGGCTACTGACAATAGAGGTATGGGGATGAATGGTCCAATGATGATGAATCCAATGTGGGGAGGCCCAATGATGGGAATGGGCTACAGACTAGCTTTTAATTATTTTTTCTTCAAAGATGGAGAGATTCAAAAATATTCTCAAAAGAAAAAGGATTTGATGGTATTTTTCGATGATCGGGAAGATGAGGTGAAGCTTTACATGAGGAAAAATAGACTTTCGCATGATAAGAGAGGAGATCTATTAAGAATTACTGCTTATTATAACCAAATAAAATAAAACTTTATGTCTAAAAGACCCTTGATTCTAGTTTCTAATGATGATGGTATCACTTCAAAAGGAATTAGAGTTCTAGTCAACGTAATGAAGAAATTGGGAGAGGTTGTTGTTGTCGCTCCTGACAGTCCACAATCAGGAATGGGACATGCGATTACTATTGGTGAAACGCTTAGATTGTCAGAGGAGGATATTTTCGATGAGACACAAGCATACAAATCGAGTGGTACTCCAGCCGACTGTGTCAAATTAGCCAAACACTATGTTTTGAAAGACCGCAAAGTCGATTTAGTTGTCAGTGGGATCAATCATGGTAGCAATACATCTATTTCTGTTTTATATTCTGGTACGATGTCAGCGGCTATTGAAGGTGCTTTAGAAGGCTATCCTTCTATTGGTTTTAGCCTTTGTGATTATTCTTCCAAAGCTGACTTTTCTCATGTGGAAGAATACGTCTACAAAATAGCAAAGCAAGTGCTTGACCATGGTATGTCCAAGGGTGTCGCTTTGAATGTGAATTTCCCGCCAAAGAGGAATGAACCCATCAAAGGTGTCAAAGTATGTAGACAAGCACATGCCAAATGGCAGGAAGAATTTTCAGAAAGATTTGACCCGAATGGTAGAAAGTACTTTTGGATGGCTGGAAACTTTGTGAATTTTGACAAAGGTGAGGATAACGATGAATGGGCTATTGCAAATAATTATGTATCGATAGTCCCATGTCAGTATGATTTGACAGCTCATTATGCTATCAATCAAATGAATGAAGACTGGGATTGGGATAATTTATAATATAAGTCTAGAAAGGGTTTTTTTTACCCGTTTTTTTAGGTTAGACTTTTAAGAAATAGATGAAATTAAAATCATTGCTTAGGATATTATTTGTTTGTTTTTGTCCTCTAATTTCAAATGCACAATATATTGAAAGCGCGAGTATAGAGCATTTTGAGGGTACTTGGGTGGCTTATGTTAATGATAGAGATAGCATCGTTTTAGAAATGAAATACGAAGAAAAATTCCCGTTTAAGTTTAGAGACAAGGATACTGGTATTTCAGCTGACGTATTGCTTTTGAGTTTTAAATATTACGAATCTGGAAAAATTTATTTAAATTCTGATAACTACTGGCCAAAATTAGGTTCAAATTTTGCCTTGTTGGAAGAATACAATGGTGATAAGAATGGGAAACTAATTTTTACTTATTATGAATTAAGTCAAGGAGATGATAGTCATATAGGGAAAGGTATCTTGAACATTAAAGATGATGTAATGAAAATGGAGATAGATACTACTCGAGAGGGAATAGTCATAATACTGCCTAAAAATGATCCAAGTAAAGAAAGGAAAGTAAAAGCAAAAATGATAATGCCAAAGAATTTAACTTTTGTTAGAAGAGAGTTATAGAATTATTTCCTTGTGAACATTAGATAACAAGCCCTGATTTTATGAAATCAGGGCTTGATTATTTATTAGGTCAAATGATTTTAGAAAATCAATTTAATAATGATTTAAGTTTCTATGAAATACATTTTTGTTTATATATTTGATAGAAAATAGAGATTTATGAAAATAAACTTTTATAGATGTATTGCTTTTGCTGCAATCGTATTGGTTGGCATGACGTCTTGTGCTGAGGATAATCAAGAAGCTGTGGAAGTGACAGATGCTCAGGAAAATATGACTTTTCCTAATTACAGCACCACGCCTATCGATGGACAATACTTTGTAATTCTGCATGACAACCAAATCAATTTCAGAATTGATCCAGATGATTACGAAGGTGCACAAGCAGCCATGCGTAAAGAAGCCATTTCATTTTTAGCGCAGTATAAGTTGAGTGAAGAGGATCTCGATCGAACTTATACCATGGCATTGACTGGTTTTACAGCTAGAATATCCAAGGAAAAAATTCATGAAATTAGTGCAGACCCCAGGGTAAAGTATGTAGAGCAGGATAGGATGGGCATGCTGGGAAGACCCATTGATCATCCAAGAAATCAACCAGAAGAGCCTGTAGTCAATACACAATCTATTCCTTGGGGCATTAAGAGAGTCGGAGGACCCTTTCAGTATTCAGGTAGGCACAGTGTATTTATTTTAGATACGGGTATCGATTTGAATCATCCTGATTTGAATGTAAATACTCAAAAAGGATTTGATGCTTACACTAGATTTAGAAAAGATTGGAACTTCAATGACGAGCATGGACATGGTACCCATGTAGCGGGTACAGTGGGAGCATTAGATAATCATTTTGGTGTAGTAGGTGTAGCAGCAGGTGTGCCAGTAGTACCTATTAAGATATTTTTTGGTCCATGGGCAGCTTACACTTATTCAGGAATGGTAGCTGGTATTGAGCACTTAGGTGTTCGAGGTATTCCAGGAGATGTCGCAAATCTGAGTTTCGGTGGTTTCGATGAGAGCAGAGTTCTAGATGATGCCTTGCTGAATGTATCCGAAAAAAGAAGAATTTGGATGGTCATAGCTTCTGGTAATTCTGCCTTGCCGGCCACAGCATTTAGTCCAGCTCGTGTGGTTGGTAACTATACCATTACCGTGTCAGCTATAGACTCTAGAGATCGGAGAGCTTGGTTTTCTCACTATGGTGAACCTATCAAATATGCAGCTCCGGGTGTTAACGTGGTATCAACCTGGAGAGGAGGTGGTTATAGTAATCAGACAGGAACTTCCATGTCAGCACCCCATGTGTCTGGCTTGAGGGTACTAGGAGATATCGATTCAGATGGATATTCTCTCAATTGGGTAGGAAAGGCTGATCCGATTGCTTTTAGAGGCAAATAGAAACTGAAACAAATTGTGAAATTTCTTTAATATTAACCTTTGGTTTTTTTATTTAATTTCGATGATTCTATCATCTATCAAATCTAAGAATGTTACTTCAGCTTTAATTAGATTAAGGCCTCTAAGAATTTTGATTGTATTTACTAAGTTTTCTGCTTCAATAATATTTTTTGTTTCCCACCTAGTTTGTTTTAACCAAGCTTTTATATCTTCTTCCTTGATTCCATAAGTTTTGGAAATTGTAGCAGGAAAATCCTTGTCCTGAGTCATCTTAGCAGCAAAGGCATAGACCATATCTCGTAATCGGACGAGTACTTCAGTATGGGTTTCTAAGATTTGCTCCGTAACCACTATCACAAAACAAGGCCAAGGGGTCGGGATCTCACCTACACGTTTGAATTGACCTGCATCCACAAGTGGCTTGGTGGTGTACTTTTCCCAAAGGAACATTTTTGGTTCAGGATTTTCGAATGCTTTTTTTGCCCCATCAAGATTATCGATAACTTCAAATTTCAATTTGTCAGAAGCCCATCCTTCTCGCTGCGCCAATAGGAATGCCATCAAGTGTGATCCAGAGCCATATCGACTGATCAAAAATGGAATATCTTCAAGTTCAGTTAAAGAGCTTTGAGGTGATCTAGCTGATATATGAATCCCCCAAATCAAAGGGGAAGCAATATGGAATCCTATGATTCTTGATGGATTTCCTTCTATGCGATCTTTGATAAAGCTTTCTGTTAGGACTAGGGCAATATCTGTACTGCCGTCTCTCAAGGCTCTGTTCATCGCTCCAGACCCCCTTGATTCTTCTTGCCAAACTAACTCAATTCCCTCGTCTAAAAATGGCTGCTGTTCAATCACCTGCAACCAAGGATAATTGAAATGCTCTGGTACACCCGTAATTCTAATTTTTTGCATGGTCAAAATTAATCCAATTGCATTGATACACCAGCTAAAAAAAGAAAATCCGACAAACAAAAATTATCGGATTTCAAATTTATTAAACTTAAAAGGCTAAAATATTTTATCCATCATGGGTAGCATTCCTATCTGTGATCAAGAGATTGGCAAATCCTGCCAAGATTAGAGAAGTGCCAGCTAAGACCATTGTGTAGATCACCTCGTCACCAAAAAGGAATTTATATGTTGTGGTAATGCCACCAACAGAGGCAATGATCTGAGGAATCACGATAAACATGTTGAAAATCCCCATGTATATCCCCATTTTATTTGGATCTACAGAACTAGAAAGCATGGCATAAGGCATAGAGAGAATGCTCGCCCATGCTATTCCAACCAAGGCAAAACAAAGGTGAAGCATCCAAGGCTCGGTTATATAGAATATGGAAATAAATCCAATACCTCCCGAAATCAAACTGAGCATGTGTACTAGTTTTCTATTGATTTTGACCTTACTAGTGACGAAAGCCAATATCAAGGCAAAAAACATAGAGATTAGTCCATAAGTACCCAAATAATTCCCAACACTATCTGCTGCATTATTGTAAGCCAATGATGCGGTATCTGTTGCCTTGAAAATATGCTCAGTGATAGCTGGTGTTGCATAAGTCCACATGGTAAAAAATGCAAACCAAGAGAAAAACTGCACAACACCAAGCTTGAGCATTACTTTTGGCATGTCCAGAATATTTTCAAATATTTCTTTTATTCCTTTGAGGAAACCTTTGCTTGCAGCCTTCTCTTTCTCAAATTTCTTTAAGTTGTCTGGTGGATATTCTTTCGTGGTGAGAATCGTGTAGAGGATTGAAGTGAATAACACGATTGCTCCGATTCCAAAAGCAAATTTTACCGAATCTGGTACTACACCCGCTGCTGCTGTATTTGGAACTCCAATCTTTGTCATGAACCATGGTAAATTACTGGCAATCCAAGTTCCAATTCCAATAATCAATGTCTGTACTACAAATCCATAAGAACGCTGACTGTCAGGAAGTTTGTCTGCAACTAAGGCTCTGAATGGCTCCATGCTGATATTGATCGAAGCATCTAAAATCCATAAAGAAGAAGCCGCCATCCACAAGGCGCTAGAGTAGGGGGCAAAGAATAAGGCTATGGTGCTAAAAACTGCTCCAATAAAGAAAAAAGGTCTTCTTCTACCTAAGATAGGATGCCATGTTCTGTCACTCAAATACCCTACAATCGGCTGTATGATCAGACCTGTAAGCGGAGCTGCAAGCCATAGTATAGGAATATCATCCTTTTCCGCACCGAGAGTTTGAAAAATTCGAGACATAAATCCTCCTTGCAAAGCAAAGGCAAATTGGATTCCGAGAAATCCAAAACTCATATTCCAAATTTGCCAAAAGCTCAATCTTGGCTTTATTTCTTCTATTTGCATTAGCTTGGGTTTATTGATTAAGCCTTATAAATTAGATTTTGACTTTGAATTCATCGGATTGATGGGTGAATCTAAAGGAATTTATATTCTCCACTTCATAATAGGGTTGAGAATAATCAGGTAAAGGATCGAATTCTGTCAAACGTCCCAAAAATGCTAGATTTTCTTTTTCACCTTTTATTTCCTGATCACCCAATGAAATTGAATCCTTGTCAATGCCATGAAAGTAAAGCTGAACTTCCTTAAATGCTGATTCGTAATTCCCTTCGACAGGTCCAAATTGGAGTTCTTGTTTATCTGAATTCCAAGTTATTTCCCTTTTGAAGAATTCAGCTTTTTGATAATTCTTACTGAATCCATCATCTTCATAATGAAGGTAGGTCGATGACCCTTTTCCCTTATAAATATGAAGTTTTAAAACTCCTTCATGTGTAGCATCAGTATGTGATATGGCACTTTGCATAGCGATGATTGATCCCGCTTTAGCAAAAACAGGTAAATAGCTCAATGGTGTATCTACATAAATTATCTGATTGCCTGAGTACTTTTGATCATTGAAGAAATAATACCAGTCGCCTTCCGGAAGATAAACCTTAGTGATTTCCTTGGTACTTTCTATGGGGGCAATAAGTAAGGATTCGCAAAAAATGTATTGATTTTGGAATGCTTCTTCGTAAACTTTAGCTTCATGTGGAAAGTCAAGCACCAAGCTTTTTGCTACAGGAAGACCTGATTCTGTGCTTTTATAAAAGTGGCTGTACAAAGTAGGAAGCATTTGATATCTCAATTTCATATAGTTCCTTGAGATTTCTTCTACTTCTTCTCCAAAAGACCAAGGCTCTGAATCACAGCTATTGATCATTGAGTGTGCTCTGTAGAATGGAGAGAAAGTGGCGATACTAATCCACCTTGCAAACAAAGATTTAGAGGCTTCTCCTGCAAATCCCCCAATGTCATATCCAGAAAACGATACTCCACTCAACCCAAGACTGTTAACCAATCTGACACCGGCCAACATATGCTCTTCACTAGAGACATTATCACCAGTCCAAGCAGCTGCGTATCGTTGAATTCCTGAAAATCCTGAGCGAGTTAATACAAACGGCCGTTGATTTGGAGCTTGCATTTCACTCCCTTCTTTTGCTGCCTTAGCCATTTGCATTCCGTAAATATTCCTAGCTTTTCGATGACTCACTATTTCGCCTTCATAATGAAAATCAATCAAATTAGGTGTATGCTGTCCCCAAGAAGCTGGTTCGTTCATATCGGTCCAGTATCCATCTACTCCTGCATCTTTGTAGAATTTCATTTTTTCACCCCACCAAGTTCTTGTTTCTTCTTTAGTGAAATCAGGAAAAGCGCACCATCCAGGCCAAACTTGGCCTTCATAAATTTCTCCGTCGGGATATTTCACAAATAAGTCTTTTCCTAATCCTTCAACATAAGGAGCATAATGCGCTTCAGTCTTGATTCCTGGGTCCATAATGACCACCACTTTGAAGCCTTTTTCTTTTAGCTTCGTGATCATAGCTTTTGGATTGGTAAATTTTTCATTGTCAAATGTGAAAACCTTGTACTTTTCCATGTGATGGATATCAAGGTAAATCACATCGGCAGGCATATCCTTTTCTCTGAAAGTTTGAGCAAGATTCAGGACTTCTGATTCAGGATAGTAAGAATAGCGACATTGCTGAAACCCTAAAGACCACATTGGTGGCATTTCCATTCGACCCGTAAGTTTTGTGTAGGCACTTAAGATTTTACTAACATGGTCATCATGCATGAAATAATAATCGATTTCACCATCTTCTGCTGAAAAATACATGAATCGATTATTCGAGGCTCCAAAGTTAAAAACAGATTTATGTGTATTATCAAAAAAGATTCCGTAGGCAACTTCATCATGAATTCCTATATAAAATGGAATAGACATATATAAAGGGTCATCGCCAATTCCGTATGCAAAATAATCTGTATTCCAATTTGTATATGCTTTTCCAGCACGATTAAGATTACCAGTTTTTTCACCAAGACCAACAAACTTTTCTTGAGGTTGTAATTTCTTGTAATTCGTTACTTCTGTTCCAAGCCAAGAGATAGAAAATGAAGGGTCGTCTTCATTCAATAACTTTCCATTTTTATCATAAAACTTTAGGTGAAATGGATTAAGAAAGAGTTTAAGCTCAACGGTCTTAGTCTTGATAACAAGTAATTGATCTAATTCTTCAATTGAGAAACCTTCATGTCTTGGTTGAGAAACTACACTGTAAGGATTTGAGAAGAATGTATCTTCTTGACTGGCTTGAATTCTTATTGTGTCATGTTCAAAAACCGTAATCTTAAAAAATCCATTACTTGTTTTCCCAGAAATACCAAAATCTGTTTTTTCCCAATGCTCCACATTTCCTAAGTGTAGATTTCGTTTTGAATTTCTTGTTTTTGAGGCTAATGTCATTGAATCAAAGTTGTTTTTGGAATGCTTGAATTAGCATTCGGCTTTTTTGTCCTAAAGCTAAATTAGAAAGTAAAATTAAAGTAAAAAATTGCTTGATATGGTCTGATAGCACAATAATCTTCTAAAAGAGTGGAAAAATCTTTGTTTTTTTTGAACCAAGACCTATTCAAACGTTTGCATAAATACCTTTAAAAATGCTTCAAATTTTATTGAATTATTTTTTTGAAGATTTCCTTACGAGTAGTTCAGTCTCTAAAACAATTGTTTTAGGTTCCCAGTTGGCTTCTTTTTTCTTTTCGATTATTTCTAAAAGTATTTCAGTCGCTTTTTCTCCCATTTCAAAACCAGGTTGTGCTACACTAGATAAAGGGGGGTCAATCATAGAAGAAAATTGCCAATTCGAAAAACCAACAATGCCTACATCTTCGGGTACTTTCAAGCCTAGTTCTTTTACAGCCATCATGGCGCCTGCTGCTGCGATGTCATTACTTGCAAAAATACCATCAGGAAGTTCTTTATTATTTTTAAAAATTGATTTTGTAATTTCGTAACTCTCTTGCTGTGTTCCAATAGGACAGGGAATTATCCAATCAGGTTTTTGTTTTAAATGATGGTCTTGAAGTGCTGCTTTGTATCCATCAATTCTTTTCTTACTGATAGTAAGCGTTTTTGGCCCAGCTAAGTGGATGATTTTTTTGTATCCTTGATCAACAAGGTGCTTAGTTGCTTCGTAAGCTCCATTAAAATCATTTACAGTTACATTCACTGTATTTTCAATATCAGGAACTCGATCAAAAAATACAATAGGGAAGTTTTGATTCATCAATCTGGTGAAATGATCAAAATTTTCAGTTTCTTTTGAGAAACTTACCAAAAGACCGTCAATCTGATTATCAAGCATTGTTTCAATGCTGCTCAACTCTCTTTGTAATTTTTCATTTGTTTGGCAAAGAATAACATTATATCCATTTGCATATGCTACTTCTTCAATACCACTGATTACTGTGGAGAAAAAAAAGTGTACCACCTCAGGAATAATCACCCCAATCGTAAACGATTTGCTTTTCCTTAAACTTAGAGCAACAGCATTTGGTCTGTAATTAAGTTTTTCGGCTAAGTCTTTTACCTTTTTTTTGGTGTCATCACTGATACCTGGGTAGTCTTTGAGAGCTCTAGAAACAGTTGAAGTTGATACGTTTAGCTCACGAGCGATGTCTTTTATTGTTACTTGTCCTAATTTCATAAAAATTATATTATTCTAAGAATTTAAAGATAAGAGAATTTCCTTCAAAAAGGTTTTTTGATACAGATATAAAATTTGAATTTTTTCAAATTGAAGAGTTTTAAGCATTGATAACTTCTTGATTTTTATTTTATGCAAACGATTGCGGCGACGTTTGCACAATATTTTTTAATTATTTTATTCATTAAAGACTTGCTTAGGTAAGCATGATTATTTAATATAGATATATATCTATCATGACTTATTTTTAGTTTAAGTTGAAATCTAATTCATGGTATTAATAAAATAAGTAAAAATATTAAAAAAACATTATTATCGAATTAACAATCTATACCAAAATTTATCATTATGAAAGTATTTAGTAAACTTCTATTTGTAGTCTTTGCACTACCACTTATTTGGTCATGTGAGCCTCTTGAGCAACCTAGAATTATTGAGCAAACTGGAGCTACATTATCAGGTGTGCCTTCGAATTTAGTCTTGAGCATTGATGATGCAGATGATTTTATTGTATTTAATTTGAATTCAGCTGATTTTGGTGTGAGTGTGTCTGAAACCACCTATGAGATTCAAGTAGATGCTGTTGGAAATAACTTTGCTGCACCTGTTGGGATAGGTTCTTCTACAACCACTACTGTAGAAGTAAAAGTTGATGATCTAAATAGAAGAGCGATTGCAAAAGGCTTAGTGGCTGGTGAGCCAGGTAATTTAGAATTTAGAGTAAACGCTACGCCATCAAGAACAGGATTACCAGCGATTACTGGGGAAGGGGTTTCCATCTCAGTTACTCCATATTCGACAGAAGTTGAATTACCATTTTTAAGAGTTCCGGGTGAATATCAAGGCTGGAACCCAGATAATGATAATACTATCATCTATTCGGAAAGCTCTGACGATGTTTATGAAGGTTTTGTTCATATACTTTCAGGATCTGGTGCATTTAAGTTTATTACTGGTCCAGCTTGGGATGAGTTCCCAGATTTTGGTAGAGGTGATGCAGCTGGAACTTTAGTAGAAAAAGGTGCTGATTTATTAATTCCTCAAAATCAGTATGGGACATACAGTGTTAAAGTGGACCTAAATGATTTGACTTATGAATTGGAAAGAGTAGGTATTTGGGGGATCATCGGTGATGCTACTCCAGGTGGATGGGATACAGAGACACCTATGACTTTCGATAGAGATGAGAATATATTAAAAATAACAATCGATTTAGTTCCTGGAGCGTTTAAATTTAGAACTCAAACATGGGATATGAATTATGGGATGAGTTCGGAGGAAGGTGTTGCTGGGTTTAATAATGACGGCGCTGATATTCCAATTGCTGAGGCTGGTAATTATACTATAACGTTTGACTTGAAAACTCCTTGGGAAATTAGATACTCTGTTACTAAAAACTAATACATATTAATTTTTAAGAAAAGTATCGGTTTTAGCCGGTACTTTTCTTCTTTTAATTAAATCAGGCGTCCAAAGTCCTGACACAAATATTATCTACTTTCAAGATGAAATCCAGAATTACCATATCCATTTATTTACTCGTACTTTTATTTTTTTCTAGTTCGGCAATCGCGCAAGTTACTACCCAACCCGGTTTTCCTAGAGCAGATCAAAAAGTAAAAATTATCTATGATGCAACTCAGGGATCATCAGGTTTAGTCGGAGAAGACCCTGTGTATATTCATATAGGAGCCGTCACTCAAGGTCCAACTTCTACAACTTGGTCAATTGTCCCATTTGAATGGGGTACTGCCAATCCAGATGCAAGAATGTCTAAGGTAGAAGGGGAGTCTGATTTATGGGAATGGGAACTGACCCCCAATGAACTTTTTGAAATTTCTGGAGACCAGACTGTCTTCCGTTTAGGGATGGTTTTTAGAAATGCTACAGGGAATAGAGAGGGTAAAACTGCTACCAATGGTGATTTTTTTGTAAATCTTAGTCAGGGATTTGATGTAAGCTTTACGAATCCCTTGACTTCTTCCATGTTGTTAGAAATTGGAGAGAGTCAAGAAATTTCAATTGTAGCTTCTGAAGCTTCGAATTTGAGTATAACAATCAACAACTCCGAGGTAGCTTCTTCTTTGGAATCTGAAACTTTGGATTACACTTTTAATGCAACTACGGAAGGAGTTTTTGAGATTCAAGCTAAAGCAATTTCTGGTGACCAAGAAGCAACAGCCGATATATCTATAAATGTAGTAGGACAAAGTCCACAAGCGGAGTTACCTGAAGGAGTAAGAAAAGGAATCAATTACATTTCGGATACAGAGGTGATTTTGGTGCTTGAAGCTCCTAAGAAGAAGAATGTTTTTGTAATTGGGGACTTCAATGACTGGCAAATTCTACCTAGCTATCAAATGTTTCAAACAACAAACAAAGAAATGTTTTGGCTTAGAATTACCGATCTTAATCCAGGAGAAGAGTATATTTTTCAATATCTAGTAGATGGGAGTATTAGAATTGGAGACCCTTATGCTGATAAGACTTCTGATCCATTTAATGATCAGGAAATAATCGATCAGAATAGATATCCAGAATTAAAACCTTACCCTCAAGGAAAGACTGAATTTCAGGCTTCTTATCTACAAACAGCACAGCAGCCTTATGAATGGAAGTACTTAGATTACAATAAACCCAAACCAGAGGAGTTGGTCGTTTATGAACTTTTGGTTAGAGATTTTGATGATAGGAGGACTTACAAGGCAGTAACAGAGCGTCTTGATTATTTGAAAGATTTAGGGATCAATGCGATTGAATTGATGCCCATCAAGGAGTTTGAAGGAAACTTATCTTGGGGTTATAATCCATCATTTTTCTTTGCCGCAGACAAGGTTTATGGTCCCAAAAATGACCTTAAAGAACTAATAGATGAGGCGCATAAAAGAGATATGGTAGTGATCCTTGACATGGTTCTCAACCATGCTTTTGGTCAAAATCCTATGGTAAGATTATACAATGATGGAGATTATGGAGCTCCGACTGAGGATAACCCTTGGTTCAATAGAGTAGCAAGACACCCATTTAATGTGGGCTATGATTTCAATCATGAAAGTGAGTATACCAAGGCTTTTGTAGATACAGTGAATCACTATTGGTTGTCAGAATATAAATTTGATGGTTATCGATTTGATTTGAGTAAAGGTTTCACGCAGGTCAACTCAGGAGACAATGTGAGTTTTTGGAGTCAGCGAGATGAATCTAGAATTGCCATCTGGAAGAACATCTATGACAATATCAAAAAGGATTTTCCAGATGCCTATGTGATTTTAGAACATTTTGCAGATAATTCGGAAGAAACTGAGCTGGCTAATTATGGGTTGATGTTTTGGGGCAATATGAATGGTGATTTCCGTGCTATGGCCAAAGGTGAAAATAGAAATTTCGATTGGGGTTATTATAAAACCAGAGGCTGGGAGCAAAGTAACCTGGTCACTTATATGGAAAGTCAAGATGAAGAACGAACCATGTGGGAATCTATAAATTATGGTCAAAGGTCACCTATAGATATTAGAGAGTTGAATCATGCTACAAATAGAAATCAATTAATGGCTACTTTCTTTTTTGCAATTCCAGGTCCAAAAATGCTTTGGCAATTTGAAGAATTTGGCTATGATTTAGAATTGAATAATGATCGTCTCGGTGTGAAACCTACACGATGGAATTACCTTGATAATCCAGAAAGACAAAGGCTGTTCAATCTTTATCGAGCTATGATTCAATTGAAAAATGATTACAATTTTTTCAATGAACCAGATGAAGCAACTTTATCCTTAACCCAAGTAGTAAAATCTATAAAAGTTGAAGAAGGAGATCTGAGTGTTGTTCTTTATGGAAATTTTGGGTTGACGGATGTAAATAATGCATCACTAACTTTCCCTAGCACTGGTACTTGGTACAACTATTTTACTGGAGAAGAAATTAATTTAACTTCTAATTCTATCACACAACGATTGAGAGGAAATCAATTTGTTTTATATACAAATCAAAAGCTTCCTATGCCAGAAGGACAGATTTTAGAAGATATTATAACCTCTGTTGAGGAAGAAAATATTGATGATTTAGCCTTTAAAATTTATCCCAACCCAAGCAGTGATATGCTGAATATTTCTATGCCTAATGGATTCAATCAATTCAATTATAGGGTTTTAGATCTAACAGGGAGAGTGTTATTGGAAGGGGAAGAATCTGGAGTAAGTAATAATTTAGAGTTAGAAATAAAGGATTTTAAGGCAGGTCTTTATATCTTTGAGCTAAATGACAACCGTCAATTAGTAAGAAAACGGTTTATAAAGAAATAATCAAACCATTAAATCAACAACATGAAATTCAAACCAGGAGTAAAGTACGGTGAAGAACTAAAGGATCTTTTAGAATATGCCAAGGAAAGTGAATTTGCACTTCCTGCAGTCAACGTAATCAATACGAGTACGATCAATGGTGTTTTGGAAACAGCTAAAAAAGTTAATTCCCCTGTAATTATTCAATTTTCTAATGGAGGTGCACAGTTTTATGCAGGTAAATCTCTTCCTAATGATAAACAACAAGCAAGCGTAGTAGGAGCCATTTCTGGTGCCTTGCATGTTCATAAAATGGCTGAAGCTTACGGTGTGCCGGTAATTTTACATACAGACCATGCAGCCAAAAAATTATTACCATGGATTGATGGTATGTTGGCTGAGGGAAAAGCATATTATGATGCTTTTAAAAGACCGCTTTACAGTTCTCACATGCTCGATCTTTCAGAAGAAACTCTAGAAGAGAATGTTGAAACTTCTGTGAAATACTTTAGAGAGTTCAATAAACTTCAGATGGCTATAGAAATAGAACTTGGTGTTACAGGAGGAGAAGAAGATGGTGTAGATAATACAGATATTGATAGTTCAAAATTATATACGCAACCTGAAGAAGTAGCTTACGCTTATGAAAATCTAAAGCAAGTAGGAGACTTATTTACAGTGGCTGCTGCTTTTGGGAATGTTCACGGTGTCTATAAGCCAGGAAATGTAAGTTTGAAACCTGTAATTTTGAAAAACTCTCAAGATTATATCAATCAAAAATATGGAACTTCAGGTAAGCCATTATTTTTTGTATTCCATGGAGGATCTGGTTCTACAGTAGAAGAAATAAGAGAGGCAAATAGCTATGGTTCCATTAAAATGAATATTGATACAGATATGCAGTGGGCATTCTGGGAAGGTGTTCTAAAGTACTACCAAAGCAATGAAGGCTTCTTACAGACTCAACTAGGAAACCCAAATGGCCCTGATAGTCCGAACAAGAAATTCTATGACCCTAGAGCTTGGATGAGAAAGGGAGAAGAAAATTTTGTGAAAAGATTAGAAGTTGCTTTTGATATGCTTAATGCTGTCAATAGAAATTAAGAAAAATTACTTGCCTCAATGAGAAAAGGTCACTTACAGGTGACTTTTTCTTTTTTATTTGATCACCCATGAAAAAACATTTACTAGCTCCCATTTTATCTGTCTTGACAATATTAACCTCTTGTGATACAACTTCAAATAGTAAAGTGGAGAATCACTGGCCTCATGCAGGAATAACTTATGAAATATTTATTCAATCCTTTTACGATTCCAATGGGGATGGTATAGGTGATATAAATGGCGTGACTAAAAAATTAGACCATGTTAAAGAGCTAGGAGCGAATGCAATTTGGTTTATGCCAATCATGCCATCACCTAGTTATCACAAATATGATGTCACAGATTATAATGGTATTCATCCTGACTATGGAACTATGGATGACTTCAAAAATATGTTAAAGTCAGCACATGAGAAAAATATCAAAGTAGTCATTGATTTGATTATTAATCATACCAGTAGTGAGCATCCTTGGTTTATAGAGTCAAAAAAAGGAAGAGATAATCCTTACAGAGATTATTATGTTTGGGCTCAAAAAGATACTATAGCCGACTTTATCAATAAGAAAACGATAACATTAGATAGTGATAATATCAGACAGTGGCACGACCCTGGAAATGGAGAGGATTTTTATTATGGCTTTTTTATTGGAGGAATGCCAGATTTGAATTTTGATAATCCGAAAGTAAGAGAAGAAATCTATGAAATAGGAAGGTTTTGGCTAGAGGAAGTTGGTGTAGATGGGTTTCGATTGGATGCTGCAAAGCATATTTATACAGATGATCGGCCAAAAGATAATCATGCGTTTTGGAAAGAGTTTAGAAGTGAGATGACTAAGATTAAGCCAGATGTTTACTTAGTAGGTGAAGTTTACGATATGAAAGAAGTGGTGGCTCCTTATTTACCTGGACTACCAGCTTTATTTAATTTTGATTTTCATTACACCCTCTTAGAATCTTATAAGAAAGAGGATGGGATGCTATTGGTCAGGAAGCAAAAAGAAATTTTAGATTTTTATAAAGATATTACTGATGAATTTATAGATGCTACTTTTTCATCTAATCATGATCAGCCAAGATTACTAAATTCTTTGGATGAAAATCCAAAGAAATTGAAGCAGGCCGTTACTATTCTAATGTCTATGCCGGGTGCACCTTACCTATATTATGGTGAAGAAATTGGAATGATGGGAAAGAAACCTGATGAAAATATTCGAGAACCATTTCTTTGGGATATTCGTGCAAATGATTCTGGTAGGGCAACATGGATAGATGCAGAATATTCTAAAGATGATGTGGTGACTCCTCTTGCAATTCAAAAATCAATGAGTACCAGTTATTTTAATCATTATAGGGAAATTATAAAATTAAGAAATACAAATAGGGCATTAGCACTTGGTGATTTAGAATTTTATAGTGAAGATTTATCAAAGCCTGTAATGGCGTTTCTTAGAAAGTATGAAGGACAAGAATTGTTTGTAATTCATAATTTAGGTCAAGAAGAACAAAGTATAAATGTACCTGAATCCTTTCAAGCTGTTTTATTTTCTCTTGGTAATGGATCTTTAGAAAATAATATTGTAAGACTGCCTGGATATGCCTCCATAATTCTTGAAAAATAAAGTTCTAATATAGATTTTCTAAAAAAATAAGGAGGCTAATCTGTGCCTCCTTTTTTTAGGTTGAAAGTATTTTTGCAATTCGAAAATCATCTTCATCTACTTCTTTGTCATCGACTATAGCTTTGGTAATAGGAGTAAAGACAATCTTATTGTTAATTACTCCTGCCATCACATCATATTTACCTTGCATTAGACCCTCTACGGCTGCTACTCCAAGTTTGCTTGCAAGGACTCTGTCAAATGAGCTTGGTGAACCACCGCGTTGCAAATGCCCTAAAATTGTGACCTTGATATCGTAATAAGGAAGTAGCTTTTTGATTTTTGTAGCTATTTCAGCTGCTCCACCACTTTTACCTCCTTCAGCTACAATCACGATATTAGATTGTTTTAATGCTTTTGTCCTAGCTTTTAGCCTTTCTACTAGCCTTTCAATGGGCATTTTCTTCTCTGGAATCAAAGTTGCTGCCGCCGCACTTCCAATTCCGGCATTGATAGCAATAAAGCCTGCATCTCTTCCCATTACTTCTACAAAGAAAAGTCTATCATGAGAAGTAGCAGTATCTCTAATTTTATCAATTGCTTGAATGGCTGTATTACAAGCTGTATCAAAGCCAATTGTACTGTCTGTACCTGACAAATCATTGTCTATAGTACCCGGAAGTCCGATTGCAGGAATTCCAAATTCTTGAAAAAACAAATGAGCTCCTGTCAAAGAGCCATCTCCTCCTATAACCACCAAAGCATCGATGCCATGTTTTTGAAGGTTTTCATAGGCTTTTTTTCTTCCTTCAGAAGTTCTGAATTCTGCACTTCTTGCTGATTTGAGAAATGTACCGCCACGTTCCAAAATGTGAGCAATATTTTTACTTTCAAGTTTTTTGATCTCATTATTAATCATTCCTTCATAACCTCTGTATATTCCGTACATTTCTAAGTTATAAAAGAATCCTGCTCTCACGGTAGCTCTTATGGCTGCATTCATCCCAGGAGCATCTCCTCCTGAAGTTAATACACCTATTTTTTTTATTGTTTTTGGTTCCATTAGTGTCTTAGCGAAATAACATGTTTAAAAATCATATTTGCTGCAGCTGGATTTGTAGCCAAGGGAATATTGTGCACGTCACATATTCGCATCAACATCTGCACATCAGGCTCGTGTGGGTGTTTATCTAGTGGGTCTCTAAAAAAAATAACCAAATCCAACTCTTTTTGTGCTGCCATGGCAGCTATTTGAGCATCTCCACCAAGAGGTCCCGAGAGTAATTTATTTACTTTAAATCCAGCCTTTTCTATGTGGGAACCCGTTGTGCCTGTTGCGACTAAGCTTATGTCTTTTTGTAATAATTCATCTTTGAATCCAGATAGAAAATGTACCAGATCGGCTTTTTTTCCATCATGTGCAATTAATGCAATTTTCATATTTTAGTTTAATAGGTTATGGCTCAAAGTTAGAAAAAATTATAAATTTCAAGTCATTATACCCCCAATTAATCTTTAAATGAATCTATTAGTTAAGACATGATTAGTTGGTAAGTATCGAGGTTCTTTATTTTCCAAGAGAAGAATTATATTTTATAATTGTAGATTTGTTTGTATTTTACATCGTTTTATAAAACCATTTTAAAAATAAACTCACACATCTATGGGAATGTTAAAAGAATTTAAAGAATTCGCAGTCAAAGGTAATGTAGTTGATTTAGCAGTTGCGGTCATTATCGGAGGAGCCTTTGGTAAAATAGTTACCTCTTTTGTAAATGATATCATAATGCCACCTTTGGGAGTCCTTCTTGGAGGTGTAGATTTTAAAGATTTAGCTCTTACTTTGAAAGAAGCATATACTGAAGAGGGAGTAGATTTTCCTGCTGTAGTGTTAAGTTATGGTAATTTTATTCAGAATGTCGTAGATTTTGTAATTATTGCATTTGTAATTTTCTTAGCAATTAAAGCGATCAACTCTAGAAAGAAAAAAGTAGAAGCAGCACCTGCACCACCAGCAGCTCCACCAAAGTCAGAACTTTTATTGGAAGAGATTCGGGATTTATTGAAAAAATAATCTTTGACTATATAAGATGTAAAAAAGGAGTCAATTTGACTCCTTTTTTAGTTATTTCCTCTTTGCCCACCACGCTGATTCATCCTGTAGATTTGTCTTACAAAATCACGGTTAACGCCACCAAGCTTGAGCGCTTGAGTATGGCTCAAGACTGAAGTGACATCATTCATGAATTTTTTTTCTAAATCAAGGATTTCTTCTTGAATATCAAAGCGTCTTGCGATCAATTCTTTTGCTTTGGCTTCTGTTACATCTCCTTCAGATTCTTTATTGATGGCAGACATATTACGAATCATTTTTTCCTTTTCTTCATTATACTTATTGAAAATAGGCCAGAATTTTTCTGCTTGATTAGTTTTCAAGTCTAGTCTATTTGTAATGAAAGCAACTCTTGCTGATTCGTATTTTTCTCTATCAAATTGTTTTTGTTCTCTTTGTGAAAAGACACTAAAACTCAAAACAGCAAGAAGGAAGGTAAGTAAATATTTTATGTTTTTCATTTTCTAATAATTAATACCAAATATCTTCTTCATATTCCAATTCATTGACATTGTAATTTCCCCACTCTTCTGTAATAATCTGATCTAAAATCAAGTTGGGATCATCTGCCAAATAAAGCATTTCTTCAGCTCCCCAATATCCAGCATTGATATATAAATTGATGTCCTCAGATATGCTTGTCTGAATATTTTCATTAGGATTTACTTCTTGTCTAAAGACAAATAAAGCTACACTTAGCAATACGACAGCGGCTGCAGCCATATTCCTAAGAATTATCATTTTACTCTTCTTACTGGAGTTTTTTTCAAGAATCTGATCTGAAAGATTTTCAAAGTAGTTTTCTGGAACTTTGAAGATATTCTTTTTGGGTAGATTTTTCATAACTTGTTTATTAGACAGAATTTAAAGGCTGAGGTTTATTCTGATTTCAATTCATTTTCTATTTTTTTCACAGCATGGTGATAACTCGCCTTGAGGGCTCCAACAGATGTGTCGGTTATCTTACTGATATCTTCGTAACTTAAATCTTCAAAATACTTTAAGTTAAATACAAGTCTTTGTTTATCAGGTAGATGAAGTAATGACTTTTGTAACCTTCTATCAATCTCTTCTCCATCAATGTAGTAAGAATCATCAATATAATTCTTCATTACCTCTTCGTGGTCCTCTATAGGAAAGAAGAATCTGCGTTTTTTCTTTTCAAGAAAATTCAAACTTTCATTAATAGCAATTCTATAAAGCCAAGTAAATAAGGAAGAATTGCTGTTAAAGTTGCCTAGGTTTTTGAATGCTTTGATAAAAGTGTTTTGGGTGATGTCATCAGCATCTTCGTGTATGATTACCATTTTTCTGATGACGTGGTAAACTCGTTTTTGATAAGCACTTAACAAAAGTCTATATCCTTTGTCCCGAGTTTGGGGTTCTTGAATTAATTTTAAAATATCAAGATCGCTGAGTGACATCATTGTTTGATTAGACAAACAAGATATCGATTAGTTTAATTGAATGCCCAAAAAACTTTTGAACGATGAATTTGATAGGATAAAAGAGAAAGTATAAAGAAACAATGTTTATGATATAAAAGTTAGAGTTACTAGATTCAATTCAGTTGTTAATCTTAGTAGCATGTTTAAAAAAAATGAATAAGCTTTAATTCATCATTTGAAATGATAGACTCTTTAACTACAAAAAGGAACTAGCTTAAAGCATAGCTCCTTTTTTTTCTAACAATAAATGATTTGAGATATTGCTTATCCTAAATCTCCAAAATATAATCTAAAATTCCTGCGTTCTTACCTTTAGGTCTTGTGACTAGGAGAGGGATTTTGTGATTCATTTGAATCAATCTCTCAGCCATACTTCCGATGAAAAGTGCTGTAGCAGCTGTCCTTCCTTTTGCACCAATGATGATTCCATCTGCATTGATTTCTTCTGCTTTAGCTAAAATATCTTCAACAGGATCATCATCTTCGTCTTTCGTATACAGAGGTGTGATTTTTATGTCTTTAGTATCGATCTTTCGAATGAATTTTTTAAAATTTATCTCTGCGTGCATTTGCATAATCGAAGAGAATTCTTCGTAAGTTTTTCCAGTAAAATGATAACCTGATGGGATAGAAAATACATTTTGACAAAAAATCTCAGCTTTACCTCCATACTTTTCGACAATCATTACTGCTTCTTCCATAGCATCCTTGGAGTAATCGGAAAAATCACTTGGTACCAAAAGCTTATCAATTTTTGGAACTGAATTTTCTGGTACAATCAGTAGGGAGCAACTAGCTCTTCTTGCCAAACGCTGAGAAAGTACTCCAGTACCTGTAAGATCAACTTTTCTGCCTAAAATGATCATATCTGCGGATTTTTCATGAGCAAGTTTCAAAATCTTTTTTGATAGTTGTCCTTCCTTGACTATGTATGAAATTTCTAAATCTTTTATTTTCCCCAAAGTTTGGGTAACCAAATCTCTCATCTTGGTTTTTCTTTCCTCAACAATATTATCAATCAAATTGGGGAACTCTTCAAGAACCTCCTTTGGGATATTGAGGTTTCTAATCACATTGGTAAAGTAAATTTTCTTAGTCTGATTTACCCTTGCCACAAAAGAAGCGAATTTGACCAAGGTTTCATCCAATTCACTTTGATCAAGACAAACAATGAGTTTTTTGATTTGATACATTTTTTATAGTGCTTTTATAGCTGCAAAATTATTGATAATTAAATTGATATTTTCAATTCAAGGAAATATTATTTCGTGTAAACAGAATAATATTTGGCTGTCAAAATGACTTTTTAAAGGCATTTTGACATATCGTTTCAAATATTTTAAAATCAAATGATAATTTATTTATTCTGATTTAAGTCTTTATAAAATTACTTATTATTACTATTTGAGAAAATCCACATTGTTTTTTTTTATTAGTGGTCAATAGCTTAAAGATTCTTTGGTTTCCTTGGTTTGAGAAAAGTAAGATTGATTGGACTAGGTAAAACAAGTCACTATTTTATCCGTATATTTGAGCATTGAACCGGGTCGCCGACATGTTCAAACTTCACAATTAACATAAATTACCGAGTGAAGCCCTTTTCAAAAACAGGCCTCATCCTGAGCAATCAGGACCTCGTCTCGCAAGAGTCAGGATAACAGTGGAAGTTTGCGATTTCAAGGCAGCTCAAATCTTGTCTATAAAGAGGTTTGTAACACTCTAAGATCCGGTTCTTTTTAATTTTTTGAATAGTCTATCTCTGCTGTCTTTAGCAATATTTAAGAGAAAAGCCCCACCCACATAAATAATAATCACTGTTAGTGATCTCAAAGATATATTCAGGATTCCTAATTCCCAATTTTGGAATATATAGAACTGAATAGCAAAAGTCATTAAGCCTAAAAATATGATTTTGAATATATCGGCTGAGAAAGGATCAAAATTCAACCTTCCCTTAACAAAAATATACTTTATAAAGTTGAATAAAAACATAGCTAAAAATGATGCTAAAGCTGCACCTTCAATGCCCATAATGGGAATTAAGAATAAATTCAAGAAAATCACTGCAATGCTCATAATCAAAGTTGCAGTAATGTTGAATAAATAATATTTGGAGAATACGATAATTTCTCCATTGATTGAAAAAATCACATCTGATAATTTTCCCAAACCAATCCAAAAAACCACCCATTTTCCAACTTCATAAATCTCACTATTTGGCACAAAGTGATAAAGACTGTCAATACTCGACCAAATCCCTAGAAATAGCAGTAAACAAATCAAAAGTTGATGCACCGCAACTTGCTTATAAAGCTTATTGATTTCTTTCAATTCACCTTTTTCAAAATGTTCTGCGACTACAGGCATGATCACTTGAGAAATGGCTCTTCTAGGCATTTCAATCACCACAGCAATAGAAAATGCTATGGTGTAAATGGCATTGGCGTCCAATCCAATCATGGAACTGACCATTAAGCTGTCAATTTTCATGATCAAAATTGCGCCTGTAGTTCCCAAAAGTGTAATCAAATTGTACTTGATAAATTCTTTTAAAAAGCCTTTTGGAAAGTCAGTGAATTTGAAATTCAACTTAAAAAGTTTGATATTCAACATATAAATAATCATCCCGAAAAGTGCAATAAAGTAGGTCAGCGCTAATCCCCACATGAACATGTCAAAACTTAACCAGCTTAATAAATAGGAGCTGATTAAGATCGCAACCAATAATCTTAAAACCACTTCTCTGAAAAATGCAGGAACAGCAACTTTCAGAAATGACCTACAAAATGCGTCCAAAATAGTATTGAGAACAGAAAATAAGGTGATGAATAAAACGACGCCAAAGAAATCTATCACCTCGGGTGAGTTGGTGGCAAAAGCTGAAACTAGTGTTTCTTTGAAGAAGAAAAATAGACCCGCAACAATCACAAATCCAATCAGAGCCATCATGAGGCTTAGCGTGAAAAACGAAAATTGGGAAGATTTGACTTTTGGATAAAATCTCGTTATTCCATTTCCAACGCCCAATTGGGCAAAAGGAACGAAAAGTAAAGCCATGTCTTGAATCGTCCGAAAGATACCAATTTGCTCGGGATCAAGGGCATATGGTAAAAGCCAAAGTACATTGAAATACCCAATCACCACTCCTAAATAGGAAGATAAGGTGGTTAAGATGCTTTGACGTGCGATGGGCTTCATGGATTGATTATACTAAAATTTAAAAATATTTAAGATTGAAATAAAGATAGCAGAGCATTTCGCCTTTTCTCAAAAGAGAAGTTTAAAATTATCCTTTTTCTTGCCATTTCACTTTTCAAATCAAACAGGCTCTGATCGAGAGAAGAAATGATATTTTTTAAATTTTTGATATCTCTACTTTCCAAAATAACACCTGTATCTGCAATGATATTTGGAATATCTCCAACAGCGGACCCAATGGGCACGCATCCACAAAGCATGGCCTCTGCTAAAGCATTTGGAAAGCCTTCGGAAGTTGAAAGTTGAAGATAGTATTGATGTTCATTCAAAATAGCTACTATTTCCGTTTGGTTTAATGAACCGACAACCTTTATGTTCTTTCTTTTCGGTAAGTATGAAGCGTCACCAATCAAGGTGAAATGGAAATCAGGAAATTCTTTGGCTAGATTTTCAATTAAGTCGATTCCTTTAACTTTAGCTCTCTGTATTTTTGAAATTCCTTTAGCGACTGTGATAAAAGAGTAGGGGGTTCTTTTCTTTCCTAAATCCTTCCAGAGTTCAGCATCAAATCCATTGTAAATGACTTCTATTGGTGTTTTTAGATTTGGGATTAGATTTTTTAACCCCTGCTTCTTTGGAATACTTGAATCATAAGAATAATCATAAGCAACAAGACTTTCTGCTACAGGAAGTATTTTGGTGCAATTCAGAAAACTATAGGTTGTGGCTTTTTTCAACCATTTTTTTCTATAATTCCCATAATTGATGCTTGGCATATTGACAGCGTCAGTACCACCTGCTTGTATAAAAGTTGGAATGGAAAATAGCTTTCCAAGAAACACTGGGATCACACTATGATATCCACCAAAAAAGCACATGTAATGTGTAGTAAAAGGAAGTAAGAGCAGCAATTGAAAGAATTGTAAGATAAAAAAAAGTGGAAGCAGTATGGGAGATTGTGTAAATGGGAGCGGTTTTACCCTGTGTTCAGATCTCAACATGAGTATATCACGTTCAGTAAATGCCGTCTTTACCGGATAGATATAAACAATCATGCGAAAGCCAAAATTGAAGAATTGTACATTTACTTACCGAATATTTAATTTTATACTTATTCTTTCTTTCAAAATCACCCACTTATCTCTTGGAGTCGTTTTTTCTATCGCTTTGTTTTTCCTGAAGACGAAATATTGGTAATCCTTCTCTTCATAAAAAACCGAATAGGTTTTCATTTCTTCAAGATAAAAACCAAACTGTTGCAAGACTCCGATCAGCTTTGAAGTATCCAAGGGTTGGTCAATAATCTGGAGCTTTTCAGGTTCATTTCGAATCATCCATTCCAAAAACCGAGGAGAAGGAATATGAACAAATACCACCGAGTTTTCATGGGAATGCTTTGTAATATTCGCAAATAAGTTAGGATGTTGCTCAACAGGAATATGCTCCAATACATCCGGGAAAACAAAATAATCAAAAGTTTTTCCGGATTTATTAAAGTCACTCATGTCGGAAACCTCAAATGTTAGATTTGCATGTTTTTGCCAGATTTCACTTGCTTTTTGGATGCTTTTTTCGCTAATATCTACAGCAAGCACATTTCCTTTACTGACTACTTTTGCGATAAGTTGACTAACTGTGCCGATTCCACACCCGACTTCAAGAACTTGATGCGTTGACTTCAGACCAGATGAAACAAGCTTGTTAATAATATTTAAATGTCTGGAATTGACACCTGTTTTTACCTGTTTCTCCGAAAACTCATCATAAAACCCCTGAATTTTATTTTTTTCAGTGCTCATGATTTTTCTGATTTAAAGGTGAAGAATAGACTGACTAAAAATAAGGCTAGCCATAAATATTGAGAAATAACATTGATACCTTTTGTATTGAAATAACTCTTTGGTTCGAATTTCATTTCGATCGTACTTTGACCTGATGGAACTTCGATTCCTCTCAAGAGATAATTGGTTCTTATGATTTCTGCTTCTTGACCATTAATCGTCGCTTTCCAACCAAGTGGGTAATAGATTTCGGAGAACACAACAAGACCTGCCGCTTCAGCATTGACTTCATAAGTAAATTGGTTTGGGCTTTGTTGCTCAAGTCTAATGGTACCAGAACCTGTTTTTATATTTTGAAATTCTTGTACGTTGACTGTCGCTTCTTGTCGTGTATTGATTTCAGCAATGAGTTTGATTTCCTCATCATTGCTCTTGGTTTCTATAATTCTGGAAGGAAACCATGCAGGTCCATTTGCCAATGGATTTTCAAAAACAGCATTTTCAGCCTCGCCTGCCATGATGTATTTAGTGTTGAGCATGTTGAGTGCATTGAGGCTTTCGAAGTCAAAATTTCCTTCCTGCGCTTTTTGAATGAATTGATTCATTTCTGGACTGATGACGTTTTCTATCAATTCCTGATATCTCCTCATTTTAGCCCCATGATATCCTCCAACACTATTGAAGAAATAGGAGGTTCTCGCATCATTAAAAGGATTGGCTAAATTCAATACTCTAAAATAGCCAGGATCTTGAAGGATCATCTTGTCTGCTGGAGTGGCAGCAAAGAATTGCTGAGAAGGATTAATTTGGAAAGAATCATCGTTCAGGTAACGCTTGTTGATCATCCAAAGATCAATGGTCAATAGAATTACAACCCCCAAACCTGCCAGTTGAATAGAAATTTTATTTTTCAAAGCAAAAAAGATCAATGCTCCTGAAAGAGCAATGAAAATAAAGCTCTTGAAAGCACTCGATCTTAGGAATGCTTTTCGATCCTCTTGAACTGCTGATACCAACCAATCTGGTAAATTCAAATCAACTGCTCCGCGAAAACCAAATGTACCTGCAAATACTGCCAAAAGCAAAGCGATACCAGCTGTACTTCCCAAAGCAATGGCAAGATTTTTAAGGGTCTTTTTATCAAACTTTTCAGCAAATAAGCCTTCTAAACCTAAGGCTCCTAATACAGGAATAGAAAACAAAGCAAGACACAAAGCCATAGAGACTGCTCTGAATTTGTTGTACCCAGGCAAATAATCGAAGACTGCATAATTAAACCATTCTAGATTTTTTCCCCAAGCTAAAAGTAAAGATAAAATTGTGATGGAAAGGAATGCATATCTGTAAGATTTTTGGGCATAAAGTAAGCCGAGTACAAACAAAAAGATCATAATTGCACCGCCATAAATTGGTCCACCTGTACCTGGCTGATCTCCCCAATATGTTGGGGCAGCCTGGATAAAACCCCTTATCTGAGCATTATCAACACCATTTGCACGAAGCGCTGCTTCTGTATTTGAATTTTCGGGAAGAGCTTCACCACTCCCGCCACCATAAAAAAATGGAACGAGCAAGGTGAGTGTTTCCGCTTTTCCTTGGGACCAATTGAAAGCATAATCTTTATCCAATCCTGCTTGAGAATTTGTTCCAGTTTCCAGATTCGGTGCTCCTCTTGTTGAGTATTTCCCATATTCATATACGCTCAAAAATCTACTGATATTCCCTCCAACAGCGATTAGGGTCCCAAGAACTAGAATCAAAGCGACTTTACCAAATTCGGGCAGCTGTCTGGATTTGTAATTTTCATAAATCACCGCAATCAAATAAATGAAGACAATGATGACTGTGTAATAGGTAATTTGAAGGTGATTGAATTTGAGCTGCAGCATCAATCCCAAAGTGAAAAGTGCCAATCCAAGCAGCTTTTTCTGATTGAATGCCAAATGAATCCCAGCAAGAATTAATGGAATTAAACAAATAGCCCAAATTTTGGCATTATGTCCTGCATCAATGGAAATAATATGAAAAGTGTTGAATGCAAAAGCAATTGATCCAATGACCGAGAATTCAGGGCGAACTTTGAAACTTAACAAAAGAATGTACATCGCCACCATTCCGAAGAAAATCGCATTGATAGGGTGTGGTAAACCAAGTGTCAAGACCTTGGTAATATGATTCGTAATGTCTCCTGCGATTTCAAAGCTTACCAAATAAGCTGGCATACCTCCAAACATACTATTCGTCCAAAGTGCTTCCTCACCAGTTTCAGCCCTATGGTCGATTATTTCTTTTGCGCCTCCTTCCCACTGAAGGATGTCATTTTGAAATATAATTTTACCATCAAAAACAGCAGGTGAAAAGTAAAACAGAACGATCAAATAGAAAATAATCACACTGATAACATGTGGTAAAATATCTTTCTTTAGATTGATATGCATTTGATTTCGGATTTCATTTTTTAAGAATGTTCGCAAATTAAAAAAATAAAAAGAATGTGGAGGGAAATGAACAGAATTAACTTTCCTCAAAGTAAAATCAAGAGAAGTCAAAACCTTTGCAATAAGCAATCCCTTTTCCCAAATAAATTTCTATTTTTGCATCAAATAGAATAAAAAAGGCATGTTTGATAATCTGAATTTAAAATTAGATAAAGCTTTTAAGACCCTCAAAGGGACTGGTAAAATCACTGAAATCAACGTAGCTACTACGGTAAAGGAAATTAGAAGAGCCTTGATCGATGCTGACGTTAACTATAAAGTAGCCAAGGAAGTAACTGACACAATCAAAGAAGAGGCTTTAGGTAGAGATGTACTTATTGCAGTTTCTCCAGGTCAATTGTTGATCAAAATCACACAAGAAGAATTGACAAAATTGATGGGTGAAACCAAGGTGGACGTCAATATCAAAGGTGATCCAGCTGTGGTGTTGATCTCAGGTCTTCAGGGTTCTGGTAAGACTACTTTTTCTGGTAAATTCGCCAGTTATCTTAAAAAACAAGGAAGACAAGTGCTTTTGGTGGCTTGTGATATCTATAGGCCTGCTGCGATTGATCAGTTGAAAGTATTGGGTGAGCAAATTGGCGTTGAAGTTTATTCTGAACCTGAAAATAAGAATGCCTTAGAAATTGCGAACAATGCAATTGCTTATGCAAAGAAAACTGGCAAAAAGACGGTAATCGTCGATACTGCAGGTCGTCTCGCTGTTGATGAACAAATGATGAAAGAAATCGAAGCTTTGAAAAAAGCTTTGAATCCATCAGAGACTTTGTTTGTCGTGGATGCGATGACGGGTCAGGATGCAGTCAACACAGCTAAGACTTTTGACGAGCGATTGAATTTTGATGGTGTTGTATTGACCAAACTCGATGGTGATACCAGAGGTGGTGCAGCCATTTCGATCAGGCACGTAGTCAACAAGCCAATCAAATTCATCTCCACGGGTGAAAAAATGGAAAATCTGGATGTCTTCCATCCAGATAGAATGGCACAAAGAATACTTGGAATGGGTGATGTGATCTCTTTGGTAGAAAGAGCACAGCAAACTTTCGACGAAGATGAAGCCAAGAGAATCAACGCTAAAATCAGGAAGAACCAATTCAATTTTGATGATTTCCTTTCTCAATTGGAACAAATCAAAAAGATGGGTAATATCAAAGACCTGATGGGCATGATTCCGGGAATGGGCAAAGCTATGAAAGGATTGGATATTGATGATGATTCATTCAGACCTATTGAAGCCATTATCAGAAGCATGACGCCATTGGAACGTGAGAATCCAGATGTCATCGATGGTAGCAGAAGAAAAAGAATCGCAACAGGTAGCGGAAGAACTATCACTGAGGTCAACAACCTGATGAAGCAATTTGGAGATATGAGAAAGTTAATGAAGCAAATGAATAAAATGGGAGGAGCTCAAAAAGCTCTTGGCAATATCATGCCTAATATGGGTAGAAGGTAATCCCTTGAATTATATATTCACAATAAAAACAGCTCTTGATTTATTGATCAAGAGCTGTTTTTTTTAAAAAAGATTAAAATACCAAAGCATATCGTTTGCCAGGCTTGGACTTAATCAAACCTTCAAATTCTAGATTGAGAAGCTTTGAAGAAAGTGATGTATTTGAAAGATTGGTGAGCATTGCCAGTTGATCAATTTCAATTTCGCCCTTGTCTTTAATCAATTTCAGAATATCCTGTTCTTCCTTCGGAAAGTTTATCCAGCTTTTTTCTTTTGTGAATTTACTCTCTTGTGGGTTTTCCTTGGACCAAGAAAGAGCTTCTTCAATGTTTTTTACTCCTGTGTAAATAGAAGCTTTCATTTTACTAATCAAATTATTACAACCCTCACTTAAGGGAGATTGCAAGTTGCCTGGAATAGCAAATACTTCTTTATTATAACCATAAGCAATTTCTGCTGTAATTAAAGCACCACCTTTGATGGCAGCTTCTACCACAACTAAGGCATCAGAAAGTCCCGCTATAATTCGATTTCTTTGAGGGAAGTTGCTTGGATGCATTTGAGAACCTGGAAGGTATTCGCTAATCAATCCTCCATTTTCAAGCATTTCTTTTGCAGTATTTTTATGAACTGAAGGGTAAACTGAATCTACCGAAGAACCCAAAACTCCGATGGTTGGTAGATCAAATTGGAGAGCTGCTCGATGGGCTTCTATATCAATTCCGTATGCTAGGCCACTGATGATAGTGGGTTTGTAGGGTATAAGGTCTTCGATAACTTTTCTAGTGACACTTCTTCCATATTCTGTGCAGTTTCTAGTACCTACGATTCCAATTGCTCGGGATGGATTGAGATCAGCATTTCCCTTTACAAAAAGTACAAGAGGGAAATCTTCTATGTTTTTTAGCCTCTCAGGAAAAGATTCACTAGAAAAAGTAGCCACTTGAATCCCCTTTTTCAAGCAGTCATTGATGATATCATCTGCTATTTTTAATTTGGACTCAAATTCATTTCTAATTGAAATGATTTGTTTGCTGATTCGAGGGATTTTCTCAGCTTTACCTTTAGGGATTTTAAGGAAATTTTTGGCATCGCCAGCGTATGCAAGGATACCTCTAAAAATGGCAGGTCCAATCTTTGGAACCAAGCTCAATGCTAATTCATGATGTATAGTTTCATTCAGATTTGACATGAATATTTTCCCTTATTTCTGCTAAAAATTTTTTAATTTGATGGAGTTTGTTGATTGTCGCCACTTTGTCAAAAACATGATTTTGTTCCTTCTTAATTACTTCTTGTGCTCCTTGAAGTGTGAAGCCTTTCACCTTAACCAATTGATAGATATATCGAATTTTCTCAATATCTTCCTTCGTGAATCTTCTATTACCTTTCTTATCTTTTTTTGGATTTATGATATCAAATTCCCCTTCCCAATATCGAATCAAAGAGGGAGCTACCTTAAACATAGTTGCAACTTCACCAATTGAAAAGTATTTTTTCTCTATTTCACGTTCTTTGTATGGCACGACAATAATAATTTTAAGAATACTAAATCAAATTTAACAAAAAATCCCAAAACCTTGAAAGTAAACTTTTGTCCAGAAGTAAATTCTATTTTTTTAGAAATAAAAAGTCATATTGAATAATTTTTTTTAGAATAGCTTTATATTGAATGCTGATTTCTAATTAATTACAATTCAATGAAGCACCTTTATTCTAAAGGATTAATTTTAACGATCTCCCTATTTCTTTCCTTTGCAATTTTAAATAATATTTCGGCTCAAGTAACCACTGTAGGAAAAGAGTTTTGGGTAGGTTTTATGGAGAATAATAGAGTTCCGCCTAGCCCGAATTCTGACGGAGCACCTGATATTGGAATTATAGTAATAACCGCAAGTGAAGCAGCGGAGGGAATTATTGAGTATCCCGGAAGTACTCAGATTTTCAACCTTCAAGCAGGTCAACAATTTGTACAGAGAATTGAGAATTTTGATATACTTCATAGAACTTCTGGCATTGTTGAAAATAAAGGAGTCTATATACTTTCCTCAGGCAATATTTCTGTCTATGCATTTAATGAAAGATTTAGAAGTGCTGATGGGACAGTAGTTCTTCCTACCACTACTTTAGGTAAAGATCATTATATCACTTCGCATTTTGAGGAAGTAACGGCACAAGTGAATTTTGATCCAAACTCCAATAATGAAAGTACGCTTCTAGTAGTAGCAGTAGAGGATAATACAGAAATAGAAATTACTCCAAAAGTAAATACAATATCTGGCCAAACTACAGGTGTTCCTTATTCAATAAATTTAAATACAGGTCAATCTTATCAGTTAAAAGCAAGAGGGGATTTGACTGGATCAAGAGTTCGGGTGATTGGAGCTGATGCTCAAAACTGTAAAAATATAGCTGTTTTTGGAGGGAATAAATGGACAGGTGTTGGTAATTGTGGTCAAGCCAATGATCATCTATTTCAACAAGCCTATCCTGTAAACACTTGGGGGAATGATTTTTTGCATGTTCCCTTGGCTGGTAGGAATTCGGGAGAATTAGTGAAAATATTAGCTTCAGAAGATGATAGCGAAATATTCATCAATGGAACTAGCGTTGGCACTATAGGGTCTGGAGCATTTCTGTCTAGAGATTTTTCAAGTACGGAAGCAGTTTCAATATCAAGTGATAAGCCAATTTCTGTTACTGGATTTGCGAAAAGCATGGACTGTAATCTACCGGGGCCGGGAAGCAACATAGGTGATCCATTTATGATCACATATAGTCCAAATCAACAGCTTCTCAGTCAAATTACTTTCAATGCATTACAATTGCCTTCAATTAGTTTCCATTATGTCAACATCATCACGGCGACAGTTTCGGTACAGAACACACGTTTGGATGTGAAATTGTTTTGGAAAATATCAATATTGTGGAGCCTCCGTTGCTAGAAGTAGAAGCTATAAATACCATAGCGACATCTTGTTTTGGTAGGGCTGATGGAGAAGCTTTCATTGAGCTAACTGGTGGAACAGCTCCTTACTCCATCAATCTCCCAACAAATCAAATCAATGGAAATCAAATCAATCTGTTTGATTTGGAAGGCCGACTATATGAACTTGAGATAACTGATGCTAATGGCTGTGTTTTACCCATCAATTTTATGATCGACTCACCCTTGCCACTGGAAGTAGATGTGAGAATTGAAAAATTTGCTTGCCCTGGAGAAGCAAATGGGGACCTTCTTGCAGAACCAAAAGGGGGAGATGGTCCTTTTACTTATCTATGGGATTTTGATAACTCTACCCAGTTTTTGCTTCAGGGAGTGCCAAGAGGAATACATGAAGTAACAGTAGTCGATAGTAGAGGATGTGTAAGCTTCGGTACTGGAGAGATGGTTGAAGCTGACCCAATTGCAAGAATGCCTACAGGTTTTGATCCTCGAGAAGGTCTCTTTGAAGCGGTTGCAAATTGTACTTTGATTTATGAACTTATGGTGTATAATCTTTGGGGAGAATTAATTTATTTTGGAAATACTGGATGGGATGGGAAAGTCAATAACGAAGATGCTCCAGCTGGCAATTACACTTACGTTTTCAGCTATGAATATTTACTCAATGGAATACCAAAAAGTGATCAGATCAAAGGAGGGTTTGTTTTGGTAAAATAGATTTATCTTTATTCCTTGACGAGATCTGCTTATACTTGTATTTAATTAAACCTATTGAAACAAATGAAGAATATTTTGATTACGGGAGGAGCAGGTTATATCGGTTCCCACACTGCTGTTGCCTTAGTTGAATCAGGTTATAATCCAATTATCTTGGATGACTTTTCAAATTCCGAAAAAGGAGTTTTGAAGGGATTAAAGAAGATTCTTTCTAAAGATGTGAAGTCCTATGAAGGGGATTGTAATAACAAAGCTTTAGTAGATAAGATTTTTAAGGAAAACGAAATTTCTGGAATTATTCATTTTGCAGCTAGTAAAGCAGTAGGGGAGAGTACTCAAATACCTTTAAAATATTATTCCAATAATATTAATTCTCTATTGGTAATATTAGAGGTTATGAAAAAATATGGGGTTAAAAACATTGTTTTTTCTTCCTCTTGCACAGTTTATGGTCAACCTGATCATCTTCCAGTTTTAGAGTCTACTCCTAGAAAGGAAGCTGAAAGTCCTTATGGAAATACAAAGAAGATTTGTGAAGATATTTTGCATGATCATATCAAAAGCAAGCCAAATACAAAAGCAATAGGATTAAGGTATTTCAATCCAATAGGAGCACATCCAAGTGCCGAGATAGGAGAGTTGCCACTTGGTGTGCCTGCTAACCTAATCCCATTTGTAACACAGACTGCTGCAGGAATTAGGGAGAAAATCACTGTATTTGGAAATGACTATAATACAAAAGATGGAACATGTGTACGTGATTATATACATGTATTAGATCTTGCTGACGCTCATGTCAAGGCATTGGAATATTTAGAAAAGCAAGAAGATAATTTTATAGATATTTTCAATGTAGGAACTGGTAATGGTAATACAGTATTGGAGGTTGTTCAAGCATTTGAAAAGGTATCAAATCAAAAATTGAATTATGAAATTGGTCCAAGAAGACCAGGGGATATTGAAAAAGTATGGGCAAATACAGATAAAGTAAATAATCTCTTGGGTTGGACTGCTAAATATACACTTGAAGACAGTCTGAGAGATTCTTGGAACTGGCAGAAAAAGCTTTCAGGAATATAAATTGTCAAAAATTAACTTTACGACAACTGAAAGATTGTAAATTTAAAATAGCCCTTTGTATTAGAAGGGCTATTTTTGTTTTTAAAAAATTAGACATAAAAAAAGTCTCAAATTTCTTTGAGACTTTGCGGAATGGACGGGACTCGAACCCGCGACCTCCTGCGTGACAGGCAGGCATTCTAACCAGCTGAACTACCACTCCATTGTTGTGCTTTTTAAATTAAGAACTTTACTTGAAACACTAAACAAGTTAAGTTTATGCGGAATGGACGGGACTCGAACCCGCGACCTCCTGCGTGACAGGCAGGCATTCTAACCAGCTGAACTACCACTCCTTTTTCTCCTTCTCGTTTGAAGTGATGCAAAGGTAATGTTTTGAAGGTGCATTGCAAATATTCAAATAAAAAAAAACTTACTTCTATCGATATCCTTCTAATTTTCAAATAGATAATTTTGACATCGCTAAATTGATTACTTTCATTTCGGTTTTTCGAATTTTCTTATAGTTAAACATCCTATATCAAGATAGACTTTTAAATTCCACCCTCAGAAAAAAAGTTTCTATTAGAGAATATATTTTTATCTTTGCCTAAGTCAAAAACGCTTACTATGGTATTAGAATTCGAAAAACCAATTGCTGATTTGGAGCTTAAGTTACAAGAAATGAAAGACTTGGCTAAGGGGAGAAATATTGATTTAACCTCAGATATTCAGTCTTTGGAAGAAAAGATACAAACTTTGAAAAAGGAGACATTCCAAAATTTGACTAGATGGCAGAGGGTTCAGCTTTCTAGACATGCAGATCGACCTTATGCGTTGGATTATATTTACGAAATGACCAACGATTTTATAGAGTTGCATGGTGATCGCTCAGTAAAAGATGATAAGGCTATGATTGGTGGTCTTGGAGATATTGATGGCAGATCGGTAATGTTTATAGGACAGCAGAAAGGGAGGAATACCAAACAACGCCAAGAACGAAATTTTGGAATGGCAAATCCCGAAGGTTACAGAAAAGCACTCCGACTCATGAAAATGGCTGAAAAATTCGGAAAGCCAATAGTAACTTTAATAGATACTCCGGGTGCTTTTCCAGGTTTAGAAGCTGAAGAGCGAGGTCAAGGAGAGGCAATAGCCAGAAACCTCAAAGAAATGTTTATGCTAAAAGTACCAGTGATTTGCATTATCATTGGTGAAGGGGCATCAGGAGGAGCATTAGGAATAGCAATAGGAGATCGAGTAATGATGTTAGAAAATACTTGGTATTCTGTAATTTCACCTGAATCTTGCTCGTCTATACTATGGAGAAGTTGGGATTATAAAGAGCAGGCAGCCGAAGCGCTGAAACTAACTGCTATTGATATGAAAGCCAATGGCTTGATAGATGGGATTATTGAAGAACCGCTTGGTGGTGCTCATAAAGATATGAGAAAAATGTCAAAGACAATTAAGGCTGCAATTTTAGATGCTTTAAAAGAACTTGATAAAATCAAACCGGAAAAAAGAATTGATCAAAGAATAGATAAATTCTGCTCTATGGGTGTAGTCGTAGAATAATCAAAAAATTGCAGATCCTATGATTTGAAATATTAAAACGGTTTTAAGTTATGATATTTCAAATTATAGGATTTTTTGTTTTCTCTTATTAAAAAAAGAAAATTATGAACTTACATGTTGTCAATACTGGGTTTTTTAAACTTGATGGGGGGGCGATGTTTGGAGTAGTACCGAAATCTCTTTGGTCAAGAACCAATCCGGCTGACGAAAATAATCTTTGTACTTGGGCGATGAGATGCTTATTGGTGGAAGATAATAGTAGATTAGTTTTGATTGACAACGGAATAGGGGACAAGCAAGATGCTAAGTTTTTCTCTCACTATTACCTGCATGGAAATGATTCGCTGAAATCATCTCTAAATAAAATTGGGCTTGACTTTAAGGATATCACAGATAATTTTTTGACACACCTTCATTTTGATCACTGTGGTGGAGGAGTTGCTTACAAAAATGATGACAAGAACAAATACCAAATGGTCTTTGAAAATGCGAAATATTGGACAAATGCTGAGCATTGGCAATGGGCCACAGTTCCAAACGCAAGAGAGAAAGCGTCTTTCCTGAAAGAAAATATCCTTCCTATGCAAGATAGTGGTCAGTTACAGTTTTTGGACTTAAATGAAGGAAAACTTTTTGATGGGTTTGAATTTTTCACAGCTGATGGGCATACAGACAAGCAGATGATTCCTAAAATCAATTATAAAGGTAAAACAATTGTTTTTGCAGCAGACCTTTTGCCTTCAGTTGGACATATTCCTTTACCATATGTGATGGGATATGATACAAGACCCTTGATTACATTGACAGAAAAAAAGAAGTTTTTGGAAGAAGCGGCCGAAAATGAGTATATCATCTTTTTGGAACATGATTCTGAAAACGAATGTTGTACCGTCAAAATGACGGACAAAGGCGTACGTCTTGATCAAACATTTTCATTGGATGAAATCTGATAAAAAAATAGGGATAGCTTTTTCAGGTGGAGGAGTTAGGGGAATCTCTCATTTGGGTGTTTTAAAAGCACTCAATGAAAATAATATTTATCCAACTCAAGTGAGTGGGACAAGCGCAGGAGCTATTGTTGGATCCATGTATTGCAGCGGATATGACCCAGAGGAGATCATGGATATCATCGTAAAGACCAACTATTTCAAATTTATGAGACCAGCAATCAGCTGGACTGGTATTCTTAAAATGGATAGTGTACTTCAGCTTTATGAGAAGTATTTACCAGAAAATGATTTTTCATCATTAAAGATTCCATTAGTTGTGGCTGCCACTGATATCAAAAGAGGAAAAGTGGTGTATTTTTCTGAAGGAAATTTAATCAAACCAATCATGGCATCTTCTTGCATTCCTGGGATGTTTGACCCAATCGAAATTGGGGACAACTTCTATGTTGATGGTGGTGTTTTGAATAATTTACCCGTTGAACCGCATGAAGGAATTTGTGATGTTGTCATTGGAGTGAATTGCAATCATCTTCCTGAAGAACATAATATCAAGAATATAAAAAATTTGATCGAGCGCACTGTAATCATGTCTATGAATTATAATGTGTATAGTAGAAAAAGTAAATGTGATTTTTTTATTGAACCAAAAGGATTAGCAAGGTATGGTGTGTTTGATATTAAAAAAGCGAATGAAATTTTCGAAGCAGGATATCAGGCTACACTTGAGTTTATCAATACACATCCAGAATTTAAGGAATTAGGACAAAATACGGTCAAGTTATAAGTGATATGATGAAATTCTTATCAAAAATTGTTTTTTGGTTGACAGGATGGAAATTTGTTTCAGTCTGGCCAAAAGAACTCAAAAAGGCAGTGTTGATTGCTATACCTCACACTAGCAATTGGGACTTACTTTATGCAAGAGCTGCATTCTATTTGATGGATATTCCAGTAAAGTTTACTATAAAAAAGGAAGTCATGGTAGGACCTTTGGGCTGGTTAATCAAATCCTTAGGAGGAATAGCAATTGATAGAAAGCGAGTGTCTGGAAAAAGAAAGCAAACCTACACTGAACTCATGGTGAATCTCCTGAAAGAAACCGATGAACTCGTAATCATGGTTACACCTGAAGGAACAAGAAGCTATGCGCCTAGATGGAAATCAGGATTTTATCATATTGCTCTTGGTGCAGATGTTCCAATAGTTATTGGATATTTAGATTATAAGAAAAAAGAAGCTGGACTAGGAACCATCCTCCAACCTGATGGAAATATGGATGCTCAAATCGAAGAATTGAAAGCATTTGGGAGAACAGTTACAGCTAAATATCCAGAGAAAGGTATCAAATAAAAAAGGCTTGGTTAGAAAACCAAGCCTTTTTTTTCTGCATTTTTATCTATAGATCTTCCTACGACAAAACCAATAATGATGCCTATAGGAATCCAAAGAGCAAGATTGCCGGTGCTTGCTCCAATAGCCACACCGATCGAACTCATAAAAACAGGAAGCATAATTGCTGTCCATTGTCCTTTTCTTTGGATTTTGTATTTTTTGTTTAAATCTCTAAAGAGTTCATTTTTAGCTTTCACATAAGGTGTTCCTTTTTCTGTAGAAGAGGGTAGTTTTTGAATCACTTTTTCAAATTTTTCCATCCAGATTTCCACCTCTTTTTCTGGAATAACCGTTCCAAATTTTTGCGGTAACCTTTTCATTGCTTCAATTTCATATTGTTGAATTTGTTTTCTTCTATATTCTTGAGCTTTTTGATTGATCAAGCTTATCAAGTTATCAACTCTCTGATTTAAAGATGAATGTTCCATGGCTGTGCTTTTTTTGAACTCTTATGAATTAATTTCCATATAGTTTTTTTCCAACTTCCTCATATTTATCCCCAGCTTTCCATACTGGCTGTTCTGCAGTGTTAGCAATATATAAAGCTGATAGAATATAAGACTTCCAATATTTCACCGCATAGTCCAAGTCAAAATTATCAACTTGATCGGCGGGTTGGTGATAATATTTGTTGATTTCATCATCAAATGCTCGGAAACCTAAGCTGAAAGTAGGAGATGGAATTCCTTTTCTAGCGAAATTCACATTGTCTGAGCGGTCATACAATCCTTGTTCTGGTGATGGATCAGCAATTGCCTCCAATCCAAATTCTTGCGTAGCTTTCGCAATTAATGGATCAGCAGATGTTCTGCCCAAACCAATCACAGTGATGATAGAAGTATCATTGTAACCACCATTATCAATATTGAAATTATAGATGATTTTGTCCAAAGGAATCAGTGGATTATCTGCAAAATAGCGACTTCCTAAAAGTCCTTTTTCTTCAGCTGTCCAAGCACACAAAAGGATGGAGCGCTTTGGTGGGTTTTCTGCAAAATAGCGTGCAGCATTCATAACAGCAACAGTTCCTACTGCATTGTCTCTTGCACCATTGTAGATCGAATCTCCATTAGCATCTGGTCTTCCAACGCCCACATGGTCATAGTGCGCAGATAGCATCACATACTGATCTTTCAAAAGTGGATCGGTTCCTTCAATCACTGCTACTACATTTTTTCCAACGATTTCACGATTGATTTTTCCTGCAACTTCCACTTTAGCAGATTTGATCTCTCCTTTTCCAATAGCATTGATAGATTCATTTTTGGTATCACTCAACCAAATGTATGGTATACTGGCTTTTCCTCCAGTATTGTCAACTGTCAATTGGGTTCGATTGAGTGTTCTCGCTGCGAAATTCCAAGGAGAAGGTATGTTATACATCTCTATTAGGGCTACCGCGCCTTTTGATTGAGCCAATGAAACTTTCTCTCTTCCCGCTGCAAAAAGATCACTTGGAGTCAATCGATCAGGAGCACCCACATTGGTGATGACAATTTTGCCTTTTACATCTTTTCCTACATAGTCGGCTTCCATTCCGAACCCAAGAACTATCATTTCATAATCACCATTGATTGAAGGACCATCGAGGACCAGCAGATCGTCACCTTGCGTGAAAGTTTTCTTGCCTAAGACAACTTCACCTTTGGTAGGTGGAGCAGAAAGTCGGAAAGGGATGTGCTGATAATATCCATTGGCGCCATCAATTTCTTTAGCACCATATTTCCAGAACTGTTCTGCAATATACCTTGCCGCTGCATCGATTTCAGGGCGAATAGGATCTCGTCCCATCAGTTCATCAGATGCTAGGTACCTGAAATGTGAAATAGATTCTCTTTCGTTGAAATTTGCTTCAATGGCTTCTTTAGAGCTTTGAGCGTTCAGACTAAGAGAACCTAAAAAAAGAAGTCCAATTAGTGATAAGTGGGTTTTTTTCATTTGATCTATAAATAAAATTTGTTCAATATATAAAGAATAATGAGGGAGGACAAAGGGTTTTAAACAGGTAACAAAAGATTGTCCATATTTGGATATATTTTTTCAACCGAACAATGTAAATTGGATTATTAATTTGATTAAAGTATACACGAATAGGAATAAATATTTCGTGTAATGTTCTATAAATCTAGATAAATATCAAGAAGAATTTTTTGAAAATAATCTGGAATAGGAGCAGAGATTGTAATTTCAGCTTTGCACACTGGATGAATGAAAATTAATTTAGATGCATGAAGAAGCATATTGTTTGAGTCAAATTGTTCTCTAAAAAATCTATTTTGCTTATTTTCTCCGTGAGAACTATCCCCAATAATATAATGCCTTGCATGTGCAAGATGCCTTCTGATTTGATGCATCCTTCCGGTGTGCGGATAAGCTTTTAAGAGGGAATACCGACTAGTTGGATATTTGGGAGTAGAGGCAAAAGGGATTTCGGTTTCTGACAATTTCCAGAATTCTGTTTTACAATCCTGTAATGCACCATCCAGATCTTTCTTCAAAGGATGATCTATGATAAAATGATCTTCGGCCGGAATACCTCTAACTACTGTGAGATAGTACTTTTTAATATTGGTGGTGGCAAATTCAGGTTGTAACAAGGCTGCTGCTTCAGGTGATTTTGCAAATAACAAAACTCCGGAAGTAGGTCTATCGATTCTATGTAATGGATAGACCCACTGTCCAATCTGATCACGCAGCAATTGCATCGCAAAAACTGGAACCTCGTCCTTTGCCAACTTGGTTTTGTGGACCAAAAGTCCCGCAGGTTTATTGATAGCGATATAATAATCGTCTTCAAAAAGAATCTCTAAAACCATAAAATCAAAATATGGTTCCTGAACCTATACTTTCTTCACCATCATACCAAGCTACAAACTGCCCTGAGGCAACACCTTTTTGAGGGGTGTCAAAAATCACATATAGCCCATTCTCTTTCATCAATAAAGTGGCAGAACTCAATGGTTGTCTGTATCTGATTCTAGCTTGATACTTTGCAGTTTCACCAATTTGAAGCTTTAAATCTTCCCTGATCCAATGGATATCTTCATGCTTGACAAAAAGTCCATTTCTCAATAATCCTGGATGATCCTCCCCAAGTCCTGTATAGATGACGTTCGAACTCGTATCCGTTGCGATCACAAACAAAGGTTTTCCTGTCCCACCAACTTGTAAGCCTTTTCTTTGTCCAACGGTAAAGTAATGGGCACCATTGTGTTCGGCGATTTTCTTTCCCTGACTTACATCGTAAATTTCGGGCATACAAATCCCATCCAAAGTTTCCAAATCCAAATCCTCAAAAGACATCCCTGCTGGAATTTTCTTCTTATCAAAAATGGAAAGTTCCTCTGAAACTACCAGGATATCTCCTTTTTTGGGTTTGAGTTGTTGTTGAAGAAAATCGGGTAATCTGACTTTTCCGATAAAGCACAAACCTTGACTATCTTTTTTGTCAGCCGTAATCAAATCCTGTTCTTTGGCAATTTTTCTTACCTCTGATTTTTGTAGATGTCCTATCGGAAATAGCGCTTTAGCAAGTTGTTCTTGATTGAGTTGGCAAAGGAAATAGCTTTGATCCTTGTTTGGATCTGCTCCCGCTAGTAATTGAAATACAGGATTTCCATTTACATTAATTTCCCCCTTTTGACAATAGTGACCTGTTGCTACAAAATCAGCTTTAAGCTTTTGAGCTGCTTTTAGAAAAATATCAAACTTGATCTCCCTATTACAAAGAATATCTGGGTTGGGAGTTCTACCTGCTTTGTATTCAGCAAACATATAATCCACAATTCTTTCGCGGTATTCTTCGCTTAGATCAAGGGCTTGAAATGGAATGCCTAATTTTTCTGCCACGAGCATTGCATCTGTGCTGTCTTCCATCCATGGACATTCATTGGAAATGGTCACTGACTCATCATGCCAGTTTTTCATAAACATCCCAATGACTTCGTAACCTTGCTCTTTTAATAAATATGCGGCAACGGAACTGTCCACTCCGCCGGATAGACCGACGACAACTCTTTTTCTTTGATTCATCTGTATTAAATTTTCATGGATTCAAGGTCCATGAGGTTTAATGATACCTACAAACAATTGCTTTTGTTTGAAAGGTTCACAAAGTTACTAGAAATAAGAGCAGTCATGACAACCAAAAGCGAAATGATTTTTTTAAAATATGATAATTCTAAAATCCAGTTTTATACCACACTTCGTAAATGAGAATTATGTAACCAACAAATTAACTATTATGAAAAAGAACAATTGGATGAAAGGACTTAGAGTTTTTTCGATTTTGACCATCTCAGCAGCAATTTTCAGCTGCAACGAAGAAGATCCACTTCCTACAATGGATGTGCCTGGACAAGCGCCAGAAGTAGAGTTTACTGCTTTGGTTTCTGGAAATAGAATTGCAAAGTACGATGCAAGAGAACTAAATGCATCGATGGAGGTAATGAGTATTACCGGGCTAAGCTCCGGTGATAAAATTGTAAGTATAGATTATAGACCGGCTACAGGGCAACTTTATGCACTTGGTGCTTCTAGCAGACTTTATATCATCAATGAAAATAATGGTGAAGCAACTGCTCTAGGTGAAACTTCATTTTCTCCAGCAATTAGTGGGGACAATGCTTCTATAGATTTTAATCCTACAGTGGATAGAATCAGATTGGTAACTGCTACAGGACAAAATTTAAGATTACATCCTGAGCTCGGTACAGTTGTAGCAACTGATGGAAGCATCAATGGTGGAATGAATCCAATGATCGGTGCAGTTGCCTATACGAATAGTACAGCTGATGCAAGTTCTACACAATTGTATGACATAGATTTTTCTCAAGACAAATTATACCTACAAAACCCACCAAATGATGGAGGGCTTGAAGAAGTTGGAGATTTGGGAATCGACTTTATGGGAACAGGTAACTTTGACATTATAGCCGACAATAGCATTGCATTGGCGGTGACTAGTCATGAAAATGAATCCAAACTTTACACCATCAACTTATCCTCTGGTAGAGCAATATGGGTAGGAACTTTTGATATGCCGGTAATCGGAATTGCTTTCAAGACTAACCCAGTAGCTTATGCAGCTTCTGAGGACAATATGCTTTACAGATTTGACCCTACTGATCCAGAAATGAATTCAGTTGCATTCCAAGGTTTAGTTACTGGAGAATCAGTTGTTGGGCTTGATTTTAGACCAGCAAATGGACAGCTTTATGCAATTACAAGTACAAGCAGAATTATGACGGTGAATACAGCAAACGGGCAGCTAACCGCAGTTGGTAACCCCCTGAATCCACTTTTATTGGGAACTAGTTTCGGTTTTGACTTTAATCCAACAGTCGATAGAATCAGGTTGGTAAGTAATTTAGGTCAAAATCTCAGGTTACACCCAGATTTGGGAACTGTAGTTGCGATTGATGGGAATTTAAATCCTGGTTCACCACTGGTAAATGGAGCAGCATATACAAACAGTGTCGCAAATGCCACTACTACTGTATTATTTGTTTTGGATAGTGAGACAAATATGCTTTACAGACAGGATCCTCCAAATGATGGTGGTTTGGTCGCAATAGGAAGTTTGGGAGTTGATTTCACATCTGATAATGGATTTGATATCGGTGGAGATTCAAATATGGCTTTCGCTCTGCTAGATGTTGCAGGATCAACAGGAGTGTATTCAATTAACTTGACTTCTGGAGCAGCTACAAAAGTTTCAGATTTCAACATCAATGCGACTGCAATGGCAGTAGGGTTAGGGTTCTAATTTTTAATTCAATTAAGCATAAAAAAGACCTGTCATTTTGGACCGGTCTTTTTTTATTTCCTAAAACTTCAGAGTTATAATTTGCAAATGTGGTCAAATCAGTTCCTATAAAAATTGACGAAGTCTAAGTGATTGTTTTCTTCACTTAGGGATCTTGATTGTCTTAATAATCACTAAAGACATATTTGGTAAGTTGAAAAAAAGAAGGAGTGATGTTAAAATAAAAAAAGACTCCTTCAATCAAGAAGAAGTCTTTTGGTCGGGGTGGCAGGATTTTCCACCACTCCTCTAATTCGTTGATTTTGTTATTGTTAGCAAGTAAACTATCAAGATAGGTAACCGAATAGGTCTCATTTAATGTATCCTACTTTGTCGGGCTTTGAGGCCTCTTGATAACACCAGTTCCAATCAGTCAATGTACTTTGTTGCCATAAAGATAAAAAAGCTCCCCGATAACTAAAATCCTTTTTTCATAGAATTTAGTCGCCAAACCAATCCCGTAAATGCCCAAAGCGAGAACAGCGCAGGCCAAGAGCGGTGGGGTTTCGCAAGCCACTAATGAGCGGAGGAAAACAACAAACAGAAAGGAGGGATTGCGAATAAATGCTGGCTATTTACTTTATAAACAACTCATAATGAAAGAAAAATACTTGTATTTATTGAAATAGTTGGTTAGATTAGCAACAGGAGTTTATCAAGGATTAAGTAAACATAATGATTTAGAGCACTAATTAAAACTTTACTATTATGGAGACTCAAAATTTAAACAATTTGGCACCAAGAAAACTTGTTAGTTTTCTAAGCAGTCTATTGACAGATGATTCTTTCAAGAAAGAATTAGAAGAAAATACCAAGAAAACGCTTTCTAATTACGGTATTCACATTGAAGATTCAGCCATTGATGAACTAATAAAACTTCCAGAAACGGAGAAATTTAGAGAGGCGGTTGCAGAATTCATGGAAAGAGAGAAATTTGCATTTCCTGCCCAATCTAACGTTCAGATGGGGCTTCCGCTAGCATTCGCTATCACTGTTGTATTTGTTTTTTTACCCATGACATCCAGTGCAAAGATGAAAAATGTAGCTTAATCGCCAACTTGATAAACTCCTATATTAATCATTTTTAGAACAGGTTATGAAGTCAAAAAAAATTAAAAGAAGTGAGTTTGTGTTTTTCTATCATAAAAACGGAAAAACACTTGATATCCAAGAGTTATTGAAAGGAAAAATTCAACAAATTGAATCGCGGAAAATGTTGGCTTTTCCTGTTTTAAATGGGGAAGAGATTGTTGTGTCAGACGAAGAATTCGAAATATTAAAATCTATTTCGATAACTGAATGGGTAGAATTCAATGAAAATCTAGGTTTTACTCTTGAGTTTCTTGAAAAATTTGCTTCAGTAGGAATATTACTATTTGATAATGGGCAGGAGGAATTTGCACAATATATTCGAAAAGAAGATATTTTAAACAAGTCCAAATGGAACATATATGCAGCTTTCTTCCACTACTTAACAAAATGGAGTAAAGTGGATGTTGAGATGGTTACCGAAGATTACGAGGGTGATGATAATATGGATCTATATGAGCAAGGAATGGATAACATAATTAAAAAAAATGGCGTTCCACCAACTCATTTTCACAAAATAAATTTCGAAAATAGAACTATGTTACCCCTTGAAGATTTGTCTGATGATACTTATTATCAGACTATCCTAAAAAGAAAGACCAGTCGAATCTTCAACAAGAACATTTCTGTAAAATTGGAGACTTTATCAACCGTGCTACTTTATACGTTCGGATGTCATGGAAAGTATGACATGCACAAGCAGTTAACGTTATTACATAAAACAGTTCCCTCAGGAGGGTCACTACACCCAACGGAAGCGTACATTCTATGATTAAACGTTGAATCGTTAGAACCTGGAATTTATCATTATAATGTTGAAATGCATAGTTTAGATTTGGTTAAAATATACAATGCAGAGGAAGCGAAGGATTTTGCTAACAAATTTGTGGCTGGACAACATTATGTCAAAGATGCTGGTTTTCTTGTTCTTATGACTACTCGATACTTTAGAAACTTTTGGAAATATCAACAACATACTTTAGCATATAAAGTCACTTTATTGGACACAGGGCACCTAAGCCAAATGTTTTATTTAAATGCAGCTAAAGAAAATCTGGGAAGTTTCGTAACAGGAGCTATAAACACATCGCTGATTGAACAGGAACTGTCTCTAGACGGCTTTACTGAAGGAGCTACTCTCGTTGTTGGTTGTGGAATTCCATTAGCCAATGAAAGTGTTAATCTATTAGAACCTGATTTCTTAAAACATGAAATTGTAAGATAGGATGTTTGAGTATTTTACTTTTAGATTTAAACAACTGTTTCGATACCTATCAGCAGCGGGTGGCAACCTTTTTATACTGGTTCCTTTTGCACTAATATTGCTATTCTATTTAAACAAAGTATTGACCAATGTGGGAGTAGAGGGAACGCAGATAATGATCGCCATAATTTTGTTGTCTTTAGGATTAAAACGCAAAGATACCGAGTTTTTAAGTTCCGTATTTAAAAACAGGACCTTGCTTATTTTTTTGATAGAATATTTGACGCTTTATCTATTCTTAGAACTTTTTGCACTATCCGTGCATAGCATTGATTTTTTGATGACACTCCCTCTTTTGTTAATTTTCGCTATGGCAGTATATCAATCAATATTCAAAAGAAAAATTAAAAAGTTCTACTTTATCAGAAAATTAACTCGTGCTTTACCATTGCATGCGTTTGAATGGAGATCGGGAATCAGACAAAGTCCACTACTTTTTTTGTCCAGCTATATAGTTGGGATAATCTTGTTGTTTTTCTTCCCCATAACTCCTATTATGATGCTCTACTGGATGACATTTTCAGGAGAGTTTTACGCGTATTTAGAAGCCCGGGAGATAGTACAATCGTATAGGACGCATAAATATTTTTACGAACAGAAGATAAAGAGTATTTTATTGGCATGCAACCTATTATTTCTGCCACATTATATTCTGTTTGTCTTTCTATATACTACCCCTCAAATCCTAATACTGGTAGGATGTGCCATATTGTTTAATATGGTGCTTATATACGCCTTCCTGTTAAAGTATACGCTAAAAACAATAAGCACCAAGGTTCAGAATACTATACCGATTACGCTTTATTTTATCTTAACGCCAGTCCTTCCTGTATCATTATATTTACTTTACAAAGTATGGAGAAAGAACCGAGAAAATCTGAGAGCATTATTAAATTAGAACAATTCACATTTGCTTATGGGAGGAAACCAATATTTGACAATGTGAGTCTGGGTATCGAAAACGGTCAAATATACGGCATTGTGGGTGACAATGGGGCAGGCAAAACAACCCTATTTAATATTATTAGCGGGAATATTGATGTTGACAAAGAAAATCAAACATTGCCTCTTCCTAAAGATATAGCTTTTCTACAGGCAACCCCTTATTTCTATCCATATATGACAGGTTTAGAATATCTCAAAATTGTGGGTCAATATTCATACGAAAAAGTAAACGTATGGAATTCCATCTTTCAGCTACCTTTAAAGGAATATATTCATAACTATTCTACTGGAATGCAAAAGAAGCTATCGATCATGGGCATTCTATTACTGGATAAGAAAATAATTATTATGGATGAACCGTTTAACGGTTTAGATCTAAAAACGAGTGAAATAGTCAATATTATCATTGAACGGCTAAAAGAAACAGGGAGTACTATATTATTATCTTCGCATATTTTAGAAACAATTCTCCACCATGCAGACAAAGTGATTTTAGTAAAGGACAAGCAGCTTTCACAAAGCTTTGATAAGTCTCGATTTGGAGATTTGACAAAAATAATAAAAGGAGAATTCGTTGGTGACGTAAAGGGAAAAGTAGATAAATTAATTTTATAAAAAGCATAATTAGCTCAATGTACTTTGTTATCATAAAGAGACAAAGTTCTCGGTTTTCTAATTGGGTATGATACTATGAATATTTATTATTCTTCCGCTGTTAAACGCGTTTCTTATGTCTATTCGAATTCGATAATCTAATTAACGCTTGGGTCTCCATCGTTTATTTACCTTTTGATCGGTGCTCTTTCTGTTTTCATCATAAGAAGAGAGGTCGTTAATCCGTTGGATAGCTATTTCAAGCAATCTATCATCAAATTGGGAATTAAACCAGCCGATATTGGAGTTCAACACCGCATGCTTTCCATTTTCTTTCAGATAGTAGGCTATCAGGGGGGCTACTCCCCTTATGCCTGTGTCCACAAATTTCACGCGGTCATAGCGGTGCATATTTTCGCGTACCCGTTGTATACCCTCCTCATAATTGAAAATAATCTCGTCCGTGTCTATAAAATGTCCTCCCAACGCAACACGGGTATCCACACGTAACGAAGCTGTTTCCACGTCGTCCAACCCGAAATAGATAAGGTTGATTTGGTACCCTGCATTTTTGAATATATCGGTTATCTCGATGGCAAGGTCGTTGGAGTAGTTGCTTTCAAAGGCAAAATCCCTGTGCTGTAAGATGGCCTCGTCCCTTTCCTTTTCCAAGCGGGCAGGTACTCCACCTTTTAGCTTTTCGGGGTCGTAGTCGGGATACTTTTGCAACAATTCTGCATAAACCAAGTCACCATTGAAGATAATTGTGTCTTTCGGAACGTGTTCGTGCCCATAGGTTGACTTGCCCGCCCCGTTCGGACCGGCAAGGATAAAAAACTGCGGTCTCATGGCCGGTTATTTAGCGATGGATAGCTTCGACCAATACCCCTTGCCTGCTGGCAATAGTGATTTCAATACCGAATAGCTCCGTGTAGCCAGATCGTAGCTGACCAAATCTTCCGAGCCGTCGGGGTTCGCCCGGATAAACTCCTTTGGTGCTTTAGCCCGCTCGTCGCGGTAGAACATGGGGACACCCATTGAAAAAGCTTTCCTGTGGATTTTTTCGGTGAGCTCTGCTGTTTTCTCGTTTGTCCCGGCAACCGTCAACCCATTGGGCATCAACTGGTCAAGGTTTCTTTTTTCGTTCTCCCTATCGGATTGCAGGCTATCGAAGTAGTCAAAGAATTTCGAACCTGTTTTCAGACTTTCCTTTAATTCCCGGATATCGTCGGCAGGGATAAGCACCCCTGACAATGTACCTTTTTCGTCCCTTATTTCCTTTAGTTTCATAACGTCTGTATTCATGCCTGTTACAAATTTAATCATTTTATGGTTCATTTTGAATTCTTGTTTTTTTGCTTTTTCAATCGGTTTAATCTTTCGGTTGCCCGCTCTGCCTTTTCCTTGGATTGCCTTGCCGCTTCTTCTGCTTTGATAATGGCAAATAATCTTGCTTCTTCCTGTTCCACCCATGCTGCCAATTTCTTCGGGCTCTCATGGTAAAAAGTATCCACGTCCAAGAACACTTTCGGGTATATCAATTTGACTGTCCGGATTTTAATATCGCTGCTTTGTAAAGCTAAGTTATTCCTCCAAAGCTGTACGCTGGCTAAAAGAGAGGAAATCGTAATAAAAACCAGGGCAATACCGGTAATTATATAGGGTTGCTGCCTGCCCGTAAACCGATGTACTATTTCGGTCTTCATCTTTTGTGGAAATTCCTTTATCAGTGTCTCCTGCATGATCTGTTGCTCGCTGATAGCTGTAACGAGGTTACTGCTGGCGGTAGCCAGCTTACTCATGGATGCTTTCAGTCCGGCAAGCGTTTCATCCTTTACGATATGCTCCAATTTTCCATTGATGCTTGCCAATTCCGCCGAATAGTCCTTGGCTTCGGATTGCTGTTTTTCGATCTGTTGCATACGTCCGTCCATACTCACCATTACGTCCTGTATGTCTTTTAGGGTGACCTGTAATTCCTGTTCGTTCATTTCTTTAATGTTTTATCTGCTGATTCCTCTTGATTGTTCTTGCTCCGGTTTCTTCTTTTTCCTGCGCCATATCGGGTCGGGATCGGGTTCTATCGAAGCGGGCATGTCCAACAGGTCACCAAGCAGACCCAATCCCGTTTCGTATGCCTCCGACCGCTGTTCCTGTTGTTCGAGTACCTCCCTTATCTGGTCGGCAAGTGTAGGGTTCTCCGTGATGGAGTGCGTTATTCCCATTGCCCGGTTTTCGCTTAGCTGTTTCTCCATCCCTGCAAAGCTGAATTTTCGGTCGATTGCCGAGCCTTTGAACTTCACGCCGTCCTTTTCAAAGGAAATGCCCTGCACTTCATTTGTACCGCTACGGTACTTGTAATGCATCCCGATGCCCTGCCTTGCAAGCATCGTTTCCACCTGCTTCCATGTGGTGGCTTTCGCCATCACGGATTTAAGCGAATCGTGTATGGCATAACGAAGTTTGTCGTTGCCCCGAAGTGCCTGCCTGTTAACCTTTGCCTTGCCCTTGCCAAGATGGTAGCCGTATCGCTCCGTTATTTCCCTGCATATCTTTCGGCTTTTGTGCCAATGGTTATAATTGCCAATGGTCTTCCCCTCATTATCTACACGGTTGTACACGATATGCAAGTGCGGGTGCTTCTTGTCTGAATGAAGTACGGTAACGTATTGGGTATTCTTGATGCCCATCTTCTCCATGTATTCCCGTGCGTGCTGTGCCATTTTCTCTAAGGTAAGTTTATCCCCGTCCTCGTTGCTCCAACTTAGCACGGTATGCCCCACGGCATTGCCAAGCTGTGGGCGCATCTTGCGCTGTGTGTTGAGGTCGGCAATAATCGCCTTGATACTGTAATCCCTAACACCTGCCGAATCCAGAACAAAAGACTTTTCACGTTCCAACAGGTAACGCACGCAACCGCCGAAACTCTTGCCCGTGATTACCTTAGCTATCATCCCTGCCCATCCTTTCCATTAACCGCTCCACTTCGTTGAGTAACCCGCGCAGATTCGTCATGATTGACACAAGCCCTCCCTTGTGCGCAAGCTTGGTCAACTGGTTGAGGTTGTTCGCCATGCCCGATAATGTGCGCAGGTGTCCTGTTTCTTTTTCTGACAGCCTCGGTCGTATCACGGCAACCTTTGCGGACTGCCGAAACCAATCGCTTATCCGCATGCCCGCATTTCTTGCTTTCCCTGCAATCGCCAAACGTTCGGTCGGGGTCAAGCGGACAACGAGCGAAACGCTTCGGGTTATCGCCTTTTTCGGACGGCCACGCTTGCGTGTTTTTCCGTCCGTTTTCTTTTCATTCGCCAATTTTTTCATTGGCGAGCCTCCCCAAGTTTACGGCCTGCGACCATCGGGAGCATCCGCCGTTTCCCACACCGCGGAGCGTGGGGGAACGGTTTTTTGCATTGCAAAAAAATAAACTTGCTCCCTACAGGGCGACAAAGGTTTACCTTTGGAGTACTGACGACGGACTGTATGTCTTTCCGGTGGTCTTTCCGGCAATCTTTCGGAAAGAAACAGCTACTTATCTGCTTATACAGATAGATAGCTAACAGTATAGCTGGATATATCACTATATCATTGTTTCGATATATCATTATTTCATCCCCTCTCTGCTTTTTGCATATACTATTCTCCATCGTCACCTCCCTCCATCAGCTTTTGGATATCTTCGTATTTGTAGTACATGAGTCCGCCGATTTTCTTGAACGGCAGCGTGCCGTTCACCCGTAGGTTTTGAAGTGTGCCTGCGGATATGCCGAGCAGTTTGCGCACCTCAAAACTTTTAAGCCATGCCCTCGGTTCGTGTTCCTGTCGTCTTGGGTGAGGATGGTGCTTTCTGATTTCCTCGAACAGTTCCTTTTTGAATTTTTCGAGGTCATCCCTCGTGATAAGCTCTACATTCATCTTTCCTCCTTTTTGTTATCGTTAAAAACTCTGTTATCCTGCGGACGGAAACACATGGTACATTTCCGACCGCTTTCGATACAAAAAAATAGAATAGGGCAATACGGTCATGACCATTGCTTCCCGAATGGTCATTTTTGACATGCTTCTGTATTGGCTTACAGAAGATTAAGAAATCGGTTAGGTTTAGGTTGATTTTTTAAGTATATCGGTATCACCGCCTTTTTTTCGCAGGAACAATATCGAAAAGCTTATTTTTTGACGGGATTTCGGCGTATTTTTCTTTCAGATCTTTTAGGTCTGCGGGAAAATACCGCCGTATGGTATCTATACTGATAGGTTGCTTATCTTCTCGGAAATATCGGCATATCATCTTTACCCATACTATACCGAATTGGGCGAAAGCGAGTTCACGCCCGTCTTTCAGTTCCTGTTTCCTTAGTTTTACAAAAAGGTCAACTACCGTTAAAACGTAACTCTCGGGGATATTGATAAATCCCTCCGTTTCGAGTTTTTGAGCTTCTTTAAGTTCTTGGGTGAGTTGTTCCACGACCCCCTTTAATTCTTTAATCTCGCTTTCCTTTTCCGCTATAATTTCGTCTTTCGTCTTGGTGGTGTTCCATTGGTCTATCAAAACGAGATAATCAAGGAATGCCCTTAGCATTTTTTTCTGTTGTACGATGCTCTTGTGCTTTGACTTGGATTCCCGTTTATCGTCCGCTATGAGCTTGTTAAGTTCATCGCTCGCAATATCGTTCACGTGTCTGAAAAATTCGATTTCGGTCGCTTCTTCATTCTCCTGCAAAAAGAATTGCAGATGGTGGTCATAATATGCGCCAAATTCATCCTGTGTGCGCTCGTAAAGCCTTTTTAGAAAATGCAGGTCATAATGTCCTTTCCACCAAAAGAAAGGCATACCGATATCAAACGGATTCTGTGCTTTCCCAAATCGGGGGCGAATCTTAAAATATGCTCTCTCTTTCATAATCCTATCTGTTTTACCGTGACCAACATTCCTACCTTACCGGTATCAATGGAAAGAGGTAGCACCTTTGTACTACCTCTAACAAATATACTGAATTTGAACTGTTTAGGGGAATGGCGGTCTTTTTAGCTTCCCGATGCCATGCGCTCCTGCAACCTGCCCATGTCCTCGCTCAACTTGCTTTCCACTACTTTGGCATAAATCTGTGTGGTTCGGATGCTCGTGTGTCCGAGCATCTTGCTCACCGATTCAATGGGTACGCCGTTGCTCAATGTGACCGTAGTGGCAAACGTGTGCCGTGCGATATGGAACGTAAGGTCTTTGTTTATTTCGCATATCTCCGCTATTTCCTTTAGGTAGCCGTTCATCCGTTGGTTGGAGATGACAGGGAATACCGTTCCGTTACTGACCGCTCTTGGGTCATCGCTATATTTTTCCATCAGTTCCCTTGCCTTTGGCAATAGGGGGATACGGACACTCGTGTCGGTCTTTGCCCTGCTTGTAAATATCCAGAGGTTACCATCGATGCCTGTAATGATGTTATCGGGCGTAAGTTCGGCAAGGTCAATATAGGCAAGCCCCGTGTAGCAACTGAAAACGAACATATCCAATACCTGTTGCAAACGCTCAACCCTAAACCGTTTCTTTTCGAGCTTGGCAAGTTCCTGCTTTGTTAGGCTTTCACGTTCCACTTTGTCAAAATGTTTCCTAAACTTCGCAAATGGGTCTTTTGCAAGCCAATCCATCGTGACCGCCATGTTTACCATCTTGCGGAGACGCTCGATGTGCTTCATGATACCGTTGTTGTTCAACGGTCGGTGGTGGTCTTTCGGTTTATAGGTACGCAGGTAATGTTCAAAATCGGAGATAAACGTATAGCTTAGTTCCGAAAGTGCCATATCTGTACGGCGGTACTTTTCTTTCAGAAAGCATTTGATATAGCTTTGCGTGGTATAATAGTTCTTCATCGTACCGTGTGCAAGTTTGCTCCCCTGCTCATTATTATGGTACTCCATCAGACCGCCGAGCGTTGGCTCTGATTTTGAAGCCCCCGTTACACGTTCACGGATGACCGTACCATCTACCGTATTTCCCGATAATACCAATTCTTGGTAGGCATCAATGATTTTTGCCTTGAAGCGGTCAAGGAAGCGGTTAAGTTCTGCCGTCTCTTGACGGCTTCCCTTTGCCAAGCCCTTTTTTGCATCCCATCCCGAAACGGCTACGGAACGTTTGATGGATATTTCCGTGCGTTTTCCGTTCACCGTTACCCTTGCATAGATGGGAGTCGTTCCCTGCGCTGTTGTTTTCTGTTTCTTGAGGTAAAAGACAACCCCGAATGTGCAATTTTGTGCTTTCATATCAACTTACTTTAATGGTTGCATATCCGTGTTCTGGCACTATTTGCTCGGATTTGATATAAAAAGGGGTCACCAATCGGTAAAATCCTTGTATCAAACAGCTACAAAAAGCATCAAAACAAACAACTACAACAAACTGATTTTTAGATATTGAACCATTTCTGGTGACCCAAAATTAGGAATAGAAAATGGGTAACCGAATAGGTCACCTTTTCTTTGGTTTTACTTGAACAATTTGGGGTAATAAAAAATAAATAACCCCTCTAATCATACAATTAGAGGGGTTTTGACCGCCTTTGTAGGCTTCTCGGTCGGGGTGGCAGGATTCGAACCTACGACCTCCTCGTCCCAAACGAGGCGCGATACCGGGCTACGCTACACCCCGATTTTGGTACCAGTGCAGAGAGTGGGGGATTCGAACCCTGTCCACAACTGTCTATTTTCCAATTAATTACATTATTGTATTTTTGCCTACGCCACGATTGACGCTTTGGGTCTGAACCTGCTTTTCAAATTCTAGAGTAAATTTAAGGTATTTGATGATAATTTAAAATTAAGTTAAGAATTATTAACCCATTTTAACCACCAATCAGCAATTTAATCATATAGATTTTAATTTGGCTATCGATTTTTTTATCAGAAATACCCTTTCAATTTCTCTCAATTTTCCCTTTTATCATCCAGATCTCGACTTGGTTTGATTGAAAATTTGTAGTAGAAAGAGCTGCAACTTCGTCATTGCCTAAATCGGTTATCGAATTCCATTTTGCTTCTTTGGAGAAAGGAACGTTAAACGGCCTAGTTGGATTTAAGAAATTTGAAGGGGTTTCACTGATGACTACTTCCATTGTGGATAATTCCCAATTATTGGATCTGTTTTCTGTTGTTTGGTACGAAAGGATAAATAATCCTGTTTGGGTTCTGATCAAATATGGAGCACCTGCATACACACTGTTTGGCAATTGGTCAGCTAATGCATTATACCGATTAAGTGAATTACCATTCACTGGAAACTGCCAATTATCTTGGAGAGAATTTTTAATTATATAGGGTTTAAATTGACCACTTATATTGTCTTCAATCGAGACATAAATATTTTCTCCGTCATGTACGGGAACAGGCATCCCATCCCGATGTCCTTCCCGATAGCTGGCCCTAAGGAAATCTTCTGTCCAAGTGTGTCCGTTGTCTTTAGAGGTTATAATTGAAATTTCTTGGTCATTGTTATTGGGAAATGGAGTTTCATTTGCAAAATAGATTTGAATATCACCATTGGGCAAAGCCAAAAATGCAGGTTCCCAACATCCGTTGTCAAACCTGTTACCTCCTTTATATACAATGTCATCATTTGTCCAATTTACACCATTGTCAAGGCTCCTTTTGATTGCGATAGAAAACGGATAAATGCCATCGGCTGTAGGGCGTAAATTTGTTGCCAATAAAATATCACCATTTTCCAGTTGAATTATTTCTGGATTTGTGGCCCTGACCAAGACGGAATTCCCATTTTCCGGATGATTGAATAAAAAACTTCGAAAAGCCACACCTAAATCTTCCCATTGGATTCCGTCAGTACTTCTTTTAACTTTAATGTCCCCATTGAAATTTTCATATACCAGGAGCAGGGATTTATCCTTCAAAACCCTCATTCTGGGATAATATCCTTCTGAGGAAATTCTTCTAAGGGAAGTTTGGTCCCAAATGATTCTTAATCCTTTTTCTTTTTCTTCCTCTTGGAATGGGTCACTTGTTTCAGACTGACAGGAAATAGAAAATATCAGGAATAAGAATGGTAAAAAAAGGATTGAATTTTTCATGGAATTTCGGAGTTTATTTACAGTTCGATTGGATTATATGTCCCGTGAAAATTCCGGGAATAATTAGACCAAACTTAACCTAATAGCCTAAAACTAATTATTCGAATTTTATCGAAATTGTTTCAATTCGTATCATTCAAAAAAATATTGACTGATGTACTTAAATTAATTATAATGGTGCGATAGGTAATGGTTACGAATTGACTCGGGTATGGGGCTGTTTTCTTGAATTTAGATACTCAGTAGGGGTTGAGCCAAATTGTTTTTGGAAATTCCTGCTGAAACTGTTCTGGGAATTATACCCGACCAAAGTTGCTATTTCATAGATTTTTAAATTACCCTCAGACAATAACTCTGCTGCTTTTTTCAACCTTGCCAAGTTAATCAGTTCATTGGGAGTAAGGTCAGAAACTGCTTTGATTTTCCTGTAAAGGGTAGGCCGGCTCATGTTCATTTTGTCGGCAAGGTAATCTACATTGAGTTCGGGATCAGCGATTTTATTGATGATAATTTCATTTAATGTTTCAAGAAATTCCTCATCAGCTTTGGAATATGCAATTGTTTTGATGTGAGCCAATGGAGAACTGGCATAAAATTCTTTGATCTTGGTTTTGTTCAAAAGCAGGTTTGCAATCTGAACTCTTAAATGATCAGGAGAAAATGGTTTTTCCATATAGGCATCTGCTCCGGATTCCAGTCCTTCTATCCTTGATTGGAGGGTTGATTTTGCTGTCAGCAGAATTATGGGGATGTGGCTGTAATCAATATTTGATTTAAGAAATCTGCAGAGACTTATTCCATCCATTGCAGGCATGGTTATATCACTCACTACAAGTTGGATGGAAGACGATTTCAATATACTGAGGGCTGATTCTCCATCCAAAGCTTTGTAGATTTGGTAATCATTTGAGAGCTCCTCAGCTATAAAATCCAATAATTCCCGATTGTCTTCAACCAGAAGTATGGCCGGTTTTCCGGTCTCCATTAGCTCAGGGATATGTATTTCTACTTCCTCATTATCCAATGGTGAAGCTTCTTCCAGAAGCTCAAATTTCCGGTCTTGGTTCAAGGGCATTTTTACCATAAATACGTTCAGGTTTTCTTCTGGTTTTTCCAATGTAAGAATGCCCGAATGGAGTTCTACCAAACTTTTTGCCAAAGGCAATCCTATACCTGTTCCCGAAACATTCTCAGTCTGGGTCGCCCTGTAAAATGGTGTGAAGATTTTTTCCCTGTCCCCTTCCTCAATCAGGTGTCCGTCATTTTTGACGGTGATGCAAAAGCTTCCGTTTTCCGGATTGCTTTCCAAATGGATTTCAACACGGTCCTCCGAAAATTTCAGGGCATTATTGAATAGATTGCTGAGGACTTTTGTAAATGCTTCGTGGTCTATATAGGCAAACAAAGGTACTTCGGGCAATACTATTTTGACAAATAATTTTTTCTGTTCCGCAATGGGGCCAAACCTGAAATATGTACCCTTGACCAATTCCACCAGATTGACTTTTACAAAACTGAGGCTGAAATCTTTGTTTTCGGTTTTGCGGAAGTCCATCAATTGGTTGACCAAATCCAAGAGTCTGGAAGTGTTTTTTTCCATGACCAGTAAATAGTCCTTCATTTGAGGGACTCCAGGTGCCATATCTATTACTTTTTCCAAGGGACCTTTAATCAGAGTCAGTGGGGTTCTGATTTCATGTGCTATATTGGTGAAAAACTTGATTTTTGCATTATAAATTTCCTTTTCTTTCTCCCTTTCAAGCATGTTGATTTTTTCCCTGTTCTTCTTCTCAGAACTTTTATGGTAAGAATACACTAAATAGCAAGTGAGTGAAAGTCCCAGCAAAAAGTAAAATATGTAAGCCCATACCGTTGCCCAGAATGGAGGAGAAATGATGATTTCCAGCTTTCTGGTATCCTCATTCCAGATACCGCTACTGTTTGAGGCTTTTACCAAAAATGTGTAATTCCCAGGACGTAGTTTGGTGAAAAACACCTTCCTGTTGGTTTTGATATAGGTCCAGTCCTTGTCAAATCCATCCAATTTAAATGCATATTCGGCAATTTCCGGAGCTGTATAACTCAATGCAGCAAAGTCGATGCTGAAAGAAGACTCATCATGCCTGAGTTTTATTTTGTCCATGAATGAAATTGAGTTGTACAGGGGAGAATTCTTTACACCTATTGGCATTTCTTCATTGTGGACTTGAAAACCTGTCAAAAATACAGGAGGGACATAATTGTTTTGGATGAACTCGGCATGATCAAAACTAACAAGACCTTTGACGGAACCAAAATACATTTTGCCGTTTTCGTCCATAAATGATGAACTGTAATTTAATTGGTCACTGAGTAAGCCATGGTCTTTGGTAAATATTTCGGTTTCCATTGTTTCAGGATCAAATCGAACAAGGCCTTTGGAGGTGCTTACCCATAATTTATGATTACTGTCCTCTTCAACTCTATAGATCACATTACTGGGAAAACCATGTTCCATTGAAAATCTTACGACAGATTTATTTTTGGAATCCAACTTGTTAAGTCCATCAGAAGTAGATATCCATAGGTTTTTTTTACTGTCTTCAAAAATCCCGTTGATGGCATCACTGCTAATGTTCGGTTGGTGGTCAGAATCTTTTTTGTAAAAACCCTTACTGTCAGTGATTGGGTCATAAAAATAGAGCCCATCTCTGTAACTGCCCGCCCAAAAAATACCATTACTGTCTTCCTTTAAGCAGGTGTAATGAAGGTTTTCCGGAAAGGAACTCAGGATAGCGAAATTGTCCATGTCCGCTATGTATTCCAGTATTCCTGAATTGGTTGCAAGGTAAATTTTGCGGTCACTGCTTTGGTGCAGGGCATAGATGAAATCGTGCTTCAATGATCCGGGCTTATTGTCGGCAGTGTATTTCCTGATTACTTTTCCGGATTTTACATCCAAAACATTCAGTCCATGAAAAAATGTACCGACCCACAACTCGTCTCCTACCAGCATCAATCCATGTATGTTGTAATGTGAAAGTTTTCCGTTTTCCCCGGTAAAAGGGTAATTGATAAATTCATTCCGGACCGGATCATATTTGTTCAGCCCGGCATCTTCTGTTCCGATCCAAAGGTTGCCATAACGGTCTTTCCGAATTTCCCTGACAGCATTTCCACTGATTGAATTCTCACCGGTCTTTGGAAAAAATCTTTTGAAGGGCGTATACTGCTTTGGGAAGTAATTGACCCCACCAAAATAGCTGCCTGCCCAAACTCCGCCTTCATTGTCCTTGAGCAATGCATAAAGGGCATTGTCAGAAAGAGAAAATGGATCATTGTTGTTTTTGCGGAGATTTTTTATGGATTCTTTTTCCAGGTCAAGTATGTATAACCCTGACTCGGTTGCTGCCCAAAATTCTGTGTCCGAAACCTTGATAAAATCCCTGACAAAAAGGCCCGAGTTGTCACCGCTCTGCGAAATGTAATCTTTATACTCACCATTGATGGGATTGAATACCTTGATTCCCTGGCTTTGTGTTCCGATTAGAATCTTGGTTATATCACCATAGTACAGTTTTTCAATTGCTTTATTGCTTACTTGTTCTGAGTTTGCGAAGACATCTACTCCCACAAAGCTGTCAGTTTCGGGGTCATATCTATTGATCAATCCATTGGTAGAAGCAGCCCAGATGTTTCCGGTTTTGTCCATGCACAGTGACATGGCCTCAAAATGTGATTTTGGATCATAAGCTTTGATTTTGTTGCTTACTTTTTCTTTTCTGTGTAAAGTAAACCCAGCAATAAACCATAAATTTCCATTGATATCTTCTTTGATCTCCCTGATATAGCTGTTGGTACTGACAGGGACAATTTCAAAATTTTCTTTTCTTTTATCATATATGTACAAACCCCTATCTGTACCTACCCAAATATAATCTTTACCCACATACAGGGAAATAATAAAATTACTTCCCAGGCTGTTGGGGTCATTTTCAGTGTACCTGAATGTCTTGAACTGATAACCGTCAAACCTGTTGAGACCATCCTTGGTGCCAAACCACATAAAGCCTTCTTTGTCCTGGACAATAGAAGTGACCGTGTTGTGTGACAGTCCCTGTTCGACCTGGTAGTGTTTAAAATAATAAGGATCGCCCAGTGCCAGTTTCCAGCCAATGGTTACAAGAAGCAAGGTAAGGTAAAAGCGCATTTTGGGTCTTGTTGTTTCGGCTACCAAATTACAAAGTAAATCCTAACAAATCGACCCACCCACATTGAGATTGTCTCACAATTTGCCCTAAATGAGGATTGTTGAGGGAAATTGAGAAGGATTGAAGGTAAAATGATAAAAGTTGAAAGTTCAAAAAGAGGCTTATACACTAAGTTTGATTTGCTGTATTTGGGTAGGGAGGATTGATCTTAATAGATTCTCCAAAACCAAATCCGCAATTAACAACCCTAAATAATCATATTATGAAAAGAAGCATTACAATGTTATTTGTAAGGAGGAAAGCTGTCCTTGCAATTGGTTTTCTTTACTTTTCTTCATTGGGTATCGCCCGGGCTTCAAATACAGTCCATGTCCACACACCTTTGAACCTAGAACCCAAAAGTCTAATTGAAGCAGTGTTTGACCTGACTTTAAGAGGCAAGGTAATAGATGAGGAAGGTGTCGGGATTCCTGGTGCTACTGTACTCCTAAAAGGCAGCAGTATTGGAGTCGCCACAGATATTGATGGCAATTACAGTTTGACGGTTCCTGATGGAAACGAAAGTGGAACCATCGTTTTTTCATTTATTGGCTATACTACAAAAGAAATTCCAATCCAAAACAGAACAGAGATCAACATCACCTTGGAAATGGATACCAAATCCATGGAAGAGGTGGTTGTCATAGGTTATGGTACACAGCAGAAAAAAGACCTGACTGGTGCCGTGGCAGTGGTCAACAGAGATGAATTGCAAAAACGACAGGCCACCACCGTGGGTGAAGCACTTCAAGGACTAGCAACAGGCGTAAACGTAAGGGGGGGAGGCCGCCCGGGATCTGAAGCCAATGTGGTCATTAGGGGATTGAACAATTTCAGCAATGCCAGCCCACTGTATGTAATAGATGGTATGATTACCACTGCCAACAGGGATTTTAATCCCAATGATATTGAGTCGATTCAGATTTTGAAAGATGCATCCGCAGCTGCCATATATGGCTCCCGGGCGGCCAATGGTGTGATCATCATCACGACCAAAAGAGGCAAGGATGGCCCCATGAATGTAGAGCTTTCATCAAGCAACAGTATCCAGATGCTTCCAAGATTTGACCTGGCAGAAACAGATGAATTTATCCGGCTCAACAATATGGCCTATGACAATGCCGGACTTCCAAGGCAGAACCTGGATCCGACCATCAATACGGATTGGCAGGATGCGGCATTCCTGAATGGAAGTATGAATGACTTCAATGCCACGATTTCGGGAGGAGGTCAAAGTGGCAGCTACCTGATTTCAGGTAATTACTTCGGCAACAAAGGCGCTGTGATAGGGACTGGATTTGACCGGTATAGCTTAAGAGTAAATACCCAGGGAAATAAAGGGATTTTTAGCATTGGTCAGAATTTGGCCATCAGTCATTCCTCTACGGATGAAATCGCTGGCAATCCGATAGCGGATGTGACCAGAATGCTTCCGACTATTCCAGTTTACGATGAAAACAATCCCGGAGGTTTTGGATATGGAAGTCCTGCCAGGGGCAATACATTTGGATCCAACCCTGTGGCCACTGCCAACCTTCAGGATAGGCAAAACCGTAATTTGAGGATCAGGGGCAATCTTTGGTCTGAAGTCAAAATCCATCCTTCATTGACTTATAGGCTAAACCTTGGATTGGATACAAGCCATGATAATTTCAGGTTTTTGAGAAAAGAAGGAAACTGGACTCAAAACCAGCCCTATGATCCGGCCATATATGAAGAAAACAGAGCTGAATACTTTGATGGACTGGTGGAGAACACACTGGCCTTTGACAGGACTTTTGGCAATCATACCTTCAAAGCTCTTGCAGGACATACTTACCAGCATATTCAGTATTCGCAGATTTGGGGCAACAAGAGAAATATACCAAGAAACTCCTTGGGTGATTATTACACTGTATTGGATCAAGGTGATACTCCTGCATTGGGTGGATTTAGACAAGAGGCTGCACTGCTTTCCTACTTGGGAAGAATCGAATACAGCTATGCTGACAAATACCTCATCAATGCCGTCATCCGTAGAGATGGTACTTCCAGACTATCCAGAGACAATAGGTGGGGGACTTTTCCATCGATATCGGGTGCGTGGAGGATCAGTGAAGAAGGATTTTATTCCTCCGAAATTGTGGAGGATCTGAAAATCAGGGCAAGTTATGGAAAGCTGGGTAGCAGCAATATAGGATATTGGGACTATTTGAACCTTGTAAATATCTTTCCTACCATAGCCATGGGAATGGATCAGAATATTATTCCCGGTGCCACCCAGGTCAGATTGGCAAACCAAAACCTGAGATGGGAAATCCTGACACAACAGAATTATGGTGTAGATGCAGGATTCTTCAGAAATAAACTGACCGTATCGGCTGAGTATTTTATCTCAGTGACTGAGGATGTATTGACAAATATGCCGATTCCAAGGACTACCGGAAATGATGGAGTGGATCCATTTGTAAACGCAGCATCTTTGAGAAACAAGGGCTTTGAATTTACAGCCACATTTAGGGAAGCAGCCAAGCCGCTCAACTACTATGTGACAGCAAATTTGACAACACTCAACAATGAGGTTTTGTCTTTGGGATATGGCAGAAACGACATTTACTCGGGCAATACCGTCACTGAAATCGGTCAGCCGATCGGGATGTGGTTTGTATTGGAAACGGATGGGATTTTTCAGAGTGCCGAAGAAGTTCAAAACCATACCAACTCACAGGGACAGGTCATCCAACCCAATGCCCAGCCCGGGGATATCAGGTTCAAAGACAACAATGATGACGGACAGATTACCAATGAAGACAAAGCAGTAGTGGGGAGTCCTTGGCCCAATTATGAGTTGGGTCTGAACATGGGAGCTTCTTACAAGGGTTTTGATTTCAGCATGCAATGGTTCGGATCTTTTGGAGCGACAGTTTATAATGGTTACAGAAGTTTGGTAGACCGGTTTGACGACAATAGTAATTACAGAAGGGGGGTGCAGCCATGGACCCCTGAAAATCCCACCAATGATTTCCCAAGGGTAATTGCAGCATCCACACTCAATTCAAGAGGAGATACAGACCGATGGTTGGAGGATGGTAGCTTTTTCAGACTGAAGCTGATCCGACTGGGATATAATGTTCCCGTTTCAATTGTTGAGAAAATTGGATTTTCGAATGCCCAGGTTTCCATTTCAGGACAAAATCTTATCACCTTCACTAGGTACACCGGATTGGATCCGGAATTTCAAAACAACAATATTTTCCAGAGGGGAGTTGACAATTACGCTTTTCCAAACCTGAAAATGTACACTGTTGGCCTACAATTAGGATTTTAATTTAATACCCAGAATATCATGAAAAAGATCATATATAAAATTCTCATTCTTGTTGTTACTTTCCAATTTGTTTCGTGTAACGATGACTTATTGGATATTCCAAACCCCAATACATTGACCCAAGCTGAATTTTGGCAAACAGAGGAGGATGCCAGATTGGGGGTCAATGCCATTTATGCCATGTTTTATAAGCCGGGGTTGTGGTCCAGGTGGATATATTTCAGACTTGACCTGACATCTGATGAAGGCTTTAGCTCTAGTCCATGGTTGGAATTGGGAGATTGGACAAGGTTCCAATACATCAATTTCAATTTCTGGGAGGGAAATGTCCAAACCTGGCGGGATACCTATAAAGCCATATGGAGATGTAATCAAGTTTTGGCCAATCTTCCAAATATAGAATTTCAAAATCAACAGGAAAAAAACCGCCTTTTGGCAGAGGCACATTTTATGAGGGCCTTGCATTATTATTATGCGGCATTGTTATGGGAAAATATCCCCATTGTTCTTGATCCTTCCCAGCCTGAGGACTTGCCAGAACAAAAACCGCTTCAGGAAGTGTGGATGCAGATTGAGGATGATTTGAACATTGCCATGCAATCTTTACCAGTATCCTTTGATGCATCCAATATCGGAAGACCTACAAAGGGTGCTGTCAAGGCATTTCAGGCTAGGGCATTTATGCAGCAACAAAAATGGCAACAAGCAAAGGAGGCTTTGGATTATTTCTTTGTTGGCGAAGGGGCTGGAAAATATTCTTTAGTTGATAATTATCAGGATAATTTTACGCACTTAAATGAAAACAACTCCGAATCTGTTTTTGAAATTCAATTTTCAGATGTAAACAGAGGTGGGGATGGCGAAGGACCAAATGCGACTATGAGCACCAATAGACCTCAGTTTTTTGCGCCTAATGGAATTGGTTGGTCAGATGGAGAGGCTAGACCATGGATTGTAGATGCATTTAAAAGTGAGTTGACAATTGACGGGGAGCTGGATATTAGGCTTAGGCATACACTTTTTTATCCAAATCTTGAAGCAGACTTTGGAGACAAAGTCTATGGAAGGGATTGGCAATGGGGTGAAAGGGTTTATTTCAGAAAATATGCAAGGGATTATTATAGGGAGAATGAAGACTATTTTGCCCAGAACAATTTTAGGATGGTGAGATACGCAGATATCTTACTGTTGTATGCAGAAGTGTTAAATGAACTGGGACAAACTTCAAATGCTTATCAATATGTAAACCAAGTAAGGGCTAGAGTAAAAATGAGACCTTTGGAAACCGCTTACCCTGAAATCGGGAATGATCCCCAACTTTTCCTTGACAGGCTCAAAATGGAAAGAGCATTGGAATTGTTCAGTGAATCTGTTAGATGGGCAGACCTAAAGCGTTGGGGAGATTTAAGTGATCCCCAGAAATTGGCCTTGGTGGCTGCGAGGGATCCGGACTTTAACAATTTTGTGATTGGTAGAAGTATAAGACTGCCTATTCCCCAACAGGAAGTTGAAAACAATCCCAACCTAAATCAAAACCCACAATATTGATTTTCCAAAAAAAGGGGACGAGAAGATCGGTCTACTTGTCCCCCTTTTTCACATTATTTCACTTGATGCATTCTTTCAAAGAAATTCTAAATTCTTAAATCTTGGAATTTTTGTATTGGGTTTGAAAGGGTGTAGGTCAATAATAGGTTTAAAATTAACACACTTACCAAATTTATTATGAAAGTATTGAAAATAGCCCAATCAGGTTTCTACTTACTTGGGATCCTTTTTATGGTTACAGGATGTTTTTCATCCAACTCCAAAAATGAAATTGCAGATAGAGATGAATTGGTGCCTTCCCAACAACAATTATTTTATGCTGACCCTACAATTTTTTTTCATCAGGGGATTTATTACTTGTATGGTACGGTAGAAAATAAGCCTAACAAGGGTTTTGAAGTGTATACATCGTATGACCTGGTGAATTGGGATGGACCATCTGGAGCCAATGATGGATTTGCCTTGAGAAGAGAAGATGTTTTTGGAAACAAAGGTTTCTGGGCTCCACAGGTGTTTGAACACAATGGAAAATTCCATATGGCCTATACTGCCAATGAGAATATTGCTATTGCGACTTCTTCCAGTCCCTTGGGTCCTTTTGTGCAAGAAAACAAAGTAGCCATAGAGGCACCTGTGAAACAAATTGACCCATTTGTGTTTTTTGACGATGACGGCAAGGTTTATATGTATTTTGTAAGACTCACCGATGGAAACAGACTGTTTGTAGCAGAAATGAAACCGGATTTAAGTGGTATTCTGGAACATACTGCCAAAGAATGTATTTCAGCTGAGGAGGAATGGGAAAATACCCAGCAAGTTAATTGGCCAGTAGCTGAAGGGCCAACTATCATCAAGCACAATGGTCTTTACTATTTCATTTATTCCACGAATGACTTTAGAAACCCGGATTATGCAGTAGGTTATGCAGTTAGTGACAATCCGATTGGGCCATGGGAAAAAGTCCCCCAGAACCCTATTTTGAATAGAATGCATGTGGGGGAAAATGGCACAGGTCATGGAGATTTGTTTAAAGATGGGAACGGTGATTGGCATTATGTATTGCATACGCATTATTCTTCCACAACCCCCAATCCGAGAAAGACAGCGATTATCAAAGTAGCATTTAAAGAAAGCGAACAAATGAACACTTATGATGAAATAGTTTTTGATTACAAGTCTTTTCGTTTTCTCTTTGAGGATTAACCAATAGTAGTATTTAAAAATTTAACCAGGGTCCAAAAAGTTGAGTAGAGGCCCTAAATTACAAATTGATATGAAAAAATTTAATTTCATTTTATTCATTATAATAGGTCTAATTGCTTTTATTTCCTGCGATCTAAAAAGCAAACAGGAACATGTAAAGGAACCGTCATCTTCAAGCCTTTGGACCAAAGAACAAGCAAACTCATGGTATTTAAAGCAGGGTTGGCTTGTTGGAAGCAATTACAACCCAGCCTCTGCAATCAACCAACTGGAAATGTGGCAGGCTGACGATTTTGATGGGGAAAGCATAGAAAAAGAATTGGGATGGGCCAGGGAATTGGGAATGAATACAATGCGGGTTTATCTTCATGACCTGCTATGGGAACAGGATTCTACAGGGTTATTGGAAAGGATGGACACATTTCTCGACATTGCCTCCTCCCATGATATCCGACCTTTGTTTGTATTTTTTGATTCTTGTTGGGATCCTTTTCCCAGTACTGGAAAACAAAGAGACCCACGACCCCATGTGCACAATTCAGGTTGGGTTCAGAGTCCTGGATATTATGCACTGGAAGACAAATCACAATATCCCCGATTGGAAAAGTATGTGAAAGGAGTTGTAAAGAGATTTGCAAAGGATGAAAGAATTCTAGGTTGGGACATTTGGAACGAGCCTGACAACGATACCGGGAATTCATACAGAGCTGTGGATTTACCTCAAAAAGAAAAATATGTGCTTCCACTTTTGGATAAAGCTTTTGGTTGGGCAAGATCACAAAACCCAATCCAACCACTCACATCCGGGTTATGGGTAGGGGATTGGTCTTCCCATGAAAGCCTCACCGACCTTCAAAGGCTTCAGGTGGAACAATCTGATATAATAACTTTCCATAATTATGATGATCCGCTGGAATTTGAAAAAAGAATAAAGTGGTTGCTTCGATACGAAAGGCCTCTCCTATGTACAGAATACATGGCACGGCCTAACGGAAGCACATTTGAGGGATTTTTGAAAATAGCCAAAAAATACAATATCGGTATGTACAATTGGGGGTTTGTGGATGGAAAAACCCAGACCAAATATCCTTGGGACAGTTGGGTAAAGGAATATACCGATGAACCTGAGCTCTGGTTTCATGAAATATTAAGAGAGGATGGCAGTCCTTACAAACAAGAAGAGGTAGAACTTATCAAAAAAATGACAGCCTCTGAAAGCGCATTGTAAGACTTTAAAATCCAAAATATGAAAGATTTGAAAAATGTATTTTTGATAAAAAAGTATAATGTGCTATTGGTATTTATTTTGTTGGGCTTATGTAAAAATACTTTTGGATTTCAAGATGACAAAATACCTAATCCGGTTCTTCCCGGGGTAGCAGATGCGGGTGTTATCAGGTTCAATGGTGAATATTACATTGGGGGTGTTTTTACCAACGGAGGGGTTTATCGCTCTTCGGACCTGGTGAATTGGAAAGGTCCGACCCATGTTTTTTCTATGGACAATGCATGGACATTTGGACCAGCTTCAGCAGACCGAGAGATCCATGCCAATGATTTCAATTATGTCAATGGTGTTTTTCACCTTTATTGGTCTGTCAATTATTGGGGCAAGGATCAGCATGCAGTCCATGTTGGCCATGCCACTTCTAAGAATATTTTAGGACCCTATGTAGAACCGGTAAAAGATAGTTGGTTTGAAAACAGGATAGATCCCGCGCTTTTTATTGATGATGACGGGGTCCCATATTTCTATTTAGTAAAATTCACAGATGGAAACACCATATGGGGAAGAAAGATGTCAGATCCATGGACTTTTGATGGAGAGCCTGTCTATATGTTTTCTTCTCTTCAAAATACGTGGGAGACTATGGACAACAGAGTGGCTGAAGGTCCTTGGGTACTGAAATACAGGGATAACTACTATATGGTCTATAATACCAACCATACTGCCACTAGGTGGGGCAATTATATGTTTGGAGTATCCCAGGCCAATGGACCATTGGGATTTCACCATGGAAACAAATATCCCCATCCTGTAATGACTTCCAATCAGTTTGATATCGAGGATAAGTATGTGGACTTGCTCAGATATAATAGTAATACCTCAAATGATTTCAAATTTACAGAAAACAAACCTGCCCAAGGATGGCAGAACAATGGAAGCGTTTCTCAAAATTGGAAGGTTGGAAAATTGGGTTTAGGTTCGGAGAGGACCATAAATTCATCAACCAGAAATACCAGAACATCTTGGGATTCGGGTGAAGTTTGGGTACATAAAGATTTCGAGCACAAAACAGTTCAAGGTAATCTGGCACTTCGTATCCATCATGATGGGGAGACTACAGTATTTCTGAACGGCAGGGAAATTTACAGTCAAGAGCAGCCGGACTTTATCATAGTGAATTTAGATTCCCGCGCTATGGGATCACTGGTGGAGGGTCAAAATCTTTTGGCAGTCCATAGCAAAAAAGGGGCTCGTTCGGGTTTTCTAGACTTTTCTTTATTTGCAATGCAGGAAGATAGGGCGGATGATATTTTGTTTTCACCGGGACAGCCAAATGTACTGAAAGGGCCAAACGGCTTTGAATGGTGGATGATTTACATGGCCAATAAAAATAGAGAAAGAAGAGGGCAGTATATCACCAGGATAAACTTCTTCGACAAAAAACTCAATATCCAACCCATAAGTAGCTCAAATACCCCAGGGCATCATCCACTTCCTTCGCAACCAACTTTTCAGGATTTGTTTGACTATAATGAGGTTTCCATATTTCATAACAATTGGGCCACAGTTGGAGGAAAATGGGATCTTGAGGGCGAAGCCATTCGTCAGTCCACTGTTACTGATGCTTCTGCTTGGATAAAGAGCAAAAAAGCCAAGAATTATTTTTTTGAAGCCAATGTGAAAATAAATGACATTGCAGCAAGTGAAGCGGGTATTTATCCATGGTATAGGGATGAGAAAAATTGGGTTAAATTTTCTTTGAGACCGAAACAAAAACTTTTGGCTTTAGAAGCCATGATGGATGGAAGGTCGGTTTTGGAAACAGTTCCAGTGGCTAAAGACTTCGACTTTCAGGCATACAACAAACTATCTGTTTATAAGAATGACCATGAAGTTCAATTCTTGGTTAACGATCTCCCCACCCAAATGAAGTATAACCATAACGGTTTAGGCCTTGAGGGGATTCCCGGAATCTTTACCTCGGGTGCTCAAGTCACCTTTGATGGGGTGGTTTATACAATAGGTTGGGATGAATATGACCATCAAATCAAAGGTTGGGTTTCTGAGTCCCTTTCCTCAAACAAGACTTTGGAATGGAAAGTGGATGAAAATGGTATTTCCTCTCCATATGACAAGGGAAATCATGTGGTTGTTAAAGGAGATGCTTTGGAAGCTTATGAACTCAGTGCACAGATGACTTTTGTCGAAGGACACGGGAAGGCTGGAATTATGCCTGTCTATATCAATGATAAAAATTACTTGAAAGCTGGAATTGACCCTAAATCACAAAGTATTGAAATTGAAGGTCTAGTTGATGGGGCCGTAATACAGTCCATAAAAATCCCCCTTGAAAAAGAGCAAAGTTATTTTGTTGACATGAGTTATTCAGATTTTATGGAAAAACAATTCAATTTTGACCATGCTACAATGATTGATGCCATTAGGGTCAATAAGCTTCCTGTAGATCAAGATGAGGCTCCGATCGAAGATATTTTAGACAGGGTTAATATTTCCTATAAAAAAGGAAATGATTGGATTCTATTGGATGCTTATCAAAAAGTGGATTCAGATCATCCTGGTTTTTCCAAAATTTCATTTACACCTGTAATGGCTGAGGGCCTAAGAATGGTCAATAAAGTTCCTGAAGACCAAAATCGGTATATATATAAAATCTGGGTAAATGAACTGTACCGAAAATCCCACCATCTCAAAGCTGAAAAGCAAATGGATAAAATTCACTTTTGGGTGGATGGGAATGAGGTAATGCAAATGCCAATTAAATACCCATCCTCAAAAGTTGGATTGTATTCCGAAAATAGTAGAGTGATTTTTAATGGAATCACGGTCTTTGACAAAGAAAAACAATGATATGGCATAATAATCAACACATTTGATAGAATTTATTAACAGTAAACCTAAAACCTTATGAAATCAACATTTAAACTCTTATTCGGACTTCTTTTGTCGTTTTTGATCTTTGTAGAAGCCTGGTCTCAAGAAGATTTCCCTACGCCTGTGATCACCAGTCCTTGGGCAAGCCAGGTGGATAAATCTGCTCCCCACCCTGAATACCCTAGGCCCCATATGAAACGGGACAGTTGGGTAAACCTCAACGGACAGTGGGACTATGCCATCCTTAGCAGGGGAAATTCTGTACCTGAAGCTTTTCAGGGAAAGATAACGGTCCCTTTTCCTGTCGAATCTGCCCTTTCGGGAGTTGGCAAAAAGGTGGGCAGGAATAATGAGCTGTGGTATTCTAGGGCATTTGACCTGAAATCCAACCAGCGGAAGGGTAAGGTATTCCTTCACTTTGGAGCAGTAGACTGGGAAGCGGAGGTGTTTGTGAACGGCAAGTCTGTGGGTGTACATCAGGGCGGTTATGACCCGTTTTATTTTGATATAAGCAGCGCCCTGAACAGAGGGAACAGCCAGGAGATCAAAGTACGAGTCTGGGATCCTTCAGATGATGGATCACAGCCCCGTGGAAAGCAGGTTAATAACCCCAAAGGCATTTGGTACACACCTGTTACGGGAATATGGCAGACGGTATGGTTGGAGACCGTGCCGGAATCGCATATAATAAAGGTCAAAAATTCATCGGATTTTGCGAACGGATCTATAAAAGTAAATGCGGAAGTATCAGGGGATGGGAAGGCTGATGGTATCAGGGTGATTGCTTTTGCCAAAGGTGAGAAAGTTGCGGAGCGGTCAGGGACGCTTGGCAGTGAGGTGGAACTCAGTATCCCTGACCCAAAGCATTGGTCATCTGGTTCCCCTTTTTTATATGAACTGGAGATTAGTCTGCTGTCTGGCAACCGTGTGCTGGACAAAGTGGAGAGCTATGCCGCTATCAGGGAGATCAGCATGGGCTATGACAGTGAAGGAATAAGCAGGATGTTGCTGAACGGGGAGTTTTTGTTTCAGTATGGCCCACTTGATCAAGGGTGGTGGCCTGACGGACTTTATACGGCCCCTAATGAGGAGGCATTGGTCTTTGATATAATAAAGACACAGGAGATGGGCTTCAATATGATCAGAAAGCATGTGAAGGTAGAACCTGCAAGGTGGTACTACCACTGTGACAGGCTCGGGCTGCTGGTTTGGCAGGACATGCCCAACGGAGACCACGGCAATCAATGGGAGCAGCGACCTGGTATTATTGGAAAAGGAACTGACAGGGAGAGGACTGCGGAGTCCGAGTCCATTTACAAAAAGGAATGGAAGGCCATCATAGATGCCAACTACAATTTTCCCTCGATCGTAGTCTGGGTTCCGTTCAACGAGGCCTGGGGACAATTTAAAACAAAAGAAATAACGGAATGGACTAAGGCATATGATCCAAGCAGACTTGTGAACTCGGCGAGTGGCGGAAACTTTGAAATGGATGGTTCAAGGATCACAGGAGACATTCTGGATCTACATAACTATCCAGCGGCAGTGATGCCTGACCCTGGGCTCTATGGCAGGGACAACATCATTGTACTGGGTGAATTCGGGGGGCTCGGCCTGCCAATAGAGGGGCATACATGGCAGGAAAAGGACAACTGGGGCTACCAGAGTTTCAAGGACAAAGAGGCACTTGCCAAGCGGTATGAGGAGCTTGTTGTGTCGATGGATGCCCTGATCAAGGCTGGGCTGTCGGCTGCGGTTTACACCCAGACCACTGATGTGGAGGTGGAGACTAATGGCCTGATGACCTATGATCGGAGGATCGTGAAATTCAATGAGGATTGGCTGAAAAACCTTCACCAAAAGCTGTATGATATTAAAATTAATCTGAAGAAAAGATGAGGAATATTTTTTTTCAAAGACGGTCCTTCAGGGTTTCTTAAATATTGGATCTACCAAACCTAAATTATAGATAAAACATCAGTAGTTGAATAAACTGAACTTTCTCGGAGTTTAATTTAGGAATTAATTGATTAGTGAAAAAGGTATGGTTGGTTCCTAAACAACAAAAAACAATGCCATGCAAATAATTATTAAAATCATGTTAAAAAGTTTAAGCTGCACAATTTTTTTGTTAGCGTGCAATTCTAAACATCAAGAAGTTACTAAGGAGAAGGAATACATCAATCCTGTGCTTAACATAAATTTTGCAGACCCGGCAGTTCTAAAGGCTCCTGACGGGTATTATTATGTTTATGGAACCAATTCCGAAATTGAAGGAAATGTGGTTAACATACAAGTGGCGAGGTCTCCTGATCTAATGGTTTGGGAACATGTTGGAGATGCACTTCCTGATCAAACTTTATGGGCAGACAAGCATTTCTGGGCTCCGCACGTGTTCTTTGATGAAGAAACCAAAACATACTTCATGTATTTTTCAGGCGAATCAAATGAAGTTGCTAACAGTAAATGTTTAGGGGTTGCAACCTCAAATTCACCTGTTGGTCCATTTATTGATAAAGGTGAACCCCTTATCTGTGGAAAAAGCTTTGAACATATTGACCCAATGGCTTTTGATGATCCTGAATCCGGAAAACGGCTATTATACTGGGGTTCAGCACATCTCCCATTATATGTGCAGGAATTGTCTGATGATAGGTTGGGTTTTAGGAAAGGAAGTTCGCCATTGAAAGTTTTGGATATTAACCCTGACAAAAACGATCCAAATAATTATGAAAAATTAATTGAAGGTCCATGGATTACTAAAGAAGGAGAATTCTATTATCTATTTTATTCTGGAGATAATTGTTGTGGTAATAGTGCACATTATGCTGTTGGGGTAAGTCGGTCAAAGAATGCAATGGGACCATTTACCAAAATGGGTGAAGAGCGAGGGGATGGTGTAAATACCATCCTCACAGAAAATCAAAAATGGTTAGCTCCTGGGCATAACTCTATTATTAAAGATGAAGATGGTCAATATTGGATCCTTTATCACGCTATTGAGAGAGAAAAACCAAATGAAGGGAGAAAAATGCTGATTGATAGAGTAGAATTTAAAGACGGTTGGCCTGTGATTTTAAATTGATCTTTCACAAAATGAAATCAATTTAAAAATGAGATGGCATATTACTGCAAAAAATGATGAAGTTGACCCCCTTCTGACGATTTAAATTGACCCCCAGCTGGTGATTCAAATTGACCCCCGGCTGGTGATGGAAACTGACCCCCGTCAAAAGTTATTTTTCTGGAATGGAATAAGAGGCTTTTAAGACCTGTTAGGAGTGCAAACAATTTAGCATTCCCATGGCCAATCGCACTCTTACCATGAACAAGATCAAACAAATTTTACGAGGCCATTTTGAAGGCCATGGCTCCAAGCAGCTCAGCAAATTGACGGGAGTCTCCCGCAATACTGTCAAGTCCTATCTTAAAAGATTTCAGCAAACAGGCCTTTCCTTTGAAGAGCTTAATCAGCTTTCGGAAGAAGGTCTGGCTGAATTGATTTTAGGCCCACCGGCCCCTGTGCAGCAAAGTGACAGGCTAGAAGTATTACTTCCTTTACTGCCTGGGATCGTTAAGAAGTTGCGAATAAAAGGCATGACACGTCAGCGTCTCTGGGAAGAATACCGACAGAAGCATCCTGACGGTTTTCAGTCTAGCCAATTCCGTAAACATATCCGGCAATATGTGGGTAAGCAGGGGCTAACGATGCATTTTGAGCACCTAGCCGGAGATAAAGTATTCATCGACTATGCGGGCAAAAAGCTCTATGTCACTGATCCCGATACAGGGGAGCATTTTCCTGTAGAGGTCTTTGTGGCTACTCTGGGCTGTAGTCAATACACTTATGTGGAAGCCACTTACACCCAGAAGAAACCCGACTTCATCGGAAGCTGCACAAGGATGCTGGAGTTCTTCGGCGGGGTTCCAAGGGTAATCGTGCCTGACAACCTCCGGTCTGCAGTTACCAAAGGCAGCAAATACTCTCCAGTCCTGAACGAGACCTTTGAAACCTTTGCTGAGCATTACAACACCACTATCATTCCGGCAAGACCGCGTCAGCCAAGAGAAAAGTCTCTGGTCGAAGGTGCTGTAAGACTGGTATATCAGCGGATTTATGTAGCTCTTCAGGGAAAGGTGTTTTTATCCTTAGAAAGCCTTAATGAAGCACTTGTTCCTTTGGTATCCAACTACAATGACTATGCACTCAGAGGTGAGGAAAGTCGTAAGGAGCAGTTTGATACACTTGAACGAAGCAGTCTTCTGGCACTTCCCGAACTCCCTTATCAGATGATGACAGTCAAGGTATGCACAGTGATGAAAAACACCCATATCTGTCTGGGAGAAGATAAACATTATTATAGCGTACCCCATCAGTATATGGGGAAGAAAGTCAAAGTCCTTTTCAATGATGACCGGGTAGAGATCTTTTACAAGTATCATCCTATAGCCAAACACAAACGCGATAAAAGGAAGCATAAGTACACGACACTAAGGGATCATCTGGCCGGAAACCAGAAGTATGTATCCGATTGGAGTTATGAATTCTTTGTAAGTGAAGGCAATAAGATCAGCAAGGAGGTAGGGAAATTCCTATCCAGCCTGATGGAATCTATTCCCCATCCGGAGCAAGGTTATAGATCCTGCTCCGGAATCCTTCATCTTGCCCGTAAAGTGGGTTCACAGCGGATCACCGGAGCCTGCAAAAGAGCGTCAGAGTATGGTGTTTACACCTATCCTATGATTGAACAGATCCTTTCCAAAAATTTAGACGCAATCAGTTTTTCCGATGAACAGCTGGATGAGTCTTCCCAGATGCCCAAACACCACAACATCCGTGGCAACAGATACTTCAGTTAACAAACACCAATTCCAATGATACAAGAAACAATTGAAAAAATGAGAAAAATGAAGCTTTACGGCATGTCACGAAGCTTCAGTCATGCCACAGAATCCGGCTCTCTGTCATCCCTTACACCGGATGAACTGATTAGTCTGCTCGTGGAAAACGAATGGGATGACCGTCAAAACCGCAGGATGGATCGAAGCCTTCGTGGTGCACGTTTCCGATACAAAGCCACTGTCGAGGAACTGGATTTTCGTCCCGGGCGTGAACTGGACAAAAATCAACTATTGAGACTCGCAGACGGAGCATACATCCACAAAGGAGAAAACATTCTGATGACAGGAAGTACAGGCACAGGTAAGAGTTATCTTGCCTGTGCCTTGGGCAATCAGGCTTGTAGCAAGGGACACAAAGTCCTTTATGCGAATACGACTAAGTTGCTTACCCAACTGAAAATGGCTAAGGCTGATGGATCTTCTATCAAAGAGATGCTCAAACTCGAAAAACTTGATGTGTTGATACTCGATGACTTTGGGATACAACCCCTGGATGTTCAGAGCAGAATGTTGCTGATGGAGATTATAGAGGACCGACATGGTAAAAAGTCCACCATCATCACTTCGCAGTTACCGGTCAGTGCATGGTATGAAATAATCGGAGATCAAACTCTTGCAGATGCTATTTTGGACAGAATTGTGCACGATGCTCACCGGATAGAACTAAAGGGAGAATCCCTGAGAAGAAAACGTAATATTAATCCCGAAAAACAATAACTTTAACGCGATGTAAGTCCACTATTCCTGACCAAAAAAACTACTTAACTCCGGGGGGTCACTTTGCAGCGCTGATAGGGGGTCACTTTGACCGCTATATGCAGAATATGCCTATCATCAATATAATCAATAAGGCTCTTGGGGGCATTTTGCATACACCCAACAATCACAACATATTTTACTTCAATCTATCTCTGTTTTTGGGATGGGTTATATTACCTTTTTAATTGCCTGGTTTGCCTCTGTTAGCAATTGGGTTTATGAGCAAAGAAATGAAGGGAGAAATGTAAAAAAGGGAGTTCTCATTTATGGCCTTGTTTTGGGTTTGACATTAATGTATGGTGCTTATCGTGTGCAATTTCAAGATCCCAATTCTGAAACGATTCGGATAGCTTCTATTTCCGCATTGGATAGTCTTAAAGTTGGGATTGACCTTCACGGAATAAATAATAAAGAAACTGAAAATGACGCTATAATTGAAGCTAGAAGAAATACATCGAAATTAAATCAATATTTATTTGACAGAAGTATCAAAGAAGCAGAAGCTGGAGCAAAAATAGTTTTTTGGGCAGAAGGCAATGGCGTAATATTAAAAGATGACGAAAGTGAATTATATGATCAAGCCAGTGAAATAGCTTCTACCCAAAATATATATTTAGGCTTGGGTATAGCGGTAATAGACCCTACAAATAGCAGATTTCTTGAAAATAAATTTGTTTTATTTGACCGGAATGGTAAAAAGGTTATGGATTATTGGAAGGGTATTTCAGTACCTGGTGCCGAAGCTCCAATTAGCAATAATAAAACTACCGGAATCCAAAAAATAGAAACAGACTATGGTACCATTGCAGGAGCAATATGCTTTGATTTAGATTTTCCAAATTATTTAAAAGAGGCTAAAGGTTCAGACATTCTGTTGGCACCAAGTAATGATTATATAGAAATTGATCAATTACATACCAATATGGCTAAGTTTAGAGCCATAGAACAAGGGTTCAATATGGTTAGACAAGCTAGCTTAGGCCATTCTATAGGTACAGATTATACAGGAAAGGTGATTAGTGAAATGAATCATTTTACGGATACCAGTAAAGTACTGATCACGCAACTTCCGACAAAAGGGTCGAAGACAATATATTCTATCATTGGAGATAGTTTCATTGTATTTTGTATGCTCTTGCTTGTTATGATTGTTGTAGTTCTTAGAGGAAAAAAAACAGATAGGAAAAGCTAGTTGCCATTCGAAAGCATGGAGAATGATTTAAAACCCTTTTGGAATAAGATTTTGAGTTTTAACTGGAAATTTGGGCTTTTTTTAATTACTCTAATTTGTATTCCTCGTTTTATTTTAGTTCTGCACGGCAATGAAATATCCAATATGCATTTTGTAGGAATACTGATGCTTACTATGGCATTTACACCGTTCGTTTTTTTAAGCAAGAATGGCAGAAGAAAAATTGGAATTAAAAAGCCTACAAATAATAGCTGGCTAATTATTGCATTAATTATAGGTATAGTCTTTAGCATTTTACTATACTTCCTGGGTGATGTACTTTACGGTAACTCTCACAAAAATTGGTATAGCTATATTGGAAGATCTTATAATATTCCTCAAGAAATTGACGAGCAAAGTAAGCTTATCATGTTTACTATTTCATCTATGATTGGAATGACATTTAGCCCCATTGGAGAGGAACTTTTTTTAGAGGGATAGTGAATTCGAGTTTTGCAAATTCCATAGGAAATATCAAAGCATCTTTAATTGATAGTTCGGCATTTGCACTTGTTCATATTTCACATTTTGGACTGGTTATCCACAATCAACATTGGGAATTCCTCTTTGTACCAACTCTGATATGGGTGCTGAGTATGTTTACAATAAGTATTTTATTTTATGTTTGCAGAAAAAGTTCGGGCTCAATTTTAGGAGCAATTATTTTTCATTCAGCTTTCAATTTAGGAATGACTTATTGTATCTTTTTTCTAATTGGTGGAAATTAAAACTGTCACTTACACAGTGGAAATGCCCCCTTTGGGTGCAGTTTAGCATTGAACCTATGTGTTGTTTGCAAATATACCTTTTTATCCAAAGGAATTTTCAATTCCATTATATATAGTAAATAACACTAGATTTATTTTAGAATTGATTAAATTCAATTCTAATTACTTTATTGGATGACTGGGATAGGAGGGATGTATATATTTACAAACTCATAGCAGCCTCCGATGACAAATTCTACTTCTAAACGGATCTGACCCCCGATCAAAATTTCAATTTTGATCGGGGGTCAACCCTTTAATACAATCCTAAGTTTTTCCATATCCTTACTGATCTTGATATCGAGGATTTTTGCATAGTGCTGAGTCTGTTTGAGTGATTTGTGGCCGAGCATTTTTGAGACAGTTTCTATGGGTACACCGTTCCCCAAAGTAACCGTGGTCGCAAATGTGTGTCTTGCGATATGGAAGGTCAGGGGTTTATTGATTCCACAGACATCTGCGATTTCTTTCAGATAGGAATTCATTTTCTGGTTGCTCAAAACCGGTAATAAATATCCTTTGTTCTCACAATATGGATGGTTCTTATATTTTTGGATAATTGACATTGCCTGAGGAAGTAAAGGAAGTCTAGTTGGGGTTTCTGTTTTTTGCCTTTGGGTAAATATCCATTGTTCACCATCTATACCCAATTTGATCTGTTCTTTCTTTAGGTTTTTGACATCTATATAGGCAAGACCTGTATAGCAGCAAAAAAGAAATATATCTCTTACCTGTGATAATCTTTCTATACTAAATTCTTTTTTTCGGATACTGTTCAATTCTTCATTGCTTAATACCTCCCTGACAACTTCCTTTTTCACCATTTTGTATCCAAGAAAAGGATCCCTGATCAGCCATCCTTTTTTGACACAGGAGAGAACAATCTTTTTGAAATTTGAAAGATATTTCACAGTCGTATTGTGGCTGCAGTTCCTGACAGTTTTCAACCAGAATTCATAGTCAGAAATAAATTCATAATTGAGTTGGTGGATTTCAATGTCATCTTTTTGGAATTTCCATTGAATGAATGACCTGGTATGGTCCAAAGATGTCCTGTACCGCTGAAGGGTCCCCGCAGCAAAGCCTTTTCCTACGAGAGCTTCTAGCTGTTCATTGTGTGCCTGAAAGACCTCCAATATTTGTTTCCGATCCTCAGTTTTCCCAAGTAATACATTTTTGATGTTTTCTGCAGTCACATCTTTGTTGTTCTCCATCAGGACTATCTTGGCCTGTAGGATTTTCATTTGAAAAGAATCCAGAAAGGCATTTAGTTGCCTTACATCTTCTTTGTTTCCCATTGCCCTTCCCTGTCCTTGATTCCACTTGTGAGCTTCACAGACTCTTTTGGTGGAGATTTCCCTTGAATCACCGTCTACGGTCACCCTAGCGTAGATATATTTCTCCGATTTCTTACTGTTTTTGGTTGTTTTTAGAAAAAACATAAGACCAAAGCTTTTGTCCAGCATAATGTTGTTTTTTATTGGTTAAATAAATGTCGAAAAACAGGCTAACCAATACAAGATGTTCAGCTATTGAACATCTTGTTTTTCAGTAGTTTAAACCACCTAAAAAGCGTCTTTTTTTTGAAACCAAAGAACGCCACGAATGACGCTTTTGAATTTTGGGTATTTTTGAAAAATTTGGTGGTTTTAGCACCAAAAACAAAAAGCCCACAGTTTGTGGACTGTAGGCTTTTCATCAATAAAATGAATTAAAATTGGTTGAAAATGTGCTTAAATTCGCATTAAATCCACTTTTTCAATTTTTTGACTTATTTTGATCTAATCTGGAAAATGTTTGATTCTTCAAATTTGAACGTTTTTTAAGTCATTTTCGCAGAGAGTGGGGGATTCGAACCCCCGGTACGGAATTACCCGTACGACAGTTTAGCAAACTGCTGGTTTAAGCCACTCACCCAACTCTCTCTATCTTTTTTCTGTCCGTAAGACAGTTTTTTCTCTAAGGCGAATGATTTAAGTCACTCATCCAACTTGCTTCAATTACTTATTTTAGTAGAACCAATCGGTAGAATCAAATAGTCAAATAACTATTTTAGAATTCATGTGATTTCTTTATTAAAGCGATGCAAATATAAAGGAATATTATCCACATTAGCAAAGGAGGAACATGATAAAATATGCTAGAAAAATGAGATTATTTTGGACAAATGAGTAATTGACTGTTTATCAAGAACAAATTTTTAAAAATAATTTTCAAATCTTGATTTTTGTGATGAAAAGTCCTTAGATGAAGATGATTTACAAATATTTCTATTTGATTTTAAAAATTGAAATAATTGATAGGTAAAAAACAACAGAAATAGTACTTATCTTGGATAAAATATTTTTTTAAATCTCTGGTTTTTAATTTGTTGTTTCTATATTTGATTTCTGATGAAATTAAAAAACGCAATAAAAATACTTTCATTATTAGCAAAAAATACCCTGAACAGGGTATTTTTTAAAATACTTAAGTTGTCTAATTTTGAAAATTAAGGTTAGGGTGCATCATCAAAGTAAGGATCTAATAGAGTATTGCTCAGATGGTGATAATTTGAATTGGAATCGTAAGAACAGAAATTCGAAAATTTGATTGAAACAATTTTACAATTATGGTAATTACATCACTACACGGTATTTTTTCTATCGTGATCAATGAAAAGAATCAAGATCAGCTTTTGGTTCGAGCCAAGAAAAAGGACGAACTTATGAGGATTTTTGATGAAAAGAGAATAAGCAAATGCAGTGTTGATGGCTTTGAGTTTTGTGTAAAAATGTGTAAGCAAGAATTTGCACATACATTGATTATGATGATCAAGGAGATTGACTATTCTGATTTTGATAAGCTCTTGGCAGAAATAAATATTTCTACTGATAGAGCTTTTGCATAAGAAGATTTTAGATTTATAATTTTGAGACCATGGATGTATTCATGGTCTTTTTTTGTTTTAAATCTCTAATAAATTCAGATATTCACATTTAAATCAAAATAAATTTATGGATTTCGTAGCTGATCTTTTAAAAATTGTGTTGCCAGCAGGTTTGGTGATTTATGGAATGTATATCACCGTAGTTTCATTTCTAAGTAAAGAACGAGAAAAATTATTGATCGACCTTAAAACACAAAATACACAAATAATTCTCCCAATAAGACTCCAAGCAAGTGAGAGAATTTGTTTGTTATTGGAGCGAATTACTCCAAATAATCTTGTTAGAAGAGTTAATCAAGCTGAGTTTTCAGCGAGAGATTTGCATTCTCAATTGCTAATGGAAGTTAGAGAAGAATTTAATCATAACCTTTCTCAGCAAGTTTATTTCTCTGATGAAACTTGGGAAAGTGTCAAACGTGCAGTGGAAAGTGTCGTGACTTTAATCAATTCCTCTTTTCAAGACATGAATGATGAAGCTAGAGGAATAGATTTAGCAAAACGAATCTTTCAGCGTTCTTTGGATCAAAAGAATGATGGCATTCAAATTGCCCTAACACAAGTTAAATCTGAAATTCGTATTTACTTTTAGAAAACATTATGATTCCTTTCAAAGAAAAGTCAGTAAACTTCTACGAAAAAGCCAAGCAATTATATTTAGAAAAGGCAAAAGTGATCGCTGGTGAAGACAGTAAGTTGAAAGAACTCCTTGAAAAGGCATCTTCTAGAGTGAAATCGCTGAGGGACAATCGCAAATTGAATAAAGCAATTGAGCCAATTAAAATTTTCAAACGGATGATCTCAGCACATCGGTCAGGTAGCTACAAACTTTCTTCAAAAACGCTAGGTCTCTTGGTTCTTGGAATATTATACTTTGTAATTCCAATGGATATTATTCCAGATTTTATGCCTTTTTTGGGATTCACAGATGATATTTCCGTTTTAATAGCAATCTTCAATCTTCTTAAAAATGAGGTAGAAGATTTTTTGTCTTGGGAAAAATCACAAATCAAAACGAGTGAAAATAAGTAACTCAAAATATTAAGATTTATGAAAAAAATAGCAATACTTTCTGGTACTTCAGGATTGATAGGAATGCAGTTGTTACATCAGCTGCTGAAAAATACTTCTTATGATTTGATTATTTCACTTGGAAGGAGAACCTTGGCTTTGAAGCATGAAAAACTAATTCAATTGAAAGTTGATTTTGAAGATTTGAGTAATTTAGACTGGGAAGAACAATTACGAATGGCAGATTTGGGTGGGATATACTTTCCAATCGTACAAGCTATCAAAGAATCAAAAGCTGAAATTCATGCATTTTCATCCATAGGTACTACAATAAAATCAGCTGGATCTAAAGAGATGTTTTTTCAAGTTGATCATGATTTTGTTGTTGAGTTTGCAAAATGGAGTAAATCTTTAGGTGCTTCTAGAATGCTTTATGTAAGTGCGCTTGGTGCTGATCCTCAATCTTCCATATATTACAATAAAGTAAAAGGTGAAACTGAAGAAGATTTAAAAGTGCTTTCATTTGGTTATTTAGGTCTTTTTCAGCCATCCTTACTCTTGGGTTCCCGGTCTGAATTTCGATTAGGTGAAGAAATAGCAAAAGTTTTCATGAAACCTTTGAGCTGGCTAAAAATATTACCAAAGTATCGTCCAATTCATGATTTTCAAGTTGCCAAAACTATGATTTTTCATGCAAATGAACCTAAGCAGGTAAAAGTAGAAGTGATTACATCCAAAGAAATGCAGGATTTTTAGCATATGATTATAGTTATTCAAAGAGTTTCGGAAGCTACTGTCGAAATAGATAATATTATCAAAGGAAAAATTAAAAAGGGTCTTTTGATTTTATTAGGTATTGAAGATGCAGATAATCAAGAGGATATTGATTGGTTGACCAAAAAGGTGATTAACTTAAGAATATTTCCAGATGAAAATGCTGTGATGAATAAAAGTCTTCTTGATGTAGATGGTGACATTCTTTTGATTTCACAATTTACGCTTCATGCAAGTACAAGGAAAGGAAACCGGCCATCTTACATAAAAGCAGCAAAACCTGACATCGCTATTCCAATGTATGAGAAATTCATTCAAACTTTAGAGAAAGAACTTGGGAAAACCATTCAAACTGGTAAGTTTGGAGCAGATATGAAGGTGGCATTAGTCAATGATGGACCAGTCACAATCACGATAGATAGTAAAAATAGAGTTTAAAAAAAAATCCTGTACAAAATGAAAATTGAAAGAGAAGAAATAAGCCTCTCTCAAGCTCAAAAAGATGTCGATCATTGGATCAAAACTATAGGCGTAAGGTACTTTAGTGAGTTGACCAATATGACCATATTGATGGAAGAAGTGGGTGAGTTGGCTAGGATAATGTCTAGAAAATATGGCGAGCAATCTTTCAAAGAATCTGATAAAGGAAAAGACTTGGGTGATGAGATGGCAGATGTTCTTTGGGTTTTGATTTGCCTTGCCAATCAAACTGGAGTTGATTTGACGGAAGCTTTGCAAAAGAACTTTCAGAAAAAGAATATAAGGGATAAAGACAGGCATAAAAATAATGATAAACTCAAGTAAACTCTTTCTAGAAATTGATGTTTTTTGTGCATGAAAAAAGAAAATTTGCCAACCAAAATCTGTAGCGTATGCAATAGGCCATTTACTTGGAGAAAGAAGTGGGAAAAAAATTGGGAGGAGGTCAAATATTGCTCAAAGCGCTGTCAAGGAAATCGATCAAAAAACTTTTAGTAGTCGAATTTGACCTGTACTAAGTAAATTATGCCAAGCAGAAGATTGTGCTTATTTAGGTTATTTTGGCGAATATTGCTTTCATTTTTTAACTTGTGGTATTAAATCTTAACTTTGCGCGAGAAACAAATTTTTGATAATGATTCATCAGAATAATAAGCCCATGGTTAGTTGGGTTCCAGTATCTAAAAACTCAGATTTTACCATTTACAACCTCCCTTTTGGTATCTTCGAAACCAAAAGAATATCGGCGCGTGCAGGTATTGCGATAGGGGATAAGATTGTTGATCTTTCAGTCTTGCATGACGAGGGTTTTTTCTCTGACATTACCCAACTTCCGAATGATATTTTCTTGAGAGATTCTTTGAACGATTTTATCGCATTAGGAAAAGCTGTAACCAAGAAGGTAAGAGAGCGCGTCCAAGAGCTTCTAAACGATGAAAAAGAGGATTTGAAAGTCCATCAATGTAGAGGAAAGGCAATGGTCAATAGGAAAGAAGCGAACCTGCTACTTCCTGTTAAAATTGGTGATTATACAGATTTTTATAGCAGTAAGGAACATGCTACAAATGTCGGAACGATGTTTAGGGATCCGGACAATGCATTGCTTCCAAATTGGAAACATCTTCCAGTAGGTTATCATGGTAGGGCTTCGTCTATCATTCCTTCAGGCGTACCAATCAAAAGACCAAAGGGGCAATATAAGGATGCTAATATGGAAGCTCCAGAATTTGGGCCTAGTAGAAGACTTGATTTTGAAGTGGAATTGGCTTTTATTACGGGGAAGGCCACAAAAATGGGTGATTCTATCAGCACTGCTGATGCGGAAGATTATATTTTTGGCTTTGTTCTTTTTAATGACTGGTCAGCGAGAGACATTCAGGCTTGGGAGTACGTGCCTTTGGGGCCGTTCTTAGGAAAAAATTTCGCCTCAAGTATTTCTCCTTGGATTGTGACTTTGGAAGCTTTAGATGCTTTTAGAGTAGCAGGTCCAAAACAAGAACCGGAAGTATTGCCTTATTTGCAATGCGAAAAGGACCATGGATTTGATATTAATCTAGAAGCATATATTCAGCCAGAAGGTAAAAATTCAAATAAAGTATGTACTTCGAATTATAAGTACATGTACTGGAATATTGCACAGCAGCTAGCACACCACACTGTAAACGGATGTAATATCAATGTAGGTGATATGTATGCCTCAGGGACTATTTCAGGACCTACCGAAGATAGCTATGGTTCTATGCTTGAATTGGCTTGGAAAGGAACAAAACCTTTGACGCTTGAAGATGGTGAGGAGCGTAAGTTTATTGAAGACGGTGACACTGTTATTATGAAAGGATACTGCGAAAAGGAAGGGATTCGAGTAGGATTTGGTGAAGTAAGTGCAAAAGTTCTTCCTGCTACCTAATTTAAAAAAAAATATAGTTTAAAAGAGGCTGTCTCAAAAGTAAATTTGAATAAATTTAAATTTTAAAAACAGCCTACTTTAGCAATAGAGGCCGATTTTCAACAAATCGGCTTCTTATTTTTTGAACTCTAGTCAAAAAGCATGGTTTATTACTCTATCTGATTTGGTGATGTTTCTCTTATATTTTTGATTTAAATCTTCCCGAAAATGATAATTATGCTGCTTTTGCTGCCTTTCTGGAAAGGTTGTGGGCGATTGCATGAAGACCTGTTTCAATTTCCACCTTTTCCAGTCCCCTGAGCACATACCTCTTCATCCCCTTGTTTTGCTTAAGGTGTCCGAATACAGGTTCGACGTCTGTGGCCCGCTGCTTTCTTTTTTGGATTCCCTCGGGAGAGGTCAGCTTTTGTTTTGCTTCTGATTTATACCGTTCCAATGCCCTGTTGACTTCAATGGTTTTGTTTCCCTTTCCCGGCCTGCAGGAAGCAGCCAAAGGACATCCCACACATTTTGATGCCGTATATCTTGCGTATTCTTGTTTGTATCCTGTCGCTGTTGTCCTGGTTCTGGTACCGTTCCTTTCCATTGGCTGTCCCATCGGGCAGATATACCTGTCCTTTTGGCTGTCGTAATACAGGTTTTCAAGTAGTCTGTATTCCCTGTTTTTCCTGTTTTCTTCTCTGAGTTCCTTATGGAAGTAATTATACTTTACATAAGCTGATGTACCGTTCTGCTCGAGGGCGGCATAATTTTCCTCGCTTCCGTACCCCGCATCGGCAGTCAGTGTTTCGGGGTAAGCTCCGTACATCTGCCGATAGGCATTCATATGTGGGATAAGTGTGGTGGTATCGTTGGGTTTTTGGTGCAGGGTATAGTTGACCACAAAGTGTCCGTGGGTACTGAGCTGAAGGTTATAGCCGGGTTTAAGCTGCCCGTTTTTCATGTGATCTTCCTTCATCCGCATAAAAGTGGCATCTTCATCAGTTTTTGAATAGCTGTTGCGTTCCTGTAAGGTCTCCTCCTTCTGTTCATATTCGGCAAGCTTTCCTGGCCAGTTTTTCTCTGCATACCTGAGCTTCTGTCTCACTTTGGGATCAACTTCTTTGCCCTGTAGTGCCGTGTTGATCTTCTCAACGGTTTCAAGTACTTTTTGGGGACTGGGATTCTCAAACTTCTCTTCGGGCTGTCCGAGTTCTTCCTTTGCCGTTTCGGCAGCGTAATCCCAGAGCTCCTGAAGCTGCTTTGCAATCCTCTCCCTGCTCTTCTTGACAGCCTTTCCCCAGACAAAGGTGTACCTGTTGGCGTTGGCCTCTATTTTAGTCCCGTCTGTATAAACGTCTTTTATGTCCAGAAGCCCTTCGTCGTAAAGCATGAGCACTACCTGTGAAAAAATCTCCCGGATCACTTCACGGAGCTTTTCCCCCCGGAAACGGTTGATGGTATTATGGTCGGGTCGCTGCATGCCCGAGAGCCACATGAAACCGATATTTTCACGGACAGCTTTCTCAAGCTTACGGGAGGAATAGCAGTTTTCCAGATAACCGTATATTAGTACCTTCAACAGCATACGGGGATGGTAACTGCTCGCTCCCATATTGCTGTACTGCGAAAAGATCGGCTGGATGTTTATCTTGTCTACGACCGTGCTGACTACACGGACGGGATGCTCTGATGGAAGAAGGTCACCCAAATTGTGGGGAAGGAGCATCAACTGGTTGTGATCATAGTCTTTAAAGACTATATTTGAGTTTTGTTTTTGCATACCTCAAAATAACAATTTTGAGTTAAACAAGAAAAAGGCTACCCGAGAAATTTGGTAGCCTTTCATTTTTTTTAAAAAGAGACTTATGAGACAGCCTCTTTTTTTTAAAGTTTACTAAGCATCCTCGTTAGCATTTCTCCGACTTCACTAGCTAGTGGTTCAATATTTTTGTTTTTTACTGCTGACATTGCTGCTGCCGGATCCATAGCTGATACTTCATACTTTTTTTGACCTATTTCCCTGATGATTACATTACAAGGAAGTAAAACACCAATGTGCGGTTCTTCCTGAAGTACTTTATCAGCAAAAACAGGATTGCAGGCACCTAAAATCAAATATGGTGGATATTCTTTATCAAGCTTTTTTTTCATTGTGGCTTGAATGTCTATTTCAGTTAAGATTCCGAACCCTTCATCTTTTAAAGCGGCCTCAACTAGCTTTCTTACTTCATCGATGGCTTCAGCTTTTATAGTTTTTGAATTGTAGTAGGTCATAATTTTATGGTTTGGTTCCTTTCATAAAGTTATTTCATAGAAATCAGTAAAACTGTGAGTAAGGTTACAGTTCTAGAAATTAATTTGCAAGTGCAACTTTGACTTTTATTTTTTTCAATTTCTCTTGATGAACTTTCTTTAAGACTTTTGTTGCAAGATTTCTTTTGACAGCTACATAGGCTGAAAAGTCTAGGATACTGATGACCCCAATGTCAGAGCCTTCAAGTCCACCTTTTTTGGTTAAAAGCCCTACAATGTCTCCTTTGCTTATTTTGTCTTTTTTACCTGCACTGATGTACAAGCATTCGTATTCAGGTAGGTCAGGGCTGACAAATTTCTGCGATGGGTAGATTTCTTCCACATCTTTATCAATGTAATCAGGAAGCAGCTCATCATTAGCCAATATTAAATATCCTTGACCTTCAGCATGCATTCTTGCAGTACGACCATTTCTATGGGTAAAAGCCTCAACCTTTGGTGGAAGTTGATAGTGGACTACATGTTTGATTTCCGGAATATCGAGACCTCTAGAAGCCAAATCAGTTGCGATTAGCAAATTATGTGCTCCTGATCTGAATTTGATTAGGTTTTTTTCTCTATCGATTTGCTCCATTCCTCCATGAAGTATTCCATGGTGAAAGTCATAGTCATTCAAAAGAGTACTTATTCTGTCCACAGCATCACGATGATTACAAAAGACGATACAAGCTTCATTGTTAAATTCAGCTACTAATCGCATCAAAGTTTCGGCTTTTTCAATACTTGGAGTATTGACAAGTTTAAGTTTTAATTTAGAGTCTTTTTCGTCTTGTAGAAAATTAGCCGTTTCAGGGTTACTAAATGGAATAAATTCAGGAAGTCTATCCATTTTAGTTGCTGAGGTTAAAAAATATTTTAAATCTGAAGTTAAAGGTCTAAGAATATTTCTGATTTGATCATGAAATCCCAATTGCAAAGATTTATCAAATTCATCAAGGATGACTACTTGGATAGAACTCGGATCAAAAGATTCTTTTTCAATGTGATCCTTGAGTCTTCCAGGTGTGCCGATTACCAATGCAGGACCTTCTCCAAGACTATTTTGTTCGATTTTCATGGCATGCCCCCCATAGCAAGTACTCACTTTAAAAGGAGTCTTCATACTTTTGAAAACTTGCTCGATTTGTATTGCCAATTCTCTTGAAGGAACGATAATCAAAGCCTGTACGGCTCTCAGATCTGCTTGGAGGATTTCTAAAAGTGGAAAAAGATAGGCTAATGTTTTGCCTGAACCAGTTGGAGCAAGTAACATGAGGTTTTGGTGATGCTTGGCTTTTTCAATGAAGTCAATTTGCATTTCATTGAGAGCATCTATTTGTAGATGATTGAGTATTTCTTGGGTCGCTTCCGTGTCATTTATCATGCTGCAAAGATAATCAATCCATCTGCATTATTTTTTGTATTTGATTTTTACATGTACTACGCCATCATCAATCATATCAATTCTCCGGGCAGCTTTCTTTGAGAGGTCTATAATTCTACCTCCTACAAAGGGACCTCTGTCGTTGATGCGAACTTTTACTGCTTTGCCATTATTCTGATTAATCACTTTGACTTTTGTTCCGAAAGGTAGCGTTTTATGCGCTGCGGTTAGTTTATGTTTCCTGTATTTCTCTCCATTTGCAGTAGTTCTACCTTGAAATTTGTCATGATAATAAGAAGCTTGACCAGTTTGAGTGATTTTTGGGCTACATCCAATTATACTAAAAGAAATAGCTATAATAAGGGTGAAAATTTGACGCATTACTTTTTGGAAATGAAATTCAAAGATGATGCCGATTGTCAATTAATATCACGTTCATTCAGGGTTAAATTATTCAATGCTATTTTAAATATTTATTTTTGTTTCATTATCTTTCATTTGTAAGAAAAAAAAATTTCAATTCATTGTCATTGAATGATGTGTTTAATTATATTGGGATTTTATTTAAAAATTATCTTAAAAATGAAAAAATGTTTTCCTCAATACTTGTTAATGCCAACTTTGATTTTGCTTTTAGTCAATATTGAAACTAGGGTGTTTGGACAAAGTAAGAAACCCAATATTGTATTTATCATGGCAGATGACTTGGGTGTTGGAGATATTGAGCCCTATGGACAATCTATTTTTGAAACTCCAAACTTAAGCAGACTTGCTCAAGAAGGGATAATGTTTAAGGATTTTTATGCGGGGAGTACAGTTTGTGCACCTTCAAGAGCGAGTCTTATGACTGGCCAACATACGGGAAAAATTAGAATAAGAGGGAATGGGGAGTTTCCCTTGGATCCTGATGTGAAGATTTTACCAGAAATGTTGAAAGAAAATGGCTATACCAACCTTATGTTTGGAAAATGGGGATTAGGTCTTCAAGAATCTGAAAGCAGTCCAGAGAAAAGAGGTTGGGATTTTTTCTTGGGACATTTACATCATGTATCTGCTCATTTTCAAAAGCCCGATTCTCTTGACCTCTTTCTAAACAATACTTTGGGTAGAGTGAAAGTTCCTGAAGGTACTTATGCAAATGATTGGTTTACAGAAGGAGCAATCAATTACATTGAAACGTCAAGCAATGAAGAGCCATTTTTTATTTATTTGTCTTATACAATTCCGCATGCCGAGCTTTTGGTTCCAGATCGTTATTTCAAAGATTTTGTGAATGAAAATGGTCAAAGTGTTTTCCCAAATGAAATAGCATGGCCTGATGGCAAACATTATGGTCAGCAAAATTATCCTAAAGCCGCGTATGCAGCATTGGTTCATAGTCTAGATGATTATGTAGGTCAAGTTATGGATGCACTTGAAAGTAAAGGGATAGCTGATAACACTATTTTGATATTCACTTCTGATAACGGAACACATATAGAAGGTGGAAGAAGAATGGAGGATGTGGATTATTTTCAGAGCAGCGGTCAATATCGGGGGGTAAAACGTGATCTGTATGATGGAGGAATCAAAGTTCCCTTAATCATTAAATGGCCCGATAAAATAAAACAGAATAGTGTTACTGAACATAGAGCTTCATTTTGGGATGTTTATAATACTTTTGGAGATATTGTTGGAAATATAGATAGTACAAGAGATGGTATTTCTTTCTTACCGACCTTACTTGGAAAAAGTAAGCAAAAGCAACATGAATATTTATACTGGGAGTTCCATGAATTTGGTGGCAAACAAGCTTTGTTAAAAGGTGACTGGAAGATTATAAGATTAGAAGTTGGTAATAACCCTGCTAATAAAGTCGAATTGTACAATGTGAAAAAAGATCCAGCAGAGCAAATTGATTTAGCTGATAAATTCACAAAAAGAGCAGCAAGGTTAACTAGAATAATGGATAATGTAAGGACATCTAGTAGCTTGTTCAATTTTGGCAAGAAATAAATCTCTCAATCAGGCCTCAATTGAAATCTAAAATTAATCAGGAGTTATTTTGCAATTCTAAATTTGAAAAATGAATTCTACTTTCATTTAAATGGATAATATTACCCCTTTTATGGATTTTAAACTACCTTATATCAATGTTTAATTTGGGAAGTTTACAAAAAATATAAATTGAGTTTAGAGATATTTGATTTATAAATTAAACTCAATTTATAAATCTCTAATCAGAGAAATTATGGAAATATTAAATAAATATAAAACTGTGTTTGTGATTCCTGTTCTTTTTTTAATCATTCAGATTGACTCAAAAACACAGAATCAATCATTTGAATCTTATAAACAAGAGATACCAAACACAAATCTATCTTTTGAAATGGTGCCAATTCCTGCTGGAGAGTTTTTGATGGGTACATCAATGGAGGAGATTGGACATGATGGAGATGAGTCGCCACAAAGAAGGGTTTCTATAGATGCTTTTTGGATGGGTGCACATGAAGTTACATGGGATGTTTTTGAGCTCTTTTTAGACAAGGATTTTGAAAAAGCTATTAGTACCAAACCCATTACTCAGCAAGTTGATGGACTCAGTAGACCGAGTACACCTTATTTGGATATGACTTTTGGAATGGGTAAGGAAAATAAGCCTGCTATAGCCATGACCCAGTACGGAGCGATTCAATTTTGTAAGTGGCTTTATTTGAAAACTGGAAAATTTTATAGACTGCCAACAGAGGCGGAGTGGGAATATGCAGCACGTGCTGGTTCCAATACAGCTTATTTTTTTGGAGATAAAAAGGAAAGCCTTTCTGAATATGCGGTATATGATTCTAATAGTAAAGGTCAAACAATGCCTGTAGGCTCAAAAAAACCAAATCCTTGGGGTCTTTACGATATATTAGGAAATGTTATGGAATGGACTTATGACCATTATTCGCCTTATCGCACATCACAAAATACAATTAAAAATCCAGTAGAAACGTCTGAAGCACTTTATCCGAAAGTTTTAAGAGGTGGGCATTATGAAAGTAGTGAGAGTGAGTTGAGATCAGGAAAACGATTTGCTTCAGATCCAATTTGGAAGCAACTTGATCCTCAAATCCCCAAAAGTCAATGGTGGTTCCCTGAAGCGCCTTTTGTGGGATTAAGGTTGGTTAGACCTCTGATTTCTCCTTCTGAAGAAGAAATCAAAGCTTACTATAATCAAGAACCAATTGCAGATTACTAACAACATTCCATATAATAAATCAAAATAACAATGAACCGAAGAAGAAACTTTATCAAGACATCAGCATTGATTGCTGGTGGAGCTATTATTAGTCCCTTTTCGCTGCCAAAAGCATTTGCTCAAGGTGATGATACTATAAAAATAGCTCTGATTGGCTGTGGCGGCAGGGGTACTGGAGCTGTTTTTCAAGCTTTTGAAACAGGATATAATATTAAACTTGTGGCAATGGCAGATGCTTTTCGAGATCGCTTAGAAAGTAGCTATAAGCCAATATTCGAAAAATATGGAAAAGATAAAGTAGAAGTAAGCGAAGATAAAAAATTCGTAGGTTTTGATGCTTATAAGGATGCTATCAAAGAAGCAGATGTTGTCATTTTAGCTGCACCTCCTGGTTTTAGACCTGATCATTTTGAAGAAGCTATCAGACAAAATAAGCAGGTGTTTATGGAAAAACCAGTGGCAACAGATGCTGTTGGTATAAGAAAAGTACTCAATGCTGCAAAAGAAGCAAGAGAGAAAAAATTAAATGTAGTCGTAGGGCTTCAAAGAAGATATCAAGACAGCTATGTAGAAACCATCAAAAGGATTCATGATGGGGCTATAGGAGATATTGTTTCTGGTCAGGTTTATTGGAATGATGGAGGAGTATGGGTAAAACAAAGAGAAGCTGGCATGACTGAAATGGAGTATCAAATGAGAAATTGGTATTACTTCAATTGGCTATGTGGAGATCATATTGTGGAACAGCATGTTCATAATTTGGATGTGGTGAATTGGGTGAAAGGTGCTTACCCTATCAAAGCTGAAGGGACAGGAGGAAGGTTTATTCGGAATGGAAAAGAATATGGAGAAATATTTGATCATCATTCAGTAACCTATACCTATGCAGATGGAACAGTGATTTTAGGAGAGTGCAGGCATTTTCCAGGCGCACACAATAGGGTGGATGAAACTTTTCAAGGTACAGATGGAAGAGCCTATTTGAATGCTGGAAACAAAGGCCAACTTTGGGATAGAAAAGGGAATGAGCTTTTTAATCATGATGGAAAGGGAAATAAAAACCCGTATCAAAAAGAACATGATTTGCTTTTCAAGGCAATTGTTGACGGAGAGTTCAAATACCAAGATGCAGAACATGCAGCCAAAAGTACGATGACTGCGATTTTGGGAAGGAATGCTACTTACTCAGGAAAGGCGGTCACTTGGGAAGACGCTTTGCATTCTGAAATAAGTCTTATGCCAGAATCTTTGGATTGGTCTGCTAATCCTAAAGTATTGCCAAATGATGAAGGTTATTATCCATTTGCTGTACCGGGGAAAACTAAAGTGATTTAAGCTATGGAAAGAAGAAAGTTTATAGAAAAGGCGAGTTTAGCAACTGCATTCTCAGCTCTATTTCCATTTCTCAGCAATGCGAATGGTTATAGAAAAGACCATACTTTTAACCTAAACTATGCCCCGCATTTTGGAATGTTTAATCAATCCGCTGGCAAAGATCTTATTGCTCAGATTGAATATATGGCCGATCAGGGTTTCAAAGCCCTTGAGGACAATGGCATGATGGGAAGATCAATCGAGGATCAGAATAAAATAGCCAAAGCTTTAGAGCGCCGAGGTATGAAAATGGGGGTTTTTGTGATCGATGGAGGAGATAATTGGAAGAAATCTCTGACAACAGGAAAGCAGGAGTTTTCGGATAATTTTCTAAGTACTTGTGAAAAAGCTGTGGAAGTAGCTAAAAGAACTGGAGCTAAATGGATGACAGTAGTTCCCGGATTTTATGAAAGAAACCTTCCTCTTGGAATTCAAACCGCCAATGTTATTGAAACACTTAAAAAAGCCTCAGACATATTCGAGCCTCATGGTCTTACCATGGTTTTAGAGCCTTTGAGTGATACACCAGATTTGTTTCTAAGATTTTCTGATCAGACATATTCTATATGTAAGGCTGTCGGAAGCCCAGCTTGTAAAATCCTTTATGATGCCTATCATATGCAAAGAAACGAGGGAAATCTTTTGGCGAATATTGATAAATGTTGGAGTGAAATTGCCTACATCCAAGTGGGAGATAACCCCGGTAGAAAAGAGCCAGGAACTGGTGAAATCAATTACTTAAACTTATTTAAATTTCTTTATGAAAAAGGATATGATGGAATTGTAGGAATGGAACATGGTCTTTCTTTAGGAGGAATAGAAGGCGAAAAAAGACTTATTCAATCTTACATAGATTCAGATAAATTCAAATAATAACGTAGAAAACTATGAATTCAATTAAATTTATAAAGCTAATCTGCCTTACTTTAGTATTGCTAAGCAGTCATTTAGTTAATGCACAAATTCCCAAAGAACTTGCTTTAGTGCCTTATCCAAAAGAAGTAGAATTAGGTTCAGGTTCATTTATCTTACAAGATAAGGTGCAACTATTTGCCAAGAATGATTCGCAGAGAGGTTCTGCTATGCTATTCAATTCTTATATCAACAAGAGGTTTGGAATAAGGACCTATATTTCTGCTCAAGCTCAGGATTATACTAAAATAAAAGTTAGTCACGATTCTGACATGGAGGAAGAGGCCTATCATCTTTCTGTAAAAAATAATCAGATTGAGATTAAAGGGGGTGATGCTGGAATTTTTTATGCTTTTCAGACTCTGATTCAGCTTATTGAGCCAAAGGGAAATGAATTGCATATTCCTGTTGTAGAGATCAAAGATAAGCCAGAGTTTGGCTACAGAGGTTTGATGATTGATGTCAGCAGGCATTTTAGAACTTTGGAAGAAATGAAACAGGTAGTCGATTTGATGGCACATTTCAAATTAAATAAGCTTCATTGGCATCTTACTGACGATCAAGGTTGGAGATTAGAAATCAAAAAGTACCCCAAACTAACACAAGTAGCTGCCTGGAGGGATTCTACTATTATTGGTCAATATGGCAATTACAAGCCATTTATTTATGATGGCATTAAGCATGGTGGTTTTTATACTCAAGATGAAGCCAGAGAACTAGTACGCTATGCAGCTGAAAGAAAGATCACTGTCATTCCTGAAATCGAGCTTCCAGGACATAGTTCTGCGGTCTTAGCTGCATATCCAGAATTTGGAAGTTTTGATGTTGTCAATGGTGTTCCTATCAAAGGATTGATTGAGGCAAAGCGTGAAAATGGAAATTCATTAAATAATGAAATATCTACATTTGTTCCAGGATACTGGGGGATTCATTATAATATTTTCGGTCCCAAAGAAGAAACTTTTAAATTTCTTGAAGATGTTTTGACAGAGGTGATGGAGATTTTTCCAAGTGAATATATTCATATTGGTGGAGATGAAGTTCCTAAGGATCATTGGAAAACATCGGAGATAGCTCAAAGTGTGATCAAGAAAAATAAGCTTAAGGATGAACACGAGTTACAGAGTTACTTTATCAAAAGAATTGAAAAATTTCTGAATAAAAATGGAAGAAACTTAATCGGATGGGATGAAATTCTCGAAGGAGGTCTAGCACCAAATGCAACAGTGATGAGTTGGAGAGGTGAAGCAGGAGGGATTGCAGCGGCCAAGATGGGACATGATGTTATCATGACTCCTAATAGTCATATGTACATTGACCATGGTCAGGGAAAGCAAGCCGATGAACCTTTGTTTATTTGTTGCTATTTGCCATTGGAAAAGGTCTATAGCTATCATCCAAGACCAATGGATCTGACTCAAGATCAGCAAAAGCATATTTTAGGAGTACAAGCAAATATGTGGACAGAGTATGTTCCATCATTTGAAAAGATGCAATATATGATTTTCCCTAGGCTACTTGCTTTATCAGAAGTGGCCTGGATGCCTCAAGAGGAAAAAGATTTCAGCAACTTCGCTAAAGTTAGAATGCCAAAGCAGTTGGCCGAACTCGATCAGCAAAAAATCAACTTTAGAATTCCAGAAGCTCTTGTAGAAGTTACCCTTAAAGATGGAAAGAAAGAGGTCAAGCTCCATAGTAGTGTTGCTGGGAGTAAGATTTATTACACTTTCGATGGACATAAGGCTGATAGAACAGCCCATCTTTACAGAGGGCCTTTTTTCATGCCGGTGAATGGGGAAGGGCAAGAGCCATTGAAATTGAGGTATATTATTGTGACACCTTCAAATAGAGAAAGTGGTATGTATACTGTAGATGTTGAGTAAAAATTTGACTATTCAAGCCTTAAATACCATGATAAATTATGATTTATCATGGTATTTTTTTGTCTTAGTGTAGCTGATGCGTTCTGTTTGCTAAATTTTTTTAATACAAACGAATCAGAAATTCTGAAATCAAAGTGAGAAAATTTAAAAATAAAATGAAAATTAATTTATTTTCGTTTTATATAATAATGAAAGTTTTTATATTTCGAAATATTCCGATAGCTTACTAAAAAAGGTTAATAGTCTGGAAAAAATAGAATGGTAATTAGGAAATCAAAAAACCGAAACTCCTCTAAGCTAAGTCTCTTTAATTTAGCTATCTATTGAATTAATAGTGATTCGGAGTTCTGTTGAATTAAAAAAGTAAAAATTTCAAGATACAATGCTGCTACAAGAAATTGATTGGATTATACTCATAGGCTTTTTTGTAATATCTCTGGGAATAGGGCTCTATACAGCAAAGAAAGCATCTAAGAGCCAAGAGGAGTATTTCAATGCAGGAGGCAGTATGTCATGGTGGCTATTAGGGATATCGATGGTTGCAACTACTTTCTCTACAGACACTCCAAATTTGGTAACGGATATTGTAAGGACCAATGGGGTAGCCGGTAATTGGGTTTGGTGGAGTTTTTTGTTGACGGGGATGTTGACGGTATTTTTCTTTGCAAAGCTTTGGAAAAGGTCTGGTGTTCTTACCGATATAGAATTTTATGAAATGCGCTATAGCGGAAAGCTAGCTGCATTTTTGAGAGGATTTCGTGCGATTTATTTAGGTGTTTTTTTCAATGTAGTTATCATTGCTTCTGTTTCCCTTGCAGCGATTAAGATTGGAGGGGTTTTATTAGGAATTAGTCCATTGCAAACACTTTTGATTGCTGGCGTGGTTACAGTGATTTATAGTTCGCTAGGAGGTTTACGTGGAGTGGTGTTGACAGATTTTTTACAGTTTGGACTTTCTTTAGGAGGAGCTATTGCTGCTGCCTATGTGGCTGTATCCCATCCAGCGATTGGAAGTATGGATAAACTGTTAAGTCATCCTGAGGTAAGTTCTAAATTGAATATACTTCCTGATTTTGGGAATATGGAGGCTGCTGTCATTATATTTTTTATCCCCTTGTTTATTCAATGGTGGTCAGTTTGGTATCCTGGTGCAGAACCTGGTGGAGGGGGGTATGTAGTTCAAAGGATGCTGGCAGCTAAAAATGAAAAGCATGCATTTAGTTCTGTTCTACTTTTCAATATTGTGCATTATGCTATTCGTCCATGGCCTTGGATTATTGTGGCATTGGCTTCTATCGTAGTTTTTCCTACTTTAGATGATATTCAGATTGCATTTCCAAATACTTCCCCGCAAATAATTAAGGATGATATAGCATATCCTGCGATGCTTTCATTTCTACCTGTTGGTTTAATGGGCTTGGTTGTCACATCCTTGGTGGCTGCTTATATGTCAACCCTTTCTACCCATCTCAACTGGGGAGCATCTTATGTGGTCAATGATTTTTATAAAAGGTTTATCAACCCAGAAAGTTCTCAGAAGACTTTGGTTAATGTAGGTCGTTTAGCAACAGTTTTGATCATGCTATTGGGAGGTTTTATGGCTCTTAAGTTAGAGAATGCGTTGCAAAGTTTCAGCATTTTACTTCAAATAGGAGCAGGTACTGGTCTTTTATATATTTTGAGATGGTATTGGTGGAGAATCAATGCCGCCAGTGAGCTTACAGCGATGATTGTTTCTTTTGCAATTGCCTTATATTTTGCATTTGTACATCAGCATTACTTTGAAGCCTTACAGACTCATGAGGAGCTTGTGATTGGTGTTTTGATCACTACTGTTTCTTGGATAGTAGTGTCATATTTGACCAAGCCAACAGATACTGCGGTTCTGATTAAATTTCTAAATGTTACAAAAGTTCCTGGCAAAGGTTGGGAGAGTGTCAGAAGTCAAATGAAAAATAGTGAAACAGCGGAGAGTGATCAAAATTACTTTGGTTTTCAGAAAGCACTCTTATCATTTGGTCTTGGGGTGATTGCCATATTTGGCTTATTGATCGCAATAGGAAAGCTTGTTTTGAAAAGTTATGAAGCAGGTGGATGGATACTTTTTTGTTCGGTCATAGCCTTTGCCTTAATGTATAAATTGATAGATAATAAAGAATAAAAATATGATATTAACCACCTATTTGAACCTTGAAAAGCAGTCAGCTGTCAATGCAGGTGCGGAAAATACAGCACGAGAGATTGTGCAACAGCCAAGACTTTGGCTAGATGTGTTGGCACTGATCGCTTCTCAGAAAAATGATTTAGCAGCATTTCTCTATCCCTTAATTGAAAAGCCTGATTTAAGGATAATTTTGACAGGTGCTGGTTCTTCTGCCTTTATAGGAGAATCTGCACAGGGAATTGTACAAAGAAATACTGGAAGACTTACTCAAGCAATCGCCACTACCGATATTGTAACCCACCCTGAGCTCACTTTTCAGAAGCAAACACCAACTTTGATGGTGTCATTTGCACGGTCAGGCAATAGTCCTGAAAGTGTAGAAACTGTCTTGTTAGCAGATGAGAATGTATCGGAAATTTATCATCTCATTATAACCTGTAATGAAGAAGGGCAGCTAGCCGGCTATGCCAAACGGAATAAAAAGCGTTCTTATTGCTTGCAGTTGCCTGAAAATGCTAATGATAAAAGTCTTGCCATGACTGGAAGTTTTACTTCTATGCTTTTATCAGTATTGCTTGTTAGTAATCTAGCAAAATTGTCAGAAATTGGTGAACAGGTATTAAGTGTTTCCGAGATTGCAGATGCAATTATTGCAGAGCATCTTGATGACTTTATTTCGTTGAGTTCGAAGAATTTTGAGAGAGTAATTTTTTTAGGTTCTGGGCCTATGTTAGGCATTGCAAGAGAGTGTCATTTGAAACTTCAGGAGCTAACAGATGGGAAGGTAATCTGCAAGCATGATTCTTTCTTGGGTTTCCGGCATGGTCCAAGAGCGGTATTGAATGAGAAGTCCCTGATCGTATTTCTTTTCTCAAGTGAATCGCATGTTTATCAATATGAAAGAGATCTAGCTATTAGTATTGCTGATGATTTAAGAAAGATTCCGATCATTAGTTTTGGTGGCTGGTATGAAGATGATTTCAGACCTCTGATAAATATTGCTCCAAGATCTGAAAACTGTCCTGCTGGAGATTTTAGAATGTTGACAGGTACGTTGATTGGTCAACTGATGGGATTTTATAAAAGTCTTGAATTGGGTTTACAGCCAGATAACCCGTCTGTAAGTGGTGCAATTTCTAGAGTAGTCCAGGGGGTAAAAATTTATAAAAAAGTATAATGATACTAGCAGTCTGTCCCAATCCAGCTATTGATGTCTATGCACATTTATCAACTTTTAAGCCTGCTACAAGCAATAGGATTCAACATCTGACTGAATATCCTGGTGGCAAAGGGGTTCATGTTGCCTTAGCCTTGAAGGAGATGGGAATGGCTGTTGAGTTGATGGGTTTTTGGGCAGGAACACATGGGGAATGGGTTCAATCAGCTTGCAATAAATTAGGGGTAGAAACTTCAGGGGTAGATTTAAAGGGAAATACTCGAAAATGCTATACTTTCATCACTGAAGAAAAATCCTGGGATCATACCGAGTTATTGGAGCCAGGGCCAAGGATGGGCAGGGAAAGTTTTGAGGCTTTTAAAAAGATATTTGCTGATAAAATCAAGTCAGTATCACAGGTTATAATTTCCGGTTCTTGGCCAGCTGATAGTCCAGAAAATGCCTGTCAGGAACTTGTAAGGCTTTGCAATCAGCATCATGTAGATGTGATTTTGGACTGTACTGGTGTTCAGCTCAAAAATGCGCTACAAGAAAAAGTTACAGCCTTACACCTCAATGAATCAGAATTTCAAGAAACCAAAATGACGTTTCCAAAATTGTTGGAATCAGTTTCGATACTTGCATTGACTAAGGGAAAAGATGGTCTTGAATTGCTATCATCTGATAAAATTGTAGAAGGTAAAGTTGTCTTAAGTAAAGTAATAAGTACTGTTGGAAGTGGGGATTGCCTCACTGCTGGTTTAGGATATAGTTTGCTAAAGAATACTGATATGAAAGAGCACGCTCGATATGCTGTAGCTTTTGGTGCTGCCAACTGTCTTAGACATGAACTGGGAATGCTTTATAAAAAAGATGTGGATAACCTTTTATCCGAAATTGAAATCAAGGAAGTGAATTATGCAAAATAAAAAACTTTTGGTCGTTGGGGAGTTAAATGTGGATCTCATTCTTAATGATATCAGAGGCTTTCCGAAAGTTGGAACTGAAATCATAGCTTCTCAAATGAATCTTACACTTGGAAGTAGTTCTGCTATTTTCGCCTCTAATATTGCTGCATTAGGTGTTTCTACTAGTTTTTGTGGAAAGATTGGTCAAGATGATTTTGGGGATTTTGTTTTTGATAGGTTAAGGGAAAAAGGAGTTCATACTGATTTTTTGGTAAAAGATAAGATTTATCAGACGGGTTTAACCCTCGTACTTAATTATGGTCAAGATAGAGCCAATGTGACATATTGTGGGGCTATGGAACATTTGGGGATTGATGACATTCCTTGGGATCATATCGATCAATTTGATCATTTGCATTTCTCCAATCTTTTTTTGCAACCTAAGATCAGAAAAGATATTTCTTCTCTCTTTAAAAAGGCGAAAGCTGCTGGGTTGACTACTTCTTTGGACTTACAGACAGATCCTGAAGGGAGGTTTGATTTTGATTTTCAAGCTTGTCTTCCCTTTGTAGATATTTTTTTACCAAACGAAGCAGAAATTAAAGGGCTCACCGGTAAAAATAATGTGGAAGATGCATTAGAGGTACTTAGGCCATTTGCTCATGTGGTTGCGGTGAAGATGGGGCAAAAAGGAAGTATTTTGATCAATAAAAGTGAACGAATTCAGGCTGTTGGATTTAAGCATGAACATTTTGTCGACGCGATTGGTGCAGGAGATAGCTTTAATGCTGGTTTTATTCATTCTTTTCTTGAAGAAAAATCTTTAGAAGAATGCTTGCAGTTTGCTAACCTCACAGGAGCGCTTAATACCACGGCTGCAGGAGGGACAGGAGCCTTTGAAGATAGGAAAAATATATCCGAAAAAGCAATGAAAATATTTAATGTAAAGATTTGACAAACCTATGAAGCTAAAAGATAAATTAAGAGACTTGTCTGCTCATAAGACTGGGTTATTGGCCACTAATTATTATAATTTAGAGACTTTACATGGTGTATTGAGAGCTGCTCAGCAAACAGGAGATCCGATTATATTACAGTTGACACAGAGTTCCATAGATTATATGGGTCTGAATACTGCTGTAGCGATGGGAAGAGAAGGGTTGAAGCAATTTGGTGTAGAAGGTTGGATTCACTTGGATCACGGTGGTTCAGTGGAATTAGCTCAGCGTTGTTTGGATGCAGGTTTTGATTCTGTCATGATTGACGGATCTGAGCTGCCTTTTTCAGAGAATGTTAAGATTACACAAGAAGTAGTGCAGAGAGCAAAATCTTATGGAGCACATGTAGAAGCAGAATTAGGATTTGTAGCCAAATTAGGACAATCGCATGCCCATAACGGGTTTACCCAGCCCCATGAAGCAAAGCAGTTTGTAGAAGAAACAGGTGTAGATGCTTTGGCTATTTCCATTGGGACTGCCCATGGTTTTTACAAGGAAGAGCCCAAACTTCAAATCGATCTCCTCAAGTCAATCGAAGCGGAAGTTGCTTCTGCGACATTTGTGCTTCACGGGAGTTCAGGAGTACCAGAATCTCAATTAAGAGCCGCTATTCAATATGGAATCTGCAAGGTCAATTTGGCCACGGAGATTAAGAATATCTTTATGAAGACCCTTCAGGATATATTAACCCAAAACGAGGAAATAGATTTAAGAAAAGTATTTCCAAAAGCAACAAATGCTGTAACCGAACTGGTGAAAGGCAAACTTGATATTGTAAATAACAGGTAGGATGAATCTTATTGATGCACATTGTCATTTAAACACCCGCTCCAAGGCTAAGATGAAATTAGCTTTGGAGCGAGGTGCAGCATTTGTTTCTATTAATACGGATATTCCGTTTTTCGATTCTCTTGCTCAGCAGGAGGCGGTGGTGCTTGATTTGAAAAGAGAGTATCCTGATCAAGTCAGGTATATTGGTTCATTTGAGTCAGCGGGTTTTGGTTCAGGGATTTGGGTGACCAAAGCTTTAGATCAAATCAAAAGGACCTTAGACAAAGGAGCGGTAGCCATCAAAATTTGGAAGAATTTTGGGATGGAGATTCGAGATGATTCAGGAAGATTTGTAATGGTGGATGATGAAAGGCTAGATCCTATTTTTGATTACTTAGCTGCCCAAGGTGTGCCGCTACTTGGTCATATTGGAGAGCCCAGAAATTGCTGGCTACCACTAGAAGAGATGACTGTGGATTCAGATAGAGCATATTTTGCAGCTCATCCTGAGTATCATATGTATAAGTTGCCGGCTTTTCCAAGCTACCAAGATCAGCTTGATGCAAGGGATAATATGCTTGCAAAGCACCCAAACCTCATTTTTGTGGGAGCGCATTTGGGGAGTATGGAATGGAGCTTGGAAGAAGTAGGAAAGCGGTTAGAAAAGTTTCCAAATTTCCACACGGATTTAGCAGAACGAATCTGTCATGTTCAGCGACAAGGAATGTATGATAGAGATCAAGTTCGTCAGTTTTTCATCAAGTATCAGGACAGGATTATTTATGGTTCAGATGTAATTGATGATGGAGTAAGTACTGATATTCAATATGCTGATCGATTTCAAGAATTATGGGATTTTCACCTCAGCTATTTTGGTACTGATCAGAAGATGAATGCGCCTGAATTTGAAGGGGAATTTGAAGGACTAGATCTTCCGGATGAAGTGATTCGAAAGATTTTTGTTGAAAATGCAAAAAGTATGTATAAATTTTAAAACAACCATAAATAACCATGAGCAATAAAAGAAGAGAATTTCTCAAGCTTTCCGGATTGGCAGGCTTGGGCTTGATCGGTACCGGGATGAGTAGCTTTAAGTCTACTGAAGAAATGGAGCGGCTTCCCGAGCTGATTAAAAGAAAAAGGATCCAACATTTCAATATGAGCGGTTTTGCAGCTCCTAAATTAGATAAAGTAAGAATAGGCTTTATAGGTTTAGGAATGAGAGGGCCAGGTGCAGTGAATCGAATGAGCAAAATCCAAGGAGTTGAAATTGTCGCTATTTGTGATCTAGTGCCTGAAAAAGTCGATAAAATCGCCAAATCACTTGAAAAGACTTCTCACAAACCAGAGAAATATTCCGGTAGTGCGTATGCCTGGAAGAAAATGGTAGATCGTGATGATTTGGATTTGATTTATATCGCGACGCCTTGGGATTGGCATACGCCAATGGCTGTCTATGCTATGGAGGCCGGTAAGCATGCTGCCGTAGAAGTACCTGCTGCCAAAACATTAGAAGAATGCTGGCAACTCGTAGAGACTTCTGAAAGAACGCAGAAGCATTGTATGATGCTGGAGAATTGTTGCTATGATTTCTTTGAATTGATGACATTGAATATGGCTAGAGATGGATTCTTTGGTGATATTCTTCATGGAGAAGGTGCTTATATTCATGACCTTTTAGATCTGAATTTTGCGAAGAATGCTTATGAAGACATGTGGAGGCTGAAAGAAAATTATAGAGATGGTAATTTATATGCTACACATGGCCTAGGTCCAATATGTCAACTGATGGATATCAACAGGGGAGACCAAATGGATTATTTGACATCCTTATCTTCAGCTGATTTTCATATGGCAGACAAAGCAAAAGAATTGGCAGAGAGGGATAATTTTTATGCTTCATTCGTAGAAAAAAAGTTTGGTGGGAATATCAATACCACGATTATTAAAACCAAGCATGGCAAGTCGATGATGATGCAACATGATGTGACTTCGCCAAGACCTTATTCAAGGTTACATGCTTTGAGTGGTACCAAGGCATTTGCTCAAAAGTATCCTGTTCAGAGGATTTCAAGTGGTCATGGGTGGATTAAAGAAGAGGAAATGAAGGCTTTGCAGGAAAGATATAATCCAGAAATTGTGAAGAAAGTAGGGGAGTTGGCCAAGCAGATTGGAGGACATGGTGGTATGGACTTTATGATGGATTGGAGACTTATAGATTGTTTGAGAAATGGCCTTCCCTTAGATCAGGATGTTTATGATGCAGCATTATGGTCAGCCTTATCCCCATTGAGTGAGTGGTCTGTAGCCCATAGATCTAATTCCATTGATGTTCCTGATTTTACTGGTGGTTCATGGAAGACCAATAAGCCTTTGGATATTACTTTGAATGGTGGTGGAACCACAAAGGTAATTGTGTAAAAAAAATCTTATAAATAGGGTTAATTAGTTTAGTTAGAAAGACACCGAGGGATTCTTCGGTGTTTTTTTTGTTTGATTTTAACCTCAGTCAGTGTTTTTACAGTCCGAAACCTTAGTAGTTTATTTGAAGGTTCTGTGAGGACACAAAACATAGGTGGTTATTGAAAAATTGCTATGTTTTTAGCTAGTTATAAATACTTATTTTTTTGGAGCTATTTCCTGCTTTCAGTTACAGTCTTTTTTGATTGTTCTTTTCAAAAAAGGGATTTCCACCACAATTGGGGCTATAGGGTTTAGTGCTTAAAAAATAAAAGTAAGATTAAGGGGGTGGCAATAAATTGCTTTCCCCTTAATCTTACTTTTAAAATAACCCAATTTCGGCAAGAGCACCAAACTGCTGTCCATCATGTGCATTCAACCCTTCAAATTTGAAGTACCTGAAAGTTGTCTTTTCATCGAGATTCTTCACTTGCTTGGATGCATCATTGAGCAAATGGCTATCAACTAATGTTGTCCAATTTTCATTGTCTTGGCTTACATGAATTTTGAAATCTTTGATTTTCCTTGAGCCATTTCTCTGTGAGATCACAAATCCTTCAACTTCCTTGCTTTCTGACATGTCCACTGTAAAATGATGTGGATATGATTCTGCATCAGATGACCATCTGCTATGCCAATAAGTAGCCAAATCCCCGTCAATTACGTCAATTGCTCGTCCTGTATCTCCTTCACCTGAGGTCTCTTCAGAACTAAAATCCACAATTGTCCAATTGGTTTTATCCGCTTCTTCAATTTCTTCTGGTGCTGTTACTTCTACTCCAAGTGTCTCTAAGAATTCAAAGTCAATTTGTGGAGTCTGATTATTGGCGGATCGTAAGTGTATGCTGTTCAAGGTTGTGTTTTGGTCAAAGAACCCACAGTTCTGAAGGAAGAATTTCCCATCATTGGATCCGCCTGCATAATCCATCCTGAAACCAATAGTAGCAATGGCATCACCCGTAAACCTAGCTTCGGTCAACTCCGTCCATTCACCTTCTGTAGACCTAATCCATTGATTGTCATAATGAACTTTTCTACCAATATGGCCATAGTTTTGATTGAAATTCTCCAAAAACGAATGTGGTCTTTTATACCAGGTATTGGTTTTCGGTCTTTTGAAACTAGCGATAATTTGCCATTCACCTACCTCTGGTGCATAGAAATAACCTGTATAGATAGTATTTCCATTTCCATCAGGTTCCACGGAATTGATGAATTTATAAGTATTACCAGCTACCCAATTAAATCTCAAATAACTCTGACCTCCTGATCCTTCATTACCAAATTCACCAGTGTAAACTTCTTCACCTTTTTTGAGAACAATTATTCTTTCATCCTCAGGGATATCATTTGGATTGTCTGTGACAAATGGACTCCATACCGAAAAGAGTACTCTTCTTTCGTTGGTAGAATTAACTTGGATTCCAAAGTAACCTTCTGCAAATCCATTTGCCATGAAATATGAACCCAAAGGATCTTCACCTTCTGGAATTGTCATTTCATTGTAAAACCATTGGTAATCTTTGCCTTCAGGAACTTGATATCCCAAATGAACAGAAGGGCCACGTCTTCCCCAGTAAAAATTGTTGTCACCATTGTTTTTGACATATTCAGCATTGATATCCCCTGAATGTTCTAAAATAATATCTTTGATTTTAACGAAATTATCCCCGGTTTTTGAAACACCAGTCAATTCAATTTTTTCATATCCTTGCTTAAATTCAAAATCTCCAACTTTGATTTCTCCAGAGGTATTGTTTTCAATGGTTACCTCTTTTTCGGTTTCCCCAATTTTGACTTTGATGGTAGCTTGATCAGGTTGGTTTTCGATATTGAGAATCACACCTATAGATTGTGCACCGGTTGTTTTTACAAAAACATTGTAAACAGTATTGTTGTCAGTCCAGTTTGAAATCCCGTTTTGGCTGATAGGTTCGGAAACTAAACCCAATACTTGATAAGTGTTACCTCCTAGAGGAATCGTGACTTCATTGTCATAATTATTATCCACAGGTACATTGTCTTCTGGATCTTTGCAAGAAGAAAAAGCAAGGAGAAGCATTAAGAATAATTGCATATTTTTTTGCATGATTATAAAATTAATGTTGAGAAAATTATTTTATCACACTTGGTAAGTGTCCTTCATCACCTTGGTCAATGTCCTCACCGACCAATCCATCTAATTATTCCAAGGGTTGCGATTTTTAAAATCGATTTTTTTGGATATTTCCTCAAATTTTGATTTCTGGGTAAAAAAATGGTCTAGAGATTAATGTCTCTAGACCATTTTGATTTATGATGGATTTTGTGTCAATCCTTCATGGACAAGGAGTTGAGCTTCTGGTATAAACTCTATGATAGCATTCTCATTGGCAAGAATAGTTTGTCGTGGGTTGTTTCCAGCCAAATGGGTTCCAGGATATCGTCTATCCATCATTCTGCCATTTCTGAACACATCCATTTTTCTATGCCCTTCCCAAGAAAGCTCTAGTTGTCTTTCTTCCAATACGACGTCAAGAACTGTTTTGCCACCTAGATTACCCAGGTTGTAAAGACCAGTTTGAGGAATACCTGCTCTAGTTCTAATCACATTGACGAGTTCTAGCGCTTCTGCATTTTGTCCTTGTTTAGCAAGTGCTTCTGCTTTGTTAAGGTACATTTCTGCTAGCCTCGATACCACAGGAGACCATAAGTGAGCTTGATCTTCCTGTCCAGAACTTTTCAAAATGAAGTATTTAGGGAAGTTGTTTCTCAAATCAAGTCTCTTATCGATTAAGATTTGCTTTTTACCTTCGTCTGTGTCTATATGGTAACTTATACCACCTCTTTCATTAAATTCCTTTTCTACCAATTTTGTGGTTCCACCGTGAGTATATACAAAGTCTTCTCCTTGAGGCGTCAATTCAGTCCAACCATAAGTTAGGTTATTTCTTACGAATAAACCCCAAGTCACATTTTGGTCAACAACTACAGGTTGAATGAATTTATTTCTTTGATCTTCAGGAAATTCTCTTACTAGCTCCAAATATGGTCTTGATGCATACATTTCACCCCAGCCTGCACCTTGTATATTGGCATAAAGCGATCCAATTGTATACCAACCATTTGCCTCATAATCAACATCCCTCACAAACTTTACTGCAAAGATGGTTTCGGTATTACTTTCTGGTGATAGCTTAGGGTAATCTCCCAAGGTCTGAGTAGGAACCAAAGAAAATCTACCAGAATTCAATACCAAGTCAGCATATTCAATTGCCTTTTGATTATCTTCTTTGTATAAGTACAGTCTAGATAATAATGCCCAAGTAGCTTCTTTTGAAGCAAAAACATTCGATTTGGACTCTGTAAATAGGGATGCAGCCTTTAACAAATCTGCTTCAACTTGATCATAAACTTCACCTACAGAAGATCTCGTAGGATGATTCAAAGGTTCTGCATCAAGTTTTAACGGAACGCCTGGATTATTAACTCCTTGATTGTAAGGTCTTCCAAAGATATTTACCATCGTAAAGTGCATCAATGCTCTAATATAGTAGTTTTCAGCTAAGATTTGATCGTTGCTTTCTGAACTTCCTTCTGCCACATTGCTGATTACCTGATTCGCTGATACTGCAATTTGATACGAACTTCTCCAGAATCCAGCAGTTCTACTTCCATTAGGGATTCTTTGGTAATTATAAGTAAAAAACAAAGGATCTGAAGTAGTACCACTCAAAGCGACATTGTCTCCAGGGTATTCGAAAAGCCTGTGCCAGTTATCTGTCCAAGCTTTCATTCTGCTGTAAGTACCTAGAGTCACAATCATGGCACTCGTTTCTGATTGAGCAAGATCATCAGAAGTGATGGAATCATAAGGGGATTTGTCTATATCACAAGACGCTATAGCAAAGATTCCAAGGGAAATTATAAATATATAGCTTAATTTTTTCATGATTTTTTTTGATTTAGAAGTTCAAGTTCAAACCAACACTAATTCTTCTTGGAAGTGGATATTGAGATCCTGTATCTCCATATATTGCAGCCTCTGGATCAAGACCTGAGAAGTTTGTAAAAGTGAAAAGGTTGTCTCCGGAAACAAACACTTCCAATCCTGTGAGTTTTAATTTCTCAACTACACTTACTGGAAGCCTGTACCCAGCAGTGATGTTTCTAATCCTCAAGAAACTCACGTCTTCGATAAATCTTGATGAAGGTCTATTTGATTCATTGTTTCCACCAAAAATCGGCTGTGGGTGAGTAGCATTCGGATTTTCAGGAGACCATCTTGACCATCCTGATTGTAATTGCATATAATTATAAGTTGGGTAAGCTCCATCACTATCAAAAGTCTCTCTTGCACTGTGATAGACCATAGCTCCTTGAGTAAATGCCATGTTTGCATTTAGATAGAATCCTTTATAGTCAAATGATGAGGTCAAGCCACCAAAGAAGTTTGGAGTAGAAGTACCTACTTTTTGTAATGTTGCGTTGTTGTAGTTTCCTACTTGGGTCACTTCTCCTGTAGTTGGATCAACTCTTTCCCAAAGTGGTGTTCCATCTTCTGGATTTACTCCAACCCATTTTCTCATAAACCAAGTATCGATATCTTCGCCTACTTCAATGATTCTGTTACCTGATATTTGTCTTCTGTTTTCGAACAATTCGGTAATTTCATTTCTGTTCATACCAATATTGAAATCCAATCTCCAGTTGGCACCATTACTCTTGATAATATCAGCCCCTAAGGTTACTTCAAGTCCTCTATTGATCACGCTTCCGATATTATCGAAGTAGCCATCAAAGCCAGAGATATTTGGAAGTGGTACAAAGTGTAGTAAATCTGTGGTGTTTTTGATATAATATTCAGCTGCAAAATCAATTCTATTGAATAAACCTAACTCTATCCCAAAATTGGAAGCGGCAGTTTTTTCCCAAGTCAAATCAGGATTTCCTAGTGCAGAAGCTACAGCAGCTGGCATTCCATTATATTGTGCATTCAAAGAAAATAGTTCAAATTGGGGATACAAGCTGTCAGGTGTATTACCTACTTGCCCATACGCTGCTTTAGCTCTCAGATAGTTGATGGAAGAAACATTGAAAAACGCTTCATTGTGAATATTCCAGGCACCACTAAGAGAGAAGAAGTTACCATACTTATTGTTTGAACCAAATCTTGAAGCTCCATCGCGTCTGAAGGATGCCTGAGCACTATACCTGTTTTCGTAAGAGTAGTTAGCATTCAAAAGGTAAGACTGGAATGCATAGTCATTTTTAGTTCCTCCAATAGCTTGTGGTTCTGAAGCATTGTCGATTACCTGTGCACCAGCTGCAATTCCTCTACCTTGTGCTGAAACATTGTTAAATATGTAATCATTGAATTCATATCCAGCCAAAACATTCACAAAATGCTTGTCAAATGTTCTGGTATAAGATAGCATCTGATTGGTGAATCTTGTGATTCTTTTGTTCATTCCAACAGACATTCTACCATTGTCTGCTAAGCCTGAATTGGATCTTGGATCCGTATAGCTGAATGACTCATCATTAAAGTAAGTAAGGTTGTTTGTAGATGTAAAAGAAAGGTATTCATTGATATCATACTGGAAATCCAAATTACTCAGGATATTGAAAGTAGCTGAATTTCCATAATTCCACTGTAAGTCGTAGAGATAATTTCTGTTATCTCTTCCTCTCCAATTGGCACCTGGAGCTAGCGTATTGATTGGTTCACCGACTTCATTGAAAGGTTGATCCCAAGGAAGGTTTCTGTACATGTCGTAAATGCTGTGTCTGGCATTGTCATTTGTAGTATAAGTCGCTGCTAGTTTGGGTTTGAAAGTTAATTTTTCATTAATGTCATAATCATAATTTATCCTTGCCGATAGCCTTTCATAAGTATCACCTTTAACTGTACCAGTTTCATTGAAATAATTGAAAGCAGTGAATAATCTAGCCCTTTCTGTAGTTCCAGAATAAGAAAGGTTGTAGTCTCGAACTTGACCTGTTTGTGTTCCTATGTCCAACCAATCAGTATCTTTTTGCCTTAATGACTCGTCAAACCACCCCGGAATTGCATTTGTGTTTGGAAATTGATTCCAAAGGTCAGAAAGCTGTTCAGAGTTCATTACTTGAAAGCCACGTCTATTAAATAAACTGACCCCATTTTTGACATTGAGTGATAGTTTATTTGTTCCGGCTTTAGCACCTTTTGTAGTTACTACAATAACACCATTAGCACCTCTTGAACCATATAGTGCAGCTGCTGCTGCATCTTTCAGAACAGAAATGGATTCTACATCATTTGGATTCAAAATTGGTGTGTCATGCCAGATTACTCCATCAACAACCCATATTGGTGTTACCGAAGATCTGATAGAGGATCTACCTCGGATTCTGATCACAGGATTGGCACCTGGTGCACCTGTGCTTGCTACTACATCTACCCCCGCTATTTTCCCTTGGAGCATATTTCCAATGTTTGGTGATGTAATGTCAGTTAGCTTTTCACCACTTACAGTTGCAATAGAACCTGTTAAGTTTTCCCTTTTCTGTGTTCCGTATCCTGTTACAATCACCTCTTGTAAATCTTTCGTATCAGAAGAAAGTGAAACTGTAAGAGAAGATTGGCCAGTATATCGCACCTCTTGGGTACTATACCCAATAAATGAAAAAACCAAAGTGCTACCACTTTCAGCTTCTATGGTAAATTTTCCATCGATATCCGTTACTGCTCCGGAAGAACTGCCTTTTACCAATACATTTACGCCAGGAAGCGATTCTGATGATTGCGCGTCAAATACTTGCCCTGTGACTTGCACAGACTGTGCTTTTGCTTCCCAACTAAATAGAAGTAGCAAAAGAACCATGATGCTAGATAAATTTTTCTTCATAATTAAATAAGGTTTTGATAAAACGAGTGATCTTTCTCTTTTCGCCTGATTTATAAGGAAATGGAAAGAATTTCCTAAATCTAAATAATGTTTTTAAAATTCAAAAATAAAATAGAAAGAAATTGAAAGTTTTTAAAAAAATAAATAATAAATAGTGAAAAAATACTGTGTTATTAAGTTAATGGAAAATAATATTTTTTATAAATGAAATTAATTTAGATAATATGGTTTTGAAATCTTTCTTTTTAGATGATAATTAAATCTTATCATTACATTTAACATTGCAAATAAAGTTATAAGATTGATTAAAATGTTTAATCTTAAAGTTATAGTCATTTTATTTGTCTTTATTTAAATCTTTTGTATTTAAAAAGATTAGTTGTAAATGGTTTAGAGTTTTTCAAGTTAAAAATGAAAAAAAATATAAAAAACCGGTTGGATTATCTTCCAACCGGCTTTCTAATTCAATAACCCAATAATCTAAAATCTGAGGTCGTAAACATTTTGTTTATAAAACAAATATAATGAAAATAAAAAATCTAAAAAAGAAACTAAACGAAATATTTTATTTTTCTATTTGCAGTGATGTAAAGATGCAGCTCCTATAATTCCTGGTTCATTTATATCAGAAATATGAAGTGTCAAATTCTCAACCAAAGAAGGATAGAGACAATTTTTAAGGTTACATTTAAGACTATCTAAAAATAAATTATGTGATTTGCTGATTGACCCTCCAAGAATAATCCCTTCTGGAGAAAGGGTGTATAAGATATGTTTGATTAATTCTGCTAGGTGAATTCCAAATTGTTGAAATGCTTCAATGGCATTATTCTCTCCTTTAGTAGCTAGATGGGCGAGTTTGTCAGCAGTTTGGTTATATTCTTTGGAGAAAAATTTGCTGCTGCAGTAATCTTCAAAAGTTTTATCTAAATAGGGGATTGCACTCCATTCACCGGCAGCAGCGTTTAGACCGCTGTAAAGATTCTTATTGGTGATGATTCCCGCTCCGAGTCCTGTGCCTAAAGAGATTCCAACTACGTTGTTCAAATGTTTTAAATTCCCAAACCTGTAGGCCCCCATCACAAAACAATTTGCATCATTGTTAATTTTCACTGGTAAGTTGGTTTGAGTCTCCAGATAATTTTTCAGGTTAGAATTTATCAATGAAGGAATATTATTTATAGATAAAATTTTACCTGTAGATAGCTCTACTAATCCAGGTACTCCAATACCAATGCCATGAAATTCTTCTGAAGAATAAGTAGAGATTAAATCAAAAATTTTTTTGAAAATAGTTTCTGTATTCTCGAGAGCTGGTGTCGGGAAACTTTTAATGGAGGATAATTCACCTTTACGTAGTATTCCAGCTTTTATATTAGTTCCTCCTATGTCAATACCCAAAATGGGTTGATTTATATCCATTTATAATTGATCAGTTATATCGATGAATTGATTTAAGCCAACTCTTTCCGCATGAATAAGGAAAGAGTTGGTTTTTATTGGACTAGATAAAACCCTCTATGGATTTCTCTAACTCTCTAGCATGTGTTAAGAACTCTTGAACATTCATGTCTTTGGTATAGATTAACCCATGGCTTGATCTGACCTTGGCTGTTTCATGCAGGTAGAAGTAATTTTTCCCTAGAAGTAACTGTATATCTTGTAATTGATTTACCCAGATTCGTTTGGCAACAGTACTAAACTTCCCATTATGGGAGTAACTTGGGAAAGAAGCTTTTACCTGACTCAAGTAGCAATTTGCGAAGGAATCTTCCATTACAGACATGTCTCCAAGAGAAACTGGGGTGATTACATTAGCTTCGAAAGGCTCAAATTTGAACCATACATTCCTGTATCCAATGATTCTGAAATTTTCCAAATTTTCTTCTTCATTCCACTGTCTAACAGCCTCTGCCGTAGCTTGAAGTACTTTATAATGGGTATCAGGTCCGGAGCCTTCTGGGTCTAAAGTTAGACTAAGAATAGTAGGTTTAATTTTTCTCAATAAGTTTAAAATCGGCTCTACATCACGTTTTTTGTCTGGTTGCTCAGTGAAGATATCACCAGTATAAAAGCCTAACCTTAGGTGATGTACGTTTTTGACTTGAACACCAAAATGAGCCCAAACCAATTCTTCCTCAAACTCTCTTATCATTCCTTTAAGCTTTTGAATTTTGGATGGATTTTTCTCGCCATCATAAGAGTTTCTAAGGATGCTGATTAGGTCATTGATAGTTTCCCTAAGTCCGTTTTCATCTTTTATTTCATAAATGCCCACGATAGCCCTTATAAGCCTATGGCAAAGTCCTCTAACTCTTTGGTATTCATTTTCTGAAGCCACATTAGTAAGGAAGTGGTAAACATCTTTATCTGTCTTGAGTTTATATCCGACATCAAAGAAGTCCTCGTATTTCACCATTTGAATATCTCCGTTGTCAAGCAATTTTTTGGCTTGGAGTAGTGTGTCAATGATAAAGGTATTTGTAACAGCTGTAAAGCCGGAAGTAAGTACTGAGAAATGAACTTCATTGCTATTTTCCTGAAGTTGTGTAGTTATCTGAGGGAGAATGCCTAATGAGATATCATCGTGATGCGGACCTGTGTGAAGAATTACCTCGTTTTTTTGTTTTAAGGTTCCTTTTTGCAATTTAAGAACAGTACTTTCGATTACTTTTTCTACAGTATCTTCAGCAAGGTCAGGAATCATAGCAGTGTATTTGTCATTTTTCAGGTCCTCAAGTTTGAGTCGATCCCCATATTTCCCAAGTTTTTTGCAGAGTTCGATAACTGCCCTTTCAGTTTTATCCCATGTCCATGTTCCTTCTTTAAAATAGTTGTCTAAAGAATCTTTAAGTTTTATTGCAGCTCCTTTTGTGAGATAAAATCTCCCATAAGTTAGTTTCTGAAGACTTGAAGCAGGATATATATTGCTCATTGGGTTTTCCAATGAATCTTTGATGATCTGTGCTTTTGCTTCTCCAGCAGCGATGATGATTGCAACTGCATCTTCTTTGTAGGTGATTGTTTCCAAGCCAATGGTAATGACCAGTCTATTAGAAGAAACCTCTATTCCTCCCAAATCACCAGCAGCGACTGCTTGCGTTTCAAAGTTTGTTTCAGTGAGCCGAGTTGTAGAATAAAGTTGAGTACCTCTTGTATTGAATGCGATATGTCCATCTGGACCAATGCCACCCAGGAAAAAACCAATTCCACCTTTTTCTCTGATTTTTTGTTCATATTTTCCACACCATTCATCTATTAGATAAATAGACTCTTGTTGAATTTTCTCTAATTCGTTTATAGGATCTCTAAATCTCAAAGAAAGATCTACCTTTAAGTCTGGAAAAACTTCTTTGAAATGTCTTCCTCCTGATAGTGGTATTTCATCAGAATTGATTAAAATGGCATTTTCAGGACTCAAACCAAAGCCTTCTATATAGAACTTTTGGACATAATGAAAGAAGCTGTTTGCTTGTTTGGATGAAATAGGGTAAAATTCGTCAATCTGTACAAATGTGAGGTTACTCAGGTCAGGCTTATTACATTTCTCAAGTCCATATTTCTGTCTGACCTCTTTTCCTTTTTTGTTATCCCAGTTTTCCAATAAAAATTTCGTCCACTTGATAAAGTATTCAGGGGTTTTTCCTGTCGGTAGACTGATAACTCCATTTGGGTTTTCAGATACCCATTCTAGAAATCTACAAGCTGTAATTAAACCCAATTTCGGAAAATTGTCAACAGTGATATAAGGTATCAAAGTGCTTGTATGAATTTGATTTGACTCCTTATAAAAAGCCATTTCTACAGGAGAAAATGTTTGATTGTGATTCATTATAGGTTTTATTTTTTGGTTTGTGATATTTTTTGAGAAGACTGTATTTCCTTGTTTATTTCTCGTAATGATCTGTTCCCTCTAACTTGCAAATATCAAGATAGAGATGGGCAACTTTATTGGTGATTTCTTCAAAGTAGTTTTGACCTTTTTCAACTGTGGCTTTTGTTGGGTCACCTATACCAGTGTCCTCCGTGACTTTAGACCATTTCCTTTCGGACCAGGCCCATCCTTCTCTAATTCCTTTTATTTTGGAAAATTTTTCTTTTCCTTGTCCAGCTTTTTCCAATGGTAATACAAGGTCAGGCCTGAGATGCATTATCAGGCTAGTTTCGAGCTCATCAGCATGATCTCCAGAATGGTCAAAATACTTTGATTTTGGGATTGCCTTGAACCAGTCGCAACACATCAAAAGCATATCTGGAAACTCTAATCCTAGTTCTCTAAGGATAGTTTTGAAATCATTTCCTCCATGACTGTTTAGAATTAGGAATTTTTTAATTCCTTGGCGGTTGAGTACGGTCAGTAGGTCTTTGATGATATAGCGCTGCGTGCTAGGATTGATATTCAAGTCTAAATAGATGTCTGATTGACCTGTATTTACTCCGAAGGGGATTGTGGGTAGAATGACCACTTTCGCTCCTTTCTCCCAAGCTATTGCTCCTGACTTTTCCGCAATTTCGCTTGCTTCATAGTTGTCAGTTCCATAGGGTAGGTGGTAATTATGAGCTTCTGTAGCTCCCCAGGGTAATACTGCTAAATCATAACGAAATTCCTTTAGCATCAACCAATTCGTTTCTGATAATAGGTATGGTTTCATATTTATTTTCTTGATTCGTAATTGAATTTTTAAGATTCATTTTCAGTTGATTTATATTTTGATGGCGAGAAGCCAAAATGTTTCAAGAAACATTTACTAAAATATTTAGGGTTGTTGAAGCCAACCATGTATCCTATTTCTGAGATTTTATAATTGGTTTCTAGTAGCAGCTGAGCAGCTCTTTTCAATCGGATTGTTTGAATGAAATCGTTGGGTGTTTGACCGATTAGTGCTTTGAATTTTTCAAAAACCAATGTTCTACTCATTCCAAGATCTTTTACCAAATCATGGACTTGGAAATCAGGATTATCTATGTGCTTCTCAATACTAGAAATCGCTTGATTCAAGAATTTTTCATCTTCCGAAGTGACCTTAATTTTTGATGAATCAAGATTTGGTATTAATTGAAATTGTTTTTGAAACTTTTCTCGACCATCAAGGATATTTTTAATTTTTAGAATTAATAGATCAATAGGAAAAGGTTTGGTTATATAATCATCAGCTCCTGATTCATAACCTTCGAGCTGATTAATATGGGAACTTTTGGCTGTCAGTAAAATGACGGGGATATGACTTGTTTCAATGTTTTGTTTGAGCATTTTGCACATAGAAATACCGTCAAGCTTAGGCATCATGACATCAGAAATCACGAAATCAGGTTTGTTTTCAATTGCTGAGTTTAGCCCTTCCTCACCATCTTTGGCTTCTATAATTTCAAAATGCAAGCTTAAGGACCTTTTGAGTAAGAGCAATAAATCAATATTGTCCTCCACAATCAGAAGTTTTTTTCCAATAGTTAGTTCGTTTTCTTGTTCACTTTCGTGCGAGATTTTAAAATCATCAAAATAGATTTCTTTAGAATTCGTGTTATTGGATTGGTATTTTTCTTCGCTAAAGGTGATACCTTGAGCGAGTTGAGACTTGTCATAATGTTCGAATCCTGTTTTAAGTAAAATGGTAAATATAGTCTCTACTCCAGGTTTACTTTTTACTTTTATTCTTCCTTGATGTAAATCGATGATGTTTTTGGAAAGTGCCAAGCCTATTCCTGTACCAGCTTGATGAAAATCTCCTTTTTGATGAACTTGGAAAAACCTATCAAAAATTAAATCAATGTTTTCTGGTTCTATGCCTCTTCCATTATCAATTATTTTAAAACCTACTAAATTTAAATCTGTATCATTTTTGACCTGAATTTGAATTCTACCACCATCTGGTGTGAACTTTATGGCATTGTAAATTAAATTAAAGAATACTTTTTCCATTTGCTCTGGATCGAACCATAAGGCAAATGGGATATCATCATCAATTTGAATATTAAAATCAATATTTTTCTGTTCTACCAATGTAAAGAATGAATCAAAAATCTCTTTGATAAATGACCTTGTAGGGACTTGTCTAACTGTCAGGTTTAGGTTTCCTGTCTCCTGTTTTCTAAAATCCAAGAGTTGGTTAATTAATCTCAAAAGTCTATTGGTATTGGAATGAATTGATTCCAATTGCTTGGAGACCAATGGAGACAAGTATTTTTCCTTTTCTAATTGCTCTAATGGTGCTTTTATCAACATTAGAGGAGTTCGAAGTTCATGGGATATGTTTGTAAAGAATCGTAATTTTAGTTGATTTATCTCTTCTTGTTTTTCTTTTTCCAATCGTTCGAAGCGTAGGTCATTTTTAAGTTTAATTCGCCATGCAATTATATTTTTGATTCCATATGCTGCGAGGAAAATTAAGATTACATAGATAAAGTAGGCTAATTTACTTTTGTGCCAAGGAGGAGAGACAATAATTGAGATGGTTCTACTTGGACTAGTAGTTTGATTATTGTCTATAAAGGCTCTAACATGAAACAGATATTTTCCTGGCTTTAGGTTGGCATAAGTAGCGAATCTTCTTTGAGCATCTGTATTAATCCAATCTTGGTCGTAGCCTTCTAGATAATACTGATACTGAATTTTGCTTTGTAAATTGAATTGAAGTGATGCAAATTCCAGTTCAAGGCTATTATGCTGATAAGAAATTGAGATTTGGTCTTTGTAGCTGATTTGTGTTTCTAAAATAGTGCTTCCCAATACTTCTTCATTTACATTCACTTCATTATTGAGTATTTTCAGTTTTGTGAAAACAGGAGTTTCCGGAATTGGATAGATTGATATTTTCTCAGGAAAGAAAGCATTGAAGCCATTGGTACCACCAAAATATAAGCGACCTATATTATCTTTAAATGCTGTACCAAGATTGAATTCGTCAGATTGTAAGCCATCTTCCTCCTTATAATTTTTGAATACTTCAGACTTTTGATCAAAAGCTGAAAGTCCATTTAAAGTACTGATCCACAACTGCCCATCATTATCTTCCAAGATTCCTTTGATTACATCGCTTGGTAATCCATCCTTTACCCTGTACACGAGCACTTCATTCGAAAGAGGGTTTATTTTATTGAGACCACCGCCGAATGTTCCAACCCAAATGAAACCATTTTTATCTTCTAAGACGGATGTAATGATATCGTGACTTATTTTTGTGTTTTCATGATGGCTTTGGAAATATTCAAATTTACCTGAAGAGAGGTTTAATTTGTTTAGACCACCACCATAAGTACCTATCCAAAGATTATTTTTACTGTCAACAAGAAGAGATCGGATATCATTAAAGCTTGGAGATCTATTTTTGTTTAAGCCAGAATAGAAAGTTTCAAAAAGGCCAGTCGTAGGATCAAATTTATTTAAACCTCCACCATTTGCAGTACCTATCCAGAAATTACCACTATTATCTTCTGTAATTGCCCAAACCTCATTTTTACTCAAGCTATTTTTTCCAGGGATTTGTTTGAGGTATTTTACGGTTTTAGTTTTGGGGTTATAGATATTAATTCCACCTCCATCTGTTCCAATCCAAATTTCACCATTTTTTGCTTGATGAATAACTTGAACATTATCATGAGATAAAAAGCCATCTTTAGAATTAAAGTAGCGAAATAACTTTTCTCCAGATGGTAATAAATTTAATCCACCATTAAAAAGCCCAACCCAAAGATTATCATCTTTATCGACAAAGATAGATTTCACCATTCTGCTTGATAAGCCATGATTTTCTCGAGGGTCATATTTGTAATGTTCAAAATATTGCTGACTAAAATTTATTTTATTTAGGCCTTCACCAGAATACATTCCAAGCCATATTTGTTGTTTGTTGTCTTTATATATGGTATATACTGAATTGCCATTTAGGCTCTTAGATTTCATTGGATCGTCTTTGTAATGTTTTAAGGTTCCTTTGGATTGATTAAAACTGATTAAACCTTGGCCTAGCGTGCCAATTAAAATATTACCAAACTGATCCTCTTCAAATGAAGTTACATTAAGGTCTTGTTTATTATTTATGCCTCGAACTTTAGAAAGGTCAAAAAAAGAGAAGTAAGCTTTATCAGCTTCTTTTCTCCAAACTCCGTTTTTCTCTGTACCAATCCAAAAATCTCCGTTGGAGCTTTCGAAAAATGATTTGATAGAATTTAGGTTAAGTTCCTTAAAGAGTTCGATTTGTTTGATTTCATAAGAGCCATTAGGAATTTTAAAAGCTCCTTCGTCCAATGTGCCTATGTATATATTTCCTTCTTTATCTTCGGCAACAGTCCAGATTTTATTATCTAATAGCGGAGAGTTTCTTTTGTTGAAAAATTGCACTTCCAACTTAGAAGTGTATGTAGTTAGTTCATTAGAGAAGGTATTTTCAAATCCTGAAACTAAAATAATTCCATCTCCTTGTGTACCGATCCAGAGTCTTTGCTTTGAATCTAAGAAAATTGATGCGATTTTATTAGCAAATCTTCTTGGTTCATCCTGATTTTCAAGTGTGAATTCTATGAATTGTTCTGTTTTTGGATTTAATACATTGATGCCACCTCCCTCTGTACCTATCCATAATAATCCATTGGGGTCTTTTGAAATTGCTCTGATTACATTGTTACTGATACTAAAGCGATTTTCAGGAGAGTGTTTAAAAGTTTTGAAATTATATCCATCGAATCGGCTTAGTCCATCATCAGTACCCATCCAAAGGAAACCTAAATTGTCTTGTTGTATTGCTAAAACAGAGTTTTGTGGCAAACCATCATTTGAGCTATAATGATCAAAATTTGGGATAACTTCATCATTGTTATCTTGTGCAAAGGTAAAATGACCTAAACTGGCAAATAGAGCCAAACATATCCATTTGAACAATGGTACTTTTAACAGTCTTTTGTTTTGCTTGATCCAATCCAAATTTTTCACGGTTGATTTCTTTGAGTTCAAAATTAACATATCCTCCTCATTGACATAAATAAAATATCTATCAAAACAAGATTTGGATGTATTTCACCCAATTTACGGACAATATTACACCTACTGGATAATTCTATCCCTCAATTTGGATTTTTGTTTCCGTACTGTAAAAACTTGTTTATGGAAATTTGGATCATAGACTTTGAGCCGAAATCAGACTGTTTCTGGAAGGCTTTCAAGTCAAAGAAAATGAATCAATTAACATAACCAAAAACTAACATGAAGAAATTCGACCTAAAAGCCTGGTTGATCTTTACTTTATTGATGGGCATGTCCTATGTGGTGACTGCACAAGAATCTAGAACGATCACAGGAAAAGTAATTGACGAGAACACTGGGGAGAGTATTCCTGGAGTAAATGTACTTGTAATGGGTACTACAAATGGTACAGCAACAGATATTGATGGAAATTTCACCTTATCTGTAAGTCAAGGAGAGCGATTGAGATTTACTTTCATAGGCTACACTGCCTATGAAATTGTAATTAATAATCAATCACGATTAGATGTTTCATTGAAACTGGACTCTCAAAGTTTAGATGAAGTGGTTGTTATAGGGTTTGGAGAACAGTCTAGAGAAACACTTACATCTGCAGTGTCTAAAGTAGATCGAAAAGTTTTGGATAATGTTCCATTTGCTAATGCAGCTTCAGCACTTCAAGGCACTGTTTCTGGTGTTAGGGTTCAAACTACGAGTGGACAGCCGGGTGCAGCACCAAGGGTAATTGTTAGGGGTGGAACATCTATCAATAATCCAGATGGAGCACAGCCACTTTATATTATTGACGGTGTAATTAGAAATAATATGAATGATCTAAACCCTGATGATATTGAAACCTTTCAGGTATTAAAGGATGCAGCAGCAACAGCGATTTATGGTGCTAGGGGATCAAATGGTGTTGTAATTATTACAACAAAGACTGGTAAAGTTGGAAAAACTTCAGTTCAATATAGGTACACTGTAGGTATGTCAGAGCAGTGGAACCAATATGAGATGGCATCCGCAAGAGATTATATTTACTTTAATAGAATGGGTATTCTTCGGTTGGCAGAAAAAAGTCCAGGACAATTATTTAGGTTAAATCAAGCCAATGGTTTTGGAATAGGTAATAATTTAACGAATACCACCGCATTCACTCCTCAATATCTGACACCCGAAAATGAATATAAGTTGAATGAGGGTTGGCAGTCAATGATAGATCCAGCTGATCCTACAAAGACGATTATTTTTGATGAAGTTGACTGGCAATCCATCTTATTTAGGCAAGCAATTACTCAAAATCATAATATTCAAATTTCAGGAGGTTCTGAGAAAGCAAGATTTGACATGGGTATTGGTTATCTTGATAACCAAGGTGTAGCCATCAATACAGACTTCAAAAGATTTACTGTCCGTATGAACGGTGATATAGAAGTCAATAAGAAGCTGTCAGTTTATGGAAGATTAAATTTCACCAATTCATCCAATACCCAGGTATTCAACGAAAATGAAATCTTTCAAAGGGCTTTGGGCTTACCGCCAACCGCTAAATTCAGGTATGAAGATGGCAGCTTAGCTCCGGGCCAAAACCGTTCAATGGGTAATCCAGTGTACCATTTGGGCAGGTCTGATGCCCTGAATGCAACCAACAGGATTACCTTATCAGCTGGGGCCAATTGGGAAATTCTTCCAGGGCTTACTTTTGAACCTATAGGATCACTTTATATGGTGCAGTCAACAAGCAATTCTTTTCTCAAATCCTATTTCAATACACCTACACAATTTGTAGATAACAGGGCCGCTTCAGCTTCCAATTCACTTTTCTGGCAAAAGCAATTTGACGGAGTCTTTACTTACAATAAATCAGTAGGATTGCACAACATTCAAGGAAAAGTTGGCGGGGCTTATTTTGACAGACAAATTTATAGTGCGTCAGCATCAGGAAGAGGTGCAGCTTCAGATTTGATTCCTACTCTCAATGCATCTGCAGAACCAACAGCTGTATCTTCATCACTTACACAATTACGAATTCTAGGATATTTTGGTAGAGTCACTTATGATTATGATCAAAAATATCTTTTTTCTGCTTCCGCAAGAGTTGATGGAGCATCAAACTTAGGTAGAAATAATTATTGGGGTGTTTTTCCTGGTGTATCAGCAGGCTGGAATATTCATAAAGAGGATTTTTGGACCAATGTTCCCCAATCAATATCTTCTTTAAAGTTAAGAGCTAGTTATGGTGTAAATGGTAATGTTGGGAATTTATCAGATTTTCATGCTCAAGGGTTGTATTCTGTTGGAGCGAGATATAATGATTTAGCAGCTATTCAAAACAATAGAATGGCAAATCAGGATTTAAGATGGGAAAGATCAAAAACTGTCAATCTTGGAATTGATATGGGTTTGTTTGACAATAAAGTTAATGTAACTGCAGAATATTATAATAGAGTCACGGATGATTTGTTGACTGACTTGCAATTACCACAATCTACAGGGTTTTCATCGATACTGACTAATTTAGGTTCTTTGAGAAATGAAGGTTTTGAGATCGAAATCGGGGCGACTATAGTTCAAAAAAACAATTTTAGCTGGAATTTAGCAGCAAATGCAGCCTACAATATTAATACTATTGTAAGACTTCCTGATAATGATAATGAAAAGAACAGGATCGGAGGGGTATTTGTATTCAATCCACGTTCCGGTAAGTATGAATGGTTAGGCGGACTTCAGGAAGGAGAAAGACTGGGTGAGATGTTTGCTTACCAGCATCTAGGAGTATACCCAACAGATGAAGCTGCGGCCAATGCTCCACTGGATTTACTGGTTCCGGGAAGTAACAAATCAAAATTTGGAGGAGATGTCAATTGGGCTGATCTGGACAAAAATGATACGATTGATAGCCGCGATAGGGTTAGGGTCGGCAATATGTTCCCTAAATGGACCGGAGGATTTACCAATACCTTTAATTACAAAAGACTGAGTCTGACAGTAAGAACTGACTTTGCTTTAGGACATACCATATACCATGAGACCAGGGCAAGATTCAATGGCCAGTACCAAGGGGATATCGGGATCCTGAAAGAAACTACAAAGTCCTGGCAGGAACAGGGAGATATAACAGACTTCCCAAGGTTTATGTGGGCGGATCAGCTGGCCCAGAACAACTCTTCCCGTGGCAGTTCATTCTTCTATGAAAGAGGGGATTACCTGGCTATCAGGGAAGTCACGCTTAGCTATAATTTCCCTCAAAGTATATTAAGGCCGCTGAGGCTGCCAGCGGTAAGGGCACATTTTACCGGCTCCAACCTACATTATTTCACCAAATATACTGGTTTAAACCCTGAATTGGGAGGTACCGATTCAGGCAGATATCCAATTCCAAGAAGCTATTTGTTGGGTATCAATGTGTCATTTTAATTCAATTAAAGCGCGAAAATCATGAAAAATATAAAATTCAGAATATACTTCAATTTTATTCTGGCATTGGGATTACTGGCAGGTAATTCCTGCACAGATATGCTGGAGGTAGAGCCTATCAGTACCATTACAGCTGCGGGGTTCTGGGTCAATGAAGACAATGCAAACGGAGCATTAAGTGGTATGTATGTAAGATTTAGAGATCAAGCCTCTAGTAATCTATTTGTTTGGGGAGAAGGAAGAAGTGAAACTTTGAGTTATGGGCTTCAAGCATCAGAGGGACTTGAGCGTTATTTCCTAAACGATGTAGATCCAAATTTTTCTGGCCCAAATTGGCTGAGGATGTACACTGTAGTTCATGATGCTAATTTGATCATCAAGTATGTCCCTGGTATTACTTTTAATAATGTGGCAAATAAAAATAGAATGCTTGCTGAAGCTTATACCATGAGAGCATTCTTGTATTTTACAATGGTTAGAACCTGGGGAGGTGTTCCATTAGTTGTAGACCCTACAGAAGGTTATGATGCAGAAATGACTTTTAGACCAAGAGCATCAGTTGAGGAGATTTTTACACAAATCAAAGCTGATTTAGATAGGGCATTGGAATTATATCCAAATAATAACGTAGGGACAGGAAGGGCATATTGGTCAAAACCATCCGCCAATGTCTTGAAAGCAGAGGTTTTCTTGTGGACAGGGAAGGTCTTGAATGGGGGACAAGCGGATTTTACAACTGCATTGAGTGCATTAAATGATGCTCAAGGCGCAGGTGGACTTGGCTTATTGCCTAACTATGATAATATCTTTAGATATAGTAATAAAGGGAATTCTGAAGTTTTATTTGGTGTGAGATACTTAGACCTTGAAGCCGGGGCTAACTATAATGCCAATATGTATATCAGAGATGATGAAATTCCACCATCTGCATCAGATGAGGTTAAAGCCAAACTTGGTCAAGGTGGTGGCCTGAATAGATGGGCTCCATCGCAGACTATAAGAGCTCAATTTGATGAAAGAGACAGTAGAAGAGATGCATCTTTTGTAGAGATTTTTGTTCCAAATAATGAAGGTGGGCAAAACTACTATGGATCTGCTGTAAGGAAATACAGAGGCTATGTGGATCCTTCTGGTAGAAGATTTATTGACGATATCATCATTTACCGGTATGCTGATCTTCTTCTTTTGAAAGCAGAAGCTAAAAATGCACTGGGTCAGGACCCAAGTCCTGAAATGAATGAAATCAGGCAAAGAGCATATGGGGCTAATTTTGATGATTTTAGGTTTGTCAATGGATCACGTGAAGCTAATGATGAAGCAATCCTTCAAGAAAGGTTATTTGAATTTGCATTTGAAGGAAAAAGATGGTGGGACTTAGTAAGGTTTGATAAAGCATTTGATAAAGTGCCTTCTCTTCAGGCAAGAGCTACACAAAGACATTTATTACTTTGGCCAATATCCTTAGGAACAATAAGCCTTAATTCAAGAATAGTTCAGAATCCTGGCTACGGAAATTAAACTCATAGGGTTATTAAGTTTGGGAAAAGGGACGGAGATTTCCGTCCCCCTTTCTATCAATTTTTACTCAGTTTTTCTATACAGATGATCTTTTCATGATATTGAGAATTGACTTGTATTTGTCCAGGTTATTCAAGACAGCTTGAGAAATCAATTAACTTAAAAAGGTGTTTCAGGCTCTAATTTGAAAACACAATAAAATTAAACCTAAATAATTAAAATATTAAGATATGCAATTTCAAAAAATTTCGGGGCTTATCGCAGCAACTTTTAGCCCTTTTGATAAAGGTGATAAACTCAATCTTGATCTTATTCCAAAATACAAAAAGATGTTGGTCTCCAATCAGGTGAAAGGTGCATTTATATGTGGAACAACTGGTGAAAGTTCTTCTACGAGTGTGGAAGAAAAGACTCAATTAATTCAAAAATGGGCACTTCAACAAGAAGATGATTTTAAAGTTATTGCTATGGTATCCGGAACGAATCAGTCAGAAGGGATTTTTTTAGCAAAAGAAGCTAATAAGGCAGGAATATATGGTATTTCAGTCAATGCCCCATATTACTTTAAGACAGCAACGGTAAGACAGCTAGTCGATTTTATAAAACCTATCGCCGCTGCAGCTCCAAATCAGGCCTTATATTTTTACCATATCCCTGTATTGACAAATGTCAACTTAGATATGCTTGAGTTTTTAGAAATAGCAGGTAATGAAATTGAGAATTTTGCTGGAATAAAATACACTCATAATGATTTGATGGAGTTCAATCGTTGCCTACGATTTAAAGATGGGAAGTATGATGTTCTTTGGGGTTGGGATGAAACTTGTTTAGCAGGATTAGCTATGGGAGCAAAAGGAGCTGTTGGGAGTACATACAATTTTGCTGCACCGCTATACAATAGAATTTTTGAAGAATTTGAAAGAGGTGATTTTGAAAATGCGAGAGCGTTACAAGAATTATCAATAGACTTTATAAGTCTTTATGCAAAATTTGGGGGTGCTGCTACTGGAAAAGCCATTATGAACATAATTGGCTTTGACTGTGGATCTTTTAGAGCTCCAATCAAGCGATTAGATGTGTCGGAAATTCATTCTCTGAAGATTTTGCTTGAGGAGTTGGGGGTTTTTGAATATACAGCAAAGGTTCCTCAAGGTTAAGAAATAAAGGTATGAGAAAAATATTACTCTTTCTATTTTTGTTTCAGTTTTGGGTTGATTCTATTGCTTCACAAGATGAAATGACTCAATTCAGTTGGTCTACAGTTGCCGACTTGGCCGATTTGGATTCAGAAATCGCGAAATTGGGCTTCGCTGGGATGTTTGCAGGAGAGCATCGCGGTGCAATAATCTTGGCTGGTGGTGCAAACTTTCCAAATGGAATGCCTTGGTATGGGGGTGAAAAGCACTGGTGGAACCAGATTTATATTTTAGAATCGGGTAAAGAAGGATTTTCTTGGATTAAAAACAAGGAATATACACTCAATCAAAATCTTGCTTATGGAGCGTCAGTTTCCACACCCAAAGGATTAATCCTGATAGGAGGGGAGAATGAATCAGGTCCACAAAAGTCCGTTACTATCTTAAGTTGGAATCCAGAAACTAGGCAGTTGAATCAGAATCAACTGCCATCTTTGCCTGTGGCACTCTCCTATACAACAGCGACTTATAGTGGTGGGAAAATATATGTAGCAGGTGGAGAAGAGCAAGATTTAACTTCAGATGCTTTTTTTGTTTTAGATATTAGTGTTGAGAATCCTGAGTGGGAAAGTCTTAAATCTTGGCCAGGTTCTCCTAGATCAAATGCGGTATTGATTAGTCAATTGTCAGGAGACTATGAAAAGCTTTATTTGTTTGGTGGAAGGAAAAAAGTGCCGAATGACATCAGTGAACTTTATGCTGATGTTTTTGAGTATGATCCAAAGTTGGATGAATGGAGTATCTTGGAACCAATTAAAGATGGAAATGGGGCTATTGTTCCACTTTCTGCGATGTCAGCCGCACCATATGGATCTGGTCATATTCTTTTATTTGGGGGAGTTACCGGTTCTTATTTTTCAAAACTTGAAGCTTTGGCTTTAAATATCAATAATTCTGATAATGATGAAGAAAAAGCAGATTTGGAGGAAGAAAGGAAAAAACTAATAGCAGAACATCCTGGATTCATCAATCAAATATTTTCATTTCATGCTGTCACTAAGTCTTGGACTGTTATAGACGATATGCCTTTTTCCAGTCCTGTGAATACTACTGCAGTGACAAGTGGAAACTATATTCTAGTTCCATCAGGGGAAATCTCTCCAGGTATAAGAACACCAGAAATAAAGGGATTAATCATTAAAAATAACCAGCAATTTGGAACGCTCAATTACATTGTACTTGGAGGATATTTGGGTATTTTAGTAATTATGGGCTTTTTTATTTCCAAAAAACAGCACAATTTAGCAGACTTCTTTAAAGCAGGGGGAAGAGTACCTTGGTGGGCAGCTGGAATTAGTGTTTTTGGCACCCAATTAAGCGCCATTACCTTTATGGCCATACCTGCCAAAACTTTTTCTACGGATTGGACGCTGTTTTTTTTGCTGATGACAATCATTATGATCTCACCAGTGATCATTGCGTTGTTTTTGCCTTTCTTCAGAAGGCTTAACCTGACTACAGCCTACGAATACCTTGAGCTTCGATTCAATAGAACAGTCCGCAATTTGGGCAGTATTATATATGTTACGCTCCAGTTTGGGAGGTTGGGTATTGTCCTGCTTTTGCCTTCACTTGCACTTTCCGTGGTTACAGGTATGAGTGTTGAGTTGTGTATTTTAATCATGGGAGTATTGAGCATATTATATACTGTACTTGGTGGAATAGAAGCAGTAATCTGGACTGATGTGATTCAAGTGTTGGTACTCTTGGGAGGGGCATTGATTTCACTTGTCATGATGGTATACCATATGGATATGGAATGGGGGACCATTAAAGAATTGGCATTGGATTCTGGTAAAATGAAGATTTTTGACACTTCATTTGACTTTACCGGAACTGCGATTTGGGTGGTATTGATTGGTGGGTTAGCTTCCAATCTGGTACAGTATGGGAGTGATCAGACCGTTATCCAAAGATACCTCACTACCAAAGATGAAAAGACTGCTGCCAGAGGTATCTTAACAGGTGCTTGGATGGCATTGCCATCTGCTTTGATTTTCTTTGCCATTGGTACTGCTTTGTACCTTTTCTATCTACAGCACCCACAAGCCCTTTCACCTGTCATTCAAAATACAGACAGCATTTTCCCTTGGTACATTGTTACTCAACTGCCACAGGGAGTTTCGGGCCTTTTGATTGCAGCTGTTTTTGCGGCAGCCATGTCGAGCTTGGACAGTAGCATGAATTCAGTCGCCACGGTGATCACCACTGATTTTTATAATCGTTGGTTTCCATTACAAAAAGATGAAGGCAAACAGCTTACTTTTGCTAGATGGGTTACTATAGTCATAGGTGTCGGCGGTACCCTTCTTGCCTTGGTGATGGCAAACATGGGTATTCCTTCCTTATGGGATCAGTTCAATATGCTGATCGGATTATTTGCGGGAGGATTGGGAGGAATATTCCTGATTGGGATACTTTCCCGCTCAGTCAACGGGCAAGGTGCAGTTTTTGGTTTGTCGGCGAGTGCCCTAGTGCAGATCTTAGTCAAATACCAAACCGATCTCAGCATTCACTTATATGCCTTTACTGGATTGGTAAGTGCGATATTGTTTACTTATCTCTTTAGCCTTCTATTCCAAAAGCCTAGCAGTAAAAGTATAGAAGGTTTAACCATACATTCTTTGAAGAAAGAAAAGGAAGAAAAGCAGTATGAAGGGGTAATGGCTTATAGAGGTAAATGATCAATACAATTGAAATAAGTAGAAATATATAGAAATAAAGGAAATATGAAAAAGTATAAGGTATTTGGATTATTGACGATGATCATTGGGGTGATGGCTAGCGTCTCTTGTCAGTCTCAGAAACTGGAAAGTGGAAAGGCTCTCTCTTTCGAACCCCGCTATGTACCGCTTCTTCAGGGAGGTTTTAGTCACGTGGGAAGTATTCTTTTGGATGGGAATACCCAAGCTGAAAATGGCCAGTTGACTTTGATAATCAATGGGAATCAGGAGATGGACAGCGTAAAGCTTGTAGCGAGAATTGGAGAAAAAGAAACCCAAGTGCTGGCCAAAACGGCTAAGGTCAAAGGCAAGACTACTTTAAAGCTTGCCGCTTTACCCTCTGGGGCACAATCCTTGGAAGTTCATGTCATGGCCAATGATACCCATGATTTGAAAGACAAGGTCAATATTTCGGTAGGAAATATAATGCTGGATAAAAAGAAGATTGCTTTAAACAGCACCAAAGAAGTTTCTGCATACAGGCTGGCTACAGCCTTGAGAAGTTATGGTTTTGAAGGGGTGCATTCTTACAGGATACCTGGACTGGTTACTACCCCAAAGGGAACAGTACTGGCAGTATATGATATCAGGAGAAATAGCTCTGTGGACTTGCAGGGGGATATCGATGTAGGCCTGAGTAGAAGTACGGATGGCGGAAGAACCTGGGAACCCATGAAAGTGATCATGGATATTGGCGAATGGGGAGACCTTCCTGAAGATCAGAACGGTATTGGAGACCCGGCTATTTTGGTAGACCATGAAACCGGCCATATCTGGGTGGCTGCCCTATGGCAGCATGGCAAGCCCGGGAAAATGGCCTGGAATTCTTCCGAACAGGGTATGAAGCCTGAAGAGACCGGACAGTTTATGTTGGTGAAGTCGGAGGATGATGGTCTTACATGGTCTGAACCCATCAATATCACACAACAAATGAAAGACCCCAAATGGCACCTTTTCTTCAACGGTCCTGGTAAAGGTATTACCATGCAGGATGGTACTTTGGTTTTCTCGGCTCAATACAAGGACGAAAATAATATGCCTCACAGTACCATTATTTACAGCAAAGATAAAGGCAAGAACTGGTCTGTAGGTACGGGAGCTAGATCCAATACCACCGAAGCTCAAGTCGTAGAGCTTGCTGATGGTACTTTAATGCTTAATATGCGGGACAACCGTGGAGGTTCAAGGGCAGTGGCAGTGACCAAAGATTTTGGAAAAACTTGGACAGAACATTCGACTTCCAGAAAAGATTTGATAGAGCCTGTATGTATGGCAAGTATCATTGATAATCCATACATAGACCAAATGCTGCTATTTTCCAATCCTGCACATGAAAAAAGAAGAGTCAATATGACCATCAAAGCAAGTAAGGATGACGGCAATACCTGGCCGGAAGACATGCAGCTGCTGCTGGATGAAGGGCAGGGCTGGGGCTATTCCTGCCTGACCATGATCAATGAAAAAGAGGTGGGGATACTTTACGAAAGCAGTGTGGCCAATATTACTTTTCAGATTATTCCATTGGAGGATGTTCTGAGGAAATAAGAAATAAAAAGGCTAAGGCTTTAATTATGGGTATTAGACGTTTGGAGACCGATGGAGTTTTTACAAGGGGCTATTTACAATTGGCCTTATTTATAATAGTGAAGCAGAGCTGGGGAAATATTGATGTATATGGCAAATGAAAAAACTGAAATTTTATCTAGAAATGATTTTGTGTAAATCTGAGGGTGCCATTACCAATATCGCATTTTACTACTTTATCTCATTAAAAACTCCTGAAACTAAAGTGTAACCTTAAAATTCATAAAAGTAAAAAAATCTTAATTGTTTCTTTTTTTAATTAATTCAATATGAAAGATTTACTTTCAAAAGAAAAATATGATGGGCAGATTGAAGATGGTGTATTCATATCCCCATTTCCGGTTCCAAAGTACCAATTACTTAAAACTAAATGGCAGGTATCCCCAAAGGGAAAAACAGTGATATGCCGATATTCAGGGGATGGCTTCAAAATAGCGTATGTTCATTGCAAAAATGCTGAAGCCGTTCATATATGTTACGGGCATGACAGAGAATTCCTTAATTCAAAATTTACTTTAAAAGGGCATTCCACATTAGTATCAGATACCCTTAAAAGTAACCAAAGAACCGAGAATTTCCAATTATTAAAAGGTAAATATTGTTCTGAAACAGTACTAGAGCAAAAGGAATTTGAATCCATTTTCTTGGCCTTAAGTCCTGACTGGTTGGACCGGTACCAAAAAGAACTTGAAAACACAGGTAGGTTTTGTGGTTCCCTACATAAAACTTTACTGAATAAGCTAGCGAAACCAATTAGGTATAGTTCGCGAGTAGGGGATTTGGTTGGTAATCTAAAAAAAATCATGTCACCATACTTTTTTGACGAAACCTATCTGGTACTTAAGATCAAGGAAGTACTTTTTCTTCTACACTCAGAAATTCGCGAATCATTTACAATTGCTAATGGAATACATGGAGATATTAGGCTGCTGGAGACATTTGTTGATTATATTGAAGAGAATTTTTTCTTTAATTCCAATATAAGCACTGTTTATGAGGAATTGGGGTGTTCAGCAACTGCTATGAACCGTATAGTGAAATCCCATATAGGAATTACGCCTAAAGAACTGCTCACGCAAACTAGAATGGATTATGCGAAGGAGCAGCTTGAAAGTGGAGCTATGAATGTAAGTGAGTTGGGCCATGCATTACACTATTCCACCCAAAATCATTTTTCCAGGGCATTCAGAAACTGGTTCGGTTATAGTCCTAGCCAAATAAAAAAGGAAAGTTAAAAATGAAATCAGTCTTTAAATGGTCTGACTGATTTATAATTGGGTTTAAAATATCAGAATGCAAATGATTTTTTATTCTTATTTGGAATAAGGTTAAACCAATTAAAAAAATGGTATAAACTAGAGTGTATTTGGTACTAATTAATAGGAGTAAGGAAGGTAAATTTGAGAATGTTCAACTTAAAATACACAATTATGAAAACGAAATTCAAAAAAACCTTAAAAGTCATCACAGCAGGAATTTTCTGCATGGGATTCTTATTCAGTGCAAAGGGGAATTTGGAGAATCAGTTGATTGAAATTGACGAACAAGTTCCGGTACAACCTACTTCTGGTGAAAGTAATCCCTGGAAAGTTGTCTGGGAGTGGTGCGTTCCAAAAAATGAATATTTGATAAAATGCAGACTGGAAGGTGGGGAAACATGCTATGCAAATTGGCAAGTACCTTGTACATGTTAATGTTCAAATTCGACATGCAAGTTCTAGGTTTAAGGATAAATAAGGGAGGGAAATGGTTCTTCATAACCTTATTTTATTGCCTACTGGCTTTAGGTACCTCATGTTCCTCACCCCGGGAAAATGCGCATAGAGAGTTTCGCTTGGTGACATCACCGGAAACATTGAACTTGTCGGGGTATTTCAAAAACATATCGATACAAACATTAATAAGTGAAAACCCGATAGGAACGGTTGATAAAGTCCTGCTCACCGAGTCAAACATTCTTATTTCAGACTTTCATATCATGAAATCGTTGAAGGTATTTGATAAAAAAGGGGACTTGCAGGCTTCCAGGGACGACATTGGTGAAGGGCCATTGGGATTGAGCGAGATAACGGATTTTGGTGTATATCTGGATACCGTCTATGTACTTGATGCCCACAGGAGAAAAATAATGCGCTTTACTTTGGGACTGGAGCCTTTGGATGAATTTTATGTCCCAATTCCATGCAGCAATTTTGTGATCAACAAAGAAGGGATCTTTATTTTGAGGCAAGGATCAGAGGCAAATAGTGGAAGAATTGTACAATTTTCCCATGAGATGAAAATGATCCATTCTGTCTTGCCGATGGAAGAAGCAAATACAACATTGGTAATCTCCGACCCGAATTTATTTACCGAGATCAATGATTCGGTGTTCGTGTTTTCCCATCCCTTCTACCCAAATCTTTGGATCTGCAAAAATGGTGGGATTGAGAAAATAGAACTGAACTTCAAAGGGGAATTTTTGGATGTGAACATACTGTCAAAAAAGCATCCCCTGGATGGCCTGAAATTCGTAAATGAGTTTGATGGATTCTATAACCTAACAAATGGCACCAGACTGTCAGATAGTGAAATATTGTTTTCTATCCGATATCGGAAAAAAAATGGTTATTTATTGGTCAACCTGAAAACTAGGGAAATGACCTTCATTGAAAACATAAAGAATGACCTTGGGAAAGTCCCATCTGCGATTCAGTTTTCGGGAAACTCATCCAGAGAAGCATGGTATTGGATGGATCAGAACGATATCCAAAAATTCTACAACATCAACAGCCGCAAAATCCCTGGTTCGGACCGGATTCAGATGTCTGACGATAAAGAATCAAAAATAATATTCCATCTGGAATATAAATAGGAGATAAATGTTGAGATTTATTTAGTAGGAAGGTTTTTTACCAATCCTTCCGATGAAAATATCCACGACCGAACCGGATTCTTTAGTTCGATATTTGGTATATTTTCTCAATTTATATTTGGATGCCTCTGTAGTGATATAATAAAATTTTGCCCAAGAATATGAAGAAGCGATGGATATAAACCTCAAAGACAAAATTATAGCTTTCATCCCGGCGCGGGGCGGTTCGGAAGGGTGCAAAGACAAAAACATCAAACTCTTTAACGGTAAGCCCTTAATCTATTACAGCATTGAATTTGCCAGAAAGTGCGGACTGGGAGACAGCACGTACGTCTCTACGGATGATTTGAAGATTGAAGAAATTGCTTCAGGATACGGAGTCAAAGTAATCAAAAGGCCTGATGAATTGGCTACCGCAAAGTCAACGGTAAGTGAGGCTGCATTGCATTTTCTGGAAAATATCGGTGACACAGCTACAGACGCTGAATATCTTTTGGTACTTCAACCGACTAATCCTCTAAGAACGCTTGCGCATTTTGAAGATGCTTTACGGCTAATTATAGAGAGGGATGCTGATTGTGTTTTCACAGTTACTCCACTTAAGGTTAAGTTGGGGGAATTGGTCAATGGTTTTTTTAAACCCACATTCTTTGAATTTCACCAGCAAAGACAGGATTTGAATAATTATCTCAGCATGAACGGATTGATCTTCCTGTCAAAGATCAGCTCCCTGCTTAAATATAGGTCTATCTTTGGCGAAAAGTCAGTACCCATAATAGTAGGTGAAATGTACACACTCGCTGATATTGACACTCCTTTGGATTTTGAGGTTACGGAATTTTTATATAAAAAATTCAACTCCTAAATTCCGCACAACCCCATGTTTATTTGGATAATTGCCAGTCTCGATCGCCTTTAATGCTATGAAAAGCGAAAATAAAATCCTATTCCTTGTATCAGTAAACTCCGAATATCCAGTGCAAGCAGCTTTGGCAAAACTTTTAAGGGAAAGGACAAAACTTTACCCAATATTTTGTTTTGACTCGGTCGCCCATAATCTATATAAAGAAGTTCAGTTGTGTAAAGCCGAAGGATTTACGGTAATTGAGCTCAATAAGTCCCACGACACAAAAGGAATCAATGACAAGTCATTAATGACCAGTTATCAGCAAAAATATCAAGCTGACAACTGTAATAATTTTTGGAAGTCTTTTCAAGGTCTGGGACAATCCTTTAAAAAAGTCGGAAAACTTGTCCGAAATTATTCTAAGTTGATTCTAGATTTTAGGCAATATTTCCGGGCCAATGGCATATTATTGCTTGTCGTTTCAAACAACAAGCATTCATTCAATAACCCCTATATTATCAAAGCTGCCCATCTGGAGGGAGTTAATGTAGTTTCACTGCCATTTGGGATGCACAGCCCACACTCGCTTGCTACAAAAGCGGCAAAAGAAGATATACTATACCTACATAGACCGGTCAATAAACTTGCGGGGTTTGTATTTCCAAAGTGGAAATATCAAAAAGAGCAGCTCAATGTTTTGGCATTGCCCGGGGAATTTTTATTCGCCATGGAATTGTTGGATGCAGGACCTGAAATACCCTGGGCGGGCAACGGAGGTCGTGCCGGTTATATTCTTACTGAGAGCGAATACATGCGGGATTTTTACTTACAGCAGGGAATCAAAGAAGAAAAGCTTGTACCTACAGGAGCTTTGTATAATGATGTGATGGCAGAAGTATTGAATAAAAGTAAAATTAATTATCAAGAATTATGTCGGAAATATAGATTAGATGTGGGAAAGCCAATGATTTTAACCTCCTTTCCCCAATATTTACCGACTTTTATGGACAATGTTTCCGAGTTTGATTCCTTTGGGGAATTTGTAAAATTTTATGCGGATGCTTTAATAGCGTTATACAGGGATTTTAATGTTGTTATTAGTATTCATCCACGGATGTATGCCGGGAATTTTCTAGAACTGGACGTCACAGGGATAACAATAGCAGAGGAAAGTATAGAGCAACTAATTCCCTTGTGTAATTTTTATATCAACTGTGAATCATCCACTACCAGGTGGGCAATTGCCTGTGCTAAACCCACAATTAATTACGATTTCTACAGGCTGAATTTTAAAATATTCACCCTGGATGAAGGCGTAGTCACCGTCAATACACCTGATGAATTTCAAAAAACATTGTACCAAATGTCCTACGACAATAAATATTTTCAGGGTTTGAAGCAAAGACAGGAAAACCTGAAGCCCCGCTATGGATTATTGGACGGTCGGGCAAGCGAAAGGATGCTGGATTTTTTTGGGAGGATCGTTCCCGAAGGACATTTGCGTGCATAAGATAATGATTCTCTAGTTTCAATTAATGGTAATAGAATATTAAAATTCATTTGATATAATTATGAACCAATACGTAAGAATATACAGAGATGCCCTTTTGAATGACGTGGTACCTTTTTGGGAAAAGCATTCGCTGGACAGGGAATATGGAGGGTACTTTACCTGTTTGGATAGGGAAGGGAAAGTCTTCGATACGGATAAGTTTGTGTGGCTGCAGGGCAGACAGGCCTGGACATTTGCCATGTTGTACAACAAAGTGGAAAAGAATCCTGCCTGGTTGGAAGCGTCCCGATTGGGAATAGATTTTCTGAAAAAGCATGGGATGGATGCGGAGGGAAATTTCTATTTCTCTCTGGATAGAAAAGGATCCCCTCTGGTACAGCCTTATAATATTTTCTCGGATTGCTTTGCGGCTATGGCATTCAGCCAATATGGTCAAGCTTCCGGAGATCAGGAAAGTTTGGATTTGGCAGTAAGCACATTCAACAATATCCTCAAAAGACAACACAACCCCAAAGGGAAGTATTCCAAGATTATCCCTGATACCCGCCCTTTGAAAGGCTTTAGCCTTCCGATGATATTGAGCAATCTTTGTCTGGAACTCGAGCCCCTGCTGGATAAAAACTTGGTAGAAGAAACCATAAATGCCTGTGTCAGGGAAGTAATGGATGTGTTTTTGGACAGGAAAAGCCTGATGGTCTATGAAAACTTACTGGAAGATGGCAGTTTGAGTGACTGTTTTGAAGGCAGGCTGATCAATCCCGGACATGGGATAGAAGCCATGTGGTTTATGATGGATATTGCCAAGAGGCGTGATGACAAAGCTTTAGCTACTTTGGCTAAGGATGTTACCCTGAATTTATTGGATTACGGATGGGACAAAGAGTTTGGAGGGATTTTCTATTTCCTCGACAGAAAAGGCCATCCGCCGCAACAGTTGGAATGGGATCAGAAACTCTGGTGGGTACACTTAGAAACCCTTGTTGCCCTAGCCAAAGCGTATCAGATGACAGGGGATACTGCCTGTATGGATTGGTTTGACAAAGTCCATGAATACAGCTGGAAGCATTTTGCAGATCCTGAATTTGGGGAGTGGTTTGGCTACCTGAATAGAAGGGGAGAGGTCCTGCTTCCGCTCAAAGGTGGGAAGTGGAAAGGATGTTTTCATGTGCCAAGAGGGATGTATCAGGTGTGGAAGACATTAGAAAATGAATAAACTTTACTATGGATTCCACATCTCTACTAGTATCAATTAGAAATGAAGTTTATAAATTCAGATACTTATTTGATATTCGATATTCGTGGATATTAGTTCCAGTATTCAAATTGTTGCTGTAAAATCAAGTAAGTGCTTTCGTCCATTAATTCCAATCATGATAACTTCAATTACAAGGCTAATGCTTTTCTTTTTCCCTATGTTGCTGCTCAATAACCCGACTTCTGGGCAAACGGATTGGTATGATCCCCTAAGAGTTGATTTCCCTGTTATTGAAGGTAGGTTCATGGATAAAAATGATTATTTTAGGTTGCCCTCAGAATTGCAGCTTGTGGTGAGGAAGGAGGTTTGGGAACTTTCAAAAAATTCAGCTGGGCTTTCATTGGGATTTCTTACGGATGCTACTGAAATACAGGTAAAATACACAGTCAAAGGCAATCACCAAATGCCGCACATGCCTGCTACAGGAGTTAGCGGTGTGGATCTTTTTTTCAGGAAATCAGAGGAAGAGTGGAATTGGTCCCGTGGTGTGTACAATTTTGGTGATACAATTCAATACATTTTCAAAATAGATCCAAATCCTAATTTTGAAAAAGAATTTAAACTTTATTTGCCCCTTTACAATGAAGTAGAACACCTGAGCATAGGTGTGAGGAAAGGACATACGTTTGAGTTTATTGAAAAAAACAGCGAAGCCCCCATTGTGGTCTATGGAACATCTATCGCACAGGGAGCCTGTGCTTCAAGGCCAGCCATGGCCTGGACGACGATTTTTCAGCAAGCTTTGGGTATGCCTTTGGTTAATCTTGGATTTTCGGGCAATGGATTGTTGGAAAAGGAACTTATTGATTGGATCAGTAAAAAGGAATCTTCTTTAATCATTTTAGACTGCTTGCCCAATTTTGTGCCTGGTAAAGGAATTTCAGATGATGAAATCAGGGCAAGGATTCAATACGCCGCAAGGAAACTCCGAGCAGATAATCCCGAAGTGCCGGTGCTGTTTACGGCCCATGCCGGATATTCCGATCAGTATGTAGATCATAGTCGGAGGGACCTGGTAACCAAACTGAACACTATTCTTCTCGAAGAATTGGACAAACTATGGGAACAAGGAGTACATGGAATCCATCATTTATCTTCGCAAGCTATAGGACTGGATCAGTTCGATTTTGTCGATGGAACTCACCCTACTGATGGGGGTATGTTAAAATATGCCAAAGCATACCAGAATAAAATATTGGAAATAAATCAGGAGGAGAGAAAATGAAAGTACAATGTTTACTGATATTGATCCTGGCAGTTATTTCATTTAAAATAAATCAAGCTTTTGCTCAAAAAACTAAAGTTGCATGCATAGGTGATTCAGTCACTTTTGGATATGGTATTTCAGAAAGAGACAGCCTTAGTTATCCAAGTCAGTTGCAAAGGATGTTAGGTGATTTTTATGAGGTGGGCAATTTTGGGCACAGTGGGGCAACTTTACTTCAGAAAGGCCATAATCCCTATGTCCAAACAGCTGCTTATAAAAATGCATTGACATTCAGGGCTGATATTGCGATCATTCATTTAGGACTTAATGACACTGATCCAAGAAACTGGCCCTATTACAAGGGTGAGTTTGAAGTTGATTATGCATCTTTGATTGCTGATTTGAAGCAGGCAAATCCCGATGTGCGGATTCTGATTGCAGAATTGAGTCCGATTTTTAGTGGACATCCAAGGTTCAAAAGTGGTACACGTGATTGGCATCGAGAAATCAGGAATAAAATCCGAAAGATCGCCAAAGACAATGAAGTGGAGTTGATAGATTTTTTTAAGCCACTACATCAGCATCCCGATTTATTTCCAGACAATTTGCACCCAACTGCTCAAGGAGCTGAGATTTTAGCCAGCTTGGTTTATTCTAAGTTAAGTAATGAAGCCTATGTTTTTCAACTAGGTGAAATCTTCCAAAATGGGGCCCTCCTGCAAAGAGGGGAAAGGGTTAGTGTTTTTGGCAGGGGAATTCCTGGAGAAGAGGTTGTAGTCAGGCTGGGAAATTCAATTGGGAAAGACCAGGTTGATGTAGATGGAAATTGGCTTATTGAGTTGGGGCAGGTACCAACAGGAGGGCCATTTAATTTGGAAGCCAATCATGCAAAAGAAACTCTAAAATTAGATTCCATCTGGGTCGGAGACCTTTGGCTAGCGATGGGGCAATCCAATATGGACTGGCCGCTTTCACTAAGTAACGGGGGTAAGTCCTTGGAGGAAATTAGTCAGGAGAACCTGTTTCCTAGAATCTATAAATATGATCCTGTTGGTACAATGAACGATCAGGCCTGGGACAAAATGACCTTAGAAGCAGTTCAGGATTTAAGATTTTTTGAGGGACAATGGTTGTCAGGGCAGAAGCTGAAGGATGCTTCCGGGTTGGTATATTATTTTGCAAAGCAGTTGGGTTCCCATTTGGAAATTCCCATAGGAATTGTACAACTAAGTTTGGGTGGGGCACCTATGGAATCCTTTGTGTCTAGAGAAAGTCTTGAAGAAGACAATCTATTAGTCGATATACTATCAGGCTGGAAGCAATCGGATTTTATGATGCCATGGGTTAGGCAGCGGATTAAGGAAAATTTAGGGAATTCCTATGAAACACTTCAAAGACATCCTTTCGAGCCTGCCTATTTGCATGAAGCAGGTATCAAGCAGTTAGAAGGGCTTGTATTCAAAGGTCTGATTTGGTATCAGGGTGAAAGTAATACCCATAATCCAGAACTATATAGTAACTTATTCCAGCTTTTTGCAGAGGATATGCGGGGAGTATTTGGAGAAAGTTTACCAATTTATACTGTGCAATTACCCAGAATGTCAAGGGAAGAATGGCCCTATTTCAGGGAGATTCAGGCTCAACTGGCTCAAGAACTTCCTGACGTATATCTGGCTACCACTATTGACTTGGGAGACAGTCTTGATGTTCACCCAAGAGATAAAGAAAGTTTAGGCAAAAGGTTGGCAGCGTTGACATTGAACTATTCCTATGACATGTCCTTTGAAGACCCAAGTAAGATCAAGGTGAAAGAAGTGTATTTTGAGAAAGATATCTTGAATTTGGTTTTTAACGTGAATGATGCACTTAAAGTGAAAAGTGGTCTTTTGGTTCATGGTTTTGAATTGATTGGTCCAAAAGGACTTCGAAAGAAAGTGAGAGCTGAGATATCTAAGAATACTGTATTGATAGAAGTACCTAAGAGCTTTATACCGGAAGCTGTATGGTATGGATTTGAAACCTTTCCACAAACCAACTTATTAAGTCCCGCTGGTAATCCGATAGGGCCTTTCCGTTTACCTTTAAATTTAAATTGAAATATGATGAAAGCTATAAAAATCATTGCTTATGTAATTTTTTATATCTTCCTTTTCACTTCCTGTGACAAGAAAAACATTGAAGAAATCCCATATGCTAACTTTTACCCCATCGATCCTGATGATTCAGAAGAGCTTATTATACAAAAGGCTGCGCATGTAGTACCTACTCCAAGACAATTAAGGTGGCAGGAACTTGAACTTACTGGGTTTTTTCATTTTGGGATCAATACATATACCGGAAAGGAATGGGGTGATGGAAAGGAAGATCCAGCATTATTTAATCCAACGGATTTGGATGTGGAGCAGTGGGTACTCACTGCCAAAAAGGGAGGTATCAGACAGGTGATCCTCACTGCCAAGCATCATGATGGTTTTTGCCTTTGGCCAACGGCTACTACTACACATTCTGTGGAAAGCAGTCCATGGAAGGAAGGAAATGGAGATGTGGTGAAAGAAGTAGCTGAGGCCTGTGAAAAGCATGATATGGGATTTGGGGTATATCTTTCTCCATGGGATATGAACGCTCCAATGTATGGTACAGAGGAGTACAATGATTTTTTTGTTGCCCAGCTTACTGAATTGCTTACCCAATATGGAAAAGTTGACGAAGTGTGGTTTGATGGAGCCAACGGTGAAGGTCCAAATGGTAAAAAGCAGGAGTATGATTTCGACCGATGGTATTCATTGATCAGAGAATTACAGCCAGAAGCAGTTATTGCCATTATGGGTCCTGATGTGAGATGGGTAGGAACAGAGACAGGATACGGTAAAGAAACAGAGTGGAGTGTAATTCCTGTGAATAACCTCAGTCAGGATCAAATTGCAGAAAGTTCTCAGAAAGATGTGAACATCAAACCTACTTGGGATAAAAGCGATGAAGTATTGGGAGGGAGAGAAAGCCTTCAAGATGCAAAAGGCTTAGTCTGGTATCCCGCAGAAACAGATGTTTCTATTCGTCCAGGATGGTTTTTTCATGAAAGCCAAAACAATCAGGTCAAGAGTGTAGAAAAGCTTTTGGATATATATTTTCACTCTGTTGGTAAAAATGGTGTTTTGCTCCTCAACATCCCCCCGGACAAATCAGGTAGAATCCATTCCAAAGACTCTCTGAATCTTGTTGAGTGGAAATCTCAGATAGACAAAATCTTTTCTGAAAATATCGCTAAGTCAGGAAAAATACATTCCAGTGATGGAACTGATGCCTCTAATTTGATTGATGGAGCACAGCAAACATTTTGGACGCCAAAAGACAAAAGTTCTATTGCTGAATTGGTTTTGGAGTTTACAGAACCAAAGCTTTTCAATGTGCTGAACTTACAGGAATATATTCAAAGAGGGCAGCGTGTAGAAGAGTTTGTATTGGAAGTGGAGCAGGAAGGTAATTGGAATGAAATTGTCAATGGGACAACTATAGGTTACAAGCGGCTCTTAAAGTTCCCTGAGATAGAAGCTAAAAAAGTTAGGCTTCGTATTTTATCATCAAGGCTCAATCCGCAGCTTTCAGAAATTGGACTTTATTATGATGGAAATTGATATGAAACATTTATGGATTTTACTGCTATTGGTTTTAGGGCTCTTTTCTTGTCAAAATGAAAGTCAGGAAATAGCGAAGCCCAACATCATCATCATCATTTCTGATGACCATACCCAGCAGGCTATCTCGGCGTATGGAAGTAAACTGACTCAAACTCCGAATATTGACAGGATTGCAAATGAAGGAGTATTGTTCAACAAGGCCTATGTCAACAATTCCATTTGTGGACCGAGTAGGGCTGCTTTGCTGACAGGTAAATACAGCCATAAAAATGGCTACCGTGACAATGAGAATTCCTTCTATGATTCTTCGCAGGAACAGTTTGTCAATCATTTGCAAAAAGCCGGATACCAGACTGCTTGGATTGGGAAATACCATTTGGGAGAAGACCCAAAAGGATTTGATTATTGGGAGATTTTGCCCGGGCAGGGACACTATTATAATCCTGACTTTATCCAGATGGATGGTTCAATAATCAGGAAAGAAGGGTATGTCAGTAACCTGATAGAAGATGCAGCAGAAAGTTGGTTGGATTCACGTGACCAAAACAAACCTTTCTGCCTGATATTGGGCCATAAGGCTACACATCGTACATGGATGCCGGATTTGGATGATCTAGATATGTTTGACGATGTGGAGTTTCCCATTCCTGACAATTTTTATGATGATTACAAAAACCGGGAAGCTGCCCGAGTCCAGGATATGAGTATAGCACACACCATGCAAATGGCCTATGACCTCAAAATGTATCCTGAAGATACCAAAGATGGGAATGTCACCAGAATGACAGCTGATCAAAGAAAAATATTTGATGCATATTATAATCCTATCTATAAAGCACTCAATGAAGCAGGACTGGAAGGTGATGCTTTGACAGAATGGAAATTTCAGCGCTACATGAGAGATTATTTGGCTACAGCAGCTTCCATGGACCGGAATATCGGTCGTTTATTGGATTATTTGGATAATCACGCTTTGAGTGAAAACACCATCGTCATTTACTTGTCTGACCAGGGCTTTTACTTGGGCGAACATGGATGGTTTGACAAGCGCTTTATGTATGAGGAGTCTTTTAGAACACCCATGATGATGCGTTATCCCGGGGTTATTGCCCCAGGGACTGTTTCTGAGGATTTTGTCATAAATCTGGATATTGGTCCTACCATGTTGCAGGCTGCTGGTCTGGAGATCCCAAAGGATATGGATGGGAAGTCATTTTTGCCGGTACTGACTGACCCAAAAGCAGAAGGAAGGGAAGCAGTCTATTACCACTATTATGAAAATGGCGAACATGCCGTGTCCCCGCATTTTGGTGTCCGGACTGATCGCTATAAACTTATCCGCTTTTATAAGCGGGTTGAAGAATGGGAATTGTATGATCTAGGAAATGACCCACAAGAGCACAATAATCTATTTGGAAATGAAGAATATGCAGAGGTTCACAAAGAAATGTATGCCAAATTGATGAGAGTGATTGAAAAATATGGAGATGAGGAGGCAAATGCAATTGTGGAACAGCCTATGAATGGAGATCTCCATCTAAGAAAAAAGTAAAATGAATAGGTTCTAAAATTGAAAAATAAAAAAATGGATAGCATAAAATCTCCGATATGGGCATTTCTGATTTTACTTTTAATTGCTCACTTTAAGGCGTTTGGTCAATCAGAAAAACTCCTTCCTCAACCATATCAAGCATCATTCGGAAATACTGAATTGATAATCAAAGGGGACAAAGAGGATTTTAAAAGTAAATTGACTGAATGGATTTCGGTGCCGCGAGATGGGTCTTATAATTTTGAAGATGTTCAGGTCAGCGTCCAATGGGTGGAGAAACTTAACGGCATTGATTTCAACAAAGATGAATCGTATCTTTTAGAAGTGACTGCTGAACAGATTGCCATTCAAGCAGTAAAAGAACAAGGGGCTTTTTATGCCCTTCAGACCCTGCTTCAATTGGCAGATGAAAAAGAAGGTAACCTGGTAATCCCTGAGTCCAGGATACTTGACCGTCCTGCTTTCCGTATAAGGGGATTTATGCATGACGTGGGAAGGAGTTTTATCCCTGTGGAAGAATTGATGAAGCAGATTGAAATCCTTTCCTCCTATAAGATCAATGTTTTTCATTGGCATTTTACAGAAGACCTTGCCTGGCGATTGGAATCCAGGCTTTTTCCTGAATTGACTGCCGATGAAAATTTTGAAAGATTTCCGGGAGAATATTATACCCAAGAGGATGTCAGAAAACTGATCGATTTTGCCAAAAGACACCATGTCACTGTCATTCCGGAAATCGATATGCCTGGGCACAGCGCGGCTTTCCAAAGGGCTATCGGCTATGATATGCAATCCAAAGAGGGTAAGGAGATTCTGAAAGCACTACTGACAGAGGCTGGGGATTTGTTTGCAGGCCTCCCATATTTCCATATTGGTACTGATGAAGTGAGATTTACAGCCCCGGACTTTGTCCCTGAAATGGTGGCTTTTGTAAGAGCTATGGGTTTTAAGGTTGTATCCTGGAACCCTGGCTGGGATTACAAAGCTGGGGAAATAGATCTGCTTCAACTCTGGTCATACCGTGGAAAAGCCCCTGAAGGAATACCTTTTGTCGACAGCAGATTTCATTATATCAATCATTTTGATGCTTTTGCCGATTTGGTAAGCTTATTCAGAAGTAATGTGGCGGGCTATGAAATTGGTTCGGAAACAGTTGCAGGTTCAATTTTGGCCGTTTGGAATGATCGAAAATTGAATGACTGGAAGCAGATCATCAGAGAAAATAACTTTTATCCTGCCATGCTGACTTTTGCCGAAAGACTTTGGCAAGGCGGAGGAGAGGGCTATTTTGATGAAATAGGTGTTTTATTACCTCAACCGGGCACACCTGCTTGGGAGAGTTTCGCAGACTTTGAGGATAGGCTATTGTGGCAAAGAGATCATCAATTTGAAAACTCTGATTTCCCATACTATAAACAAAGAGACATGGAGTGGCTGGTCTTACCCCCATTGGCCAACCAAGGAAATTTGGACTTGGAATTTGACTTTGAAGCTGATCTTAAAAAAGGTCAGGTACCAACTGAGATGCTTGCGGAAGCAATTCATGTAAAAGGCGGAGGAACATACTTGAGGCACGTTTGGGGTAACCTGGTCCCTGCTGCCATCAAAGACCCCAAGCCCAATCATACCGCTTTTGTAATTGGAAAAGTTTATGCTACTGAAGACAAGGAAGTCAAAGCAGTGATTGTCTTTCAGGATTATAGCCGATCAGAAAAGGATCTTCCGCCCCCTCAGGGCGCATGGGATTGGAAAGGAAGTAAAGCTTGGATCAACGGTGAACCGATCCTGGCGCCAATTTGGGAAAATAGCCATACAGACAAAACTAATGAAATCCCCCTTCAAAATGAAAACTGGCAGAGTAGACCAGCACAAAGGTTGACCTTGAAAAAAGGATGGAACATGATTTTACTTAAATTGCCAGTAGGCCAATTTCAAACCAAGGAATTACGCTTGGTCAAGTGGATGTGGAATTTTGTGATACTAGATGAGGACGGTCAAGAGGCGGAAAGTTTGAAGTGGGATAACTCAAAAATTGAATCCAAATAGATAGTTGAGCTGTTTGGGATTTGTAATCCCGAACCCTGATTATAAGGATTTGCTATCTATTTACCCAATCTAGGTTTAGCGTTGGAATTGGAAATTCTATCTATCTGACCCGTGGAATTTCAAATTCCGAGGAGCGAGTATAACACAAAAATTGAATCTAAATAATTGCGTGGGCATTCTGCTAACAAAAAATCCTTCCCCTCGGTGTAGGGGAAGGATTTTTTAGAGCGATAGGATACTTTCTGATTGAGATACTTTTTCAATTTTGAATTTACGTGTTCCTGCAGGCAGGTTCCATTCTATTACTTTTCCCTCCTGAAACCCGATCAAGGCTACACCCAATGGTGAAAGGATAGAAAGCTTCTGCTCTGCTAAATTGGCATTTTTGGGAAAGGTAAGCGTAAACTGTAGTCTTCTCCCACTTGCGATGTCGATAATTTCAAAGCTGGAACCAAGCTGTATGACTTTCTCGGAAATTTTATTGTCAGCCACTATTTTGGCTCTTCTGAGTTCCGATTGTAAAACTCCCAGTTCTTTGGTTCTTCCGCTTGAAGGGATACTTTCCATAAGTTCGGAAAGCGCTTTTTCGTCTGATTTTTTGATGATAGGTACCATGATTGATTACGTTTGATTTTTGTGAAATATAGATAGCCGAACAAATACAGCAGACCTAAAAGGTGCTTGGCTATATTAGTCGGAAATTGATAGAATTTACCCTAGAAGTGAAAGGGAATGGTTCCCCTGCTAAAGCACGTTTTTAAAGAGATAGCAGGGGCTTAGTTACAAAGGCCTTGCTGTGTGCTGATTTCAAAAATTGCATAGAATTCCCTTGCATAAGAGCAATCGAAGTGGTCGATATTTTTGCTTTGGGATTCATTTCGCGAAAGATACGATCATTTAAACTAAAAGAAGAGATTTCTATCGGATTTTTATATAGAAAAGTATGAAACTAAGGAAGATAGACTTGATGATCGTTACAGTCTAATCTTAGTTCAGAATCTTCCATTGATTTTTTAAGTAGATTACAGTAATGTTCACCGCTTTTGTTCTGATAATTGGCACAACTAAAACACATTCTTTGCATGGGAACCAGACCGTTTGCTTGTAGGTCTTTGATGGTGTTGAACAAAATCCCATAAAAGATTTCCTTTTGATCCCTAGTGTATTTTCCGATTACCTTTGTCATAGGGTTGGCCATTTGGGCAGCATCTTGTGCTTGGTCTTTGCCTTTAGAAGTAAGATTTAGAGAAAAACTTCTTGAATCATTGGGGTCGGATACCTTTTTGATTAAACCTTTTTGGATCAAAGCTTTAACTGAATCACTGATGGTTGCCTTGGTGAGGTTGAATTCCTGTGCAAGATAACTTACTCGGTGCATCTCAGGAGAATGATACAGCAGGAAAACCAAAATCTGAAGCTGGATAGGACTAAGATTGGTCTGCTTGCCCTGTTCGAGAAGCAGTGATTTAAATACAAGTGATATTCTTTCCAGGGCAAAGGTTATTCTTGCATCCAGACTGTTTTCCTGTTGTAAAGGATCAAAAGGGGAGGACATCATTTACAGTTTTCCATTTCATAAATATAATAACCTTTTTCCATGATGGCGGTTTCCCAATCCGGTTTGATGGTTTCAATATGACAAAACCGACATTCTTTGGAAGTGATTTCCAAATGCTTCAAGTTCTTGCCTTGTAGATACTCTTTTCCAAAACCATAAATAGTTTCCTGATTATCGGTTTCCTGGGGAACGATGATGTCAAAGTGCATCAATTTACCGTCTTTTCGCTTAACATAGGTGTCCCAAACTGCTACTTTCATAGTTTAAGATTTAAAATTCGCCTTCATTGATATAGGGATATGTCCAGGTGATGACGGTCAGTGTCACCGCCTTGAACCAGGCGTTGTACATGTTCTCCACCTCTTCTTGACTATTTCCTTTTTTTGCCAGAAATGACTTGATCGTCATCGTGATGGGAACTATAAAGGCTACCATATAACGATAGTGAATATTTGGTACAGCATCCACACCATCTGTTTGGTTCTTTTTGGATTTGTGGTGACGTTTGGCAATTTCATGTTGGTAATCCAGCCAGGATTGGTCATAAGGTTTTTGGCAAATATCCAAAATCCACTGCCCAAACCTTGCTCTGACAGCAGACAAGTACTCCATGTTTGGATTGTCATTTTTTCCAAAATAACGGACCAGGTGTGCATGTCCTCCTACAAATCCATACCGTAAATCCAAGATGTCATTGACCTGATCTTTGAGTATTTCTCCGGCCTTTTGGAGATTGGCCTGATCTTCCTCCGACCAAAGTACGGTCTGCTTTAATAAACTCAAGTCTTCCATACTGATGGGAGAAGACTCCAATCCTGACTTTCCGTAGTCGTATCCTTTGATGTGTTCCATGATTGTTTTGTTTTAGTGATTTCTAAATATAGGTAGGATTCCTAATCAAAAAAAATAAATTAGATTTTTAATTCCGATAAAATTGTCGGAAAATAAATATTTCTTACATTTGTCATATAATCATGTGACCAAAGTTAGTAAAATCAGCGGATGTTTTCAAAAGCATGTGAATACGGAATCAAGGCAATGCTTTATGTGGCAATACAATCACAGCAGGGGAAACGTGTAAAAACGGGTGAGATCGCTGAGAAAATCGGCACACCTGAAGCTTTTACTGCCAAAATACTTGGGGAGCTGGTAAAGCATGAAGTGGTAGAATCTCTCAAAGGACCTTACGGTGGATTTTACCTGGAGCCTTCCAAACAGGCTAAAGTTAAGATCAGCGAAATTGTCAATGCCATTGATGGAGATAGTATTTACAAGGGTTGTGGTCTTGGACTTTCGGCATGCAATGCCTCAGAACCTTGTCCCATGCATGATAAGTTTGTTCTGATCCGATCGCAGTTAAAGTCCATGTTGGAGACTACCAGTATCAAAGATTTGGCTGAGGGTCTTGTGTCAGGCAAGGCTATTTTATTGAGATAAAAAAAATTTGAATTTATTTCCGATAAAATTATCGGAAATAAAAATGTTATACTACAGAATAGGTATGGAATTGATATTACAACATCTATGCGTCTTAGGGCAGGTAAAAGCATTCATGCTTCAGTTTATCATTTTGAATTCTTCCAGAGATCAGCTTTGGAGTAGTCCGGGAGTAATTGGTACGTTGTTTTTGATTGCCATAGTGCTGTTTATTGCAGTTGTCATTGTGGTTTTTCGGCTTTCTTCATTTTTTGACAGACTACAGAAAAGGTCAGAAAGGAGTACCCAACGTGAACTCAAGCAGCAAATCATCAATCTGGAGGATGCAGATGTTGATGATATTCTGGTAAGTAGGAAAGCAGCTCGCCGGTACCAATTGAAAGGGGATGAATTGGGGAGTGGAGGTGAAATCAGAGACGAGAAAGGATTGGTGGACTACCTCACTGAGGACCCTGAAAATCCCATTGTGGATGAAAAGAAAAAATCACCCTTGAAAATGGAGGTGGACCCTGCGCTGAAACAAATCGTTGTTTGGTATTTGGCTGCCGGGGTATTCTGGCTGGTTTTCGGAACTCTTATAGGGCAATATCTCGGGATGAAGTTTATCTGGCCTGAAATGGATTCAGCAAGGTTTTTATCCTTTGGGAGGTTGAGGCCTGTACATACTAATGTGGTTTTTTGGGGATGGGCTTCGATGGCAATGATTGGCTTGGGCTATTTCGTCGTAGTCAGGACATCTAACAATAAAATCTTTCGTCCCAATTTGGCGAAGATTGCCTGGGTACTGATGAACATGGCAGTATTATGCGGAACGGTTTGCCTCATGTCCGGGATCAACAATGGAGGAGGAGAATACCGTGAATTTATTTGGCCGGTTGCAGCGCTTTTTGCAGGAGGTCTGATTTTGACTTTCTATAATTTTTACCGAACAGTAGCTACCCGTAAGATTTCGGAAATCTATATCTCCAATTGGTATCTTTTGGGCGGATTGGTTTGGACGATAGTCCTGGTCGTAATAGGATATTTGCCTCAATTTCAAGATGGCCTTGGCGAGACGGTAATTCAGGGATATTACATGCACCAAGGTGTAGGGATGTGGTTCATGACTTTTACCCTTGGTTTGATTTATTATTACCTTCCGGCATCTCTCAATAAACCCATTTACTCTTATTCTTTGGGCGTATTGGCATTTTGGACGCAGATGTTGTTCTATACGCTTATTGGCACCCATCACTTTGTATTCAGTCCATTACCGTGGTGGCTACAGACTGTGGCAATAGTATTCAGTGCAGGAATGTTTATCCCCGTAGTAGCCGGTACCACAAACTTTCTTTTGACTATGCGTGGTAGCTGGAGTGATATCAACAAGAGCTATGTGCTTCCTTTTTTTCTGGTGGGTGTGGTCTTTTATTTTGTGGGGTCAACCCAAGGGAGTTTCCAGGCCTTCCGGTTCACCAATTTTATCTGGCACTTTACAGACTTCAATGTGGCCCACTCTCACATGACGATGTATGGCATCATCACTTTTATCCTTTGGGCATGCTTCTATGCTATTCTTCCCAAGTTGACCGGGCACGAACCTCCCCAGCTTAATGTTGGAATTCATTTCTGGCTCGCATTTGTTGGGCTCTTTGCCTATATGATTTCACTGATGGCAGGAGGAACACTCAGGGGGCTCAGCTGGATGGATAATAATCCATTTATCGATTCGGTGATTTTAATGCGTCCTTACTGGGTTTGGCGGGCTATCGGGGGTTCTCTGATGTTCGTGTCCCATCTGATGTTTGCTTATAATTTTTGGGTTATGGTAAAATCTTATCCGAACACGAAAGCCAAGCATACCCAATCTCTGGAAATTGTACAGTCCTAATTTTATAGACGATGAACTTTCATAAAGACCATAAGCTTCTGGTAGGCACTTCATTTTTGGGATTTCTTTTTTTAAGTATCCTGATAGCTGTGCTGCCTGCCATTCAATTGCAACAGGTAGAACCTTTACCCGCCATGCAGCCACTTTCGGCATTGGAAAGAGAAGGTCTGCGTATTTATGTGGAGGAAAACTGTATGGCTTGCCATACCCAGCAAGTGCGCAATATTGAGATGGACAAAGCTTGGGGCAGTCGTCCTTCCCTGGCTTCCGATTATTATTTCAGCAAAGTGAGGATGGATGTTTGGCGGCAATCTCCTTCATTACTTGGTAGTGAACGGACCGGGCCAGATCTTACCAACGCAGGTCTCAGGCAGCCTGGTAAGGAATGGCACCTGCTCCACCTCTTTAATCCCCGTACCGTAGTCAAGGAGTCCATCATGCCTTCTTATCCCTGGCTATTTGAAATTAAAAAAACAGAAGCTGTACTTAGCTCGGATACCAAGGTAGCGGTGCCCGAGAAATACCTGCCCAATCCGGGACACACAGTAGTGGCCTCAGAAAAGGCCTTGGCCTTGGTGGCCTATCTGCAATCTTTGAAGCAAGCTGAGTTGCCAGGACCTGCAGACCGGGAGTTTATTCCTTCCTCAAGGAAAACCAAAACTTCAGAAGACAGTGGGGACTTGGGCTTGGATGGGCAGACGCTCTACATGCAAAATTGTGCAGCATGTCATCAATCAGATGGAAGTGGGTTGACAGGGGCCTTCCCGCCTTTGGCAGGTAGCGCAATAGTGAAAAATGATGATCCATCCCTTTTAATCCAGATCATCTTGGAAGGGTTTGATGCACGGACCGAATATGGGGTAATGCAGGGATTCGGGGATATTCTTTCTGACGAAGAAATCGCCGCCATTGCCAATCACGAGCGGAAAAGCTGGGGAAATAATGCAAAACCTGTCAGTATTGAAGAAGTTCGGAATATCAGAGAATATGTAAAACAATTAAATCAATAAGACATGACAAATGCAGGAAATGAATTGACAAGCTTAATCACCAGTACTCCACAAGAGGGGAGAGATTTGGCGGTCAAATTGGCACGGAAATCTATTGCTGAAATACAAACTGATCCAGAAATCCGGAAGTCTCTGAGGAAGTCCTATGCAGAGGATACTGCCCAGTTGATTGCATCTGCTCAGGTGGTAGCTGTAGAATTTCAAACCATCGCCATGGCCAACAATTATTGGAGGTAAGAATATGAAGAGATTTGCTTTTAAAATTATAATCTACTTGCCTTTGACTCTCTTTTTCCTACAGGGGAGTGTATTGGCCTGTGAAGTATGTAGAAGAAATCAGCCTGAAATTTTACAGGATATTTCTCACGGTGTGGGGCCGCTTCAGTTTTGGGACAATATGGTAGTAGGGGGAGCTACCATTTTGGTAGTGATTGTGCTCTTTTACAGTGCCAAGCTTTTGTGGAAACCCGGAGAGCAGCATTCTTCCCATATCAAAAACCTAGTAAAAGATTTTTAATATGGAAGACAATAGAATAATTAAGGTTTACCTAGATGATGATCCTCAGCCATTTGTGGAGTTTGCTCCGCCTACCAAGTTTGTCTTGGATACAAGCAAGATTCCCGATGGCAAGCATGAATTGAAAATTGTTGCGCGATCATCTTCTGGAAAAGAAGGGATCAGGACACTCCCTTTTGAAGTCAGGAATGGACCTTCCATTGCTGTGGTAGGACTAAAAGATGGCGAAGTGGTGAATGAAAAAGTTCCCATTACCATCAATTCCTATGGAAGCGAAAAGAATGATTTCTTTTTGATACGTGGATCAGAGACACCTAAAGGTATTCCGGCGTGGGTTTGGGCATTGGTGATCGGATTTGTGGGGTTTGCGATGTTTTATTTGATCATGTATTGGGATCCCCAGTTTTATAAATCATTCTTTTAAAGATGCGAGTTAAGATAGAAAGCAGAAAAGAAATCGAACAATTGGTGGACAGCTTCTACAGCAAAGTTCGCAAGGACGAATTGTTAGGAGAGATATTTGAACAAATTATTCAGAACAAATGGCCAGAGCATCTGGATAAGATGTACAGATTTTGGGAAACCGTGCTGTTAGAAGACCACACCTATTTCGGAAGTCCATTTACACCTCATGCCCATATGCCTGTGGAAGAAAGACATTTTAAAAGGTGGGTATCATTATTCAATGAAACTGTGGATGAACTTTTTGAGGGAGAAAAAGCTGAAAGAGCCAAATGGCAGGGTGGGAGAATGGCAGAGATGTTTCTTATAAAGATCAATTATTTTCGGGAGAGTGGGAGTAGTCCCATAACTTAATTATCAACGCAAAATGGAAAAGCCAAAACCTATCAAACGACATAAATCCTTACAGCCATTAAGTAGAGATCATCACTATGGTCTCTTGGTTTGTTGGAAAATAAGACAGGGATTGAAGAAAGGGATAGAACTTTACAGGATCAAATCTTATACGGATTGGTTTTGGAACAGCCACCTTGAGGAGCATTTCAGGGTAGAGGAAGATTTTTTGTTTCCAATTTTGGGAAATGAACATGAAATGGTGAAAAAGGCTCTGGCTGAGCACAGGAGAATTAAGCGGTTGTTTTTGGATGAAGATAACATATATAAGACTCTTAGCTTGTTGGAAGAGGAGCTTGAAAAACATATCCGATTTGAAGAAAGAGGATTGTTCAATATGATTCAAATCGTAGCTGATAGTTCAGTGTTTTCAACTTTGGAAAATAGTCTTGAGCATGAAAATTATACTGAAGATTGGAATGATAAATTCTGGGAAAGGGAATCTTAATATCATTTTATACAATTCAGGATTTGCAATCCATTTACCCAAGTCACCTTTGAGCTGGTTTTGAAAATTCCAGATATCTGAGTCTTGGAATTTCAAATTCCGAGGAGTTACCCCTATTTAGATATAGGTATTCCTCCAACAAAAAATCCTTCCCCTCGGTGTAGGGGAAGGATTTTTTAGAGCGATAGGATACTTTCTGATTGAGATACTTTTTCAATTTTGAATTTACGTGTTCCTGCAGGCAGGTTCCATTCTATTACTTTTCCCTCCTGAAACCCGATCAAGGCTACACCCAATGGTGAAAGGATAGAAAGCTTCTGCTCTGCTAAATTGGCATTTTTGGGAAAGGTAAGCGTAAACTGTAGTCTTCTCCCACTTGCGATGTCGATAATTTCAAAGCTGGAACCAAGCTGTATGACTTTCTCGGAAATTTTATTGTCAGCCACTATTTTGGCTCTTCTGAGTTCCGATTGTAAAACTCCCAATTCTTTGGTTCTTCCGCTTGAAGGGATACTTCCCATAAGTTCGGAAAGCGCTTTTTCGTCTGATTTTTTGATGATAGGTACCATGATTGATTACGTTTGATTTTTGTGAAATATAGATAGCCGAACAAATACAGCAGACCTAAAAGGAGCTTGGCTATATTAGTCGGAAATTGATAGAATTTACCCTAGAAGTGAAAGGGAATGGTTCCCCTGCTAAAGCACGTTTTTAAAGAGATAGCAGGGGCTTAGTTACAAAGGCCTTGCTGTGTGCTGATTTCAAAAATTGCATAGAATTCCCTTGCATAAGAGCAATCGAAGTGGTCGATATTTTTGCTTTGGGATTCATTTCGCGAAAGATACGATCATTTAAACTAAAAGAAGAGATTTCTATCGGATTTTTATATAGAAAAGTATGAAACTAAGGAAGATAGACTTGATGATCGACTGTGGATGAACTTTTTGAGGGAGAAAAAGCTGAAAGAGCCAAATGGCAGGGTGGGAGAATGGCAGAGATGTTTCTTATAAAGATCAATTATTTTCGGGAGAGTGGGAGAAGTCCCATAACTTAATTATCAACGCAATATGGAAAAGCCAAAACCGATTAAATGGGCTTTCCGGGATTTGCAATACCGAACTAAAGATAAACAGGAATTGCAATCCAACTTATTTCATATCAGGTTTAATCGTTCGTATGCGGGATTAAAAATTCCTTTGTTCAGTACCCCGGATTTACAATTTTCGAGGAGCTAGGATGTTGGTTCAGACTTTCCCAAAACCAATGCTGACACCTAGCCAAAACATTTCAGTTGACTTTGGATTAGCGGCATTAGAATTATTCTTGAACCTTTCTTCAAAATCAATTCCTACAAGATAGTATGCGAGATCAAGGCTTGAGAAATGGGTTCTGTATTCATCCCGAACTTCTTCGGATTCTCGAAGACAAAGATTGCCAGTGGGCTTGTTGTCAGGCAGGTAAACTAGGTCTAGTTTTTGTTGTATAGAATTGATCATCTCCTGAAATTTCCCAGCCTGAATTTTTTGAAGTACTTTTTGAAGTTCTGAGGAACCAGTCATTTGCTTAAAGTTCAGTCAGGTTGGATTTCTTTTTCCAAAAATAGACTTTCTCCCCATATTTTAAAGGCCTGATTTCAACTTCTTTGTATGGATAAATCCTGTTTTTTGAAAAATTATTGAATAAAATGGCCATTACAAAAAGAATGATAATGCCCGTCAGAACTGGGTTGATGATATAAAAGTAGCCCATGGATTTAATTTCATCTGAACCGATGTTGGCAATTAAGGCAATAGCACCTCCTGGAGGATGTAAGGTTTTGGTGTATTGCATGGCAAGAATGGCCAATGAAACAGACAATGCAGGTGAAAACCAGATCATAGATTCAATGTAAAAAAACCTATAAACTGTAACACCAATAGCTGCTGAGATTAAGCTCCCTAAAAATAAATTTCTAGGCTGAGCAAAAGGACCGTGAGGATTACCAAATAAAATAACTGTGGTTGCTCCAAATGCTCCAATTAAAAATAGAATATCTGAATTGTCATCAGTGTGGAAGAGCCCTTGAAGTATGCCTATTGTACTTAAACCCAAAAAGCCTCCAAAAAAAGACCATGCATTATCCTTTGGGTTGTGCCTAGTCTCCCTATATACAATGTATCGGGCTTTTTGTAGTGACTTCTTCAACTTTTTCTTTTTCATGGCTGCAAAAATAGCCAAATTGCCTTAGGTCATCATTTGAACCATTTCAGATTTTCCAAAAAGTTCAATAACAAACCTATAAAATGTCACTAAAGCATGAACGGACTTAGTAAAGACCATCATCAGAGACTATCGCTTTGTTAATTTTACGTTCTATGGCTCTATACGATTTCTATTTTCAACAATTCAATGAGAAGGTTCCACTCACAAAAGAGGAACAAGAGCAGATTCAATCCTATCTTACACTCAGGAAAATCAGGAAAAAACAATCCTTTCTCCAGGAAGGAGAGGTTTGCAAAAGTTATGCTTTTGTGAATAAGGGCTCCTTGAGAAAGTATTCTATTGAAAATGGGAATGAGCACATCATACAGTTTGCCATTGAAGGTTGGACAGTCGGAGATCTGTTGAGTTTTCTTAGCGAGGAACCTGCCACTTACCATATTGACACCCTTGAAGACAGTGAATTGGTACTTATGAGTAAGGCTGCCCATGATGAGTTGCTCAGGACACAACCTAAATATGAAACCTATTTCCGTCTTCTTATCACAGGGGCCTATATCGCTCTTCAACGACGCCATTCTTTTACCTTAAGTCTGCCTGTTGAGCAGCGGTACACAGACTTTGTAAAAAAATATCCGGAAATCGTACAAAGGGTGCCCCAACACATGATTGCTTCCTACTTGGGCCTTACTCCCGAAACCCTCAGTCGGGTGAGGAAGAAGTTGGCCAAGCGTAAATAATCTATAGATTTTTTTCTTGATTTAAATCAATGGAAAGGGCTTTGGTATGGGGTAATTTTGTAGCTAAAGTTTAGCAAATACTCAATCAAAATTAATCAAGATGATAGAACAGAATAACCCCTTATTATGCGACCTGGAAACAGGTTTGTGCGAGATTCCTGATTCCTCAACAAAAGTAATAAAAAATGAGGAGGTGCATTCACCTGACAAGCCTATTAAGGTAATCTACTATACAGACCCAATCTGTTCTTCCTGCTGGGGGATTGAGCCTCAACTCAGGAAACTGAAACTGGAATACGGAAGCCACCTTGCTATCGAATACAGAATGGGTGGATTGTTGCCTGATTGGAGCTACAGTAGTGGAGGAATTAGTAAGGCTTCGGATGTGGCGCACCATTGGGACGAGGTAAGTTTGCATTATGACATGCCCATTGATGGGGATGTATGGTTGGAAGATCCATTGGATTCCTCTTACCCGCCATCCATTGCCTTCAAAGCTGCCGAAATGCAGAATGAGGACCTTGCAATTGCTTTTCTTAGAGAAATTAGAGAAATGGTTTTTCTACAAAAAAAGAATATTTCAAAATGGGAAAACCTTAAAGCTGCGGCTGAAAAAGTCGGCTTGGATCTACTACAGTTCAGGAGTGACTTTGAAGGAACGGCGAAAAGGTTGTTTGAAGAGGATTTGATGCTTGGTAGGAAGTTGGGCGTAAGGGGTTTTCCCTCACTTTATTTCTCTGATGATCAGGGAAACACTGAATTCGTGTATGGCACCAAAGCCTATGCTTTCTATGAAATTGCCGTGCTCAAATTGGCTCCAGAAGCAAAGAAATCTGATTACAAGAAAAATTGGGAGGCATTATTTGCCAAATATCCATCTCTTACCGCAAGAGAATTCTCGGAGCTTTCAAGTTATGGCAGGGTAGAAGCAGAGGAAGTATTAGATGCTCTAACAACTCAAGAAAAGTTGGTTAAGGAAACTACTAAAAACGGATCTCTTTGGAAAATAAATAAGGTAGTGGAATAAATGTAATGGATAGGAAAAATTTCTTAAGACCTTGGTCCCGCTAGCAATAGCGGGACCTTTAGCCATATCAACTATGAAACTGAAAGAACTCAACAAGATGACAGATTCTTTGGGTAAGACCCAAAAAATGCCTGTATTATTCCTTGGGCATGGAAGTCCCATGAATGGTATTGAAGAAAATGAATTTGTGGCAGGATTCAGGAATATTGCTAAAGAAATCCCGAAGCCAAATGCCATTTTGTGTATTTCCGCCCATTGGGAAACGAAAGGCACCTTGGTTACAGCTATGCAGCATCCGCCTACCATCCATGATTTTGGCGGATTTCCTCAGGCACTTTTTGATGTACAGTACCCAGCACCTGGTAGCCCAGATCTTGCGAGGGAAACTCAGGGATTGATTACAAAAACCAATGTTGAAATGGATGATAAATGGGGACTTGATCATGGAGCTTGGTCTGTGATCAAGCATTTATATCCAAATGCGGATATTCCAGTGGTACAGATGAGCTTGGATCATTACCAAACTCCGCAATACCACTATGAACTTGCGGCGGAGTTGAAGTCCCTTCGGGAAAAAGGAGTACTGATCATTGGGAGTGGAAATATGGTACACAACCTCAGGATGTTGGCATGGGGCAAGATGAATGAAAATTATGGGTTTGATTGGGCTATAGAAGCCAATGAGACTATGAAAAACTTCATCCACAGTGGTGATCACCGCTCCCTGATTAACTTTCGTTCACAGGGAAAAGCTTTTGATTTAGCCATTCCCACACCGGAACATTATCTGCCTTTACTTTACACCTTAGGCTTGCAGGAGAAAGGGGAGGAGTTATCTCTTTTCAATGACCAAGCTGTGGCAGGTTCGTTGACCATGACATCGGTTAAAGTTGGATGATTTTGAACATTTGGGAATAAATTAGAATTTATAGTTTTATTAAATGATTATTCAATTTTAATTTGTTTAAATCGAAAGGTTAAATTATTTATTAAATCTTTCGATTTTTTAAATAATGAAAGTTTTTTTACATATATTTCAATCACAATTCTTATTTATTAGGTTTAATAGGAAAGTATATGATACCTAATTGATAGTTGTGTCTTTTGAAAAACAATAAGTAGTTGAAATATTTGAATTTAATGAGTGTATAAACTAGATGCACTTAAAAGTATTAACGGAATATAAAATGAAAAAAACAGCCTTAAGACGTTCTAGAATACTGGAAGCACTTGATAATTTTGGACAAGTCAATGTGAGTGAATTAAGTAAAGAGTTTAATGTTAGTGAAGTTACGATTAGAAATGACTTGGCAAATCTCGAAAGAAATAAACTTTTGGTTAGAGCTCATGGTGGAGCATTCAAAACAAATACCTTAGCAATTCCAGTAACTGAAAAGAAAAAGATCAATCTAGATGCTAAAAAAGCAATTGGCAAAGCAGCAGCAAAAATCATTCAAGAGAATGATTCTATCATTTTAGATTCTGGAACTACAACCTTCGAAATCTCCAATAATCTTGGGAAATTCGAAAGACTTTCTGTTATCAGTAATGCCTTAGATATTATAAACAATCTGGCAAACTTCGATAATCTTGACGTAATGGTTCCAGGTGGCTTTTTGAAGGAATTTTCAATGTCTCTTGTAGGTCCTATGGCAGAAAGAAATTTTAAGCAATTGCATTGCAACAAACTTTTTTTGGGAGTGGATGGTTTTAAATCTGATGTAGGAGTATATACCTACCATATGGAAGAAGCTTATTTGAATCAATTGATGATTGACATTGCTGAAGAAGTGATTGTAGTAGCAGATTCCTCAAAGTTCAAAAAAATCGGTTTTGCTTTTATTGCTGGATTCAACAAAATCCACAAAGTAATCACGGATAAAGATATTGAGCCTGAATTTGTGAAAATGCTTGAGCGCAACAATGTCGAGGTAATCATTGCAAATTAAGCTTGTTTTTTACACACGTTTTTCAAAAATAAAAACAAAACATGCAAAACTTAACCAACAAAATCGCATTAATCACAGGAGGAAGTAAGGGGATAGGTTATGGAATAGCTGCATCATTGCTTGCGGAAGGAATGAAGGTAGCAATTACGAGCCGAAGCCAAGAAGCAGCCGAAAAAGCGGCATCTGAATTGGCAAAAATAGGAAAAGGTGAAGTCATCGGCATTGAGGCAGACGTAAGAAATTTTGATTCTCAGCAAAATGCCGTAAATGTAGTCATCCAAAAATGGGGACAGTTAGATCTTTTGGTAGCCAATGCCGGAATAGGGCATTTTGCCTCTGTAGAGGAAATTACACTAGAGCAATGGCATGAAACCATTGACACCAACCTTACAGGAGTATTTTATAGTATCAAGGCTGGGTTAGAAGGTTTGAAAAAATCCAAAGGTTATTTTATTTCTATATCAAGCTTGGCAGGAACAAACTTCTTTGCAAATGGATCTGCATACAATGCAAGTAAATTTGGTGTAACAGGCTTTTCTCAGGCGGCAATGTTAGATGTGAGAAAACATGGAATTCGTGTTACGACTATCATGCCAGGATCTGTTGCTACTTATTTTAATGACCATCAACCGAATGATAAAGATGGTTGGAAGATCCAGATTGAGGATTTGGGTCAAATGGTCGTAGACTTGATGCAAATGAATTCTAGAACACTTCCAAGCAAAATCGAAGTGAGGCCCACAATGCCTCCTGGAGCATAAGTATAAATCAATAAAGCCTGATCTGTTTGGTCAGGCTTTATTGATTTATAGCTTATCAGTTTGATGCTTTCAATTTTTTCAACCTTAAAACACGATCTTTGATAGGTCAAATCATGGGAATTGTAATTTGGGACAAGGAATTGGCACGATGTTCATAATGATTGGAGCAGTGCTGAAAATAATTCCTGGCAAAAGGCCTATTCACAAAAAATATGTGTTAGTTGTCTAAAACCTGAATATTCAGAATTTATTTTACTTGAAAAGCATCATAAAAATAAAGTGTCTTCCATTGCTTCTTCCGTCATTTTTTTAGCAATATCTTTTCCTAAATAGAGATCAATCCAATGATGTCCCACATATAATAATGGAGTCAATAGAACAGCTACTCCAAACTTGTAGATGTAATTGATGATACCTACCGAGACAACTTGAGCCCAGCTCCAATTTCCAAAGATGTAAAATGCTATGCCCAAAACCACAAAAGAGTCAATAAATTGAGAAACTAAAGTAGAGCCTGTCGCTCTGAGCCATATCATTTTAGAACCTGTAATTTTTCTTAGCTTTTGAAATACAAAGACATCAATCAATTGTCCCAGTAGAAATGCGATCAAAGAACCAATTATGATTCCTAAACCTTGTCTAAAAATGGTATTAAAAGCATAATCTATATTGAAGTAGTTGCCACTAGAATCGGGAGTATTTACCTCCAACCAAAACGGTGCCGGATGAAGTTTTGTGACTATAGTAATGATAATGAAAATGTAAGCTATGAAAAAGGCGGTCAAAAAGCTAATTTTTCTTACACCCTTTTTACCAAAATATTCATTGATGATATCTGTGGTGATAAATACTATTGGCCAGATTACGGCTCCTGCTGTCAAATTAAAATCAAGAATATAGTCACCAAAAAAACTCCAACCAACAGGTTCAAACCCCAGAGTCAATTCTCCTGAAAATATCTTCACACCAATGATTTCTGCAAGAATAGCATTGGTCAAAAAGATCCCACAAAGAATGATGAAAAGATTTGTTTTCTTAGTTTGAAAATCTTTTTCTTTGATTTCGATATGCATATCAGAGTCCTAGGTTGATAAATGTGTTAATCAATAGGGTAAGTAATTCCTTCTTCACTCAAAAAGCTGTTTTTAAATTTGGACTTGGCTTGTTGAAGAAGTAGGTCAAGATCAATATAGCGGGTGGAAAAATGCCCTAAAAGTAGTTTTTTTACTTTTAGCTTTGACGCAATGTCACCTGCTTGTGTTGCTGTGCTATGGAAGGTCTCTTTCGCTCTCAACATTTCATCATCTGCAAAGGTAGATTCGTGGTATAGGGTAGTAACTCCTTGTAAATTTTCAATCAAATCAATTGGATCATAAATTGTATCCGAACAAAAGGCATAGGAGCGAAGCGGTTTAGGAGGAAGTGTAAAATCTTTTGCCAAATAGGTGATGCCCTCATCTTCATTTACGAAATCAATTCCTTTACGAAGCGTATTGATTGCCTCAACGCTTATTCTATTTTCTAAAAGCACTTCTTTATTCATCCTTAAAAGACCGGGTTTTTCTTGAATCAAAAAACCAGTGCAAGGCAGTCGATGTTTGAGAGGAATTGAAAAAACTTTAAAGTTCTTTTCTTCTAAGATCAATTCTTTTTCGGATGGGTTGGTTTGTATAAATCTCAGTGGAAAGTTTAATCTTGTGTTGCTGTATTTGAGTTGGGTTGTGATGATTTCATCCAAGCCTTGAGGTCCGTAAATAGTCAAAAGCTTAGACCTCTTGTGTAGATGAAAAGTAGAAATCATGCCCATCAGTCCAAAATAATGATCGCCATGGAGGTGGGAGATAAAAATATAATCTATTCGACTGTATTTGAGTTTAAATCTGCGCAATTGTATTTGCGTGCCTTCCCCACAGTCTATCAACATGTAGGTAAGACCAACATTTACCAATTGCGCAGTTTGATTGCGGCCATGAGCCGGAATCGCTGAATTGGATCCTAGAATGGTAACATCGAATTCCAAAATTAACTTTCTTCCTCTTCTTCGGAATTACCATTTTCAATTTCATGCATGAAAATTGCTTCAGCAGCTTCTTCAAGAGTTTCTACTAAGTTAAAAACCTTATCGAGCATGGATATTTTTATCAATTTAATAACATGCTCTTGAGCTCCAGAGATAACAAATATGCCTCCTTCTCTACTAAATTCTCTATTTCCAACTAATAATGCACTTAATCCACTCGAATCTACATATTTTACTTGACTCATGTCAATGACAAGATTTTGATAACCTTCTGCATGAACTGTTAATAGTTCTGATTTTAACTTCGGAGAGAGTGCTGAATCTAATTTTTCTTCAAGTGGTGTAAATACCACGTACTGTTCTTTTTTATCTACTGTATATTTCATGTTTTTTGAGATTTGAGACTTGAGACAAGAGGTATGAGACTTTGATCATTTTAAATATGAAACTCTCTAGTCAAATAATCTTTCTCTTTTGTCTTCAATTATTTATTTATTTGAAATTTAAATTTTACGAGTTAAGTATCAAGTACTGAAGAATATTTTGAATGCCATGATAATATCACAATCAAAACCCAATCTCTAAGCATACTGTTAATTAACATTCAATTCTTAAACCCTTCCTCCTTCATCCTTCCAAGTACCGCTTCCTCAATCCTTTTTTCTAAATTAGCTGTATCAGCTTTTATAAATTTTTCACCTGTGATTTTTTCAAACAGCTCAATATACCTGTCTGATATTTCTTCTACAAAGGAATTTGGCATATCGGGTACTTGCTGACCGTCTTTTCCTTGAAATCCTTGACTGATCAACCATTGTCTTACAAATTCTTTTGATAATTGTTTTTGTGGATTACCTACTCTTTGATTTGCTTCATATCCTTCGGCATAAAAGTACCTGGAAGAATCTGGAGTATGAATTTCATCTATCAGAAAGATTTCACCATCATATTTTCCAAATTCATATTTAGTATCAACCAAAATCAAACCCATTTCAGCTGCCATTTCAGTACCTTTTTGAAACAAGTCATGCGTATATTTCTCCAAGACTTCATAGTCTTTTAGACTTACTATTCCTTTATTAAGTATTTCTTCTTTGGAAATATCTTCATCATGACCTTCATCAGCTTTGGTCGTTGGAGTAATGATTGGGTGGGGGAGTTTATCATTTTCTTTGAGCCCGTCAGGTAGAGCAACTCCACAAATAGAACGTTTGCCAGCGGCATATTCTCTAGCAGCATGTCCTGCAAGATATCCTCTTATGACCATTTCAACCTTGAATGGTTCGCATCGTTTTCCAATAGTTACATTTGGATCAGGTGTTGAGGTAACCCAATTCGGTACTATGTCACTTGTAGCTTTAAGAAACTTCGCAGCAATTTGATTCAAAACTTGCCCTTTGTAAGGAATTGGTTTAGGTAAAACTACATCAAATGCTGAGATTCTGTCTGTAGCAACTACTGCAATGGTTTTATCAAAAATATAGACATCGCGTACTTTACCCTTATAAAATCCCTGCTGATTGGGGAATTGAAAGTTTGTTTCTTTGATAGCGCTATTCATAATGAAAATCTTTGGACAAAAATAGAAAAAGCATTTGTGATTGGAGTCAGAAAAGAACTAATTATTGTCATTTTCTTTTTTTCTGCGGTCAGTTACTCCTGTTACTTTGCCTTCATTGAAAAACCTTTCTAGCACGATCTCCCCATTTTCTGTGTAAATCTTTTGAATGCCATGGATTTTTCCTCTTCGATAAGGAAGTTCTTCTCTGAGTTTTCCATTTTGATAAAATATCAAAGTCATTCCATGTTCTCTTCCTTGCTCGAAATTCACTTCTTTAAAAACTTCACCTGTTTCGAAATAGCTTATTGTTTTTATTACTTCGTTGTATCTATCGTGAAAAGTTTTCTCTTGAATCTGTCCTGATTCATAATAAATGACAAATATTCCTTCAGCTAATCCTTTTTTATATTGGGCAATTTCTTGGGTTTGCCCATTGGGGTAGAAGCTTTTGAATTCTCCTTCAGGGTCGCCATTTCTATATTTTCCAGTCTTAGCAATTTGACCATCAGGATGAAAATACTTAAAGTCTCCGTGCTGATAACCTTTTTTAAAATTAATTTGTGACTTGATCTGCCCATTTTCATGATATGCTATTTGCTCACCATGAAATTGACCTTTTTTATAATAGGTTTTGGACTCTAACTGTTCATTTGAATAAAAATGTTCTTGATACCCTTCTAAAACTCCATTTTCATAAGTTTTCTTTTCTATGAGATTTTCAAATTCGTCATAGACTAAAGTCAATCCATCAGGTTTATTGTTGATAAATGTAGCTTTCTGCCTCACTTTACCGGAAGGAAAATAGGAAATCAATTCTCCATTAATCTGATTATTGGAATAGTTGACCATTTGGGAAATGTTTCCATCTTCAAAATAGGAGATTGAAGGACCTTCTTTTCTGTCATTTTTATAATTAGTGGTACGCAATGTGTCTTTTGTATCAGGGAAATAATCTACAAAAATCCCTTCTCGTTTTCCATTCGAAAAGGTTCCTTCTAAGGCCAAACTACCGCTTTCATAATACAATTGATACAGACCATTTTTAATACCATTGATCTGTGAGATGATTTCTTTCACCTTGAGCTGCTGAGCGTCGTAATAGGTCTTAGATATTTGATCTTGAGCAAATAAGTTGGTTGATATAAAAATGATTGCTATGAAATACAGACCGATATAGATGCGCATTGCTAGTGATTTTTGAAAATATTTAGAATGTAATAATAAGCAAAAAAGACAAAGAGTTCATTATTTTGAACGCTTTGTCTTTTTGAAATGAATTGAAAATTTAATGAATAAAGATTTATGAATCTTGCAATCTTGACTTATAATTTCTCTATTACGATTGCAGAAGCACCACCACCTCCGTTACAAATGCCAGCAACGCCGATTTTTCCTTTTTTCTGGGTCAAAACACTGTTCAAGGTAGCAATGATTCTAGCTCCTGATGCTCCAAGTGGATGCCCTAGTGAAACAGCACCGCCAAAAACATTCAATTTATCATTATCGAGATTTAATTGCTTTTGGTTTGCAATCGCTACAGCTGAGAAGGCTTCGTTGATTTCGTAAAAATCAACATCATTTTCGGTTAATCCAGCATTTTTGATTGCCTTTGGTATGGCTAGGGCCGGGGCTGTGGTAAACCAAAGTGGATCTTGAGCAGCATCTGCAAAGCCTCTAATTTTTGCAATTGGAGTCAAGTCTAGCTCCTGAACTTTCTCTTTGCTCATCAAAAGAATGGCAGAAGCTCCATCATTCATGGTTGAAGCATTAGCAGCAGTTACAGTTCCCTCTTTATCAAAAACAGGTCTTAAAGAAGGAATCTTATCAAACATTACATTTTTGAATTCTTCATCCTCGTCGATTACGATTTTCTCACCTTTTCGTCCTGTCAATTCCACAGGAACAACTTCTTCTTTGAATGAGCCATTTTTCCACGCTTCAGCAGATCGAGTGTAAGATTGTATGGCATAGGCATCTTGCTCCTCTCGTGATATCTTCATTTCTTTGGCTGTGTTATCAGCACAATTTCCCATCGGAAATTTATAATAAACTTCAAAAAGACCATCTTTTACCAATCCATCTACAAATTCCGCATTACCATACTTGTATCCAAATCGAGCTTTAGGAACATAAAATGGCACGTTAGACATGCTTTCCATCCCGCCAGCTACCACAACGTCATTTTGTCCTGTCATGATAGATTGTGCAGCGAACATTACTGCTTTCATCCCCGAGGAGCAAACTTTATTCACAGTTGTACAAGGTACGTTATACCCAATGCCTGCACCGATTGCTGCTTGACGGGCAGGGGCTTGCCCAAGATTGGCGGAGATGACATTCCCCATAATTACCTCTTCCACTTCTTTCGGGTCAAGACCAGCTTTTGTCAAGGCACCTTTAATTGCAATACTTCCTAGTTCCGTTGCTGATAGTCCTGATAATTTCCCTCCAAAACTTCCTAGCGGTGTCCTTACTGCTGATACGATATATACTTCTTTCATTTGGGTTTATATTTTATGATTTAAATTAAAGAAATTGTCCGCCTTGGCGGATTGTAATATTATTTAATTAGGTTGATGATTAGAGAGTTGGGATGTTGTGAAGATCATCATATAGAATTTACCTTCTACTTTTGGGAGGCTTATTTCCATATTTTAAGAAGCAAAGTAAGATGATTTTTAAGAATGAAGAAGGCCACTTTTTTCTTGGCTCTTGTTTCTTAACTCTTTCATCTTCCCAAGTCTACCAATCTGGCAATCCTCTTTCAGGTCTTTTGGTTGCTTTTTTTCGATTTTGTTGGATATAACGTAACTCAGCAGCATTCATCGCATCTAGAATCTGTGCTGCCTGCTCAGGAGTAAGATTCATTTCTTTGAGTTTTTCCTTTAATTGCTCCATTGCCTTTTCCCTTTCACTTAGGTCACTATCCATTTCACTTGGTTCCTGGGAATCTTTTTCATTTTGAGATTTTTCTCCTTCTTTATCTTCTTTTTTCTCAGATTCAGCATTTTCATCGTTTTCGGTTTCCTCTTCGCCTTCTCCGTTTTTCTTATTTTCGTCTTTCTTCTCTTCTTGCTCTTGATTTTCTTGCTCCTCTTGCTCTTGGTCATCCTGATTTTCATCATTTTCACCTTCGTCTTCTTGATCTTTTTGATCTTGATTTTCCTCCAGCCATCTAGCCAAGAGCTCATAGTTATATCTTGCAGCTTCGTTTTTAGAATCTTTGATCAAAGCATATTTGAAAGCTTCTAAGGCCTCTTCGTATTTCTCTCCTTTGGCCAAAATCAACCCATTATGATTAGAAGCAAAAGAAGCTATCATGGGATTGGGACTGCTGAGTAAAGACATAAATGTGCGTTGTGCCTCTTCGGATTCTTCAGCAAACTGATAACTTAATCCCAAATTGTAAGTTGCTTCAGGGCCGTTGATGCCAAATTCTGAAGTTAAAAAAAGATGATCATCAACTGATTTCTCATAATTGGTTTCAGCATAACTTTTAGCCGCGGCTTTTATAGCTGCATTTTTCTTAGATATTTCTAACCATGAGGAAGGAATAAGTAGAAGAATGAATAAAATAAGCCTGCTAGTTAAAATCATAATGATTGGATAACAATAATTTACAAGTTGATAGTTCGTAATGGGAAAATCATGTCAATAAATGCCAGACATAAACCAATAATAAGGAAATAGAAGTATTTGTTTGCTGAGGCTTCAACCATTCTACTTCCTGTGACAGCACCTTCTTCTCTTTCAATAGCAGCAATTAAATCAGGAATTTCTTGATTTTCATCACTCAGTTCAAAGTAAGCCCCTTCGGTTTGTGCTGCCAAGAATTTCAAATTTGTTGTCTCTAATTTCGTGATAGCGGGTTGATTAGTTTTTGGATCGATGATTAGGTTATTTCCTCTAGGAATTGTGGAACCTTGTGAAGTACCTACTCCTAAACTAAAAACTTTGATTCCTGAATTGGTAAGTTCATCGATGATTGGACGGAAATTATCACCAAAATCTTCTCCATCAGAAACCAATATAACAGACCTGCTATTGGTTTCTGGCCTTTCGTCGGTTTGAAATTTACTCAAAGCCATCTGTAAAGGCGCATTGATATCTGTTCCCTGACTAGGTACAAGTCCTGTATTCAGCCCATCGATATGGAGCTGCAATACATTTTGATCAAAGGTAAGGGGACATTGTACAAATGCTTCAGAACTGAAAATAATCAATCCGATCCTATCTCCGGCAAAACTCTTTGTTAGATTTTTCAATTCGAATTTCACTCTCTGCAATCTAGATGGGCCGATATCTGTAGCATTCATTGACTGAGATAAATCGATCGCTATAAAAATGTCTTTTCCTTCTTCTTTGATTTCTTTCATCGAGGTACCAACAGAAGGTCCTGAGAGCGCGATCAAAAAAAGTACAAAGTAAGAAGTACGCAACATCACTTTTATGAAAATGCGATGCTTTTTCACCTGTAGTTTTCTGTTGATGAGATAAAATCGATATAAATAAATGGTGTAAAGCAATATAAAAATCACTGCCAACCATGTTAATAAACTTCCGTCCGGATATGCCCAAATCATGCCTTGAAATTATGAAATATAAACGAAAATCGGATAGTAGTATTTGATTTTGTTTGAAAAAGAATGTTTTGTTACTGTGAATTGATAGGATAGCTCAAGTTAGTTTTCTTGAAGTTTTTCAATTTCAATATTTGTCATTTGAACTATACTAATTTTCATTGAAATGTCAGTAAGAGGCTCATCATCAGCATCCGTTTTTTGAATTACGATTTTATCTACGATATTCATTCCTTTGATTACTTGACCAAAAACAGTGTAATCATTATCTAATCTATTTAATCCATTTTTGTTTTGAACGATATAAAATTGACATCTTGCAGATAGTTTTCCAGGGTTATCATCTCTTCCTGCACCAACGGCGCCATAGACATGGGTAATTCCTTTGACAAACTCTGGTTCTAAGAGATATTCTGGGTCATTGAACCCTTCTTCAGTATCTGGGCAACCTGCTTGAGCGACAAAATTTGGAATTACTCGGTTGAAGGTCAATGAATCCCAATAACCACTTTGTGCTAAAGAAATAAAACTTGCCTTATGCTTCGGTGTTTCCTCAAATAGTTTGATGTAAATATTGCCATAACTCGTTTCAATCAATCCAATCGGATTGGTTTTTTGACCAAAGGAGCAATTAAGAAACATCAAACAGATTAGGGTGAGTGCTGCTTTTATTTTCATTGAGCTAATATATGAATCTAGATTTGAATAGCTTCTTCTAAGTCAGTTGAATTTTTAATGTTGAGAAATTTTAAAATATTAAGTTTGACATAAATTGTCGTACATTTTATAACTGGGGTGAAAATACCCACTTGTTGGTATTTTTTTATAGAAAAGTTTAGGTTATTTTAGAAAATCAAAAAAAGTGAGAGATTGATCAGTTAGGAGATTTTAGAAAACAAAAAAGACGACCCCGAAAGATCAAATCCTTCGGGGCCCTCTTAAATGTTTCCACAACGGAATAATCCTTATTGTGAATTGCTTCAAATTGATGACGCTAATATAGATTTTAAACTTTAAACTTTTATAAAAATATGAAAAAGATTTTGGGATTGGATTTGGGGACTACTTCAATTGGTTGGGCTTTTATCAAAGAACCTGAAAAAGATGTGGTTGGAAGTGAAATTGTTGATATGGGAGTAAGGATAGTACCTCTCAGTTCTGATGAAGAAAATGACTTTGCTAAGGGGAATACTATATCAATTAATGCAGATAGGACTCTTAAAAGAGGAGCCAGAAGAAACTTACAACGATTCAAGCAAAGGAGAAATGCACTTCTTGAAATCTTTAAAGAAAAGAAATTAATTTCTACAAACTTCAAATATGCTGAGGATGGTCCATCTTCTACTTTTTCAACATTGAATCTAAGAGCTAAAGCAGCCAAAGAAAAAATTGAGCTCCAGGATTTAGTGAAAGTCCTATTACAAATCAATAAAAAAAGAGGCTATAAAAGTAGTAGAAAAGCAAAGTCAGAAGAAGATGATGGTTCTGCCATTGATAGTATGGGTATAGCTAAGGAGTTATATGAAAATGACCTAACTCCTGGACAGTGGGTCTATGAAGCTTTGCAAAAAGGAAGAAAGAATGTTCCTGATTTTTACAGATCTGATCTTCAGGAAGAATTTAAGAAAATTGTGAATTACCAATCTGAATTCTTTCCAGATATTTTTAATGCATCTTTTGTTGAAGATTGGATGGGAAAAGCTAGTACTCCTACAAAGCAATATTTCAATAAAAAAGGAGTTCAATTAGCCGAAAATAAAGGAAAACGGGAAGAAAGAAGATTACAAGAATATAAATGGAGAGCTGAAGCAGTAAACTTTAAAATAGATCTTTCGGAAATCGCATTAATTCTTTCCCAAATTAATTCTCAAATATCCAATTCCAGTGGCTATTTAGGTGCTATTAGTGATAGAAGTAAGGAGTTATACTTCAAAAATTTAACTGTTGGGCAATATCTGTATCAGCAAATCAAAAAGAATCCCCATACAAGATTGAAAGGACAGGTTTTTTATAGACAGGATTATTTGGATGAATTCGAAAGGATTTGGAGTGTACAGTCAAGTTTTTATCCTCAATTAAATGATGCATTAAAAAGGGAGGTTAGGGATATTACTATTTTCTTTCAGCGTCGGCTTAAATCTCAAAAACACCTTATTAGTAATTGTGAGTTTGAAGATCATCATAAAGTTGTACCTAAATCACATCCTGTCTTTCAAGAATTCAGAATATGGCAAAACCTGAACAATCTCCTTCTAATTAAGAAAGACAATCTTAATGAGAAATTTGATCTCGAACTGGAGAGTAAAATTGCTTTGGCTAATGAATTGGCTTTTAAGAGGGAGTTAAATGTAAAAGATGCCTTGAAAATTTTAGGCTTAAAGCCTAATGAATGGGAATTCAATTTTACAAAAATAGAAGGCAACCGTACCAACCAAGCTTTTTTTGATGCATTTGCAAAAATCATTGAATTAGAAGATGGTGAGCCAATAGATTTGGGTGATTTGAAAGCTGATGATATTTTGGATCAGTTTTCTGAAGCTTTTTTGAGAATTGGCATAGATACAGAATTACTTCAAGTAAATAGTGATATCGAGGGGGCAGAATATGAAAAACAGTCCTACATTCAATTTTGGCATTTATTATATAGCTCTGAGGATGATCAGAAATTAAAGCTAAATTTGATCAGAAAGTTTGGTTTCAAACCTGAACATGCAAAAATTTTGGCAAGTATTAGTCTTCAAGATGATCACGCTTCCTTAAGTAGTAGGGCAATAAAAAAAATATTACCACATCTTCAATCTGGGCTTATTTACGACAAGGCTTGTACCTATGCAGGATATAATCATTCTTCTTCATTTACAAAAGATGAAAATGAAAAGAGGGAGTTGAGAGCAGAGTTGGAATTATTAAAAAAGAATTCTTTAAGAAATCCTGTCGTAGAGAAGATTCTTAATCAGATGATAAATGTAGTAAATGCGATTTTAAAGGATCCAGAGCTAGGAAGACCTGATGAAATAAGAGTTGAAATGGCTCGAGAGCTAAAAGCAAATGCTGAACAAAGAAAAAATATGACTTCCAATATTGCGTCAGCAACTCGAGACCATGATAAATATAGAGAAATACTCAAAAGTGAATTTGGACTAAAAAGAGTTACTAAAAACGATTTGTTACGCTACAAGCTTTGGCTTGAAACAGATGGGATTTCTCTTTACACTGGTAAGCCAATTGAGGCCAGTAAACTTTTTTCCAAGGAATATGACATTGAGCATATTATTCCCAAAGCAAGGTTATTTGATGATTCTTTTTCGAACAAAACTATTTGTGAAAGACAGTTGAATATTGATAAAGCGAATGTTACTGCGTTTAGTTTTCTTCAAAATAAACTATCTGCTGATGAGTTTGAGCAATATCAATCTCGAGTGAAATCGCTTTACGGGAAATTGAGTAAGGCCAAAATACAAAAGCTTTTGATGGCCAATGATAAAATCCCAGAGGATTTTATTGCTAGACAGCTTCAAGAAACTCGATACATCAGCAAAAAGGCGAAGGAAATTCTCTTTGAGATTTCAAGGAGAGTTTCAGTTACTACAGGAACTATTACCGATAAACTAAGGGAAGATTGGGGATTGGTAGAGATTATGAAAGAGCTGAATTGGGAAAAGTACGATAAGTTAGGTTTGACCTATACAATTGAAGGGAAACATGGTGAAAGGTTAAATAAAATCAAAGATTGGAGTAAAAGGAATGATCACCGCCATCATGCGATGGATGCACTTACTGTTGCTTTAACAAAACCAGCATATATTCAATATCTCAATAATTTGAATGCTAAAGGATTAAATAATAAAAAAGGAACAGAGGTTTTCGCCATAGAACAAAAGTATCTTAAAAGAGAAAATGGGAAACTTTGTTTTATTCCTCCCATAGAAAATATTAGATCTGAGGCTAAAAAGCACCTTTCAAGGATCTTGGTTTCTTACAAGGCAAAAAATAAAGTTGTTACAATTAACAAGAATAAAACGAAGAGTAAAGCAGGTTTAAATGAACAAATTGCATTAACGCCAAGAGGTCAGCTTCATAAGGAGACAGTTTACGGGAAGTCCTTTCACTACAGTACAAAGTTTGAGAAAATCGGTGCTTCTTTCAATGTTCAGAAAATTAATACTGTTGCCAAGAAAGAAGAAAGAGAAGCCCTTTTGAAAAGGCTAGCTGAGAATGGGAATGACCCCAAAAAAGCATTTACTGGAAAAAATACCTTGAATAAAATGCCAATATATTTGGATCTGGGGAAAAATATCAAGCTATCTGAAAAAGTTAAAACTGTTGTGCTCGAGCAAAATTACACCATCAGAAAAAATATTGATCCGGATTTGAAGGTGGATAAAGTTATTGATGTTGGTATAAAAAGAATATTAGAAAGCCGATTGGAAGAGTTTGGAGGTAATGCTAAGCTTGCATTTTCAAATCTTGAAGAAAATCCTATCTGGCTAAACAAGGAGAAAGGTATTTCAATTAAAAGAGTCAAGATTTCAGGTGTTAGCAATGTAGAATCACTTCATGTGAAGAAAGATCATTTCGGAGAACCAATTCTTGATCAGGAAGGAAATGAAATACCAGTTGATTTTGTCAGTACAGGTAATAATCATCATGTTGCGATTTACGAGGATGAAAATGGAAATCTTCAAGAAGAGGTAGTTTCCTTTTTTGAGGCCGTTGTTAGGCAGAATCAAGGTTTACCAATTATCAAAAAAAACCACACTTTAGGATGGAAGTTCTTATTTACGCTGAAACAGAATGAGTACTTCGTTTTTCCTTCAGATGATTTTGTCCCTGCTGACGTAGACTTGATGGATGAGCAAAATTACCATTTGATTAGTCCAAATTTATTTAGAGTGCAGAAAATTGCTAGAAAGAATTATGTTTTTAACAATCATTTGGAAACTAAAGCAGTGGATAATGATCTGTTAAAGTCCAAGAAAGAGCTATCTAAGATTACCTATCATTTTTATCAAACACCAGAACATTTAAGGGGCATAATTAAAATTAGAATTAATCACCTTGGGAAAATTATTCAGATAGGAGAGTATTAGAAAATGGAAATAGAAAAATCCTACCATATCTACAATCACGCCAATGTAATTGAGAATATCTTTCGTGAAGAAGAGAATTACGGGTTCTTTTTTCACCTCTTCCAAAGTTCTAAAACTTTGGAAGAGTTATCCTATATGCTAGTCGTTCAAAAATTTAACTTATGGAGCTAGGCCAATCCTACCATATCTACAATCACGCCAATGGAATGGAGAATATATTTCGTGAAGAAGAGAATTATAGGTTCTTTTTGCAGCAATGTGCAAAGTATTTGGCTGGAGTAGTAGATACTTATGCCTATTGCCTGATGCCAAATCATTTCCATTTGCTGGTGGGGGTTAAGGAAGAGGAGCAGTTAAAGTCAACTTTTCCAAAGTTCGAAACTTTGGAAAAGTTAATCTCCAAGCAATTCGCTAATTTCTTCAGTTCTTACACTCAGTCTTTTAATAAAGTGTATGATAGGAAAGGAAGTTTATTTATAAAAAATTTCAAAAGAACCCCAATCCTCGACGAAAGTCAATGGCAAGAAACTTTCCTATATATCCACCTCAACCCCGTGAAGCATGGGTTTGTCAAAGATCACCAAGATTGGAAGTGGTCAAGTTGGCATGCCTACCAGAATCTCAAAAAGCCTTCAAATCTGGACAGAGAATACTTTACCAATTTCTTTGATGGTTGGGAGCATGTGAGAAATTTGATGGAAATGAAAAAGGATTGGTTGATGAATAAAAATTTGGAGTAAGATTCAGACCTGGCAGGTTTCAAAAACCTGCCAGGTCTTTAAATAACAATTTATGATCAAAAGAACCCTCTTCTTCGGCAACCCTGCTTACCTCAGCACCAAAAACGAGCAGCTACATATCAGTTTTCCTGAGGCCGATAAAGCGGATAGGACAGTTCCTATCGAAGACTTGGGGATGATTGTATTGGAAAATCAGCAGATTACTATCACGAATGGCTTATTAGCCAAACTTACCGATAGAAAAGTAGCTATTGTTTCTTGCAATGCACAACACTTGCCGGAAGGCCTGCTGCTACCGATGCAGGGGCATTCTGAACAAACAGAGCGGGTTCGCTATCAATTAGAGGCTTCTCAGCCTCTCAAGAAAAATCTTTGGCAACAGACAGTATCTGCAAAAATAAAAAATCAATATACTTTGCTTTTAGAAAAAGGAAAAGAGTCCAAACGGATGGAGTACCTCTATAAAAATGTGAATTCCGGAGATTCTGGTAATCATGAAGCTCAGGCAGCAGCGATTTATTGGCAGAAATTGTTTGAAATCCCTGATTTTAATAGAGGTCAGCAGGGTATTCCCCCCAATAATTTATTGAATTATGGCTATGCCATTTTAAGAGCGGTGATTGCGAGGGCCTTGGTTTCTTCTGGGATGCTTCCAGGAGTGGGGATTTGGCACCGAAACAAATACAATGCGTACTGCCTTGCAGATGATATCATGGAGCCATACAGGCCTTATGTGGATTTGGTGGTGTCTCATATCGTAGAGACTCAGGATGATTTTTCAGTGTTGACTACTGAATTGAAAAAGGAATTGTTAAGTATCCCTGCTTTGGATGTGAAGATTGATGGGCAAAAAAGTCCACTCATGGTGGCAGCTTCTAGGACGACTTCCTCTTTGTTTGAGTGTTTTGCTGGAATCAGTCGAAAAATCATTTACCCGGAATATGGATGAAAAATATTTTTCAAGACTTAATCAATATAGAAGTTTGTGGGTCCTAGTCTTTTTTGATTTGCCCACGGAAACCCGCAAGGATAGAAAAGTAGCCACTTCTTTCCGGAAAAAACTGCTGGATGATGGTTTTGCCATGTTTCAGTTTTCTATTTATATGCGCTTCTGTGCCAGTAGAGAGAATGCGGATGTTCATATCAAGCGAACCAAGAAGAATCTTCCTCCTAAAGGGAAAGTTGGAATCATGTCCATAACCGATAAGCAGTTTGGGATGATGGAGGTGTTTTTTGGAACGAGTAAGCAAGAGACAGAGCCTCCATCGCAGCAGTTGGAGTTATTTTGATAAGGTTCGTAAAACTTTTCCAAAGTTCGAAACTTTGGAAAAGTTAAAATTGGTCAGTTCTCAATCTAAGGCTTCAGGATCCAATAGTTTTTTAAATTCAAAAATAATGTATAAAAAACAGCATACCAGCCACTTAACGTGGGGTATGCTGTGATTCCCTTGGGAAGATATCAATTTGAAAGCAATTCACAACAGAAGCTGATAAAATTAGCTCAAATAAGAAGCTGTGATTCCCTTGGGAAGATATCAATTTGAAAGCAATTCACAACCCTGTAGACTCGCTTGTCAGCATCAATTAAGCTGTGATTCCCTTGGGAAGATATCAATTTGAAAGCAATTCACAACTTGCTAAAATCTTTGAAGATACTCCGAAAGCTGTGATTCCCTTGGGAAGATATCAATTTGAAAGCAATTCACAACCTTTACCAAGCCTTGATAACTCCTGAAATCGCTGTGATTCCCTTGGGAAGATATCAATTTGAAAGCAATTCACAACTAGGTCTTCCTCCAGCCATACCCCAAATATGCTGTGATTCCCTTGGGAAGATATCAATTTGAAAGCAATTCACAACCACTTCTTCGCAATCGTATTCAAAGAAATGGCTGTGATTCCCTTGGGAAGATATCAATTTGAAAGCAATTCACAACAACAAGATATACTAAAAGCAAGTGCAAAGAGCTGTGATTCCCTTGGGAAGATATCAATTTGAAAGCAATTCACAACAAGAATTTGAAGGCATCTTAGACGAGGCAGCTGTGATTCCCTTGGGAAGATATCAATTTGAAAGCAATTCACAACCAGCTTTGTCCTGACTCTCAGGAGCAACTTGCTGTGATTCCCTTGGGAAGATATCAATTTGAAAGCAATTCACAACGGTGTTGTCAGTGCTAATTTCCAAGCTGCGGCTGTGATTCCCTTGGGAAGATATCAATTTGAAAGCAATTCACAACCACAAATACTTTGTTTTTAACTTCTGAAGGCTGTGATTCCCTTGGGAAGATATCAATTTGAAAGCAATTCACAACGAGGTCTCCAATTTTTCATCATTTCTTTATGCTGTGATTCCCTTGGGAAGATATCAATTTGAAAGCAATTCACAACTATTAACCTGGTATTATATATCGCACCATTGCTGTGATTCCCTTGGGAAGATATCAATTTGAAAGCAATTCACAACATGATTTAGATATCATGATGGACGTCTTGGCTGTGATTCCCTTGGGAAGATATCAATTTGAAAGCAATTCACAACGCTTCATTGTCCAGGGCAGAATATCTGCAGCTGTGATTCCCTTGGGAAGATATCAATTTGAAAGCAATTCACAACTGTATTTCAATCTGAGTTTGAATGGTCGCAGCTGTGATTCCCTTGGGAAGATATCAATTTGAAAGCAATTCACAACGAAACTAAAGCGGAATACTTGATTTTTGCCGCTGTGATTCCCTTGGGAAGATATCAATTTGAAAGCAATTCACAACGGTCCGAAGTCTAGTTGACCGTTCCAACCCGCTGTGATTCCCTTGGGAAGATATCAATTTATTCACGTTTTGATTATTTTCAAAGGAGTTCATGAATCTCCCTATGGTCGATTTGAAAGCAATTCACAACTACATGTTACCAATTAAAAAATAATCCTCCGCTGTGATTCCCTTGGGAAGATATCAATTTGAAAGCAATTCACAACCACACCTGAAGGATTTTATGAATGGCAAAGGCTGTGATTCCCTTGGGAAGATATCAATTTATTCACGTTTTGATTATTTTCAAAGGAGTTCATGAATCTCCCTATGGTCGATTTGAAAGCAATTCACAACACTAATCAAAGAATGAATTCATATTCATCCGCTGTGATTCCCTTGGGAAGATATCAATTTATTCACGTTTTGATTATTTTCAAAGGAGTTCATGAATCTCCCTATGGTCGATTTGAAAGCAATTCACAACGTACCTTTTGCATCTCCACACTCTTTACTTGCTGTGATTCCCTTGGGAAGATATCAATTTGAAAGCAATTCACAACTAAAGTAGTAGGTTTTATAATATATATATTGCTGTGATTCCCTTGGGAAGATATCAATTTATTCACGTTTTGATTATTTTCAAAGGAGTTCATGAATCTCCCTATGGTCGATTTGAAAGCAATTCACAACAACAATGTTTAAACAAAGGCCTAAAAACTAGCTGTGATTCCCTTGGGAAGATATCAATTTATTCACGTTTTGATTATTTTCAAAGGAGTTCATGAATCTCCCTATGGTCGATTTGAAAGCAATTCACAACTGACGTGCTTGGCGTTACTTATGGTAATGGCTGTGATTCCCTTGGGAAGATATCAATTTGGTTAATTCGAACATAATTATTGATTTTATTTAGACCTGTCAGGTTTTTGAAACCTGACAGGTCTTGTCTCTAATTATGATAAATAAATAAAAAATACCCAGAACAGGGTATTTTATCTCCTGACTTGAGTGGCTAAATTGCATAATATTTTATATTAGAACTATGCAATTTTTAATCAAACTCAAAAGAGAAAGTGAAGCGTGTCAATTTGCGCTGAACTATCAATATCAACTCTCTGCTGCACTAGAAGGGATTTTGGAAAAGGCAGATTTTTCAAAACTTCATCTGTTTTTGAATGATAAGGAGGAGTTTGTTAGGTACATCCCTTTTACTTTTTCACATTTGGACCTTGATCAAATAAAAATTATTGAAGAAAAGGGTTCTTTGGTGCATCTAGGAGAAGAAGGTACACTTGATATCAGAATCTTGCTAGAAGATGATGCTATAGATTATTTATATCAGTTGATTTACGGAAAAAGTATCAGGTTTAATTCAGGAGAAAGTTTTGTAGATTATAAAATAGTTGATCTAGAGGTAATTCCACCACCTGTTTTTAAAAGTGAGATGGTGTATAGTGCTGTAACACCTGTCTTTTTATATGATCAATCCCAGTCTGGAGGGTTTGAATTTATCTCTCCTTCACATGATCGGTATTCCGAGCTTTTTAAAAATGATTTATTAAAACGTTTTGTATCAGTTATTCCCGAATTAAAATCTATCACTGAATTGGAGAAATATTGTCCTGAAATAGAATTTCAGCCGATTTCTCAAGCTGAAGAAGAGGAGATTGTATTAAATATGTATCAATATGAACTGGTTCATTTGAAAGGATTTAAATATGATTTCAAATTAAAAGCTTCTCCATTGCTTCAAGAGTTTGGTTATTATGCTGGTTTCGGAGCTCAAAATTCTTTAGGGTTTGGATGTGTCAATGTAAAGTAATTCACTTTAACTTAAAGTTTTTGATCAACTTACAAATGTGAAGAACTTCCTGTTGGCTCAAAAAAGGATTTAGAGGTAAAGAAAGTACATGGGAGACAAGTTGCTCACTTGCAGTAAAATTTTGATCAAATAGATAAGGTTTCATCTTTGGAATTATTCTTGGATAATGAATGCTTGTTCCGACTCCTTTTTCTTCCAAATAGCTTTTTAATTGGTCTCTCTCTCTACATTGTACGGTAAAAAGGTGGGCGTTGTGAGTTGACTTTTCTATGTCTCTTGGCAATTTTAACCATTCTAAATGTTTCAATTCTTCTAGATAAACATGAGCCAGAAATTTCCTTTGTTTTTGCCAAGGCTCAAAATAGGGGAGGATTGTATTTAAAAAGCCTGCTTGAAGTGTATCTATTCGAGCATTTCTTCCAACAAGTATATGATGATCTCTTTTGATTTGACCATGATTTATCAAGGCTTTAAGTTTTCTAGCTAATTCCTCATCCTTACAGGTTAATGCCCCAGCTTCTCCTAATGCTCCAAAATTTTTGGTGGGGTAAAAACTAAAACAGCCAATGTCACCAAATAAGCCTGCACTACAATTGCCTTGAAAAGCCCCAAAAGCCTGTGCAGCATCTTCTATAACTTTTACCTGCTTAATTTTTGCCCAATCAATTAAAGTTGGCATGTCAACTAGATTACCATATAAATGAACAGGGATAATCGCTTTGGTTTTCGATGTGTAAACCTGATCTAAAAGTGATAAATCTATTAAACCTTCGGAATTGGTATCGATAAAAACTGGTCTTGCTCCACAGAGTAAGACTACCTCAGCAGTAGAAACCCAGGAGAGCGCAGGCACTATGACATCATCCCCTTGACCAATATTCAAAGCACGCAATGCAATTTCCAGTGCATCTGTTCCATTGGAACAAACAGAGAGAAATGGAGCACCAAGGTACTTTTTGAGCTCAGCTTCTAAAATTTCCACCTCCTCTGAGCCAGAGAAGATACCCTTTTCCAATAATTCAGAAAATTTATTCTTTAATTCCGTTTGAAGCTTTTTTGGAAATCGACTGAGATCAAGAAAGGGAATCTTTGCTGGCATCTAGAAGTTTGGCTAATTTTTTGGTTAAATTTTTTCTGGAATAAATTTCCGAATCTGCTGTATCATTTGAACTTAGCCCAGGCTTGAAGTTAGATAAAAATGATTCAATGCCTTCTTGGTCATTATGTTTGAACACCGCATTTCTAGTAGAAGATTTCAAAATTTGAGCAGAGTCCCCATTTGGATCACCTAAAGCCAAAACAGGCCTGCTTGTTGCTATATATTCAAATATTTTGCCAGGGATATTTCCTTTAGCATTTTTGGTGTCTGTTAGGATCAAGAGCAATAAATTTGCTCGCTTATAATATTCAAAAACTTCTTGATGACTCACATATCCTTCAAAATGTACATGTTTCTTTAGCCATTGATCTTTGCTTACAAGGTTTTCAACTGAGGAAGAAACTTTGCCTACGAAACGTAAGTTGGCTTTTTTTTCTTTTTCTTCGAAAACTGATTTGAAAGCCTCAATAAAAGGTATAGGGTTTCTAATGGCATCAATCACGCCTGTATATACGATTTCGATTGTACCATTTCCATCGTTTTGAGAACTCCAGTTATTAGGTAGGTCATCTGGATCAAAACCATTGGTTAAAAGTGAAATGTCTTTCCCCGCAATTTTTGATAAATCTTCCTGAAATGTAGGGCTGATGGTAGTGATGACATCTGCTTCTTGGAGAACAGTTTGTTCTAGTTGCTCATGCTTTTTTCTGACCAAGGTTGTCATAGGAAGCGTATCGAGAAATTCCCACTGAGACCAAGGGTCTCTAAAGTCTGCTAACCAAAAAATATTGGTCTTACGCTTGAGCGCCCTACCTATCATGTGCAAACTATGTGGTGGTCCTGTCGTGATGATAGCTTCAACTTGATTATTCACAATGATTTTCTCTAAAAAACCCACTGATGGTTTTACCCAAAATACTCTTGGGTCAGGAATAAGCAAATTAGCCCTTGCCCAAATCCCTATCTTGTCAATCAGAGACTTCTTCTTTTTTTCTAAAACTTTTGAGGTGTCTTTTATTTTTTCTTTTTTCAAAGAACGAAAAAGCGCATACGGTTCCCAAATTGGGAATTTGAGAACTTCCATATTGTGGTTAATCTCTTTTAGCAAACTCTCGTCTTTCAAATCAAAGTCAGGATTTTCGGGAGTGAAAATTAGAGGTTCCCAACCAAATTCAGGAAGGTACTTAGCAAACTTTAGCCAGCGCTGTACCCCTGAACCTGCTGAGGGAGGCCAGTAATAGGTAATGATTAATACTTTTCTTTTTATTTTCTCGGATGCTTCTATCATTTCATCAAAAATATTTTCAATAACCTTTTTAATGTTTGGCAATTAAAACTTTAAAGTTTCTGTTTTATTTTTTCTCGTTTACTCCTTTCTATTATCCTTTTATTTTAATCTAATGATTATTTCAGCGAGCAATTTAAATTTTTATATTTAGATCCTTCAAATAATCACTTATGAAATCAAGAAGAAATTTTATCAAAAAAGTTGCAATTGCAGGGGTAACGTCCTCTTTGCCCACGTCGTTACTTGCTCGTCAAAGTTCAAGTGGAAAGATGATTCATCAGGTGTTTTTTTGGTTGAATGATGGTGTGGATGTATCAGCATTCAAAAAAGAAGCTTCCAAATTGGGACTTTGCCCTACAGTGGATCAATTTTATATAGGTGAACCGGCGGCTACTGAAGAAAGAGAAGTTGTGGATGCTAGTTATCAGGTGGCATGCACTTTGTTTTTTGATTCCTTAAATGACCAAAATAAGTATCAGGTAGATCCCTTACATTTAGAATTTATTGAGAAGAATTCCATGAAATGGAATAAAGTTAAAGTGTATGATTTTGTAATCTGAACCAATTCAAGTATTTACATCGTTTATTACAGAGAAAATTATCTTTATAAGTTTAATATGAATATCAATTTATTAAGTCGCTTCTTCGTCCTTGTTTTTGCTTTTATAGCAATAATTTCTTGTAATCCAGAAGAAGAAAATCCTGATCCTACCAAGGTGGAAGATGCAGTAAAGGAGGCCATTGTTACCTCAATGCGCAACTGGTATTTTTGGAATACAGAGTTACCTTCAAATATTGACGTGACTGCATACAATACAAATGAAGAGTTGTTAGATGATATCATCTTCAAGCCTTTAGATCGTTTTTCATATTTGACTACTAGGGAGGCTTTTAATGCAGCCTTTACGGGTCAAGCTTCAGGTGTTCATGGGTTTGGATTTTCACTAGATGCTCAAGAAAATATGTTTGTTTCTTTTGTTTATGATCTTTCTCCAGCTGGTCAAGATGGTTGGCAAAGAGGATGGCAAGTGATTGAAATCAATGGGAGGCCTATAGCTGATTATAAAACTAGCTCAGGAGGATTTAATTTTCAATTGGGTCCAAATGAAGTTGGTGTCAGCAATACATTTAAGATGAAGTTGCCAGATGGAACAGAAAGAACAACGACCATTCAAAAAGCTGCATTCCAAACCAATTCAGTCTTATATAAAGATGTGATAGAGCAAGAAGGAAAGAAAATTGGCTATTGGGTTTATCAAAGTTTTCGTCAAACTCCAGGTCTTTCAAATCCAACGCGAAGTCAAGAAGTCGAAGATTCCTTCAATTATTTCATTGGAGAAGGAATAAATGAAATGATTATTGATCTTAGATATAATGGAGGTGGATCCGTTGAAGTGACCGAACAAGTATTGAATTATCTAGTTCCAAGCAATGCTGCAAGCAGTGTAATGTACACAAATAGACACAATGCTGATAGATCCAATAATAACAGAACAGTCAACTTTAAGAAGACTGGTGATTTGAACTTGAGTAAAGTTATTTTTATTACTTCTAGAGGCTCTGCCTCTGCGTCAGAATTATTGATCAATAGCCTTACGCCTTACATGGAAGTGGTTTTGGTTGGAGACAATACTTTTGGGAAGCCTGTAGGTTCATTTCCATTGGGATTTGATAGCAGAACATTAAGAGATAATAATGTAGAAGTGGTTCCTATTACATTTGCAATTGACAATGCAGAAGGCAATGCTGATTATTTCGATGGTTTTCCAGCAGATATATTGGCTCCTGATAGTCCTTCTCAAAATTGGGGAAGTTTAGAGGAGGTAAGGTTTCAAGCTGCTTTAGAATTTATCAGAACTGGCAATATGGGTGGAAGAATTTTAAGTGATTATTTTAAACCTAAATGGAATATGATTGATGATTTCAAAGGTTTGGAACAAGAGTTTCCAGTTTACTAACTGATTGATTTGAATCATCCTATTGTTGAAACTCCCAATTTAATTTTGGGAGTTTTTTATTTGATTAAAAGTCAAAAGAATTCGAACCATTCCTTATTGAATCATGTATAATCAAAAGTAAATGGTATGCTTATATGAATCAAATTGGAGGAATAATTTTCTTACTTGTCATATTTTTATTTTCAACTTTTCTGAATTGGTATGTTTTTCAAGCATTGAAGACTTTAATGACAGATGTTGAATCTGAAAAAATCAAAGCTTATGCTTTTGGGACTTATTGGTTGGTGTTTGTAGGAATTACCTTGTGGGTGGTGTTTACGTTTTATAGGATATTTCAAGAACGAGAAATCAGCACTGAAAATCAACAAGTACTGAATGTGTTTCTTACTGTCTTGGTAACCCAATTAGTTTGTGTTGTGTTTTTGTTTGGGGAAGATTTGGTTCGAAATGCACAAGCAGGTTTTTCTTTTATTTTCAATGGTAAAGAATCGACTTCATTTCCCTCTAGAGCAAAGTGGTTGAGTATTTTGGCTTTAACTGTGTCTCTTATTCCCTTTACCAGCTTTGTCTATGGTGTCACCAAAGGAAAATATAATTTCAAGGTTCAAAAGGAGATTATTTATTTTAAGGATTTGCCAGAGTCCTTTGATGGGTTTACAATTACACAGATTTCGGATATTCACTCTGGAAGTTTCACCAATTTTGAAGCAGTTCAAAAAGGCGTTGATCTTGCCATTTCCCAAAATTCAGATTTATTCGTTTTCACAGGGGATTTGGTTAATCATCATGCAGAAGAAATAGAACCAATGATTGATATTTTCAATAAAATAAAGGCTCCTTATGGTCAATTTTCTATCATTGGGAACCATGATTATGGGGATTATGTAAGCTGGAATTCAGCAGCGGAAAAAGAAGCTAACTTCAAAAAGTTTAAGGATCAGCACAGAAAACTAGGTTATCGATTGCTGCTCGATGAACATGTAAAAATAAAAAAAGATGGTCAGGAAATTACGCTAATAGGTGTAGAAAACTGGGGCGTGGGTTTTCAGTCTAAAGGAGATTTAAGCAAGGCCTTAAAAGGAACGACCTCAGATGATTTCAAAATATTACTTTCCCATGATCCCTCACATTGGGATAAGGAAGTAAAAAACAATCCAAACAAAATTCATCTCACTCTTTCAGGGCATACGCATGGAATGCAGTTTGGTATTGATACACCACTTTTCAAATGGAGCCCTGTCCAATATCGCTACCCAAATTGGGCAGGACTGGTAGAGGAAGCAGGTAGATTTCTTTATGTGAATAAGGGATTTGGATACCATGCTTTTTCTGGAAGGGTTGGAATTTGGCCTGAGATTACTGTGATAGAATTAAGGAAAAAGTAATTATATTGCTTTAATTCAGGATTTTAATGGATCGCTATGAATATTCTTTTTATTAGTTTGTTGTTGAATTTTATGTCTATACAGGATACAGTGGAAAGACTAGACCATCTAAAATGGAAAAATCGCTTGGTTCTTTATTTTCCACAAAATAAGAAAAGTAGGTTTGATTTTTCAGATAGTTTGAAGGCTGAAATACAAGAAAGAAAAGTAGCGTATTTTATTTTTCAAGGAAAGGATATTGTGTCTAATTTACCCATAAGATTTTCTGATAGTTATCAAGAATCAATTTTGAAAAGGTATAAAATGGGCTCAAAAACAGATTGTCTTGTATTGATAGGACTTGATGGAGGAGTGAAACTTAAAAAGGAGTTAGGACTTGACTGGAAATTGATACTTAAGGCAATTGATTCTATGCCGATGAGGGCTTCCGAAATAAAAGATAATTAACTTTTATATGATTATAGTAATATTAAACATTCTCTTACCATTAAACACCTAAAAAATACCTACTTGTAGGTATTTTTTTTAACCTACGATAAACATATTTTTAAAATCAATTTATAAAATCACCTTATGAAATTCTTTTATCTGAGTTCAGTGCTAAATGCTGACGGTTTTTATCAAGTTCACGAAAGAGATTGTACCAATATTCCAGACCCTTTAGAAAGAGATTATTTAGGTCCATTTAACAATGGAGAAGAAGCACTTAGAAAGGCGAAAAGTATGAATCCTGATGCTATAACATGTTCCGAATGTTGCACAAAGAAGGGTATTCATAGCAAGACTGATAAAAAATAGTTTAAATATAGATTTCATCTCTACTAGCGAGAAAACCTTTTGCGTTTGAAAATTTAGACTTTCAAAGTTGAACTGTTTTGTTGAGAGATTGATTTAGAAAGGGAGCCACTGGGGATAGAAAAAGAAAAAGTACTTCCTTTGCCTTCCTCGCTTTCAACCCAAATTTCTCCTCCATTCATTTCTGCATAATATTTACTCAAACTCAAACCTAAGCCAGTTCCTTTTTCTCCAGTTGTACCCGTTTTACTTTCAACCAAGATGTCCTTAAAAAGGGTGTTTACGATGGCTTTTGGCATTCCCACACCTTCATCTTTGATGTTGATGGTAGTATGTGTTTTATCAACTTGAGAAGTTAAAGTAATTTTCCCACCTTTCTTAGAATACTTAATTGCGTTGCCGATCAGATTTCTAAGAATTACTTGAATTTGATCCGCATCAGCGAAAACATAGACCTCTTTTTCTATATTGGAAATAAAATCAATTTCCTTCATATCAATAAGTGAAGAGAAAAAATCATGTAGGGTTCGTATGCTTTTGGAAAGCTCAAACTCTTTAGGATTGCTTTGAATCATTTTCATTTCTACAAGAGACCATTTAAGTAGATTGTCTAAGACAAGCATTATTCCACCAACGTTTTTATAGAGTTGAGGAAGAACTTCTCTAAACTCCTTTTCATCCATATAGTCATTTTGATAAAGTTCAAGTAACTGATGAAGACTGTTGATCGGCCCTCGAAGATCATGACCGATGATACTGAATATTTTTGCTTTGACTTGATTTGCTTCTTCTAATTCCAACGATCTTCTTTCTGACTTTTCTTTATCTCTTCTTTGTTTTTGATAGCTTCTATAAAGAATAAAAGCAACGAAAAGAATGAAAAGGGTGTAGATAATTAAAATATTTCTTTGGAATTTTTGCGCTTGAAGTTCTTTCTCTTTTTCCAAATCAAGTGTTTTTTGCTCAGCTTTCAAAAGCGCGATTTGTTTATCATACTCATATTCTGCTTCGAGTCGGGCAGTTTTACTTTCTAATTCTTGATTATTCAAACTATCCGCATAAGCTGTATAGATTTGATAGTTTTGTAAGGCTTCCTGAAATTTATTTTCTTTTTCTAAAATTTTGCTAAGCAAAAGATGTCCATTTCTAATCTCTTCTTTTGCCCCAAGTTCTTTGGCGAGAAGAATACTTTCCAGAGCGGTAATCTTGGCCTGCTTGAAATCTTTGATATCAAAAAATATTTCTGCAAGATTTGATTTATTGAGAAGAAATCCCCTCTTGTCATCTATTTCGAGGTCAATTTCTATAGAAGCATAAAAATTTTTCAATGCTTTATCTAAATCCCCTTGCCTCCTGTAAACTTGTCCCAAACTGTTTAAGGTAGAAGAAATTCCTTCCTTATCAGAATTTTTTTCAGAAATTGATAATGACTTATTGAGGTTAGCAATTGCCAAATCAAAGTCCCCATTAATTTCATTGATATTAGCGATATTATGAAGGGTAATAGATATTCCTCTTTCGTCATTAAGCAACTCTTTAAGTTGCATAGACTTCTCGAAAAAATTCAATGCATCTTTATATTTTTCAAGCTTATTATAGATCAATCCCATATTGTTGTACACAAATGAAATCCCCATAGAGTCATTTAGCGCTTCAGATAATTTCAGCGCTTTCAGATTGGATTCTAATGCAAGGACATAGTCAGATTGAAAATATTGAATTGTTGCTATGTTTTTTAGAGAAGAAGCAATACCCTTTGTGTCATTGACATCTTCTTTAAATGAAATTGAGCGGTTATAATAGTCTAGGGCTGTGGTGTATTCTCTAATTCGATTGTAAATGTTGGCAATGTTATTTAGACTTGTTGCAATACCTCGCTTATCATCCAACAGGATTCTGATATCCATAGCGGCTTTATAGTTCTCGATAGACTCTTCATATTGCCCAAGAAAATAATAGATGTTACCGATGTTATGAAGACATTCAGAATATTCAGCTGATTTATCTTTTAGATTTTTATAATACTGAATTGCTTTTTGATAGGCATCTAGAGCTTGATCAAATTGATCATTATGATAAAATTCAAAAGCCAACTCTTTATATAAAGCTGCCAAGTCATTGATATCATTGGTCTTATTACTTGATTTCTTTGAGATTTCTAGTTCAATTTGCGCACTTCTCAATTCTTGAGGAAAGGCAGATAAAAATTAAAGAAAAGAAAATAGAGTAAGGGTAATTATTTTTTTCAATTTCACTTTCAATTTTTTTTAAAAATTGAAAGTAATAAAAATTAATGCTTTTGCACAATTAGATTTTGTAAATAAGCTAATCTTACTTGAGAAAATAAGATTAGCTTATTTTTTTTAGTTAAAAGGTAAGGTTAAAGTTAATAATTGGCGTTGAAAGCTGTGAGTATGAACTCATGATTGTAGCTTTGGATTGTAGCTGTTGATTGAGAATATAATTTTCTGGATGGAATTTTAAAGAATACTGAATGTCTCCGCTTGAGCTTTTCCTAGAAAGATTGAAGTTTAAATTTTCTTTCTTATACTTTGCAAATAGATATTCTTGCGTGATTAAAGCAAAGCCTGAGGCTACACCCAATACTACGGCTGGAGAATCACTTTGCGCTAAAGCAGTAACCCCAAGACCTAGTAAAGCTGCTCCACCTGATGCATAGTTAATAGTGCTGCCTTGCCTTGCCGTAAGATTAACACCCTGAGTGTTTTTTTGACCTATATATGTTCCTAAGATTCCCATACCAGCTGGGACTAAAAGTAAGACCTGATCACCACCATTTTGAGCAATTTGAGTCGCTATGGCGAAACCGACACCGATACCGACAGAACTCATGTTAGTAGCATACCTGCTATCGCCTCTAGTATATGGATATTTCTTGGAGGCCATGTTTCCTAAGGCTAGTCCAGCAGTAGTACCGAGTATTGATGCAATACCAAATGGTCTTCCAGTATCGCCATTGGCTGCAGCAGCTATAGACAATCCTGAAAATGCTCCTAAAACACCATGATGCCGCATGATTTCAATGTGACCATCTGAGTATCTTCTGTTTTTTTGCATTTGAAAAGCTACCTCTCCTAAGGCTATACTTCCAACCGATGACATAATGAATGCTGCTTTCCCTTCATTGTTAGGATAGTTTCCTCCAGCCACTACCAAACCCAGAGATCCACCATATATCAAACCTAGAAATTTACCAGCATTACCCGCCCTAACAACAGAGCGATCAATATTTTCATATTTTTTAGGATTGATAATTGGACCTAATGCCCACAAACCACCAGTTATTAAAGGAATGCCTACTATGCCTGCATTATCTATTTCTAATACCGAAACTAAACTTGCCCCATAATATAAACCATACCCAATACTTACAGCCCTATCAATTCCTCTCCACTCAAATTCCTCAGGTTGAGGTTCAACTTTTTTGGGAGAACTCAATTCTCTATCCCACTGCACTTTCATTTTTTGATAAAGTGCCTTTTCTTCTTCAGAAAGTTTAGCGTAATAATTATTGAGGAAATCTTCGAAATCCAAAAGGTAAGAAATCTCTTCATCAGAAATCGGGTCACCTACTGCCTGCTTGAGCTTGATGGTTTTGTAGGTTTGTTTATTGGATTCTTCCCAATACCCTCTTGCGGTGTAGATTCCTTGAGCTGAGGATTGAATTTGAAAACTTAAAACCAATAAAAATAGGCTTAGAAATAAAATGTTTTGTTTGGTTTTTATCATCACTTGAATAGCGTTTGTAATAAAGAAAGATTAAAATTACGAAGAAAATATGCTGAAAATTCGAATGGTAGATGAATATTTCAACAAAGAATTCTTACGAATTCAAATATTTTTAGTTTTGAAAATTTGATAATTGAAATGTCAATTAAATGAAAATGAAACGGCTTATCACAAAAGCTGAAATAAATTGAAGAATCATTTTTATTTTCAATGCATTAAACTTCTTACTATGAAAAAAATCTACACCTTTAGTTTTGTGTTTTTGGTTCTCTTATCAATTCAAGATAATGTAATAGCACAAAAGACTCCCTTCACCATAGCAGATGCCATCAAGGTAAAATCTATGGGCAGTCAAAACCTTTCTGATGATGGAAAATATTTGGCAGGATTAATTTCAGATGGTAGTGCCCGATTCAATGTGGATCATTTTAGGTTTCAAGATCCAAGTTATAATAATGTCTTTACAGGAGATTTTGTAATCATCAATACTGCAACTTCTGAAGAAATCAGACCTTTTAAAACTGCCACAAAAGTCACTTCGATTTCTTGGGCACCAAATAGCAAGGAGTTGGCATTTTTGGAACAAAAGGGAGAAAAATTGCATCTCATGCATTTTGATTTAGAAAGGAAAAAGCTGAAAGAAATCAAAATAAAAGGAATGCCTTTGTTAGCAAATTCGGCTTTGACATGGACTCCGGATAGTGAATATTTGCTGGTCAATGCAAGAGATGCTTCTTGGATGGCACGTGCCATGGCTCTTTACAATGAAGCTACTAATGGTCCAATTGTAGTTTATGACGGAAATAAACCTTTTTTAAAATGGGATGAAATCAGAAACACCAATGCTTTGACCACAATATTGAAAGTGAATAAAAATGACGGTGAAGCTGAGCAGGTATTGGAAGAGTCTAATTATTCAGGGATATATATTTCGGAAGATGGACAGCATTTGATTTTCAATGAAACTTTCCCTACCAAAACAGCCTATGTTCGAAACGAGGGAGCAGAGTATCAAGTCGCTTACAAGAATCTTTCAAATCCTGATTCTACCTATTTGTTATATAAAAAGAACAAGCAGAGAAGGAATTTCAATTGGTCAGATTCAAAGTCTAAATATGCATGGATTGATTCAGGTCATGTTTTCGTCCAAACATTAGGTGCGGATGATGTCAAGAATTTGACAAAAGGAAAAGCTTATTCCGATGAAGAAAAGAAAAAAGAAGTGAAGTTTTCCATCATGACTTGGAGTCCACAGGAAGGGCAATTATTATTAAGTTCTGATAAAGGTTATTGGTTGGTAGATACTGATGGTGAGAACTTAAAAATGGTTTATGAATTTCCTGAAGACAAAGAAAAAGCACCAAACTTAAACTTGGCGAATTGGTCGAAAGATGAGCGATACTTGTATTTCAGCTACAGTGATAAAAATGAATGGAAAAGAGGATTTGTCAAGTATGATTTAGCGGAGCAAAAAATGGAAGACATTCGGATTGATAGCAATCTATATTCAGGTGTACAGTTTGCTAAAGATTCAGAAACAGTAGTTTTAAATTTATCGGATGGAAATATGCCCTCAGATGTAGTCGTAACGAATTGGGATTTCGGCGATATGAAACCACTTACAGATTTGAATCCTTGGATGAATGATAAGAAATTAACTCATTCAGAATTAATTACTTATAGAAATGTAGATGGAAAAGAGTTGAAGGGGATTTTATACTATCCTGTAGATTATGAAGAAGGAAAGAAGTACCCGCTAGTATGTGAAGTTTACGAGGGTTTTTTCGCAAATGGTTATAATAGAAATATGAATCTCTTCGCTAATCAAGGTTATTTTGCCTTACGCCCTTCCGTTGATTTGGAAATGGGTTATCCAGGAGAAGCTTGGGTAAAAGGTATCACTGCGGCAATTAATAAACTGGTAGATGAAGGGAAAGTGGATAATGATAAAGTGGGTGTTCAAGGAGGAAGTTATGGAGGATATGCTACTTCCTTGTTGATCACACAAACAGATAGGTTTGCAGCAGCGATCAATATTTCAGGAAAAGTTAATATCATGAGCTTTTTAGGAGATAGTCCAAAAATTGGAACGAGAAACTATACAGCTGCAGAATATGGACAAGATAGGATAGGTGGAACACTTTGGGATGAACCTTTGAAATACTTGGCTACAACTGCAGTGCTTCATGCAGATAGAATCAAAACTCCTCACATGATTATGACTGGTGAAGGAGATTGGAATGTACCAGGAACCAATTCTAGAGAGCTTTATTACGCTATGCGTAGATTAGGGAAAGACGTAGTTTGGGTAAACTACCTCAATGGTGGTCATGGTGCAGGAGCTGCTTCGAACGAAAGCGATTTTCATGATCATTGGAACAGGGTCTTTGAATTTTATGAAAAACATTTCAATAAAGAGAAAAAGGACAAGACTACTGAATAGTTAAGTTTTTGATATTAAGTGTAATAAGGAGGGTTAGTCGTTTCTTTTTTCGTGTGATTTAGATATCTTGAGTGTAAATCCCACCGTCATGAAGAAATTACTGATCCTCTTTTTTGTTGTCTTTAGCATTTATGCTTGTAGCAATGATCCCTTCAATATTACCGTTGAAGAGCTTGAAGCCGACCTTGTTCGAATTCGTATTGAAAATAATACGGAAAAGAATTATCGAAACTTGACTCTCATTATCACTTATTTAGATGATTCCAAGGAAAAAATTAAAGTTGACACTGTCAGTTACAAAATGCACCCCACTTCATCTTGTGAAGATTGCATCTTTTTGGAAGCGAAAGAATCAACTTTTATAGTTCAAAAGGTACCCGTTGGGACTAGGACTGTAGAAGCTAAAATGTATCAAACAGACTAATCTCGACTTGCAATAGGAGCGGCAATACAACTTTCAGGAATATCAAAAGCATCTGTCAGTGCCAAAGCATTTTTCCGAACTTCCCAACAGAGTTGATTGACTTCTTTTCTTATTGCTTTGGTTTTGACTCCTTCCATGTAGCCTTGTTCGAGGTACCAACCACGATTTTTCTCAATTGTATTAAGAGCGTATAATTGACAAAGCTGTAAAAGAGCATCTTTGCAATCCCCATCATTGGTGTCCATGACCTCTTTTTGGAATTCCTCCAAAACTACTCTTTCTATATAAGCCTGACCTACATTGACCAAATGATGCTGAACTACATTAAAAGCATCAAAAGAATCCATGCCGTCGTCAATATGTCGCTTGATTCTTTGTGCGGCACTTGACAAAATCGCCCTTTCACGGTATTTGAAAGCGCTAAGATGGAAATCCATATCAAGTAAATGGGTTTGTTCAGTACTCCTGATGATAAGTGGGTTCTTTTCTGTAATAGATGTTTTAGCTTGATTGGTGATGTAATTGAAAATGGTAAACATATTCATGTCTCCAAATTCCTGCCTGAACTCCGTCAATCTATTTTTAGCTACAAGTTGCATCAAGACTATATTGTCTCCTTCAAAAGTTGTATAAACATCCGTATCGTTTTTGAGTGTATCAATTCGGTTTTCAGATAAATAACCTTTGCCTCCGCAAGCTTCTCGACACTCTTGAAGTGTAGCTGTGGAAAAGCTGGTTGTATAAGCTTTGAGTCCAGCAGCTAAAGCTTCTATTTCTTGTGCTTTTTCCTCAGTTCTTTTGATAAATCGTTGGGTCAGATATTTTAGAGCAAAGTGTAGTGCATAGGTTGTTGCCAAAGGAGGCATCAACCTTCTTTGATGCATTCTGTAATTCATAATTGGAACTTCTTCTCCACCTTCTGGGCCAAATTGCTTTCTTTTCTCAGCATGTCTGATAGCTATAGTAAGTCCTGTTTTGGTAGCTGATAGAGCTGATTTTGGAATACCAATCCTACCTCCAACAAGAGTTCCGAGCATGGTGAAAAATCTTCTGTTATCTGAATTGATTGGACTTTCAAATTCCCCCCTTTCATTGACAGAAGCGAATTTATCCAACATATTTTCTTTAGGAATTTCTACATTATGGAAATAAATGACACCATTATCTACGCCATTTAGTCCCATTTTTCTTCCACAATCTTCGATTTTTACTCCTTTTACTAATTTTCCATCTGGGCTCCTTAATGGAACGATAAAAGCATTGACTCCATAATCCTCACCATCTATGATCAATTTTGCAAAAACTGTAGCCATCTGACCATGCATTGCAGCATTACCAATGTATTCCTTTCTAGCTTCAGGATTAGGAGTGTGGATGGTGAAAGTTTTACTATTATGGTCGTATGTGGCAGTGGTTTCCAACCCCCTCACATTTGAGCCATGACCTGTTTCAGTCATAGCGAAGCATCCTGGAAGTTTAAGACTACCTATATCCTTCAAATATTTTTGATGGTGTTTGTCTGTGCCTAAAAAGAATACGCTCATTCCCCACAGCCCAAACTGAACGCCGAATTTGATTACCATGCTCAAATCATGGTAAGAGAGTGTTTCCATGATGGTAAAATATCCCTCCATATCATCTTTCCCATTTGCTGATTTTGGGAAAGCCCATGCACCAAATCCTTGATCAGCTAGATTTTTGCACCATTGTAAAACTTGCTCTCTTTGCGCGATCAAACTTTCATGTTCTTTATAGGCAAATGAAGGATCTGAAATTACTGTTTTTACCTTTTTTATTAAATTAGCTTGATTTCCATCCAAAAGAGCCGTCATCTCTTGGATACCAAAGTTATAAACTTTGCTATGCTCAGTTGTGATGGTTTGATGTCCTGATTTGAAAGTATATCCTGCCTCTTTGCTCAACAAGCCTAAGGCTAACTCAGCAGCTTGAAAGTCATTAATAATAGTTTTTTCTATTTCTAAGGTCGAATCATGCCTTTTGACCAAGGCAATTCCAATTTGAGAAAGATCTTCTAAATTCTCTAAATCCAATTCTTTGATCTTCTTTTTCCAAGACTTCAATTCTTTAGGTTTTGGAGCCTTGGAAGGATTTATATTTTGGTTAAGCCAATCTTTTTCTTTCTTTTTGAGCCATCTTTGCTTCTTGATCAACTTTTGCATTACCTCAATTTCCGTTGGAGTCAAGACGCTATCTGCCCAAAGCGTGTAATATAAAGGAAGAAAAATATACAGTTTGGGATTCTTTTGAAGTTCTTCTGCGTAAATCATAAGTTTAAAAATGATTCAATTAAATATACTCACTTTAAATGATTAGGTTCTTCTTTTTAACAAGTTTATCCAAGATCTATAGTTTGAAATTGGTTTATACTTGTGAATTTTAGAAGAAACCAATTTATCATCCTACTTTTGTTTTTCAATAGTAAAAATTATCAGTGATTGATCGATTCATCCCTTTCCATAAGTCCATTGCTGGAATCGAAATTCCAACAAAATTCACCTTTCCTTTCTACTACCAAGCCCATCCTTTAGCTATACAAGCTGCTAATCAGCTTCAACATTACCTTCGGAATCAAAGCGATTGGAAACACAATTTTGGTATAGATTCTACGGAGTCTGGTTTGGTAATCGGAAAGATGTTCGGTGTCTTAGTTGTTCAAAATAAGCGCTCAGAATTTGGGTTTTTGGCTGCTTTTTCAGGGAAACTTGCCGATAGTAATGATCATCATTATTTTGTTCCACCTGTATTTGATCTGCTTAAGGAAGATGGTTTTTTCAAAAGAGGGGAACAAGTAGTAAATGGGATTAATCAAAGTATTGAAGTCCTAGAAGCTGATCAGGAGTATGTTTTTTTGAAGAAAGAAATGGCTAAGATGCAAAAAAAGGCCTCTGAAGAAATCGCCAATAAGAAGGAGGATTTGAATGCAGCTAGAAGGTTAAGGAAACAGAAAAAGAAAGAACTTGCTCATGTTTTGACTGGGTTTGAATTTGAAAAGTTACTAGCCGAGCAAATTGAAGAAAGCTTGAAAAACAAATATTTTTTTAATTTATTGGTAAAAGAGTGGGAGGAATCTTTAGAAGTCTTAAGGTCTAAGCTTCATGATTATGAAGAAAAATTATTAAGACTCAAGAAAGAAAGAAAAGAATTGTCTAATAAACTTCAACAACAAATATTCGATCAATATCGATTTTTAAATATTAATCAAGATTGGAAAAGTTTAAGGGAGATTTTTACAGAAGAGTTACAATTGCCAATTCCTGCCGGCGCGGGGGAGTGTGCTGCTCCAAAATTATTACATTATGCATTTTTGAATGATTTGAAGCCTATAGCAATGGCAGAATTTTGGTGGGGTCAATCTCCTAAATCAGAGATTCGCAGACATGGAGAATTTTACCCTGCTTGTAGGAGTAAATGTCTTCCAATCTTAGGCCACATGCTTGCTGGCATGGAGGTAGATGAAAATCCGCTTCTAAAAAATCCTGCTGAAGGCAAAAAGCTAGAAGTCATTTATGAAGATGATTTCTTGATTGTTATTAACAAACCTGCAGAATTCTTATCTGTTCCTGGTAAAAACGTAACAGATTCTGTTCAAAAAAGAATTACGGAAAAGCATCCAGAAGCTATTTTGGTTCATCGCCTAGATCAAAGTACTTCGGGAATCATCTTAGTGGCGAAGAATAAATTTACACATCAGCAACTTCAAGCACAGTTTATCAAGCGCACCGTAGAGAAACGCTATGTTGCAGTTTTGGAGGGGAAAGTCAAGGAGAAAGAAGGACTAATAGATTTGCCATTGAGGGTTGATTTAGATAATCGACCTCAGCAGATGGTTTGCTACAAATACGGTAAACCTTCCCAAACAAAATTCAAAGTTTTGAGTGAATCAGATGAATTGACTAGAATTCAATTTATTCCCATTACAGGAAGAACCCATCAACTGAGAATGCATGCGGCACATCCAAGTGGATTGGGGGCTTCGATTTTGGGAGATGATTTATATGGTAGGAAAGCAGATCGTTTGCATTTGCATGCAGAATTTTTAGCCTTCACCCATCCTGAAGATAATAATAGAATGGAGTTTGAGGTTGAGGCGGACTTTTGAGGTTTAAAATTGACTCTTGGATATTTTGAGTGCAATCATTTGTCCATTAATGTAAAAAACTCTTTTCACTGGAGTTAAATTCACTATTTTTAAGGTCTAATTTTAAATGATAAATATGAAATTCATAAAGATTTACTTGAGTTTACTTCTGAGTGGAATCGTAGGATTCTCATCTGCACAAGATGCACCTAATTGGCTCAGATATTCTGCTATTTCGCCTGATGCCTCAAAAATAGCTTTTACTTACAAAGGTGATTTGTACACAGTCCCGACAGCAGGAGGAAAAGCTACACAACTTACTTTTCATGAAGCACATGATTTTATGCCTGTATGGAGTAAAGACAGTCAAAAAATTGCTTTTGCTTCTGATCGATATGGCAATTTTGATGTTTTCATCATGGAAGCTGATGGTGGTTCAGCAGAAAGATTGACTTATCATTCAACTGATGAAATGCCTTATACATTTTCTGCAGATGGTCAAACAGTAATCTTTGGTGGTGTTCGTCAGGATTTGGCAGAACACAGACAATATCCAACAGGTTCTCAGCCAGAATTATATCAAGTTCCTGCCAAAGGCGGAAGAGTGGATCAAGTTTGGACTTTGCCAGCAGAATATGTAAAGGTTAGTGCAGATGGTAAAAGGATGATCTATCATGATAAAAAAGGTGGAGAAAATGAATGGAGGAAAAAACACCAATCAGCGATTACCAGAGATATTTGGGTTTTTGATAGTGAAACGAAAAGTCATAAAATGCTGACTAGTTTTGGAGGTGAAGATAGAAACCCGGTTTTTGCACCAGGAGAAAAAGACATTTATTATTTATCAGAAGAAAATGGGAGTTTCAATGTTTTCAAAATGAATATGGAAAACCCTTCTCAAAAATCTGCATTGACCGAACTAAAAGATTTTCCAGTTAGATTCTTATCGATTGCTGATAATGGCACAATGTCTTTTTCTTATGATGGAGAGCTATATACTTTGAAAGAAGGCGAAAGTCCTAAAAAAGTTGAAGTTGCTATTAAAACCCAACAAATTACCAATTCAGACAGCTTTATCACCATCAATGGAGGTGTTAGAGAAATGTCTATTTCACCAGATGGTAAGGAAATCGCATTTATTGCGAGAGGAGAAGTTTTTGTCACCTCTGTTGATGGATCTTTGACTAAAAGAATCACAAATACACCTGAGCAAGAGCAATTTGTACAGTTTGCTCCTGACGGAAAGTCAATAGTTTATGCTAGTGAAAGAGATAGTAAATGGACTATTTACCAAGCAAAAAAAGTAAGAGATAAAGAGGAGCCTTTTTTCTTTGCTAGCACATTGATAGAAGAAGAACCCTTAGTGTCAAATGAATTTGATAATTATCAACCCTTGCTTTCTCCAGATGGAAAAAAGCTAGCTTATATTGAAGCTAGAAGAAATCTTAAAATATTGGATTTGGCTGCTAAAACAACAGTGACTTTGATGGGGCCTGAGCAGCTGATGCATATGCGAGATGGGGATCAATACTTCAATTGGAGTCCAGATAGTAAATGGCTTTTGGCTTCCTACAGACCTACTATGGCCAATGGCGAAGTTGTTTTGTTGGATGCCACAGGCAAAAAACCTATGGAGAACCTTACTCAAAGTGGATATGGGGATAGCAGTCCTAAGTGGGTGAATGGTGGTAAGCAAATGTTATGGTTTTCTAACAGAGATGGTCTAAAAAGCTTTGCGACTAGTGGAGGTGCTCAAAATGATGTTTATACACTTTTCTTCACAAAGGATGCTTTCGAGAAATTTAGCCTCAGTAAGGAAGATTATGATTTGATGAAAGAAGTCGAAAAGGCTAATAAAGGTAGTGAAGAGAAAAAAGATGATAAGAAAGACGAGAAAAAAGAGGACAAAAAAGTTGAAGAATTGAAATTCGACTGGGAGGATTTGAAAGAAAGGAAAGCAAGATTAACTATACACTCTTCTTCACTTGGAGACGCGGTTTTAGACAAAGATGGTGAGAAGCTTTACTATTTGGCTAGATTCGAAAAGGGAATGAATCTTTGGAGTACTGACTTGAGAACCAAAGAAACCAAAATGGAACTGAAGCTGGATGGTGGAAATGGGAGTTTGGAATGGGATAAGGAAATGAAAAATCTTTATCTTTTAAGTGGGGGAAGTATTGCCAAAATCACAAATAATGGTACTAAACGTGAGACGATAAAAATTTCCGGCGAAATGAGCATGGATACTGAGGCGGAAAGAGCGCATTTATTTGAGCATGTGAAGAATAGAACAAAAGGAGTATTCTACACACCAGATATGCATGGCGTCGATTGGGATGCGTTGACTACTTCTTATGAAAAATATCTTCCTCATATTGGAAATGGATATGAATTTGCAGAAATGCTTTCCGAAATGATTGGTGAGTTGAATGTTTCTCATGCTGGAGGAAGATTCAGCAGAAGAGTTACTCAAGCTGATGCGACAGCATCTTTGGGTGTTTTTATGGATTATTCTCATAAAGGTCCAGGAATCAAAATTGCTGAAATTATCAAAGGTTCTCCTTTAGACAAATCAAACATCAATGTAAAGGCAGGAATGATCATTGAAAAAGTAGATGGAGAATTGATTTCAGAGGATAAAGATGTTGCGGAATATTTCAATAGAAAAGCTGATAAATTCACATTACTTGAAGTTATCGACCCTAGCAATAATAGTCGTCAGCAAATTACTGTGAAGCCTATTTCAATAGGTGAAGAAAATAGATTGCTCTACTCAAGATGGGTAAAGAAAAATCAGGAGGAAGTTGAAAAACTATCTGGAGGGAAATTGGGATATGTACATATTCCAGGAATGTCTGATGGACCTTACAGAAACACCTATGAAGAGATGATGGGCAAATTCCATGATAAAGAAGGTGTAATTGTAGATACCCGATTCAATGGTGGAGGAGATTTGGTTGCAGATTTGGCGATGTTCTTTACAGGTGAAAAATTTATTACCTATGCTACTGAAGATAGGGATTTGGGTTATGAGCCAACATTCAGATGGACCAAGCCAACTTTGGCCATGTTTAATGAGGCAAATTATTCAGATGGGCATTGTTTTGCTTGTGGTTATACTGATTTGAATATCGGAAAGACTGTTGGGATGCCAACACCTGGAACTTGTTCTTTTGCTGGATGGGAATCTTTACCTGATGGAACAAGATGGGGTGTAGTGCCTGTTTCAGCTAAAAACAAAGCAGGAGAGTGGATGGAAAACAATGAAACTGCACCACAATTCCAGGTAAAAAATATGCCAGGTAAAATTGATAAAGGTGTTGATCAGCAATTGGAAAAAGCTGTTGAAGAATTGTTGAAAGATGTCAAATAAGTTCTGATCGTGTGTCTATAATAGACGGATATTTATTCAATCTTAAAAAGAGATTATAGAAAAAGACCCGATTGTCGTGATCGGGTCTTTTTATTTTATCAATTAAAATCAATGTTTTATAATTTGGGTCTACTTGATATTCTGAAAAACAAGGCGTGTTGAAAAAAGCGATGTGAAGAGTTAATTGTATTACTTTGAATGAATAGTCTGTTTAGTAAGCATAAGTCTTATCAGCAAGTGCACGCTTTTGAGTTAAGCCATTTCTTATTTTCAGTAAGCCATAAATAACTGTAGATGTTTTTTTGATAAAAGCTATTCTTTTCTTAGTTCATATTTTTCAGCAAGTTCTCCTGTTATCCTATTACCTTCCATGTCAAGATGAAATAGGATATTTTCTCCAACAAAATATTGATTAGGCATATCCTCTTCATTTAGAGTAATTGTATTTCCAGCTTCGTTCCAAGTGAAAGTTCCACCAGTTTCTACAATTTGTTGATTATCCTTGCCCAAATAAATGACTTTTTTCACATAAGAATTACCACTTCCCAATTCGATGGTGGTTTCTATCCCCTCACAATCTGCACAAGGAAGAACTCCGGAGTAAACCCCCATATAATCTAAGGAGTTAAGCGCATTATGTTCTTCTTTAAATTCTTCAGAAAATTCTTCAGTCTCAAAGAGGGCATCATCAACAATAATTTCTTCCGTTGGACTTGATTTTTGACAACTGATCAGTAAAATAAAGCAAGAAATTGCAAGGTATAATTTCAATGTATTTTTCATTCTTTTTTTGATTTAGATAGGGTTAAAATATGCTTTTATTATAATCGGTAAAATTATGAATTAATCATGTTGAATTGATACGATTACTGGTTATGATATTTAATAAATTGTGTTTGTTAGTGACATTATTTGACCTTTTATCTTGTTTTAAAGACCAGTAAAATAAACAATTCATTTCAAATATTGGTATTAGATTAGTGGTTTGTCTACTCTGAAAAGCAAACCTAAATTTGTATATTAATTATAAGTGAAATAATATTTCTTTAAGCAGATTCAAACCTAATATAATCAAAATAATGATTCGAGTAAGTATTATTCTTTTATTCGTCTTATTGAGTGCCAATTTATCTTTTGGGCAATCTACCATATCTGGAAGAGTAGTTGATAAAGTAACGAAGGAAACACTTCCTGGTGCGTATGTTTTTGTTAAATCTGAATTAGGAGAGACAATTTCATCTACATTTACAGATGGGTCTGGTAAGTTTTCTTTTCAAAGACCGACTATCAATACCTATAATATAGAAGTTACATTTGTTGGGTACACAAAATCCACAAAGACCATTGAGAATTTTGATGGGGTTGATATTGGAGATATTGAAATCTCAGAAGATGGAGAGCTATTAGAAACTTTTGAAATCAAAGCTCAAGTTTTGACTGGAGAAGTAAGAGGAGACACTGTTGCCTTCAACGCAAATGCATTTAAAACTAGACCTCAAGCAAATGCAGATGAATTGATTGGAAAAATGCCGGGTGTAGTATTCAGGAATGGAACTATTGAAGTGCAAGGAGAAGTGGTAGGAAGGGTTTTAGTAGATGGGGAGCCATTTTTTGGAGAAAACCCTGCTGTGGCTATGGCTAATATTCCTGTGGAGATAATCGACAAAATTGAATTTTTGGACCAAAGAAGTGATCAAGCTGTTTTGACAGGCTTTGATGATGGAAATACAACCAAAACGATCAATATCATCACCAAGAAAGAAGTGAAATCAGGTTTGTTTGGAAGGCTTTCCGGAGGCTATGGAACTGATAACAACTACATAGCTACTGGATCTTTAAATTTCTTTAATGGAACTCAAAGAACGACCGTCTTAGGTTTGACAAATAATATCAATCAGCAGAATTTTTCTTCTGATGACCTTTCAGGTGCACTAGGTGAGAATGGCGGTCAAGCGGGTGGCGGAGGCCGAGGGGGAGGAGGCAATAATGCACTTCAGACTCGTGAACGTGATGGGATCACTGTGACCAATGCTGTAGGTGTGAACTTCTCAGACAAGTTTGATCAAGGAAAAGCGAAATTTACTGGCTCATATTTCTTTAATGACAGTAGAAATACACTCAACAGAACATCCTCAAGATCCTATATACTTCCAAGCGATAGTTTGCAATTGTATAATCAAGATAGAAGAAGTGTAAGTGAGTCTAAAAGACATCGCTTGGAATTGAGGTTAGATTATGATATTTCAGAACGTTCGGCAATCATTTGGAGATCAAGGCTAAGTTATGCCATGAGTCAATCTAGGAATGAGACTTTAGCTCAAAACTTGTTTGATCCACAGAATCCAATTAATGAAATTAATAATGTAACTCTTGGGGATAATAGGTGGTTTAGTTTTGATAATGACTTTACTTATCGCTATAAGTTTGCAAAAGAAGGTAGAGTATTATCTACAAACATTACTTCAAGACTGAATGAATCCAATAGAGATTCGAGATTGACATCAGTAAACACTGATTTTGGAACTTCTAGGGTTGATAGTTTGATTCAAAATTCTTTCAGTAATTCAAATAGCTTAAATTATAGAGTGAGCTTTGATTATAGTGAACCCATTTCTGAAAACTCTCAATTAAGATTGCAGTACAGAATAGGAAATGACATAGGGAAAACAGATCAAGAAGTTTTACAAAGACAAGCTGAATCTACATTTTTCGAACTAGATAGTGCTCTTTCTAATCAATTTGAAAATAAATACTTACAACAACAAAGTGGCGTTGGGTATCGATTTAATAATGAAAAGTGGAGAATTTTCACTTCTCTAGATTATGAAGTTTCTAATTTGAATAGTGATAGATTATTTCCTGGTTTTGAAAACACGCAACGAACATTCAAGAATTGGATTCCAAGAGCTGTGATCAATTATAATCTTTCTGAACAGACTAATATTAGAATAGACTACAGAGCTAGTACTGACGCTCCTTCTATCAGACAATTGCAATCTTTGATAGATAATAGAAATCCTATTCAAATTTTTGCGGGTAATCCAGATTTGGTACAGGAATATCAACAAAGATTGTTTGCAAGAATTAGAAGGGTCGATACCGAGTCTTCGAGATCCTTCTTTATGTTTGTATCGGGATCAAAAAGAAATAATTACTTAGGTAATTCTACTTTTATCGCAGCTCGTGATACCTTAATAGATGGAGATGTTTTGTTGAGACAAGGTGGTCAATTCAATAGACCGATCAACTTAGATGGGTTTTGGGATGCTAGATCATATTTGTCTTTTGGCTTCCCTGTTTCTTTTATAAAAAGTAATATAAACTTAAGCACTAGAGCCAACTGCATATAGCGGTCAAAGTGACCCCCTATCAGCGCTGCAAAGTGACCCCCCGGAGTTAAGTAGTTTTTTGGTCAGGAATAGTGGACTTACATCGCGTTAAAGTTATTGTTTTTCGGGATTAATATTACGTTTTCTTCTCAGGGATTCTCCCTTTAGTTCTATCCGGTGAGCATCGTGCACAATTCTGTCCAAAATAGCATCTGCAAGAGTTTGATCTCCGATTATTTCATACCATGCACTGACCGGTAACTGCGAAGTGATGATGGTGGACTTTTTACCATGTCGGTCCTCTATAATCTCCATCAGCAACATTCTGCTCTGAACATCCAGGGGTTGTATCCCAAAGTCATCGAGTATCAACACATCAAGTTTTTCGAGTTTGAGCATCTCTTTGATAGAAGATCCATCAGCCTTAGCCATTTTCAGTTGGGTAAGCAACTTAGTCGTATTCGCATAAAGGACTTTGTGTCCCTTGCTACAAGCCTGATTGCCCAAGGCACAGGCAAGATAACTCTTACCTGTGCCTGTACTTCCTGTCATCAGAATGTTTTCTCCTTTGTGGATGTATGCTCCGTCTGCGAGTCTCAATAGTTGATTTTTGTCCAGTTCACGCCCGGGACGAAAATCCAGTTCCTCGACAGTGGCTTTGTATCGGAAACGTGCACCACGAAGGCTTCGATCCATCCTGCGGTTTTGACGGTCATCCCATTCGTTTTCCACGAGCAGACTAATCAGTTCATCCGGTGTAAGGGATGACAGAGAGCCGGATTCTGTGGCATGACTGAAGCTTCGTGACATGCCGTAAAGCTTCATTTTTCTCATTTTTTCAATTGTTTCTTGTATCATTGGAATTGGTGTTTGTTAACTGAAGTATCTGTTGCCACGGATGTTGTGGTGTTTGGGCATCTGGGAAGACTCATCCAGCTGTTCATCGGAAAAACTGATTGCGTCTAAATTTTTGGAAAGGATCTGTTCAATCATAGGATAGGTGTAAACACCATACTCTGACGCTCTTTTGCAGGCTCCAGTGATCCGCTGTGAACCCACTTTACGGGCAAGATGAAGGATTCCGGAGCAGGATCTATAACCTTGCTCCGGATGGGGAATAGATTCCATCAGGCTGGATAGGAATTTCCCTACCTCCTTGCTGATCTTATTGCCTTCACTTACAAAGAATTCATAACTCCAATCGGATACATACTTCTGGTTTCCGGCCAGATGATCCCTTAGTGTCGTGTACTTATGCTTCCTTTTATCGCGTTTGTGTTTGGCTATAGGATGATACTTGTAAAAGATCTCTACCTGGTCATCATTGAAAAGGACTTTGACTTTCTTTCCCATATACTGATGGGGAACACTGTAGTAGTGTTTATCCTCCCCAAGACATATGTGGGTGTTTTTCATTACAGTGCACACTTTGACACTCATCAGCTGATAAGGAAGTTCGGGAAGTGCCAGCAGACTGTTCCGCTCAAGTGTCTCAAACTGTTCCCTGCGACTTTCCTCACCTCTGAGTGCATAGTCATTGTAGTTGGATACCAAAGGAACAAGTGCTTCATTAAGGCTTTCTAAGGATAAAAACACCTTTCCCTGAAGAGCTACATAAATCCGCTGATATACCAGTCTTACAGCACCTTCGACCAGAGACTTTTCTCTTGGCTGACGCGGTCTTGCCGGAATGATAGTGGTGTTGTAATGCTCAGCAAAGGTTTCAAAGGTCTCGTTCAGGACTGGAGAGTATTTGCTGCCTTTGGTAACTGCAGACCGGAGGTTGTCAGGCACGATTACCCTTGGAACCCCGCCGAAGAACTCCAGCATCCTTGTGCAGCTTCCGATGAAGTCGGGTTTCTTCTGGGTGTAAGTGGCTTCCACATAAGTGTATTGAGTACAGCCCAGCGTAGCCACAAATACCTCTACAGGAAAATGCTCCCCTGTATCGGGATCAGTGACATAGAGCTTTTTACCCGCATAGTCGATGAATACTTTATCTCCGGCTAGGTGCTCAAAATGCATCGTTAGCCCCTGCTTACCCACGTATTGCCGAATATGTTTGCGGAACTGGCTGGCCTGAAAACCGTCAGGATGCTTCTGTCGGTATTCTTCCCAGAGACGCTGACGTGTCATGCCTTTTATTCGCAACTTCTTAACGATCCCAGGCAATAAAGGAAGTAATACTTCCAGCCTGTCACTTTGCTGCACAGGGGCTGGTGGACCTAATATTAATTCAGCTAAACCTTCATCGGAAAGCTGATTAACCTCTTCAAAGGAAAGGCCTGTTTGTTGAAATCTTTTAAGATAGGACTTGACAGTATTGCGGGAGACTCCCGTCAATTTGCTGAGCTGCTTGGAGCCATGGCCTTCAAAATGGCCTCGTAAAATTTGTTTGATCTTGTTCATGGTAAGAGTGCGATTGGCCATGGGAATGCTTAATTGTTTGCACTCCTAACAGGACTTAAAAGCCTCTTATTCCATTCCAGAAAAATAACTTTTGACGGGGGTCAATTTACATCACCATATAATACTCCCCAAAATTGAGACCAGAGGTTAAGTTAAAAAAACCGTTTAAATTTAACCTTATGAACAAGCAAACAAGACGAAAGTTTTCTCCTGAGTTCAAGGCAAAAGTGGCCCTTGAAGCAATCAAGAATCAGTTTACATTGGCTGAATTGTCCAAGAAGTTCGATGTTAGCCCTGTGATTATCTCCAAGTGGAAGGGTGAGTTTTTGGATAATATGTCAGCTGTATTTGAAAAGGATCATTCAAAGAAAAAGGAAGAAGGCCCTGCCCTTGAGCAGCTCTATGCCCAGATCGGAGAGCTAAAAGTAGAGAATGACTTTTTAAAAAAAAGCTGCAAGAAACTGGGGATATGAAAGACCGGGCGACATTGGTTTGTTCCGATTATAAGGGGCTTTCTATAAGGAAACAGTGTGAAGTATTGGAGGTTCCCCGAAGCAGTCTATATTACAAACCAAAAGGGGAAAACGAGATCAATCTGAAACTGATGGGAATCATGGACAGGCATCTTACCGATCACCCTACTGAAGGCGTTGTGTCGATGGTCTATCTGTTGACAGGACTGGGCTTCGTTGTCGGCCCAAAGCGCATCAGGAGGCTTTTCAGGCTGATGGGCAGGGAAACCCTTTACAGGAGGAAGAACCTTACCAAATCCGGTTTGCGTGAATATATCAGGCCTTATCTTCTCAGGAACTTAAAGATTGAAAGGCCCAACCAAGTGTGGGTAACCGATATCACCTACATTCCGATGCAGAAGGGGTTTATGTTCCTGACCGCAGTCATGGATGTTTACAGCAGAAGGATACTGTCATGGGGTATATCCAACAGTCAGGACGCCAAATGGTGTAAGCAGGTAATCGAAGAGGCCATCAGAGAAAATGGTAAGCCAGAGATAGTCAATTCCGATCAGGGAAGCCAGTACACATCAGCCTTATGGATCAATTACCTTGAAGGGCTGGATATCAAAGTATCAATGGACGGAAAGGGAAGGGCTTTGGACAATGTATATATTGAAAGGTTCTGGAAGTCGATCAAGTATGATTACATCTATCTGAACCCAAGCGAGGACGGTTATGACCTGCTCAAAGGTGTCAAATGGTATATTGAATATTACAACCAAAAGGTTCATCATACCACTAGGGAGAAGCCTGGGGAAAGATATTATGGGCCAACCCGAAAAGCAGCATAAAGTAAAAGTTAGTTGTCCTATTTCCCAAGGGTACCCTTGGGAAATAGGACAACTAAAGAAGTATTAACAAATAAATAAATTAACTTAGCAACTGATACTTTTGGTCCAACAAATGGGGAGTGTTATAGACTGATCAATTAATAAAAGACAAAACAGACGCTCTTGACATTTATTGGTATGTAACAGATGGCAATATCGACCAAATGAAAGAACAAGTTGAAATGCTAAAAAACTTTTTTGACCATACCGGAGAATTACCGAAATGGAACAAATAGAAAAAACCGAACTCCTAAAATATAAGAGCTAACCGAAGTGCAGCGCAGCTGAATTCAGCTTCTCAGCTTCTCGAAATTTATCCCGACCCGCAGCTCAAATTGGTTCAAGTCTTCAGATTTACCTCCCTTCAGGGAGGTTTACCTCCTTTTTGGAGACTTGGACCTACCACATCGCAGTTTTCAAACTGCCCTTCATAAGTCTCCAGACTTTAATTCCAAATGTCCGCTTCTCGAAATTTGCAATTTCGAGAATTAGATAAACAGGATTTGCAATCCTAATTTCCTTCAACTGGATCAAGTTTTCAATTTTGCCTATTAGTTCAAGTCTTCAGACTTGGACTGTTTGCCTAAGTAGTTTTCAAACTTCCCCACAAAGTCTCCAGACTTTCCTTCAAATGCCATAGGCATTACGGACTTCTTAACCCGGTATTTCAATGCTAGGCTCAAAAATCAAGATCGATTTTGATTAGTGCCGTAGGTACGGACGACATCAAAACTAGCTTCTCGAAATTGTAACTCTTCAACCTTAGAATGATGTCATTCCTCCTTCTAATTTCATCCTTCCTCCTTTTAATGAAGGTCTCCAGACTTTAAATCCAATTCCATAGTTTACCTACCAAAGGTAGGCATGACCGACACATTAACCCAGCAGTTCACTGCTGATATCAAGAGGTGCGGGCCATTCATGAAGAATAAAACGAGGCTTGTTGCCAAAAAATCGGTTAATCACCAAGTCTTGATTCTAAATATTCTGTCATTCCTAGAGCAAAGTATTTCATCATCGGTTCATCACTTTCTTCTTTTTCACATCTTACAATAATTGAAATATATTTCTTCTGCTGAGTTTGGTTTGTAATTCGAGGAAATATAGGAGGACAATTATTTAACATTAAAATTGCTCCGATTAAAATCCTACATACCCTGCCATTACCATCTGCAAACGGGTGAATTTCATTCAAAAATTTATTGTGGAAATACGTAACCTGAGTTAACAAATGCTTGCCATATTCAGTATTATCAATTAAACTCAATTTTGAATTAAATATATCCAAATAGGAAGACATTATTATTTCTAAGTTGTAGTGAGGAGCGTAATGTTTGTTTTCAAAATATGGTTGTCTTGATCCAATAGTTGGAATGTTTCTGTAATTACCAACTAATTCAGGCCTAAAATCGGCTTCCCAAGCCAAAGGAGATTCCATTAAAGATCTGTGAATTTGTCTAATTGTATCTTCTGTTAGACTGAAATCCTCCAAGCTATCCAATAGGTTTTTTAAAACAGATTGATGATCTGATATAGCTAATAGGGAATCAAAATTTATTCCTCTTATGGTTTCATCATTAAGAAAATTAATAGTATCTCCATATTCCAGCTTTGAATCTTCAACACGCGCGGAGAAGAAAGAGTAGTCATTAATTAATGAGTTTTTAAAATCATTTGACCATTCTGTTCTAGGAAATTTCCTTTGAAATTTTAAAAGTATCTTATTAAATTTTAATAAATACTCAGGTAACATTTATGCCTTAGAACTATATTTATGAAACATAAACTTAGTCCACAATTTAACATCGTGAGGGTAAGCGAAAAGTAAGCTATCTTTTTCAATTAAAGTTTTTCCAAAAAAGAACTCAAAAAAATCTTCTCTAAAAGAAAGAGGAATATCATCCAAAAGAACAAGTTCTTTTGTTAATGATAAATTTCTCAATGTGATTATGTCTTTTCTATTTATAAACATATTACAAATATACTTAAATATTTTCTAAGCTTTAATTTTTCTCAGACATAAATAGTAAACGAAAGTTGCATATATTGGTTTAATTGTAAGATAATAAATGAGGCCACTTCTGGTTCAAATCTCCTGACTTGGACCCAAACCATAGCAGTTTTCCAACTGCCCCTCAAAGTCTCCAGACTTTCCTTCAAATGCCATCGGCATGACCGACCTCTTATCCCGGTATTTCAATGCCGGGATCTAAAATCAAAACCTTACTGGTTCAAGTCTTCAGACTTGGACCATCCATCTAGGCAGTTTTCAAACTGCCCCTAAAAGTCTCCAGACTTTAATTCCAAATGCCATACCCCATTAGTTCAAGTCTTCAGACTTAGACTCTTTGCCTAAGCAGTTTTCAAACTGCCCCACAAAGTCACTAGACTTTAATTCCAAATTCTCCAAGCAAACAGAAATTCGACCCCGAATGGGGTCAAAAATATTGGATAATAATTTTTCCTTTTCTTACTTCCTCCCAGTTTCACTGGGGGCTACTCAAAGTTAAAGCTCCCGACTTTCGGGACAGGCTCCTCAGGCTTCTTTCCTTGACTATTTATTTTTTTTTCCGCAGTTTTATAGTATTCCTATATAATTCCATCTACTTCGGCAGTTTTAATTCAAAGTTCGACATTCATCATTTTTTTTCCTTTAACCTTTTAACCATTATAAACCTTTAACCCTTTTTTTTCCTCTGTCTTCATCCTTTCAATTTCTTCCTCCAATTCGCAAAATTTGAAGCGCTCTGTCGCATAATTCAAAATGATATTAAAAAATATAAATCAGTTTTAAAACCAAATCAGCCTCCAAATCCCTTTAATCCTAATTCGTTCAATTCGTAAAATCCGTGGTATTCCTTTAACCTTTCGCCTTTTCCCAATTTGTATTCACCCCTCTGCATTCTTCTTTTTTTCTTAACGTTCCGACCTCCTATTTTCCTCCTTCTAAAAACCTAAACACCTTCACCCATCTGTCTTCTTTTTCTTCTATTACTTCATAGCCCATTTCTTCTACCAAATCAAGAAAATCTACTACATCAGGAATCTCTTTAGGATAAGCATGCTTGTAATAAGAATAAATGATCAGGGTGAATTTCTCAGGTGCCAACTCCTCAAATTCATTTAATCTCTCAATGGGGAAAAGAGAAGCTTGATGCTCGGGCTGAAAGGGTAGGAGCACTTCTTTGCTGAACTCCACAAAATTGTTAACTACGATTACTTCTTCCTCACTTCTCAATGCATCTTCAAGGGAATTTTTAAAATGGTCATAACCTTTTAACTGATGCTGATACCGCGCACTGTATATGGCAGGAACGACTAGCAGGATCACAAGTATAGCTTGTTGAAATGTGCCTTTCCAAATGTCTCTACTCCAGAGAACACTCGCAAAAACACTCAGAAAAACAGCCTGTTTCCAATCTCCTATGGCCATTCCCAAAAATGATCCAACAAGAATCATTGCTACAGTAATATTTCTGGTTTTAGGATCATCAAGCCAAGACGAAGCACCCAAACCAATTAAAACAGCCAATAAAGGGACTAAGATGATCAAATGCCTAGGGTTTAAATAAAGAGGGTTATAGTATTCCAAACTCGTTGTCATCCACCAAAAACCTGCAAGCATACAGCAAATAGCTATCGCAAATTCAGTTTTTATATTTTCATATTTTTTTAATCCTGTAAAAATAGCTGGGATACTCAATATGATCCACAACCAATATCCTCTCTCAATAAAGGTGAGCAAAGGACTGAAACTGATTCGCCATAACATTGATGACAAATCTTTATCAAAAAAAGTGTATTCAGAAATGTAGTGGCCTTGATGAACAGACTGAATCCTAAAGAAAGGGTCTCCAAATTCCCACCAATAATACCCTAAATATAAAATCGAAAAACAAATGGAAAGAACCCCAAAATAGAGATGAAATTTTCCCAATAATTTACTTTTCCAATCAAGAAACAGGATGAACAAAGGAAAGGGAAATAAAAAGACTATCGTTTCTTTTGTCATGAATCCCATCAAAAGGGCAATTACCAAGAGGAATGAAGAAGTAATAGGATGTACGTGTCTATAGGAAGCCACAAAAGGAATCAATATGGCCCAAAATACTAATAAGCTGTCTGGATAAACTTTAGTCAAAAAGTGCAATAAATAAACTTGTGTAACAAAGAAGATGACAGCCCAAAATTGTTGTCTTTTTTTAGGTACAATCTTGACTATCAAAAAAAGTGTAACCAAATATGCAAAGAGTGAAGCAAGACTTCCAGCTCTATCAGAAAACCCAAATAAAAAAGTCATCAAACCAGAAAAAATATAAGAACCAAATCTACTAGAGAAATGATAATCACTTAAAACATCATTTCCTTGCCAAAAAGCATGCCCAGTGGTGATGTAATAAACATCATCACTAAACGTAATACCATCATAACCCCAATACCAAAAAGCACATAAAAATATAGCGCCGCTCCAAAGGATAGGTGACTGAAACCAGGTTGAGCTTTTATGCTGAATCATGTTTTAAAGATAAAAGAAATTTTACTTTATCAATCCTCATCATTGCTTTCACTCAAATACTCACCCATTCCCCCAATTAACAATACTAAACAACATTTTCTTATCTTGCCACATGAACTCGAAAGTAAAAGTCCTGCATCTTATAAAGTCTCTTGGTAGAGGTGGTGCAGAAAAACTTATACCGGAAACTGCCAAACTACACGACCTTCAAAGGTTTGAATTTTATTGTATCTATTTCTATCATCAAGAAAATAATATTGTTGAAGAACTAAGAGCAGCAGGAATCCGCGTATTCTTATTCCCTTCATCAAACCTTGGTATTTTTAGACAAATCAATAAGGTGAAAAATTTTATTAAAATTGAAAATATTGATATCATTCACGCTCATTTACCTTGGGCAGGTGTATTAGCAAGGCTTGTAGGCAGAAAAATAAAGATACCGATAGTTTATACAGAACATAACACTTGGGATAGATATAATAAAGTCTCCTATTGGTTTAATAAGCTTACTTTCAAAAAACAGGATGTAGCTATTGCCGTCTCTAATGAAGTAGCACTTTCAATGGAGTTAAATATGATGATTTCTCCTCTAAAGCGCAAAGGAAGACTGAAAGTTAAAAACATCCTCAATGGAGTAAATACTGATTTTTTTAAAAAAGATGAAGCAGCTGGAGAAGCAATCAGGGCAGAACTTGGAATTCCTCAAAATGCTTTTGTAATAGGAAAAGTGGCAGTGTTTAGATCTCAAAAAAGGCTTTGGATATGGGTCCAACAAGCTCTGCAAATTCTTCAAATTGAGCCTAAAGTTCATTTTCTACTTGTAGGAGATGGAGATTGGAGAGAAAAAATCCTCAAACAAATGAAGGAATCAAATTATGCGTCAAATTTTCATTGGGTTGGTGTCCAAAAAGAAGTGATACCTTTCCTCTCAACCATGAACTTATATATGAGTAGTTCTGAGTTTGAAGGCCTACCCGTTGCAATGCTTGAAGCCATGTCTTGCCAAATTCCAGTTGTCGCTACAAGGGCAGGTGGAATAGGAGAAGCAGTTACACATGGCTTAGAAGGTATGCTTTGTGAAGTAGATGAATACGAAAAGCTATCTAATTTATGCTTAAGAATCATTCAAGTACCTGAATTGCACCAAGCACTTTCCCTCAATGCAAGGCTAAGAGTAGAAAAAGAGTTCTCAATGAAAAAAATGGTGTCAGAAATTGAAGAAGTTTATAATAACTTAGTATAATGTACTTCATGAATCAGTTAGATACAGGTGCCTGGATAATTTCACTAGACTTCGAACTCCTTTGGGGGATTTTTGATAAACCTGATAATAAGGTAAATACTCCTTATTTCAGCAATACTAGAGAACTAGTGCCCCGCATGTTAGATAGCTTTGCCCGTCATTATATAGAAGCAACTTGGGCAACAGTCGGGATGCTATTTGCAGAAAATAAAGAAGAATGGGAATCTTTCTTACCCAAAATCAAGCCTTCTTATCGAAATAAAGAATATTCTGCTTATGAATGGGTGAAAAAACATGGTCTTCAAAATGAATATCATTTCGCCCCTGATTTGATTAAGAAAATAATTGATACACCAGGTCAAGAGCTAGGAAGCCATAGCTTTGCTCATTACTACACTTTAATGCGGGGACAAACACCCTCTCAGTTTAGAAATGACCTTCAAGCAGCACAACGAATCGCAAAACATAAATTTCAAATCAATTTAAGTTCATTGGTTTTTCCAAGAAATCATATCAATCTGCAATATTTGAAAATATGTAAAGAAGAAGGGTTCTCACAAGTAAGAAGTAACCCAAAAGATTGGTTTTGGCAAGAAACGCAACACGAAAGAGTCATCAAAAGAATATACCGAACGGCTGATTGCTTTGTAAGCCTTGGAGGTTGTTCTTCTTTTGGTGAAGATGAAATCTACCAAGAAACAGAAAATTACCCTCTTGAAATTCCAGCATCTAGACTCTTAAGACCTTACTATCAAAAAAGTAATCTGATTAATAAATGGAGACTTCAAAGGGTTATGAATGAAATGACTAGCGCTGCTAAACAAAAAAAAATCTATCACCTATGGTGGCATCCTCACAATTTTGCGAATAATCCCAAAGCCTCACTCAATGAATTGGAAATATTAATAAATCATTACAAAAACCTAAAAGAAACTTATGGCATGAAATCTTTTTCCATGCAAAGTCTTGCCAATGCATTAAATGCACCAACTTTCAAATCAATGTAACCAATTATGATTATTCGCTATTATGCCAGTAATCTCAAGTTCTTGTATTAATGTTTGCATTGGATCAATATCCACAAATAACTTGTCCGCCGGGGCGGATCTAATATCAATTAGTATCAAAATCAATCAAAAAGCAGAAATATATCATACTATTGGGATCATTCCGTCAATACAGATAGCCAATTCACTCATTTACCCAGTCAACCAATAACTTTGTCATTCTTTAACAGCTTACCCCTTGCGGCAGGCTTAAATCTCTACCTTATTGATTTCCCATTATTCTAATTCATTTAATCTTTTAAACCCATTAGATAATCACTTATCTTTAAGCTAATTTTAAAACCAATTCCTTAACACACAACTTGGATACAGATAAAGTAAAAATTATTGAACCGACTTCCGGTTGGCAACTTGTAGATTTTAAAGAACTTTGGCGCTACAAAGACCTTCTCTATTTCCTAACACTGCGAGGAATTAAAGCAAGATATGCTCAATCTATCATGGGAGTTTCTTGGGCTATTATTCAGCCTCTTTTTACTACAATCGTTTTTACAATCGTTTTTGGTAGCTTAGCCAAAGTTGATTCTGATGGAATGCCCTACATTCTATTTTCCTACTTAGCACTTTGGCCTTGGAATTATTTCTCTGGAACTCTAACTGAATCCGCGAATAGCTTGGTGCAAAATGCAAATATGATAACCAAAGTTTATTTTCCTAGAATGGTACTCCCACTTGCATCAATCTTATCTAAATTATTAGATTTTCTAATTGCCTTCATTGTTGTAATTGGTCTTTTAATATATTTCAATGTAGTACCAGGATGGGGCTTGCTCTTTTTACCACTTTTGATCCTCCAATTGTTATTGACCTCCTTAGGTATAGGTATGTTTTTGTCTGCCCTTGCTGTAAAATATAGAGATGTCAAGCACGCCTTAAGTTTTCTTGTGCAATTGTTACTATATGCTGCACCTGTAGTTTACAGTACAACAGCAGTCCCTGAACAATATCAAAAATTGTATATTCTAAATCCTATGGTTGGTGTAATCGAAGGTTTTCGAGCTGCTTTTTTAAATCGGCCAATGCCTTGGGATTGGATTTGGCCGGGATCAATTGTAGCTGTTATAGTCTTTATATTTGGCATGTTCTATTTCCGAAGAATGGAGAGGATTTTTGCTGATGTAGCCTAATTATATTCAATTTCTTTAACACAACTTTGAATATGTATTCTCGATATTCCAACTTTCTCCTTCTCTCTGCCATATTTACCATTGCCACCTCATGTTCAACCTCCAAGAAAATAGTCTCCCAACCCTCACCAAACCCATCAATTAAAATTACTTCACCGCAACCTGAAAACATCAGCTTACCGGAGTCTAAAAAAGCAGAAAACTTTTATACCTTATCCGAAATTACCCTCAACCAAGAAAAAAGAGAATTTCGCGGTGTTTGGATCGCCACTGTTGCCAATATCGATTGGCCAAAATCAGGTAGCGACAACTGGGAAAAACAAAAATCTGATTTTATCGCAATTCTCGATTATTACGAGCAACTCAATTTCAACGCAATCATTCTTCAAGTCCGTGCCGCAGGTGATGCTTTTTACCCATCTAAATATGCCCCCTGGTCCAAATACCTCACAGGGCAGGAGGGAACTAAACCCAATACAGAAGAAGATCCACTTTCTTGGATGATCCTGCAAACACATTTGAGAGGTATGGAATTCCATGCTTGGTTCAACCCTTATAGAGCAACTTTTGATTTAAATACGGATAAACTAAGTCCCAACCATGACTTTTTTAAACACCCAGACTGGATGGTCAAGTATGGAACCAAATATTATTATAATCCAGGAATCCCAGAGGTAAAAGAAAAACTCACCAATATCATCAATGAAGTAGTCCTCAATTATGACATCGATGCCATCCATTTCGATGACTATTTTTATCCCTATAAGTTGGAGAAACAAATTTTTCAAGATGAACATACTTTCAGAAAATACAGGCAAAATGGGCAACAACTGGAAGATTGGCGCAGGCAAAATGTCAATAACCTTGTTGAGGCTGTATCTCAAACAATCAAATCCAATAAACCTTGGGTTCAATTTGGAATAAGTCCATTTGGTGTTTGGAGAAATATCGACAAAGATCGCAAAGGCTCCAATACCAAAGCAGGGGTGACCAATTACGACGAACTCTATGCAGATCCTTTGACGTGGATGAAAAATAAATGGATCGATTATCTCATCCCTCAAATCTACTGGAGCATGGACTTCAACTTAGCTGCTCATCGAGAACTTGTGTCTTGGTGGGCTAAAACTAGCTTTGATACAAAAATATATGTGGGAAATAGCGCCTACAAAATCAGAGATAACTTTGATGTAGCTTGGAATGACCCCAATGAAATTGGCAAACAAGTCGCTTATGCCAAATCAGTTCAAGGCATACAGGGCAATGCATTCTTCTCTGCCCAATCTTTATACAGCAAAAATAGAGATGTGGCTAGCGAGCTCAAAAACAAACATTACCAAACAAAAATCCTAAGTCCCAAATTTGAACCTAGTATCAATCCTGTTTCCTTGAAAAACACACAAGTAGAGTTGGTGAAAATAGGCGGTGACCTTCAACTCTTTTTCCCAAATTCAATTGATCCCATGTTTAGATTTGCGATGATCTACAGTGGAAGTGATATTGATCAAATTAAGAACAAATCCCAAATAGCCAATTTTCAAAAAATATTTCTTAACGAACGAACCAAAAATAGCATCACCTTACAATCAACTGCCGCTACATCTAAGTACATAGTCATTTCTTTCCTTGACCGCTATGGTCGAGAGACAGTAGCCAAAGTATTTGAAATGAAGCAATGAAATTCAGAAAAGCTATAAGTTCCGATATTCCATTAATCATTAACCTCCTGAAAATCTCTCTAGGCGAACAAAGAATGCCTAAAACCATGGCTTTTTGGAATTGGAAGCACATAGAGAATCCTTTCGGTGAATCTTTACTTTTACTAGCAGAGTCAAATAACCAAATTATCGGCTTAAGAGCATTTATGAAGTGGGAGTGGGAAGATCAGAATAGAACTTGGAAAGCGTTGCGAGCAGTTGATACAGCTATACATCCTGATTATCAAGGAAAAGGGATTTTTACCAAATTAACAAGAACACTGCTTTTGCAAGCTGCTGAAGAAAATTATGATTTTATTTACAATACGCCCAATAAAAATAGCTTACCAGGTTACCTTAAAATGGGTTGGCAAAAATTAGGTCACCTTCCAATACAAGTTCAGTTGAATTTAAATTTTAAAAACTCAAAGGTACCACTTCCAAAAGCGACGGATGCAAATACATTCATAAATATCTGTAAAAAAGTAAAAAATCGAAAGAATACTAGATTGTCAACAAATAATCATTTGAATTTTTTAATTTGGAGATACCTGTATTGCCCTCAATTTAACTATCAATTTTTGACAGATGAAAATACCTATCTTCTGATTTTTAGAATTAAAGAGACTGCGTTTGGTAGGGAATTTAGAATTTTAGATATTTTGACCCTTTCAGAAAACAAAAAGATTAATTTCATTTTATTAAATAAAGAAATTAGGAAGATCCAATTAAAATATGGGATTGTTTATTCAAGTTTTATGAAATCAAAGAGAATCTCTTTACCCAAGTTTTTTACTCTACCATTTTCAGCGTTTCTACCATTAATGACATTAAGAAAAGTTTCTGATAATACAGACTTACCTTATCAATTACTAGATATAAATAATTGGGATTTTACTCTGGGTGATATGGAACTATTTTAAATATACGTATAATTACCTATTGCATTTTTAATTTTATTTAACCTATTTTGACTAATATCTGTTGAATTCCACTTCTCAAGAGTAAAATGCAGTAGATTAACTTTTAACCTTTTTACCGTATAATTACAATTGACCAATTATGAATAACATCAACGAGTTTGAAGCTATATTGCTAGTAGATGATGATCCTGTTATCAATATGCTGAACTCTAAATTTCTCAGAAGAACAGGCTTTTTACATAAAATATGGAAATTTGAAAGTGGGGAAGAAGCTTTCAATTACCTCAGTCAAATTTTAGAACAACAAAAAGAACTTACAAACAAAAACCCTGTCTTGGTGCTTCTCGACCTGAATATGCCAATATATAATGGATGGGACTTCTTAAAAAACTTCGAAAACCTCAACGAGCATATCAAAAGCCATTTTAGAATTGTCGTACTTTCTAGCTCCTGCGATGGCAGAGATATAGATAGAGCCAACCTTGACAAAAATGTGCATGGATACATCATCAAGCCCTTTTCCATTGAGTCCATCGACGCCATAGAAAAATTCTTCACCTACTCCTAAGTTCCCCCCCCCCTCAAAAAAATCACATTTATCTCGAATTTAACATTTACAAGCAAAGCCCACACTTTAAACTATTAAGCAGTTAAACGATTAAGCAATTAACCGCTTCTTGAAATTTATAATTTCGAGATCTAGATGTATAAGATTTGCAATCCTAATTTCCTTCAAATGGATCAAGTCTTCAAAACCAGCATCCCTTGGGGAGGCCGGTCCCTTTTAGAAATGCTTCAACAGGCTCTTCAATTTTCTTCAAACTATCTCTTCGTGTTCCTCCGAGCTTCAGTGGCAATTATAAAATAAGCTCACTTCAAAAAATCAGTGGGATCATCTTTTCGCGAAATTCGAAGCACTTTGGCGCATAATTCAAAATGATTTTAAAAATTATAGATTAGCTCTAAACCCAAGTCAACTCCCAAATCCCTTTAATCCTAATTCGTTCAATTCATAAAATCCGTGGTCACCTTTTTTCCTTTAACCTTTTAACCATTATAAACCTTTAACCCTTTTTCCTATTTTCCTCCTTTAAACCTCTCTATCAAACCCAAAGATTATTCGCCTAATATTGCTTGCTAATTGAATAATAATATATTTGTTGCACAATTAAAAAAACAATAACCTAATCTAAGCATATGGAACAAGTATTTACTTACTTAGTCCCCGTCCTGGGGATCATCGGCCTTATTGTAATGGCTATCAAATCTGCATGGGTCACCAAGCAGGAAACTGGAGAAGAAACAATGGTTGAACTCGCTGGTCATATTGCCAAGGGTGCCATGGCATTTCTCAAAGCAGAATGGAAAGTACTTTTCTATTTTGTGGTGATAGCTGGAATTATCTTAGGCTGGTCTGGAACTTTAGTAGCCAACTCAAGCTGGATCATCGCCATATCTTTTGTAATTGGCGCTTTTTTATCAGCTTTTGCAGGATATCTTGGAATGAACATAGCTACTAAAGCCAATGTAAGAACAACTCAAGCTGCGAAAACTAGCTTAAAAAAGGCCTTAGAAGTTTCTTTTACAGGAGGATCCGTGATGGGAATCGGTGTAGCAGGTTTAGCAGTTCTTGGTATGGGCTCTCTTTTTATCGTTTTCTATAACATGTTTGTCATTTCTACAGGTGGTGATGTCAATGGAGATGCCATGGCAACAGCTTTGGAAGTTTTGGCTGGTTTTTCTTTAGGTGCAGAGTCTATCGCTCTCTTTGCTAGAGTGGGAGGAGGTATCTATACCAAAGCGGCAGATGTAGGAGCTGACTTAGTAGGTAAAGTGGAAGCAGGAATTCCAGAAGATGACGTGAGAAACCCAGCGACAATCGCAGATAATGTGGGTGATAATGTAGGTGATGTAGCCGGTATGGGCGCCGATCTTTTTGGCTCTTACGTCGCTACTATCTTGGCTTCTATGGTTCTTGGAAGAGAAATTGTATCTAATGATAATTTCGGTGGAATCGCACCAATTCTACTTCCATTGGTAATTGCTGGTATGGGATTGATCTTTTCCATTGTTGCAACATCCTTTGTGAAAATTTCTAAGGAAACAGATAGTGTTCAAGCAGCTTTAAACAAAGGGAACTGGATATCTATTCTTTTGACTGTAGGTGCTTCTTATTTCTTGATCGATTATATGTTGCCTGAAGGTGAATTGGTCCTTTCAAGAGGAGGATCTATCTCATTTACTAAAATGGGTGTTTTTGGTGCCGTTGTCATCGGCTTGATTGTAGGATTTTTAATGAGTATTATCACAGAATACTACACTTCAATGGGTAAACGCCCAGTGAACTCTATCATCAAACAATCATCGACTGGACACGCTACCAATATCATCGGTGGACTTTCTGTAGGTATGGAATCTACTGTTTTACCAATATTAGTTTTAGCAGGAGGTATTTATGGATCATTTATGGCAGCAGGTCTCTATGGAGTTGCAATAGCTGCCGCAGGGATGATGGCGACCACTGCCATGCAATTAGCCATTGATGCTTTCGGTCCTATAGCCGATAATGCTGGAGGTATTGCAGAAATGTCAGGATTACCAAAAGAAGTTAGAGAAAGAACAGACATACTTGATGCAGTTGGAAATACAACAGCCGCTGCAGGAAAGGGCTTTGCAATTGCTTCAGCTGCTTTGACAGCTTTAGCATTGTTTGCGGCTTATGTTGGTCTTGCTGGAATCAGTTCTATCGATATCTATAAAGCTGATGTACTTTCCGGACTTTTCGTAGGAGCTATGATTCCATTTATTTTCTCTTCACTTGCGATTGCAGCCGTAGGAAGAGCAGCAATGGATATGGTAAATGAAGTGCGAAGACAGTTCAGAGAGATTCCTGGAATTATGGAGTACAAAGCCAAGCCTGAATATGAAAAGTGCGTTGAAATTTCTACCAAAGCTTCTATAAGAGAAATGGTGGCACCTGGAGCAATAGCACTTCTATCACCGATTATTGTAGGGTTTGTTTTCGGTCCTGAAGTTTTGGGCGGTTTATTAGCAGGAATTACCGTTTCAGGTGTTTTGATGGGAATTTTCCAAAATAATGCTGGCGGTGCATGGGACAATGCTAAAAAATCCTTTGAAAAAGGAGTAATGATTGATGGTGTGATGCAATACAAAGGTTCGGAGGCACATAAAGCTTCTGTAACAGGTGATACGGTAGGTGACCCATTCAAAGATACTTCTGGCCCATCGATGAATATTTTGATCAAGCTAACTTCCATTGTGGCACTTGTTATCGCCCCTCATATTTCTGAAACACCACATGGTACAGTATCAGAAGTTGAAAAAGTAGAAATCAAAAAAGAAATCACTTATAAGGATGGTAAGAAGATTGAAAAAGTAGAGAAGATAGTAATCAATTGATAAACTAATGAATAAAAAGAAAAGCTGCTATTGGGAAATGGCAGCTTTTTTTATGTTTTTCAATTCAGTTCAACATGAAATCTTTTTCCAAAATCAATACTTTTCTATCTTTCGACATGAAACATTATGATGTGGTGGTAGTCGGTTCAGGACCGGCGGGTGGCATGGCAGCCTATGAAGCCTCAAAGGCGGGTTTGAGCGTCGCGATCTTAGAAAAAGAAAGTTTGCCTAGATATAAAACCTGTGGTGGTGGCTTGGTTTTTCGTGGAAGAGACATGCTGCCATTTGATATTTCAAACGTGATTGAAAAGGAGTATAATGATCTTTACATCTATTTTGACCATTTAGACCAACCACTTTTTGCTCATAGAACATATCCTGTGGTGACGATGGTCATGAGAGATAAATTTGACCAATTGATAATAGAAAATGCCAAGTCTTTTGGGGCAACTCTTTTGGAGAATCATACTTTAAAAGGATTAGAATTTGGAGATAAGCTTACTTTAAAAACTTCCCAAGGTGACATTTCAGCCACTTATGTCATCGCAGCAGATGGGGTTTTGGGTCCTACGGCAAAGTTTGCAGGTTGGACAGAAACACGTCAACTGATTCCTGCCTTAGAGTATGAAGTGGAAGTTCCTCAAGATGTATACGAGCGACTAGCCAAAGAAGCAAGATTTGATATCGATGTTATTCCTAAAGGATACGGATGGTGTTTTCCAAAGAAAAACCACCTATCAATCGGTGTGGGGACTTTTAAAAAAAGAAAAATCAATTTGAGAGAACATTACTATGCTTACCTCAAAATTTTAGGAATTGATGACGTGCTTTCTGAACAAGCGCATGGATTCCAAGTTCCTATTTCTCCTCGAAAAGATGGTTTCGTAAAAAATAATGTTTTCTTGACTGGTGATTCAGCTGGTTTTGCAGATCCTTTGACTGCGGAAGGCATTACAAATTCACTCTACTCAGGAGGACTCGCAGCTCAAGCAATATCGCAGCATTTCAACGACCCTGCACAAGCGGAAGCTAAATACTTAGAAGATTTAAACCTTAGACTCTTACCTGAATTGAAATTCGCGGGCTATTTGGCACATCTTTTTTATAATCAAAAGACAATTAGAAATTATTTAATGAAATCGAATGGTCAGCGCTATTGCGATAAAATTACCGATGTCTACACAGGCCATTTGGAATTAAATAAGGATATAAAAGATAGAATAATAAAGAATCTTGGATTAAGTTTCTTATTGAAATAAATATAGAGCTTGACATAATAATTTCTATGTATATCCGCTTTCTTAGCAGTAGTCATTCAAAATAATCTAAATCCTAAATTTAAATTGCTACGCCTCGGCAAAGTGTAGACTGTGAATTGTCGATACTTGTGAGCCCAGTTGACAATTATCCGCAAGATTATTTGTAATAAAATCACATAGTGGTGTCATATCGGATAATTATAAAATTCTATTTTACATCCTTTAAAATGCACTTTAACAATTCAAAAATGTTTTGTTTGTAAATACCTAAAAATAAGTTAATTATGATAGTTTTTTTCTATCTAATTTTACTGTTATTTGTTTCGAAAATTATTAGAAAATGAAAGCTTTACAGAACCCAATACCAGAAAATGAATTTGAAAGAATACTCCAATTGAGCGAGTTTGATTTCGACTATACAGATTTAGACAAACAATTTAAAGACCTCACAAAGCTTGCTGCAAAAGTAGCTGGAACAGATATTTCTTTAATAAACTTAATTGACTCATTTACCCAATGGTCCGTGTCTGCACATGGATTTCCTACCATGCAATTGCCGCGTGAAGATTCCGTGTGTCAATATACAATCATGGGAAGTGACAATTTTGAAATCAAAGATCTTTCAAAGGATGAAAGGTTTTTAGATAAGTTTTTTGTTAAAGATGATCCAAATCTTAGGTATTATTTCGGTGTTCCTTTGACTACTCCAGAAGGGAATAACTTAGGCGCACTGTGTGTATTGGATACAGAAGTGAGATCTCTGTCTCAAGAGAAAATAGAATTACTTCGAATTATTGCAGACGAAATAGTAAATCGATTTAAGATCCTCAAAGCCGTTCAAGATCTCAAAGGGAAAATGAATGAAATCAAGGAAAATCAAAAAAAGGTAGCCCATGATATAAGAGGACCAATTGGAGGGATTATTGGATTAGCTAAAGTGATTCAAGATCAAGGCAACAAAAATCAGTTGGATGAGGTCCTTGAGTTTATCAACTTGATACAAAGAAGTGGTAGTTCAGTCCTTGAATTGGCTGATGAAATATTATCTCAAGATTATACAAAAGCTGAAACTGATAAAGTTCAAATCAACCATGCAGTTGAATTCAGCTTAGAAACCTTAAAAGAAAAACTGCTTGATATGTACAGTGTGCAAGCAGTTCAAAAGAATGTAAAATTCACTGTAATCAACAATGATGGAAAAGATCATGTACCTTTCCCAAAGAATAAGTTGCTTCAAATAGTTGGGAACTTGGTCTCCAATGCCATAAAATTCACTCCTGAAAATGGTGCTGTACATGTGGCTCTTGATCTACAAGAGGATGAAGCGGACAAGGAATTGATCATCATTGTAGAAGATACAGGAGTAGGAATGAATCATGATAAAATCAATGAAGTACTCCATGGAAGTGCCAACTCAACTCTTGGAACAGGTGGTGAGAAAGGTTTTGGTTTTGGTTTAGCTCTTGTAAAGCACCTTATTGACAAAATCAATGGAACGATATCAATTGACTCTTATCAAAATGAAGGAACAAAATTCACTGTGAAGTTACCTGTCTAAGATAAAAAATTAGAGGAGGTCAATTTTTGACTTCCTCTAATACTCTTTTTTGATTATTGACAGGATTAGCATACATGGCGAGATAACTTTTTACTGCCATTGGATCATTTAAATCCACTACTTTTTGAAAGCGATTTTCAAAAACCTTTTTTTCTTCTATGGTGTATTGATCCTTATATTCTTCATCTCCATAAAGCAGGTCATGTGCAATATAATTTGTAGGCCATAATTTGTAGCCCGCAAGAATATTTCTATCCAACAAATCAGCAATCGCTTGGAATTGTTTGTTGGCATTCTGTTCCTGAACTGCGATCTGCTGAATTTCTTTATTGAGCAAATTGCCCACATGAATATGAATTCTCTTCTTCTGTCCCATAATTCCATTCAGCAAAGTCATAAAGTCTTCATTCTCACCTTTGACATAGGTTTCTGACTTTGCCTTAGCAAGTAATTCAGGCATCTTCAATACATCCGTTGGATCATATTCATAGGAAATGGAAATTGGTACGATATTGATTCTCTTGAAATAATCAATAAAGTTTTCTTCACCCGCTGCCATGGAGATCATCTTAAGAACTCCTTTGTGGGTTTCATCATTTCCATCCTTGGTTCGTCCTTCCCGCTGCGCAATCCATACAGATCTATTTTCTCTAAGCAGTGAATTTTTGATATAGGCAGAAGTGATTTTAGAGCTTTCCAAAAGTTCTCTCGCTGGCAAACCTCTTTTGATAGTAAAACTTCTAGTGAGTTTTGAAAGGGATTTTAAAAATGGTTTTTTAACCAAATTATCACCAATAGCAGTGGTTGTCATAGAGAGACCATGCTCATACAAACAAGCATTGAGCAAGGAAGTGTCTAAAATGATATCTCTGTGATTTGAAATGAAAAGGTAAGAAACGTTTTTCTCTAACTTTTCAAAACCTGAAGTGCTTAAGCCCTCAGAGCTTTTTTCCAAAACCTTCTGAACGGATGGATAAATAAAATTGATTTGAAAATCTCTGATAGAATGACAGTGAAGCATCAAATCTCTCCAATAATCGTCTGATACATCGGGAAAAGTGAAATTCATCATGGCCTTTAACATAGGGTGATGAATGATTTCTCTCAATGCTTCATTGACTTCTGTATCGTAAAAAGGTCTAATATCTTCAAAGGGTGACATGCTTTTCATTTTTGTGCTCCACAAAGAAACAAAAAAATGATGAAAGCTCAGGCCGAAAATAGGTTCTACGGTAATATATCAACTTAAAAAATACTTTCTGCTCGTAATAAAAATAATAAAGCCAACCCAAGTTGGGTTGGCTTTATACTTTAAAAGGATTGAAATTTTATCTAACGATTAATCTTTCTACCGTTGTATTTCCATTTCTATCAGTAATCATGATAAGATAAACCCCTTTTGCTAAAGAAGATACATCAAATTGTACCAATTCACCAGTTGATAAGTTGGATTCAATCAAAACACCATTGGCAGCTCTGAGTTCTACGTTTTGAAGTCCTTCAGTACGCTTCAATTCTACATTCACAACTCGAGAGCTAGGGTTAGGATAAACCTTAACTTTATTTGAAGCATTGACTGTAGGAAAAGCATACTCTTCAGACAAGGAAGTACAGCCATCCGCATCAGTAATCAACACAGTATAAATTCCTGCTCCCTGAATTCTCGTTTCATTGATTGAAGAAATAGCAATTAAGACGCCATTTTTAAACCATTGATAAGAGTAATCCCCTTCTAAAGTGAATAATTTCCCACTTTCGAAGGCTATAAATGGAGTGGGTAAGGTTTTTATCGATACCGCAGCAGCTTCTGTAGGAATTGGATCACAGATATTTGAGTCAATGATCGCCCTAACAAAGGCTGAAGACTCAAGATTTTCCACTGTAATTTTACTCAATTCTGCAGATCCCTCGATCAATGACCAAGAAGTACCTTCATCTATAGAAATCTCCCAACCAATGATGCTATCGAATCTTCCTCCAAGCAATTCAAAATCAACACTGTTGGATCCAGCGCAAACTTGAGTTTCTGAGGCAACAACTTGAGCTGACTCAAGGTCACATCTGAAAATAAACCTACTCTCTACCGGAAGGTGATCCGAAGTACTGTTGTCATAGTTGGGAATCAATCCGTAAGGAGCTACAATTCTTTCAGAATTGACCACCCAGTTCTCAATCAATTCTGTAGAAATAATTTGATGATCAATCACATTTTCAAAAGTAGGGAAGGTTCTCAAACCTGCATTACTCAAGCTGATTGTGATTGGGTTGTAATTTTCCGTGTCGTTGATATAGTTGATGAATGAAGTTTCTGTGGTGTTAACCGTAGCTGCAGTTTGATCCGCCACAGTTTCATCAAGGTCATCATTGAAGTCACCCAAAAGGATCAAATTGACATCATTGTAATAAGCATCCAAAGAATCTTTCAATACATTGACATCATACTTTCTCATCGAATATCTAGGGTTCGCACTGCTTTCACCACCACCATTTGATCTTGTGTGAACATTGACCAAAGTAACATTTTCCTGAACTCCGTTGATATTAGTCTTGATATCCATCAGATAAGGCAGTCTTCCAGAAGCCCAGAATCTATCTGGTGTGGATGGATAGCCTACTAAATCAGAAGGATTTACACCTGTTAATAGAACCTTTGTCTGAATTGTATCCACTGTGGCCAACTTAAATAGATACGTGAGTTTTTGAGCTTCTTCTGCAAATTCTCCACCAGCAGAAGTTGCAGGAGAAACTGCCATTCCATAGCCTGGAAGTGCATCTGCCAATTCCGTGAATTTAGCTAAGGAAGTGATTTCTTGGAAGGCATACACATCAGCGTCCAAATCTTCTATCACTCTTTTTACATTTTCAAGCTGCAAATCAACATTTGCTGGTCCCTGACCTGAATTGGTAGAACCAAACCATTCAATGTTCCAATTGACTACATCAAAAGTCTCCTCTTTATTGATTGTAGCACCAGTTAAGTATCCTCTTGAAATATTGATCGCTCCACTTTCAAAAGTAATTGGACCTGCAAAAGCACCTTCCGATGTAGGAGCAAACCTTATCGTTACAGTTTTCTGTCCTGTCAATTCTGACATTGAATAAATTAAAGTAGGACTAAATGTTTCACCATCTTTGGAGAATTCGAAACCTTCTCCTCCTGTAATTGTCAAATCAGCTACAGCATTGGATAATCCGAAATTGAATGTTCTTGTCTCTGTGGAAGTCTCCCCAACAGGGACTACACCAAAGTGGAAATAATCTACATTTCCAATATTGTTAGAGAAGAATGGCTCGGCAGGTACATCAGAACTAAACAAAGCAAAATCATCCAAAGTCCACCTTGCTGCACCTGTTTTAGGAGAAGAATTATAAACAAAGGCAATTCTCACAGTTTCATTCAAATAAGCACTCAGATCAACTTGTCCAGAGAATGTCCATACATCTGAGGTGGCAAACCTATCACTCAATTCTGTCCATGTAGCGTCATTAGGATTACCATCTACATAGTCAGTAGAAATCAAGAGTTGTAATCTAGGTCCTCCAAAAGCTACTCTGCTCCAGAAAGTCATCAAAGGAATATTGAACCCTGTCAAATCATAAGGTGCTGAGATCAGCCAATCTTCATTCAATACTGCACCTCCAGCAAAACCATTAATTTGAACACCAAAAGGTGTTGAGGCTGTAGGATTAGTTCCAGCTCTTCCAAACCTTGTACAAGCCCAAACTTGGTCGCCTGATACACTTACTGTTGACCAAGAGCTTCCTATTGGACCATTATCTGTCTGACAAATACTATTGAAGTCCTCTGAAATATTGAATGGATCAAATACAGAAGCTGAAACAGCCACAGATACAGGTGTAGCACCATCTGTTGTGTTTGAAATAGTCCCATTGAAGTTGCCCTCTGCACTATTATCCAGTTGCACAAATACGGTTTGTTCAGTTGCCATTTCATCTACTGTAAATTCAATAGAAGGAGAGAAGCTGTTTCCGTCTTTAGAAACTGAATAAGGAGCAGTTGCAGAAACCGTTACACCACTTTCTAGATTCACAGCCGAAAGTGTGTAAGAAAGTACTGGAGTATCATCATTTTTGCTTACAGAACCAAACTCTAAAGAAGTAGGATCAGTTGTCAAACCTGGGATGATTACACCACTAGCATTTTTAACAACTCCAGTGAAGGAAACAGGTAAAGGGCCAGGGAAGAAGTTGGTGATTCTATAAGTGCCACCAGATCCAATTGTTCCTCCGCTTGCTGATACATCACTTGTTGTAATAATTCTAAATTCAACAGCACCTGATAAATTTTGAAGATTTGAAAGATCAAAGTCTAAATTGATGAATGCATTTGCTGGCTGAGTCCAGGTAGCTAGATTTGAAGAAAAGTCATCTCCACTGTAAACTAGAGCCATTTCTGCAGGTCCAGTGCCCGAAGATCTAGCACCAAATTTCACTGAATTTAAGTCTATCAGTTTATCAGCTGCCACATTGAATCCGAATGTAAAATACCTATCATCGCCAGCATTCCAACCTGATGAACTTATGGAGTTTGAAGCGCTAGAAGAATTAATCCCCGAACCTCTGCCAAAATCTCTTGCTTCCACACCTGATACAAGTGCTGTTCCTACTGTAAATTCTTGGCTTCCAGTAGTACCAGTAAAGTCCCAGTTCACAAATTCTATAGGTTCGGGAGCTGGAATTTCAGAAACACTTCCTAAGAATCTAACAGGTGAAAATACTCCACCTCCTTCAGAAAAATTCGCAACTCTTAAAGTTCCACCAGATGCAATTGGAGAACCTCCATCTGCTCTGACATCTTCATTTGCATAAATTCTAAATTCTATTGTCCCTGTGAGATTATCAAGTGAAGTAAGCTCAAAATTTTGATTTGAGAATGTTGTACCTACATTGTCCCATACAGTGATGTTGGACGAAAAATTATCTAAACTAGAACGTAAAGCTAATTTTCCAGGTCCAGTATTAGAAGCTCTAGTAGCTAAGATTAATTGATTTAGAGTTACTTGAAATCCTTCTTCAACTTCAAGTCCAAACGAAAAATAATCATTTTCATCAGATATAGACCAACCGGATGAACTAATTGAATTAGCTGCGTTTGTAGGTGCAATTCCGGATCCTCTTGTAAAATTTATTGCATTTACATTTGTAGAACCAATTCCTGAATTGAATGCTTGATTACCAGGTTGTCCTGTGAAATCCCAAAGAGCCAATGTTGTCAACTCTTGATCAGGCTCTTCTTCTATGGCTATTCCTTGTAATAGAATATCATCTATTCTATTAGTTCCCGTAGAAGCTACTGTTCCTCCACCTATACTATTGTTCGAAGTGGCGATCCATCTAAAAAAAACCTCATTCTTATTAGATGCTTCAGCTGGTATTGCTAAACCATCAACCGTAGCGGAACCGAAGGTAGTTCCTACAGTAATTTCACTTCCTGGAATTGCTACCCAAGTCAATCCATCCAAGCTATAATCAATTTTAAAATCCCTTGGCCCTGTACTTGACCCTTGTTGTCTGCTAGATAGATTGAGGTTGTCAAAACCAAGAGTATTAACTTTTATTTGCCAATACTTTTCAGAAGTTGCAGCATCTTGCCATGCGTTTGTATTTTTTGAAAATGTACCAGAGCCTCCTGTCCCTTGAACATAGGTCGTAAAATTAATATTTACAGGACTGATAATTTGAGCATTATCTCCAGTATTCAAAGAGTTACCTAGATCAGCGATTATTCGATCCTCAACTATTGATGATTCAAAAGTCCAGCCTGCTATAACTTCTGTCTGTGCTTGAAGCGATATCATGCTCCAGCACATCAACATAGCAAACATTAATGTCTTGCGTAAATAGTGTTTCATTTAGTCTAGTTTTTATGTTTATATATCTGCACTTTATTATCAACAAATTGCTTCTAAAATTAAGAGTTCTTAAACGTTTAAACCAAATTTTCTTGTTATCAAATGATTAGAAAATAATATCTGTAAAATTATATTATGTGTTTTTTTGGATTTGTTAATATGAATATACGTAATTCTGCCAGTAGCCAAATTATATACTGACAGTTGGTGACAATCGATTGGTAATCAAGCTAAAGAGAGGTTACTTGGTCAAAACAAAGGTTCTGACCATGAATATTTTGAAGTTTGAAGAGCGCTTTCCAGATGAAGAATCCTGTATTAGCTTTTTCAAAGCTAAACGAGAGCAGGAAGGCGTGGTTTGCAAAAAGTGCGAGGAAAAGAGCACTATTGGCTCCACAGTAAAAGTATGTTTCAATGCAAAAGTTGTGGATTCCGTACCAGTTTGAAAAGTGGAACTGTGATGGAAAATAGCAATCTGTCACTTCGTAAGTGGTTGATGGCCATGACCTTCTTTAGTGCCACTAAGCAGGGGTTTACCGCTCTTGAACTCCAGCGACAAATGGGGTTTACTCGCTACCAAACCGTCTTTGATTTATGCCATAAGATTCGTGTCATAATGGGTAAGCGGGATGATGAATATAAACTGGAAGACATGGTAGAATATGATGAAGCTTACATCACCAAGTCAACCTCAGCCCAGAAAAAGAAGAATCTCAATCGGGGCCGAGGAACTCAGCAGAAGTCCACAGTGGCTGTGATGGCTGAATCAACCATTCTTGAGGATCCTAAGACAAAGAAGTTAACCAAAAGCTGCCGCTACTTCAAGATGAAGAAGATTGAGGACTTAAAGGCTAAAACGGCTGAGAAACTTATTAAAGACTTCATCAATAAAGATGCTGTTCTTCAAACCGATGACAGTACCACTTACGCTAAGTTTGAAGACTTCGTGGATGTTCATGTCACTGAATTATCCTCAACAAAAGAGGGTAGATTCAACCTTAAATGGGCTCATACAGCAATCAGTAACCTCAAAAGTGATCTTAGAAAGTACAAAATGATATCAGAAAGAAGGCTTCAGAACTACATCGACGAGTTTTGCTACAAACTAAACCGAAGATACTTTGGAGAAAGACTCTTTGACCGACTTATTATTGCTTCTATCCAACCCTACTGGCAAAGTAGCGGATAATCATATTTGTTAAAATTAAAATGATTCGTTGATTATCAATAATCAGGTGTTTGTTTCGGAAAAAAATCTGATAATCATCTATTTACTGCCAATTCAATCTCTTAGAATTCGATGCCTACTTTCTTATTTTGAGCCATTATAAATTTTGCTTTTCTAAACTAGCTCACTCTAGTTCAACAATCCTTAGTCGCAAAGATTATTTGTAATAAACTACATACTGATTTCATCGCTGATCATTAAATATTTCAATAATCCTTTTTTGAAAATTCATAATGACTTACTTTAGCAAACACAAACTTTAGGGGTGCCATTGGCTGAGATTATACCCTTTGAACTTGAACCGGATAATGCCGGCGAAAGAAAAAGTGCCGCTTTTCATTTGCCTCGTGAAAGCATTTTTCTTTGTCTATTATGGACTCCTAAAGTTTTTCATCTAATAAATATTTTCTTATGAAAGAGTTAATAAGTAATACGTTTCGACAATTTAAGTCTAATCCAACTTTGGTTCAAAACATCACAAACTATGTGGTCATGAACAATACAGCAAATGCTTTGCTCGCTGTTGGCGCTTCACCAATTATGTCGCATGCACATCCTGAGCAAGCTGATATGGTTCGCATTATCAGTTCTCTTGTAATCAATATAGGTACACTTGATGAATATTGGGCTGAAAGTATGCTTTTGGCAGCAGAACAAGCTAATTTACAAAGCAAGCCTTGGGTCTTGGATCCGGTCGGTGCTGGGGCTACACCTTACAGAAATGAAATCCTTTCACAACTTCTCTTAAAAAAGCCGACTGTCATTAGAGGCAATGCATCTGAAATTATGTCTTTGGCTAGTGTGAATGTTCAAAGCAAAGGAGTGGATAGCAGTAATTCTTCTGATGAAGCCTTGCAAGCTGGAATTCAACTTTCTAAAGAAACTGAGGCCGTTGTCTGCATCTCTGGAGCAAAAGATTATATTATCCATAATGACAAAATAGCCACAATCACCAATGGCAGCCCTCTGATGGCGAAAGTTACCGGAATGGGATGTACAGCCTCGGCAATAGTTGGAGCATTTGTTGGTCTTGGAAAAGATCCATTTTTAGAAACCCTCACCGCAATGGCAGTTATGGGAGTTGCGGGAGATTTAGCCGCTGATATGGCAATTGGTCCAGGTACGCTTCAATTATATTTTTACGATGCACTTTATAATTTGACAGAAGAAGAACTAGAGAAAAGGGTACAAGCCTCTGTGATATGAAGTATGATTTTCCTTACCGGTTGTATTTAGTGACGGATCAGCTTGCCTGCCTCGGAAGAGATTTCTTTTGGGTAGTGGAAGAAGCTTTAAAAGGCGGTGCGGAAATTGTACAGCTTAGAGAAAAAGAATTAAGTGAACCTGATTTTATTCGAAAAGCAGAGCGACTCAAAATAATTTGTGATCAATATCAAGTTCCCTTAATCATCAATGACAATGCTCAAGTGGCAAAACATGTTGGAGCCTATGGACTTCATGTTGGTCAATCGGATTTGGCTATTACAGATGCTAAGCAAGTTTTGGGAAAAGATTATCCAATTGGTTTGTCGATAGAACAATTGGAGGATATTCAATCTTCAGAATCTGAAATGGCATGGTATTATGGGGTCAGTCCAATTTACTCAACACCAACAAAAATAGATACGCGAAGAGAATGGGGATTGAATGGACTTCGAGAACTTCAAAAAATAAGTAGGAAGAAACTTGTAGCCATCGGGAATATCAAAATTCAGAATGCAGCGGATGTGATTGAGGCAGGGGCGGATTGTTTAGCAGTAGTATCAGGTATTTGTAGTGCAGATTATCCAGCGAAGGCTGCTGAGGCATTTAGAATAGAAATTGAAAAAGGACTTAAATTTAAATAAGAGATGAAAACTTACATTTCTGTATTGAGCATAGCAGGTTCTGACAGTAGTGGAGGAGCAGGAATACAAGCAGACTTGAAAACTTTCTCAGCTTTAGGCTGCTATGGAATGACGGTAATTACAGCCACTACTGCGCAGAATACACAGGGAGTAAAAGCTATTCACAGCATTCCTGTAAATCATATAGCAGATCAGTTAGATTCGGTTTTGCAGGATATTACACCCAAAGCAATCAAAATTGGGATGATCGATAGACCAGATGTGGTGGATTGTTTGGTTGATAAATTAGAAGGTTCAGATATTCCTATAGTTTATGATCCTGTAATGGTAGCTACCTCAGGTGACCGACTAATTCAAGAAGAAACAATTGATGTGATCAAAGAAAAGTTGTTTCCAATTACAACACTTTTAACTCCAAATTTAGATGAAACTGAAATTCTTTGTGGATTTAAAGTTTACAATCTAACGGATATGCGAAAAGCCGCATCTTATCTTCAACATTTTGTTCCAAATGCTGTCCTTATCAAGGGGGGGCATTTGCAAACTCCTGTCATTCAGGATTTGCTCGTTTTCGCTGATGGAAAGGAAAGGGTTTTTGAAAGTGAAAAAATCCAATCCTCAAATTTACATGGAACAGGTTGCTCACTTTCTTCTGCCATTGCAGCAGAATTAGCTAAAGGAAAAGAATTAGAAGAGGCTGTAAATATTGCAAGAAACTACATCTATGAAGCAATTTTGCATGGAAAATCAATCAAAACTGGAAAGGGATCTGGGCCATTGAATCACTTTTATCACCCTCAAAAACAAATTATCCATGAAATGGAGTGAACAAACATGGGAAAGAGTTAATCTCATTTATAATCAAATCTTAGAATTACCTTTCAATCAAGAGCTGAGTAATGGAACTTTAGACCAGGAAAAATTTAAATTTTATATGGCTCAAGATGCTTATTACTTGGGTGAATTTGGCAAAGCATTGAGCACGATTTCTGGAAGGTTAAAGGATTTAGATCAAGTTCTGGCCTTTTCTCAATTTGCTTCAGGAGCTATCGTTGTTGAGCGAGCCCTGCATGAAGGATATTTCAAAACTTTGGGGATTCCTGAAGAAGTTCAGCCATCTCCGACCTGTCTGCTATACACTAATTATTTACTTTCTCAAGCCGCATATTCCAATATAGAAGTTGCCGTAGCCGCAGTTTTACCCTGTTTTTGGATTTACAAAAAAGTAGGGGATTATATTTATTCTCAACAGGAAGCTGAAAATCTAAATCCATACAAAAATTGGATCGATACTTATGCCGGGGAAGATTTTGCCAATTCTGTAAATCAAGCAATCAACATTGCAGATGATTTGGCAGCGAAAGCAAGTGATTCATTGAAGTCTCAAATGCATGATGCTTTCGAGATGGCGACGAAGTTAGAATGGATGTTTTGGGATTCAGCTTACAAACAAGAGAAGTGGGCAATCTGATAACTTGATTACCCACTTCCTATATTTCACTGTACGCTCAATTCACTTCCTTGAATTCATAAATGGAGTACTTAGTAAATTCTTCTTCTATTTCTGTACTTGCATTTTCTTGAATCAGGATTTTGTTGTTCCCTAGTGAAAACAGCATGACTCCTTCGGGAACGCTTAATTCTGATGAAACTTGCTCACCATTTTTGATTACAAGAAGCTTGATTTTATCTGTTGCATCTGCATATCGAAATGGCTCTTCTTCTGAATCTCTAGCTTCAAATTCAGCATTTGTAACTCCCTTGGTGATATCTAATCAACCATAAATCATTGTTAATATTATCAATAAGGCATACAAGTTTTTCATAGCATAGATTTTTTTTGAAATTTCTTAATAAAATAGTTTTAAAAAAAGTTTAATCCTGTGTTTTTCCGTTAAGTTTTAAAAAGGGTATTTGATTATCCATTAATTTTAGACAGGGATAGGAAATAGATTTTTCATTTATTTTTTAAAATGTATATTTAACACTTAATGAATGAAATACTTGCTATTCTAATGCATTTCATTTGGAAATCTAACAAATCTCATTTAAACCAAAGTAACCTATGAATTCAAGAAGAAAATTTTTGCAAAACAGCCTCTTAGCAACAGCAGGAATTACAATGTCCAATGTGGTAACGGCCGAACAGTTTTTTAGAACCACACAAAAAATAGGAGCAAATGATCAGATAAATGTTGGAGTGATCGGTTGTAAAGGTATGGGCTGGTCAAATATGAATTCAATGTTAAAAATGCCTCAAGTCAACTGTATCGCACTTGCAGACATAGATCAAAACATTTTGAATCAGCGTGCGGCAGATGTTCTCAAGCAAAGAAATAGAAAACCTACTTTATACACTGATTATAGAAAAATGTTGGAAAATAAGGACATTGATGTAGTCATTATTGGCACTCCAGATCACTGGCATTGTTTGAACATGGTAGATAGTCTCTCTGCTGGAAAGCATGTCTATGTAGAAAAGCCATTGGCTAACTCAATAGAAGAATGTAAAGTGATGGTAGACGCAACAGCTCGCTATGGTAAATTAGTCCAAGTAGGACAATGGCAAAGAAGTGGTTCGCAGTATAGTGAGGCAATTGAATTTGTGAAATCTGGTCAATTAGGTAATATTCGTTTGGTGAAATGTTGGGCATATCAAGGTTGGATGAAGCCTGTGCCAGTGAAGCCTGACTCTTCTGTACCTCAAGGAGTGGATTATGACATGTGGCTAGGTCCAGCACCGAAGCGTTCTTTTAATGAAAATCGTTTCCATTTTAATTTCAGATGGTTCTGGGATTATGCAGGTGGATTGATGACGGATTGGGGAGTACATGAAATAGATATAGCACTTTTTGCAATGGGAGTGTCGGCGCCAAAATCAATCATGGCTTCTGGAGGGAAACTCGCTTACCCCGATGATGCCTCAGAAACACCAGATACCTTACAGACTGTTTATGAATATGAAGGATTCAATATGCTGTGGGAACATGCTACAGGAATAGATAGTGGAAATTATGGCTACACTGAAGGCATTGCATTCATAGGTAATAATGCGACGCTTGTTGTAAATAGAGGCGGTTGGGAAATAATTTCTGGAAAGGAGGGGGATAAGCCGAAATTAGAAGCCATGTCAAGAGTAAAACCGAAAGGAAATGCTTTGGATTTGCATACGATGAATTTTGTGGAATCAATTTCAAAAAATGATGCTTCGTTATTGAATTGTGGTGTGGAAACAGGCAGTGTTGCGGCAATCAATGCACACATGGGTAATATCGCCTATAAGACAGGTGAAAAAATTTACTGGGATCAGGATAAAGGAGTTTTTAATAAAGCTGAAGCCAATGACTTATTATATGCCACCTATCACAATGGATGGAAATTGCCAAAAGTTTAACTGATAATAAAAACAAAAATCCCAAACCGAAATAATCAGTTTGGGATTTTTAAAGTTGGCCGACCAGGGCTCGAACCTGGACTCTTCTGGACCAAAACCAGACGTGTTGCCAGTTACACCATCGGCCAATTTCGCTTTCAGTTGATTGCTCTTCTTTAAGGTGTCACAAATGTAGGAGGACTTTCTATTTTATGCAAGCCTATAGATAAAGATTTTATATACTTTTTCTTAATTACCTAGATTTCAAAGAGAAAAAAATCATGTAAAAATTTCAAATACTTCAGGCTTCTTGAATTAGAAACATAATTGCAATAAAATGCAAGATAGTTCCTCCCAATACAAACAAATGCCAAATGGTATGCGCAAATTTCATACTTGGTCTTGTATAGAAAATGGTTCCAAGGGTATAGCTTAAACCTCCTGCAGCAATAAGAAAAAGAATTGGATTGCTTAAATTATCTAAAAGAGGACGGATTATGAAAATTGCCAACCAGCCCATCGATAAGTATAAAATCAATGAAGCTCTTTTGAATCTATTGGTATAGAAAATTTTGAAGATTATTCCGAAAGCTGTCAGCCCCCAAATGATTCCAAAAAATATCCAGCCTATTAGCCCTTGAATGGAAAGTAGAAGAAAAGGTGTGTATGTTCCTGCAATCAATATGTAAATCCCGATATGATCCAAAGTTCTCAGCCAAGCTTTGACAGTAGTATCTTGCACGGCATGGTAAAGTGTAGAAAATGTATAAAGTAGTAGGATGGAGGCTCCGAAAATGCTGCAACTGACAATATGAATAGCTGTACCATTCAAGACAGAAAAAGTAACCAATAGAGCAATTGCAACCACACTAAATAAAACACCAATTCCATGACTGATACTATTTGCAAATTCTTCTTGAAGGGTTTGCTTTCTCTCCATTTTGATTTTTTTGATAAAGATAACTTACTTGTTTTGAAACTCAATCGTTCTTAGACTTTCTTCGAATGAGTTAAAACAAATGTGGATATTTGATTAGGCTAATCTTATTGATTAAAATATTCTCTATTAAATTATTGTTACTATATAGAAGTAAATTTTGCTATTTTAAAAAATAATATTCTATTTTGTTGTCAAAAATATTTCTTAACCCTATTAAATTTATGAAAATGGCAGTTAAAAATCTTGAAAAGACAGTGGTCAGTACTTTAGAAAAGCTGGAAAAATTAAAACTTGATGAAAAGCTATATGCTGAGTTGAGTTGGTGTTTAAAAAGTTATGAATATGATAACAACCCAATTGGTGTGATTGAAAAAAGTCAAAAAGCATTGGAGCTTTTTAAAGCTAAGCGTGAAGAAAATTCAAGAGCAATTTCTAAGAAGCTCATTGAAGATTTGGAGAAAATCACATTGAATTAAACATAAAAAAGCTTTCTCGAAGGAGAAAGCTTTTTTTATTTGTTATTGCTAGTTTTTATTCAGCTACTACTACGAATTTCACTGAACTTTTTACTTCTCTGTGAAGATCTACTTCAGCTTCAAATTCACCAGCAGATTGAACAGGTACGTTGATAGAGATTTTCTTTCTATCAATTTCTATTCCTTGGTTAGCCAAAGCATCAGAAATCTGAAGTGTAGTTACTTTACCGAAGATTTTTCCTGATTCACCTATTTTAGCTTTGATTTCCAAAGTTAGATTTCCAAGTTTAGCAGAGATTCCTTCAGCTTCAGTTTTGATTTTTTCAGCTTTGTGAGCTGCTTGCTTGATGTTTTCAGCAAGTATTTTTTTATTGGATTGGGTAGCCAATACAGCAAATCCCTGTGGGATAAGGTAGTTTCTGCCATATCCAGGCTTAACTGCTACAAGATCATTCTTGTAACCTAAACCTTTTATGTCTGTTTTTAAGATAACTTCCATTGTGATAAATTTTTAATTTGTAAATAATCGATCAGGCTTGGATTATTTCAATCCATCAGCTACGAATGGCAATAAAGCCAAGTGTCTTGCTTTTTTGATAGCGTTAGCCACTTTTCTTTGGAACTTCGCAGAGTTACCGGTCAATCTTCTTGGAAGGATTTTACCTTGCTCGTTCACAAACTTCAAAAGGAAGTTAGGATCTTTGTAGTCAATATACTTGATGCCATTCTTTTTGAATCGGCAATATTTCTTTCTATTCTCTACTCTATTGATTGGTTCGTTTCTTAATGTCATGAGGCTTGCTCCTCCTTAGCTTCAACTTTTTTGTTAAATTCACCTTTTCTTCTTTTCTCAGCATAAGCCAAAGAATGCTTGTCAAATACTGTAGTCAAGAATCTTAAAATTTTCTCGTCTCTTCTGATTTCAAGCTCAAACTTTTTGATCAAAGTTGGCTCTGCTTTGAATTCGATCAATACGTAGAAACCGGTGCTTTTCTTCTGAATAGCATAAGCCATTTTCTTAAGACCCCAATTTTCAACATTTACGATTTCTGCCCCCTGCTCTTTTAACAAGTTTACAAACTTGTCTACGGTATCCTTCATCTGAACATCAGACAAAACGGGAGTTAGTATGAATACCGTTTCATAATTTTTTTGGAACATTTTTTTAATTGTTTAATGTAATTTTATTTAAACAGACCGCAAAAGTAGTGTAATAATCTGTTTTATACAATTATTACCTCAAATTAAAATGTGTTACCTAAAAATTGGAAAAGCATTTTTCAATTCGAAAGGATATCTACTTTCTCACTATTTTTGATTATCTGAATGATTACGTCAGAAAATCTCAAATAATCATGTTGTTTCAAAAATCTGCACACATCATTTTACCTCAAAACTACCATTTCCAATTTGATAATTGTCAGCATAAATTCTTACTTGATAGGTTCCAGCCACATATTTACTTCCTTTTTCATAGAAATAAGTTAGAACCTGCTTTGTATTATCAAACATGATGTCTTGTTGGACGGTGTAAAATTCTTCTCTTCCATCAATGAGGAATGTTCCTGAACCTCTAGCAATATCAAAAATAGGCTGATTGTTTGGTGCAATGATTTGAACAAAAATATCTCTAGGGCCTTTTTCTGCAACTTTATTATCAGCGATATTAAATGTGATTTTTAACCTCTCCAATTGTCGGTTTCTAAAACCATCTTCTCTTTCTCTTCCTCTTGAATTTACCGCTGCTATCACGACATTTTCAGCTTTCAGCCTTGCCGCAATATTTACTTTTTCTTCAAGTTCTTCTTTTTTGAGGTTCAGCTGCACTACAGTTTCCTCTATCTCCGCTTGTGATGATTTCAAATCTTCATTTTCAGCATAAAGTTGCTGATTGATTTCTCTTAGCCTAACTATCTCTTGATCTTTTTCCTGTAATACAGCTGTGTAGGAATTGATTTTTGTGTTCAAGGATGCTATTTCTTCTGCTGATCTTTTTTTATCCAGGTTTCTTTCAATGATCAATTGGTCTCTAATTTCCTCCAAAGAACTTACATCACCACCTAATTTTTCGATTTCTTGAATTCTAAGATCTAGTTGATAAGTGATCGAATCTAACCTTTGATTGATTTCGTTGTTCTCTTCAGAAAGTAGTAGAATCTCTTCGGTTTTCTTATTTCTATCTACAGAATCAGAGTAGAGCTTGATACCACTTATGATGACAAGAATAATTAAAACAATAATTAAAATGTTTTTACCTTTCTCGGTGCTGGTAGGTTTTTCCTTTTCAAAATTGGTATTCATGGTGTATATCCTTGTATTTTTACCAAATTAATAAATAATAATGACTCTTTCACTGAACGAACAATACTGGACCTCGCGATACAAGCAAAATTTAATCGGTTGGGATGTAGGGCAAGTTACTTTCCCCATTAAGCAATTTTTAGACCAACTTGTAAACAAAGACTTGAGGGTTTTGATCCCAGGTGCAGGCAATGCTTATGAGGCAGCTTATGCTTATGCATCAGGATTCAAAAATTTGCATATTTTAGATATTTCCAAAGTTCCATTGGATAATTTTCTAGAGAAATATCCTGATTTCCCTAAAAGTCAGGTTCATCATGAAAACTTTTTTGACCATCAAGGTAAATATGACTTGATATTGGAACAGACTTTTTTCTGTGCGCTTCCTGTAGAGTTAAGAAAAGATTATGCAGATAAAATTCACGAACTCCTAGTTCAAGACGGTCAACTTGCTGGTGTACTTTTCAATAGGGAATTTGGAAATGATAACCCTCCATTTGGCGGAAGTGTAGAAGAGTATCGATCCTATTTCTCTAATTTATTTGAGATCAAAAAAATGGAGCCATGTTACAATTCTATTCCTCCACGTTTAGGCTCAGAGGTGTTTATAAAAATAATTAAGAAATAAAGCTTTTAGATTTTTAAAATATACTCTCCTGAAGTGATTTTTTCATCGAAAAACAAGACTCCACACTCATAGAAATCAAGACTTAATCGAACCTTAGGATGTTTTTTGATTTCATTCCATGCTAGATCCATTTCTTTGGACCAATGAATATCTGCAATTGCGACTATGCTTGATTGATGAAGGAAAGGTAGTATTTGATTGAAGTATGTCGTTGTTCCTGTATAATTATGTGTTGCATCAATCAGTATAAAATCAACTTTTTCAATCTTACTTAAAATAATGGGCAAGGAATTTCTAATATCTCCCAGAATATATTGAGTATTCTCTTCAATAGAGAATGCTTGCGCTTTTTGATATAAAGCTTCTGACCCTTCAAAAGTATAAAGTGTTCCCGCTGTTACTCTACTTAAATATCTAGTGTTAATTCCTACACATGTCCCAAGTTCCAAGACTTTTTCTGCTGGTGTAAGTGAACAGAAATATTGATAAAGTTGTGAGAACTTCCTGCCTGTAGTACTGTATTTTGTTACTTTAGCAGTTTTCCGAAATTGACTTTCTAGTTTTTTTGAACCCGCACCGTGATCAGAAATTTTTAAAATTTCTTTATCTCTCAAGAGAAATTTCCTGATTTCTTCCAAGTCAAGATCAGCTGCTTTTTTTTCTAAAAAATTGGAGATCAGGTCAGTATAAATGCGATAGATGAAAGGCGATTGCAGCGAATAGTGATCTTCCTGTAGAAACCAATATCGGAGGTAAGAAAAGAATGGATAAATACTTTTCTTCAAATTAATTATCGAAAATTTGAGAGATCATTTGAAATTCTGGAATGTTGACCTGAAAAATCTTACCATCTTTGATTTTTTCCATTATGTATGATCCACGCATTTTTCCTAAACCTGATTTAAGATTACAACCTGAGATGTACTGATGAGATTGTCCAGGCTCCAAAATTGGCTGCTGTCCGACTACGCCATCACCTTCTACAATTTTGAATTCATCCCCTGCGTCAAAAATTTCCCACTTTCTTCGCATCAATTGTATCGTATGCGCACTGTTATTTTCTATATTTACTTTGTAAGTAAAAACAAAATGTTGCTGATGTGGACTGGAAAATTCAGGTTGATAGGTAACTTCCACACTCACTTTGACGCCTTCTGTAATCGCACTGACCATATTTGAATTCAATTTGAATTTATACCAAACAAATCTAAAATATTCTAATCAAATCACAACGGAAAATTGACATAATGGATGTAAAAATAGAAGATAGCTGGAAATCAGTTTTAAAAGATGAATTTGATAAGCCTTATTTTGCTCAACTCACCCAGTTTATAAAAGATGAATATGCTACGCAGGAAATATTTCCCAAAGGCAAAGAGATTTTCAATGCTTTCGCTCACTGTCCTTTTGATAAGGGCAAAGTGGTGATTTTAGGGCAAGATCCCTATCATGGTCCAGGACAAGCACATGGTTTGTCTTTTTCTGTTAGGGAAGGTATCCCATTTCCTCCGAGTTTGCTCAATATTTTCAAAGAAATCAACAGAGATTTAGATCAATCCATGCCAGCAAATGGGAATCTTACCCGATGGGCAGATCAGGGTGTTTTGCTTTTAAATGCAACACTAACTGTACGCGCTTCACAAGCAGGATCGCATCAGAAAAAAGGCTGGGAGGAATTTACAGATGCTGTGATTCAAAATCTAGCTACTCAAAAATCCAACATTGTATTTATGCTCTGGGGAGCTTATGCTCAGAAAAAAGCTGCATTTATCGACGAATCCAAACATTTGAAACTTCATGCACCACATCCAAGTCCACTTTCTGCACATCGAGGGTTTATAGGTTGTGGGCATTTCACTCAAGCCAATGACTATTTAGAGAAACATGGACTCAGTAAAATTATTTGGTAGATTTTATTCCTTGCGTAAATAATGTCTTCTAATATTTAGTTTCCATTTGAGAAAAGTATATTTCAAATTATCGTAGATCAGGGCAAACGCTAAAAGTATAGCCATTAGATACAATGATTTAAAATGTAAAACAGGGAAAATGAAACCAGCAAAAATACCACCGAGGAAAAAGAAAACAATGATCGTTAGCCTTAACAAAATGGTGGATTTCAGTTTTGACCTATTTTCTAAACTTTTCACAAAAAACAACTGTGACAATTCAATACCTAAGTCGGTAAATAACCCGGTCAAGTGAGTCGTCCTTACAACTGCTTTTGAAATTTTGGTTACCAAAGAGTTTTGCATTCCCATAGCAAATAGTAAAATTATCGCAATCCATGTTTGGAACCCAAATTCAATATCGTGTCCGAAAAAAGCAACTATAGAAATAAGTAAGATTTCCAGTCCTAGCGGAACACTATAAATAAATCTTTCATTTTTGATGAACATCAACTCCACAAGGAGATTCGCACTGAATGCCCCGAGGAAAAAGCTAATTACATAAAAGCCATAAATTAAGCCTTCTGAGAAGTGACTTTCAACCACGTCATTTACCATAAATGCAAAATGTCCCGTGACATTGGTTGTCAACACACCAACGGAAATAAAGCCAGCTACATTAATAAAGCCAGCTACCAAAGAAAGCAGCATAGCAATTTGCATGTTATGTTTGTGGGTTCTGGTTTTATCTCTGTTTCGAAACATGATCTTATAATCTTTGGTATTTCAATTTTTCTCGGAAATATGGAAAGAAAAATTGAAGCTAACTTATCTATGTCAAACTCCTGGTATAGTCTTGAAAGCTAGAAACCTTTTTCGAAATAATAGTTTTTTGTATCCTCAATTAATGAATTGTGGCCACTTTCCAATTCCACAATTTTAATATGTGGAATTTTGGTAGTGAATTTCTTCAGATTTTCTGTTGTGACCATTTTGTCAAATTTACCAGTTACTAAGGTTATGGGAGTTTGATTTTCTCTGAGAGATTGGATGATTTTTCCCAAAGAGGGCTGTAGCGGTTTGAAAACTATCCAAGTAAAATAGACCTGTGCACGCATCGTGCGGGTTTTCATTTGAGATTTTACGAACTTGATCAAGCTTTTCTGTAAAATCCCCACCTTCTTAAGCATTTTCATTGTTTTGAAAAATCGTTCTGGATGAAATACCACATGCCTAAAAACCCGATTGAGTATTCCAGGAAAAGTCGCCATATTATACCAAAATCCTGTTTTGATTCCATCAGGAGCCATGAGGAGGAGAGATTGAACTTGCTTTGGAAAGAGTTCATAAGTGGCAAGAGAAAACTTCCCACCCATACTATAGCCAATTAGGTGAAACTTTTCAAATCCTTCCTCCAGCATCAGCTGAATTATGATTTCCTTCCAAATATCTTTGGTTAGTTTATAGTTGATGGACTTCCAACTGCTCTGTCCATGATAAAAAATATCAAATATTAAATAAGTTTGAGTTTCTTTCCTTAGAGTTAAAAAAGTATCAAATGCTTTCATGTTTTGACCAAACCCATGAAATAGGAGGTACACGTCGTTGCCCTTACCATGTTTTTGATAAGCTAATTTCCCGAAGCTGGTATTTAAAAAGTCCATTGTTTTATTTTTTGATGCGAAATGAGTTGAATGTCTTTTGCCTTTATAATTCTCAAAAGATAATTTTTATAAAGTGTATTAAAAACGAATAATATAAATTTTATAGATCTTATTTTACGCTTTACATGAATAAAGTTTTTGTAAAAAACCTGAGAAACTTTGAGCTTTCAAATAGTTTCCTGAGTTTTGTCACAAATTTAGAAGAATTTGGATACAAGAGAAAAAATTATCGTTACCGCAATTGATCAATTTATGCATTATGGCATAAGGTCAGTTACGATGGATGATATCGCTCGCTTGGCAGGAGTTTCAAAGAAAACCATCTATCAAGAATTCACAGATAAGAATCACTTGGTTTTGGATACTTTTCAATCAGCACTTCATGAAGATGAATTGATGATGAAGCGTTTACCTCAGCTCAATGATGGGATCATTGAGCATCTAATTGGCTTATCGAATTACATTCGGAAGCGTTTTAGCGAAATGAATCCTTTGGTTATGAATGAGATTCAGCGTTATTATCCCCAATGTTGGCAATTGTTTGAGGATTTCAAAAGCAAGTGTATATATCAAGATATCGTCACTTTATTGGAGAAGGGAATCCAAGAGGGCTATTTCAGACCAGAAATCGATCCTGAAATAATTGCCTTGATGCGAATGGAGCAAATGATAAGTTTATTTGATCCGATCAAATTTCCTGCGTCAAAGTACAATATGGGAGATTTACATTTAGAAATGTTCGAGCATTTCCTTTATGGGATTTTTACAGAAAAAGGAAAAGAAACTTATTTAAATAAGAAAAACAGCCAAAATTAATACAATGAAGAAATCAATAATGAAAATGGTTTTCTTGATGCTATTCAGCTTTCCACTGTACCAATATTCATTTGGGCAGGAGGTTGTTCAGCTGACTTTAGATGAAAGCATAAAGTATGCTTTAGAGAATAATGTGGATGCAAAAAATGCACAGCTTGAAATACTAATTTCAAAAGGTATTATTGGAGAAAATAGAGCTACTGGACTTCCTCAAATCAACAGTACAGTTGAAATGACTAAGAACTTACAGCTACCATTAATCATATTGCCAGCAGAAGCAGGAGGTGCCCTTGGAGGTGGAAACGGAGATGATGGTCCAGGTACAGGAGTTAATAGTCCTGATGATATTACTGTAATTCCTTTTGCAGTAAACTATCAATCATCTTTGTCAATTTCTGTTGAACAAATGATTTTCAATGGGTCTTACTTTGTTGGTTTGAAAGCAGCGAAGACTTTAAAGTCGCTTACTGAATTTGACAAAGAAAAAACAGAAAATGATATCATTGAGTCTATCAAAAAGGCATTTTTTACTGTTCTAATCAATAAGGAGAGAAAAGAACTAGTTTCGGCGAATCTTGACAGAATTAAGCAATTGTTGGAAGAGACAGAAGCTTTATATGCGGAGGGGTTTGTAGAAAAACTGGATGTCAGTAGAGTTAAAGTTCAGCTCAATAATCTTCAATCAGAATTTGATAAAGTGCAGGCAGCTGAGGAAATCAGTAAGCAACTTTTAAAAGTTCAGATGGGAATGCCTATCGAAATGGAGATTTCACTTAATCAGGAAATATCCGATATTAATTCTGTAGAAGAGCTAGAGTCACTTTTAAGCAATAATGGCTACAAAAGGGTAGAGGTTGACCAATTGGAAACCAATCTTGAATTGGCAAAATTGGATTTAAAAAACAATCAGGTTCAGTATATGCCCAACATTTCTGCTTTTGGGACTTTTCAGCGAGTTACCGGTGCCCAAAGGTTTGAAACAGTTTTAGATTCTGATAGATGGTTTTCATCTTCTTTTGCGGGCGTAAGACTAAATATCCCAATTTTTGATGGATTGAGAAAAAGTTATAAAGTTCAACAAAACAGGGTTCAGATTATGCAACTTGAAAACCAAAAATATTTCTTAGAAGAGAATATTGAATTGGAAAGATATCAAGCGAATATCACGCTTCGAAATGCCATCAGAACTCTAAATGTACAAGAAGAAAATAGAGAATTAGCTTTGGAAGTATTCGAAATGACCAAAATTAAATATCAAGAAGGAGTAGGCTCAAACCTAGAAGTAGTAGAAGCAGATTCTGCATTGAAAGAAGCAGAAACCAATTACTTCTCTGCTTTGTATGATGCTTTGATTGCTAAAGTTGATTTAGAAAAAGCACTTGGAATCTTATAATAATTCGAACTAGAAAATTGTATAAAAAATCTATATGAAATCATATTCAAAATTTTTGATCCTTCCTTTAGCAGCCTTGATGTTTTCTTGTGCTAAAGAAGATGAATTGTCAGTTAAAAAAGCTGAATTAGATGAACTAAAAACTCAAGCATCTGAGCTCAGAGTTTCTATTGAGACGCTTGAAAAGGAAATTTCAGCTCTTGACCCAGAATTTGGGAAATTGAACAGGAAGTCTGTTTTGATTTCCACTACAACACCTAAAAAAGAGGTTTTCCAACATTTTGTGGAAGTTACAGGTGCTGTTTTATCTAAGAAGAATGTCAATATCTCTGGGGAGGTTTCTGGCAGAATTCAAGAAATCACAGCAGTAGAAGGAATGCGAGTTTCAAAAGGCGATATCCTTGCTGTTATAGATGCAGAATCCATTCAAAGGAACATTGAGGAGCTAGAAAAGCAGTTGGAACTTGCCGTGATTGTTTTTGAAAAACAGGAGCGATTATGGAAACAGCAAATCGGAACAGAGATTCAATATCTAGAGACCAAAAATAGAAAAGAGTCTCTTGAAAAATCCATGGCAGGTTTGAAAACACAACTTAGCAGAACGAAAGTTAGAGCACCATTTAATGGTACTGTGGAAACAGTAAATGTTCGTTTGGGAGAGTTGGTTCAGCCAGGAACGCCCATGTTCCAATTTGTGGGAGAAAGTGATTTATTTATTGAATCTGATGTTTCTGAAAGGTATGTGGGAATTGTAAATAGAGGCGATTCTGTTGTAGTTTCTTTTCCTTCAATAAATAAAACTTTGAAAACAAAAGTTTCTGCTATTGGAGCGATTATCAACCCAAACAACAGGACATTTAAAGTTGAGGTTGTTCTTCCTAATCTCGAATATGTAAAGCCAAATATGATATCGGTGATGAAGATCAAAGATTATGAAAATAAGAATGCCATCACAGTTCCAAACTACCTTATCCTACAAGACAGTAAAGGGGATTATATTTTTGTTGTAGAAAATGGTCTTAGCAAGAAAAAATACATTACCAGAGGAAAAGTTTACCAAGAAATCACAGAAGTGCTGGAAGGTCTCGATGGTTCTGAAATATTGGTAGATAAAGGTTTCCGTGAGATAGGAGATAATTTTAGTGTAAACATTGCCCAATAATTTTCTTATGTCAAATCAAGAAGAAAAGAAAAAAGGAATCATCAGGCAGTTTGGGATCAGTTCCCTATCTGTCGATAATCAGACTTCGATAGTAATATTGGTATTTATCATTACAGCTTTGGGAATCTTGGCATATAAAACTATGCCTAAAGAAAGTTTTCCAGAGATTGTAATTCCTACAGTCTATGTAGGAACTGCCTATCCAGGGAATTCACCTGTGGATATGGAGAATTTGATTACTAGGCCAATCGAAAAAGAGCTAAAAGGAATTAATAATATCAAAGATATCAAATCTACTTCAGTGCAGGATTTTTCCTCCATTGTAGTAGAATTCAATCCAGGTATAGAAATTTCCAAAGCTATCCAAGATGTCAAGGATGCGGTAGATAAATCAAAAAGTGAATTGCCTAATGACCTTGATCAAGATCCAGATGTGATAGAAGTGAACACTTCTGATTTCCCTATCATGAATGTGAACATTTCTGGGAATTATACAGAAGAAGAATTAAAAAAGTATGGAGAGTATTTAGAAGATGAAATTGAAAAGCTTCCTGAAATTTCCAAAGCTGAATTAAGAGGGGTGATTGAAAGAGAAATTAGAGTTGATGCAGATATTTTCAAGATGGAAGCATTAGGAGTCTCTTTCTCCGATATTTCAGAAGCAATTGGTCAGGAAAATGTGACAATATCAGGCGGAAATGTTCTTGCAGGAGATTTTAGAAGAGCTCTAAGGGTTACGGGTGAATTTAAAAAAGCAGAAGAAATCCTAGACATCATCATCAAAACAGAAAATAATAGGATTGTTTACCTTCGAGACGTCGCTGATGTAAAAGATACTTACGAGGAACGAACAAGTTACGCAAGAAGTAACAAGCTTCCAGTAGTTACTGTCAATGTGATCAAACGAAGTGGTGAAAACTTGCTTGATGCATCTGATAAGATCAAAGTTTTGTTAGAAAATGCAAAAGCTAACCGATTTCCAGCAGATTTAGAAATCAGCATTACAAACGATCAGTCTAAACAAACAAGGTCTCAGGTAAATGATCTAGAAAATAGTATCATTTTTGGAGTTATTCTTGTGATTTTAGTCCTAATGTTTTTCTTAGGTTTTAGAAATGCACTTTTTGTGGGGATTGCCATTCCACTATCGATGTTTATTTCTTTTCTAATACTAAATGCATTTGGGATTACCTTGAACTTGATGGTTCTGTTTGCCTTGATTTTGGCTTTGGGTATGTTAGTTGACAATGGCATTGTGGTGGTAGAGAATATCTACCGTCTGATGCAAGAGGGTAAGTCACCAATAATCGCTGCGAAAGAAGGTGTAGGAGAAGTAGCTTGGCCTATTATCACTTCTACGGCGACTACGCTCGCAGCATTTCTTCCTTTAGCATTTTGGGACGATCTGATTGGGGAGTTTATGAAATACCTGCCAATCACGCTAATAATTGTGTTATCATCATCACTTTTTGTTGCATTGGTTGTGAATCCTGTATTGACTTCTTTGTATATGAAAGTTCAAGATGTTGATACAGTCAAATCTAGAAAAAAACCATTGTTAATCGCTCTTTTCCTAATGGTGATTGGAATTCTGTCTTATATGTTTGGATGGATAGCAATGGGGAATTTATCTATGATAGCAGCTATTTTGACTATTTTCAATGTTTTTGTTTTAAGAAAAGCTATCAGATGGTTTCAGAATGTGTTTCTTGTTAAACTAGAAAATGCCTATGAAGCAACACTATCGTATGCCTTGAAAGGCTGGAAACCCTATCTGTTTTTTGGAGGGATAAATTTAGTTTTAATCCTCTCTATTGGGTTGTTATTTGTGAGATCTCCAAAAATCTTGTTTTTTCCAGACAATGAACCAGCATTGGTCAATGTCTTCGTGGAGAATCCTATTGGAACAGATACAGAAGCGACCAACGATTTTGTAAAATCAATGGAAGATGATTTGATGAATGTATTGGAACCTTATTCTGATATCATAGAGTCAGTCATCACTCAAGTTGGTGAAGGCACAGGTGATGAGTCTGAAGGTCCAAGTATTGCAAATACGCCGCATAAAGCAAAAATCACCATCAGTTTTGTGGAAATTCAATATCGTAATGGAATCAATACCAATCAAGTCATGGAAGATATCAGAGACTTGGTGGAGAAATATCCTGGCGTGTTATTTACCGTAGATAAACAAAGAAATGGTCCTCCGGTGGGCAAAGCAGTGAATATCGAAGTCAGTGGAGAGAATTTTGAGGAGTTGATCGCTTATGTTGGTAAGTATAGGGAATATTTGATATCTGCTAATATTCCAGGTATCGAAGAATTGAAGACTGATTTGGAACTAGGAAGTCCTGAAGTTGTCTTGAATATTGACAGAGAAAAAGCAAGAAGATTTGGCCTTTCTACCTCTTCTATTGCCAATGAATTGAGAACAGCGCTCTTCGGTCTTGAAGTTTCTAAATTTAAAGATGGAGAAGAGGATTATCCGATTCAATTGAGATTGAAAGATGAATACCGTTACGATTTGTCTTCATTGATCAATAAGAAAATCAACTTTAGAGATAAATTCGGTAATCAAAAAGAAGTACCAATTTCTGCAGTGGCTACATTAGAATATGGATCGACTTATGGTTCTGTAAAGAGAAAAGATTTGAATAAAGTGATTTCAATTTTCTCCAATGTAACAGACGGATATAATCCTACAGAGATCAATGATAAACTCAAAGAATTGACAGCAAACTATGAAACGAGTGAAGGTATCACAGTGAAATTTACAGGAGAACAGGAAGAGCAAGCCAAATCGACGGCTTTCTTGATGCGCGCTTTGTTTATCGCAATATCTGTGATATTCTTGATCATAGTGGCACAGTTTAACTCCGTGACGACTCCTTTTATTATCATGGCATCCGTAGTCTTGAGTACTATTGGGGTATTCCTAGGGCTTGTGATTTTTAATATGGATTTTGTTGTGATTATGACTGGTATTGGGATTATTTCTTTGGCGGGTGTCGTAGTGAACAATGCCATTGTTTTGATAGATTATACCAATCTGGTTAGAGAAAGAAGAAGGGAAGAATTGAATTTGAAAGAGGACGAATTTTTGTCAATGGAGGAATTATTGGACAGTATAATTCAAGGAGGAAAAACAAGGTTAAGACCAGTGTTGCTTACAGCGATCACAACAGTTCTTGGATTGATACCATTGGCAATAGGAATGAATATCAATTTTGCGACCATGTTGACAGATTTTGATCCACAGTTTTACATTGGAGGAGACAATGCGACCTTTTGGGGACCAATGGCTTGGACAGTAATATTTGGGTTAACCTTTGCGACCTTCTTGACGTTAGTAATCGTGCCTGTCATGTATTTGTTGGCAGACAAATTAAACATGTTGATTCGTAGATTGAAATAGCATGATTAATGAAGGTTGATGGTTTTAAATGTTTAAACCCTTGGGATATTATCTCAAGGGTTTTTAATTTTACATTTTTGTATTAAATACGCATTATGGGAGAATTAAATTGGTTTGTACTCTACACCACATCACGAGCAGAAAAAAAAGTAGCTCAAAGATTAGAAGAAAAAGGATTAGAAGTTTTTCTTCCTATGGTAGAAGAATTGAGACAATGGAGTGACAGAAAAAAGAAAGTTCAAAAAGCCCTTTTTAATGGTTACCTTTTTGTAAAAACTACTAAATCAGAGCTTTGGAATACTCTACAAGTTCCAGGAGCAGTTAAGTTTGTTCATTTTGCTGGAGAACATGCAACTGTAAGACAGGAAGAAATCAATACTATAAAAAGAATTCTTGAAACAGGTGTAGCTGTCGAAACTGATAATTCTGAAATAGAACCCGGGGAACAAGTTAAGATCGTCGGTGGTGCATTGGAAGGTATGGTAGGTGAATGTGTCAATAAAGGAAACAAAGACTACTTTATCATAAGAGTTCCAGGTATCAATCAAAACTTAATGGTTAGTATTGAAAGGAAATTTTTGATGCTGCATTCTTCATAAAAAATTTGAGAAAGTGCTTTTGAAGATTATTTCTATTTGCTTTCATTGCCACTAGCCAAGGAAACATGATTGATTTATTTCATTTAAAGCACTGATAATAAATGGACTAATAATGATTGTCCGCATGCACACCAAGATCTATATTGATCACAAATGAGCCTGCGGATAGTCATTTAAAACTAATCTTCAAAAGCTTCTTTGATTTCAGCTTCAGTCATTCGAAGTTTATTTCTGCAAAAACTAACAAGTTTTGCAGCTTCCTTGACCATTTCTGATAATTGATCGATGCCTTCTTCGCCGGCTTCTAGTTTATTTACGATTTCTTCTATTCTTGCCAGAGCTTTATCGTAACTCAAATTTTCATTTTCCATATTCTGAAATTTCTTGAATTGTACTTTTGATTTTTCTATTCTTTGATATAGTGACCATTTCCATTCCTACATTTACTTTAGTCGAATGAATTGGTTTCCCATCTATTTCAGATCTTGAATATCCTTTTTCAAAAATTGATAGAGGGTCAAGGTTCTTGATGGCTTTTTCCAAAGAATCTAAATTTTGATTTTCCTTCTGAATTGTACTTTTGAGATCTTTTTGCAAGCTTTCAGAAAGCTTCTCTAATTGAAAATGCTCCAACTTCACCTTATTCAAAGCTAAATTTTGAATTTGTTTTTCTTTTGTAGCAAATGACTGCTTTTCCAAACTGATTTTTTGAGAACTAAAATTCTTTAGTTTGGAGGTGAAATCACTTAGTATTCTATCTTCCCATAGTATTTTTTGGGAAACTTGTTTTTCGATTTTTTTGATAGAAGTTAAGAGTCCTTCTTCAAAACTCAAAAATCCAGAAAGTATAAATTCAGCCGCTGCAGTTGGAGTTTTGACCTTGGTATGTGCTACCAAATCCGCAATAGTTTCATCTCTTTCATGACCTATTCCTGTGAGAATTGCAATAGGAAATTTTGCAATGGCTAATGATAAATCATAATCATCAAAACAGTCCAAGTCCATTTGTGCCCCACCACCACGGATGATGATGACCATATCATATCCTGTTTTTTGGGCATCATCTTCTATTTGCTCAAGAGCTTTTATCATTGTTTTAGCAGCTTCAGAGCCTTGCAATGTCGCTGGGAAAAGTTTGAAATGCACTTGATAACCATATCGGTTGGATTGTAATTGTTCGACAAAATCTCCATATCCAGCAGCAGTTTGACTGCTTATAACCGCAACACGCTGCGGGACTGAAGGCAACTCAAAGCGCTTGTTGAGATCCATCATTCCTTCTTGTCTGAGTCTATCGATAATTTCCTGACGAATCCTTGCTCTTTCTCCTAAAGTATAATTTGGATCAATGTCTTTGATAGTCAAGCTGATTCCATAAAGTTCATGAAATGTTACTGTTGCAAGTGCCAGCACCTTCATGCCGGCTCTCAATTCTTTTCCAGTAATTGCTTGAAATCTTCCTGCAATAGTTCTAAAAGAATATTGCCAAATGTTTGCTCTGATTTTTGCTTTTACTTGATTACCATTCTTTTCTACCAACTCCAAATATGCATGGCCAGCAGCAGCCAGCTTTAGTTCTCCAATTTCTGCTATTACCCAATAACTTGGTGATAAGTTATTCTCAAGAGAATCTCGAATGATTTGATTGAGTTCTAAAAGTGAAATTGCCTGCTGCATGATAGAAATTTACTTAAAAAGAGTTTTTCTGCAATTCTAGAAGAATCAAGATATTCTATCTCGAATTTCAGAAGATTTTAATCTAGCGAATTGATTAAATCATTGCTGCTTTTATTTTTTTACTGAGATTTTCTGAAGCCTTTACTAATGGAAGCCTTACGGCATCACCACAAATATTCATTTCCTTTAACAAATATTTCAAACCAACTGGATTGCTTTCTTCATACATCAAAGGATTGATATCGAGTAAGCTAAAGGTTGCATTTCGGGATTCTTCTAAGCTACCATGGCAAATCGTTTTGAAAACTGAAGGATAGGCATTAGCTAAAACAGAAATCACACCTGATCCACCTATAGCGCGCAAAGCAGTGGTCAACATATCATCTCCAGAGATCAAGAGGAAATCTTTTGTCATTTGAGCTGCTATAGTCATGCACTGCTCTAAATTCCCGCTCGCTTCCTTCATCGCAATGATATTTGGATGATCCGCTAAGGTCAAAGTTGTAGCAGCTGTCATATTGGTCACCGTTCTCCCAGGAACATTGTATAACACTACTGGAACAGGACTTGCATCAGCGATGGCATAGTAGTGCGCAATGATTCCAGCTTGGGAAGGTTTGTTGTAATAAGGACAAACAGAAAGGATTGCATCGACACCACTGAAATCTGTTTGCTTGATTTCTCCCAATACTGCAGTCGTGTTGTTTCCTCCAAGTCCATAGACGATTGGCAATCTATTGGAATTGATTTTGATCGCAGCAGCCAAGACTTGTTTTTTCTCTTCTTTGGTCATCGTGGCTGATTCTCCAGTGGTGCCTTGCACTACCAAATAATCAGCACCACCTTCAATCACATGATTGATCAACTTTTCTAAACCAATGAAATCAATGCTGAAATCTTCATTCATTGGGGTGATCAACGCTACTCCTGTACCAAATAAGTTTAACATGCTGCTTTTATTTTTATCAAGTAATCCAATAAATTTTGGATATTTTCTTTAAGACTATTTTCTTTTTGATCTAACATCAAATCTAGAAATTCTTTGTTTTCAAGTGACCAAAATCCAACTCTCAATCCAGTTTTTGAATGGAGCAACAAATAAAGTAAATAAGGATTAAGGTTTAAAGAAGGTGTCAAAATAAAATCTACTTTTTTTTCTAAAAACCTTTTAATTCTTTCTTTTGGTTGACCAAATAGGTTGAAATCCTTGGAGGATATTCCAAATTCTTCGTCTTTTTTTGAGAAGTAATAAATGGAGATTTCTACCGATTCACCGAAGTTCACTGCAAGGCTTTCCTCACAGCTTTTTAATTCTTCTTCAGTATTTGCAATGATGGCAATAGATGAAATCTCATTTGGTATGATGATTTTATCCTGTTTTGTTTTTGAAATCTTTTGAAGGTGATTTTTGATAAAGTAACTTTTTATTAACTCCATATTTAGATTTCTTTTCCTACCATAATCATAAACTCTTCTTCTGAAATCAACTTCACACCAAGTTTCACTGCTTTTTCCTTTTTACTTGGCCCCATATCTTCACCTTCAATGATAAAGTCGATATTTTTAGATACAGATTTGATGTATTGACCTCCATTGCTTTCAATAAAATCTATAATTTCATCTCGTTTGAAATGGTTCAATTTTCCAGAAGCTAGAATTTTCATCCCTTCAAGTTTATTGCTTTCCAAAACTCGCTCTACTTCTTCGATTTCAAAATTTAAACCATGTGCTTTTAGCCTATCTATGATTGTGAGATTCTCTTTGTCTGCAAAGAATTCATGAAGACTATTCACCAAGGTCTCTCCAATTCCATTGATCTCAAGTAATTTTTCACTATTTGCATTCTTCAGAGTTTCTATATTTTTGAAAGCTTTTGCTAAAATTTGAGCTGTATTTTCTCCAATATTTCGAATTCCCAAAGCAAATAAAACCTTTTCAAAAGGCTGAGATTTAGAAACTTTGATTCCTTCCAGCATATTGCTAATCACGCCTTCCTGGAAAGTGTTGGATTTGAGTTTTTTGATTTTATCTTCTTGATCTTGAGTTAAATCAATATTTAATTCAAGCATGATACCATGAAGGGTACTTTTCCGAGAAGCTACTTCTTTCAATTTACTCATTCCTACCTGCTTTCCAATTAGAAGTGAAAGTACAATTGGAACAGGTAAATAATCTTCTATTTTGGGAAAAGGGTAGGATAGAAGCAAGTTCTCTAGAAGCTGAATGGTGCCTATATTTTGTGCAACTTTCTTTTTGCTTTCTCTGACAAAATCCTTGAAGCTTTTAAGGATTTCTCCAAGAGCTTTAGATTTGTTTTCATCGAGAAATTTGACAATTGAAGAAAGAGGAATTCCTTCTGTTAATGAAAACAATGCTTTATGAAGTGCAATGTATAGCATGCCTTCATCTGTTTTTTGATACTGATCTTGATTCAGTTCCAATCCCAACAGTGCATCTTTCTTCAATTCTAGTTCATATATATCTGCAAAGTCAATGATATACCCCTGATCGATCAGCGCACGAATTCTCTCTGTACCCAAAGAGTCTATATCCATTGCTCTTTTATGGACAAAATGCTCGATCCTTCCAAGAAGTTGTGGAGGGCAGCTCTGTGAATTTGGACAATAATGCTTGGCTTCGCTTTCTTTTCTTTCTAATAATGATCCGCATTCAGGACATGTAGAAATATATTGTATAGCTTTTGCATTACTTTTTCGCTTTTCAATTGCAACAGCAGTAATCTTTGGAATAATTTCTCCACCCTTTTCTACAAATACCGTGTCTCCTTCATGTAATCCTAATCGCTCAATCTCGTTTGCATTGTGGAGAGAGGCTCTTTTTACTGTAGTGCCTGCAAGTTGGACAGGTGTTAAATTTGCAACCGGAGTTATGGCACCAGTTCGACCAACTTGATAGGTAATAGAAAGTAGCTGACTTTCTGCACTCTCCGCTTGGTATTTGTAAGCGATAGCCCAACGAGGAATTTTAGCTGTAAACCCCAATTCAATTCTTTGTTCATAGCTATTGACTTTCAAAACCACACCATCTGTATCTAGCGGTAATTGGTGTCTTTTTTCTCTCCATTTTTCGATGAAAACCAAAACATCTTGAATCGATTTACATTTTTCATAAGTAGGAGAGACATTGAAGCCCCAATTTTCTAAAATAGTCATTGCCTGATCATGATGCTGAATCCCCTCATCATCTGTGATCAATTGATAGAAATAGCAGTTCAATCTCCTTTTGGCTACAACAGCACTATCTTGCATTTTAACTGTCCCAGAAGCAGCATTTCTAGGGTTTGCAAGAAGTGCTTCTCCATTGGCTAACCTTTCGGTATTGATTTTTTCGAATTCTTTTCTTGGGAGAAAAATTTCACCACGAACTTCAAATCTCTCAGGAATATTACTACCTAAAACGGACAAAGGTATATTCCTTATTGTTCTAATATTTTCTGTAACCACATCACCTCTTGTGCCATCACCTCTTGTTACAGCTCTTGATAACTTTCCATTTTCATAAACAAGACTGATGGCAACACCGTCAAATTTCAATTCACAGAAATACTCAAAATTTCTATGCTCAAGACCTTTGGCGACACGTTCATCAAATGCCAAAAGTTCTTCCTCTGAGTAGGTGTTGCCCAAGGAAAGCATGCGAGTTTCATGAACTGCAGTTTCAAACTCCTTAGTAATCGTACCACCGACACGCTGACTAGGACTATCTTCCTTCAAAAATTGAGGAAATTCAGTTTCCAAATGAATCAATTCTTCTAACAATTTATCAAATTCAAAATCTGATATTTCTGATTTATCTTCTTGATAATAGAGGTAATTATAATGATTGATTTGCTGAGTCAGTTCAGCGATCCTTGCTTCGGCCTGCGTTGGGGTCATTGCTTTTTGTTTAAAGGAAATCTTTGATGAAGTAATTTTAGCAAAAATTATTTTTGTGTTATTTCAATTTAATTTTTTTTGTCAAAGGGTCGTATTCGTAATGCACAATATTTTCATTTAAAATCAATTGGATTGTTTCTTCGATTATGTCAAAAGGAACAACAAACCATTCTCTCGGATTTAGTCTTTGTCCTTTTTCATTAAATAAATCAATATCTAAACAAGCATTGGCAAAAAATCTATGTAAAAGGCTTTCTAATTTGTCGGCGTTTCTGTTATAAACTTTATATGTCGCTACTTTCTGAACGTCTGCAAACAAATAGGTAGCTTCGTGCTTAGCATTTTTTATTCTTTCATCTACGGAATTACTTGCAAAACCAACTTTGTATAAGTCTTGAATATTTACAATTTGTGAGTTAGTTGATTTTGATTTTAATACATAAATCCAACCTGATTGTATATCTTCTTCCTTTACAAGCCCAGTATTCACAAACAAATCTTGTTCGATTTTCTCATAAGTATTGGTAATTAATTTTCCGTTTTTTTGAATTTGTTTGCCTAAAGAGCGATAGAGCATATTACTGTAAGTGCCATTTTCGAAAATGGTTCTTGTTCTACCTTCAACTCTTACTCTATTTCCTGATTTTTGCTCCCATTCTTCTTTTTTCAAATTCGCTGATTCCAAATAAAGTAGTATGCCATCCATTATATAAAAGTCACCAACATGCAAGTTTTTTTCAATGTTCGTAAATGGCAAAATCTTTCTTTTCCCTTCTTTAATTTCTTTATGAACTTTTTGAAACATCAATTCATATTTCTCAAACTCTTTTTCTTTTAATGGTTTACGTTGGGCAACAAAATCAGCCTCGGCTCTTTCCTCTGGCCTTGGTGTGTGATTGAATTTGAATATATCTAAATCACTCGATTCGTTTAGCTCTTTAAAATCTTTATCATCAAAAATATCTTCAATAGATGGCTTAGTTATTTTTACGTGACCTAATAAATTATGCCTGTCATAAGGCTTAAGGATTTGTTTTTGTTCTTCATTTTCTCTGAAATTTTTCAATGTACCAACCAATTGATATTCAGACATACTCGAACGTGATGGTTCTCTGCCATTCTTATCGATAAAAATGTTGATTTCTTCAAATTTATCAATTAATCTTTCCTTATCAGTTTTAACTAATGAAGTCTTTTTATTGTATTCAATTGAATTGAATTCAGGATCGTTAAAAACGTCATTTATGTTAAATTTACTGCTCATTTAAACTTCTTTTTCTTTGTAACTCTTTCAAAAATAGTATCGCTTCAGCCATTCGTTTCTCTTTTTGATCAAACGAATTAATATTTGGGAAATCTCCTGTTCGCTGTTTCCATTCTTTAGCTTTAGACCATTGAATTACAGCTTCTTCTTCGGTCATTTCAATTTTGGTTGATTGAATATGTTCGTCAATTAGTTTTAATACTTGAGTTGTAACCGATTTTGATAAGATTTCAAATGCTTTTTGAAATGGATTTATTCTATCTATAAGGTCAATATGGATGTTATCAATATTTACAAAACTGCCTGCCATTCTTATAAACTTCATGTCACCTTGTTCTTCAATGGTACTGTTTTTTATTACAGAATCGACTACTACATGTTGTCTAACAGCTTCTACATCATCATCACTTAAATCGGGATATATTTCTCGGATGATTTTAGGAATTAAAACTGTATTTATGACTTCTGGCTCAACATTGCCTGGCATAGCTTTAAGCATTTGAGGGTCTTGCAACAATTTTGCTTTTAAATCATTCAAATCTGTTTCAATGATGTCTTTAGCTCTTTGAGAAGTAGGTAATTTAAAACCTCTAATTTTAATTGTATTATCATCTTCTTCGTCTTCATCCTCTTCGTCTTTTTTTAATTTGAATTTGAAGTTTGGAGCCAAAACTTGTTCCATTAGTAAAGAAGCGGTTATGGCTTTTAGCATATTATTTACAGAAAGTTTTACATCATCATCTTGTGCATCCGGTTGAGCAATTAGGTTTGTGAATTGTGCGTGAATTTTATTATTGCTGTCTCGTGTAGCCCTACCGATTATCTGAATAATTTCCGTTAGCGAACCTCTGTAGCCAATGGTTAAAGCGTGTTGACAATAAGGCCAATCAAAGCCTTCTTTCGCCATTCCTAATGCAATGATTATATCAATATCGTCTACTGATTTTACTTCACGTAAATATGCACTTATTTTATCTCTTGATCTTGGGTTGTCGTTTACTAAATCTGCTACTTTCAAAATCTTGCCTGTTTTGTGGCTTTTAATATGCAAAACGCCTGTTTTTTCATCTTGGAACTCTAGCTCCCCCAAAACATCAATGATATGATTGACTTCTTCGTATTTTTCTTTTGAAGATTCAGCTGAGTTGACACTGGGTATGTGAATGATCGTTTTTTGGTTTTCATCTATGATTTCTGCCAATGCAGATATTCCTGTTTCAGGATTCTTTTTAAAATACCTACCTGTATAAAAATGATAGCCAATGCCCAATGATTTTAAATACTCGTAGCCGTTTAATTGTTGGTAATAAGAATAAGTTACTTTTGTAAATTTTGCTTCATCTTCCGGCATCAAAACAGGCACGTTATCTCCTCTAAAATAAGAGCCCGTCATAGCTACAATATGCGCGGTTGAGTTCTTCATAATGCTTTTTAGCACTTGCCCTAATATATTGTCGCCTTCTGCTGATACGTGGTGAAATTCATCAATAGCTACCAAAGTATCGTCCAACTTTTTTACACCCAAACCATCAAAAGCAAAACGTAATGTAGCGTGTGTACAAACCAAAATTTGTTCGTCAGATTCCAAAAAGTTTAAAAATGCCGTTACTTTACTCTTCTCTTCGCCTGGTGTACAGAGATTATATTTTGGATTTGGATTCCAATCGGCAAAAAAGCCATATTCCTTAAGTTCCGTTGCCCCAAAAGATGCTCCAATAGATTTTTCAGGAACGGCAACTATTACTTTTTTAATGCCTTGGTTTTTTAACTTATCTAAAGCAATAAACATTAATGCCCTTGATTTACCAGATGCTGGAGGTGCTTTTAGCAATAAATATTGTGCAGACCTGCCTTCATATGCCTTTTCTTGCATTTCCCGCATTCCTAAGGCATTTGTGCTTTTGCTTTTTCCTGTTTGTTTGTATGTTACGTGTACTAAATTTGGCATCTTTTAGTCTTTTTTAGGCGGAAGTTGATTTTTGATGATTTTATCAAAATCACTTTCAAATAATCTATCTTGTATAATTCTATACTTTTCAAATTCACTTTCTGAGTGAGCTTTGGCAATTTCAGCAGTTACTTTGCCTGCATTTTGTAATATCTCTCTGTCGGTAGCTGCTATAAATTTGTTTAAACGATTTTCCCAATCTTCCATAGTCATTGGGATTTGACGAATGGCCATATCTTCTGCAATATCTAAATATGCAGATACTAAACGTTGAAGCTGTTGCATTTCATTTTCGGACAAATAGTTTTTAGCTACGCTCACATCAAATTTTTGAATTTTACCTTTCGGAGCATCTTGCCAAGAGGTTAAGCCCATGTTGTCTTTTTGGTGGTCAGCTCTATTTACAATTATTTCTGCCGCTGTTTGTCCGTGTATTGCCCAATGCAGTTTATTTTGTACGGTTGCAAAAAAACGTTTGGTTGCATTTGCCGTAACATCATAATCAATGGCTGTACTGTAAATATCAGTGATTTTTTGATAAAATTTTCGTTCACTTAAGCGAATTTCCCTAATTCGTTGAAGTTGCTCATCAAAGTATTTTTTACCGAGAATAGTGCCGTCATTTTTTAGACGCTCATCATCCATAGCAAACCCTTTTATGGTAAACTCCTGTACAATTTGTGTTGCCCATTTTCTGAATTGTACGGCTCGTTCAGAATTTACTTTGTAACCTACCGCAATAATAGCTGATAGATTATAATGCTGTGTGTTGTAGTTTTTCCCATCAGAGGCAGTTATCCGGAATTTCCGGATAACTGAATCTTCTTGTAATTCATTGTCGTTAAATATTTTTTTAAGATGTTCGTTAACAGTTCTTACATTCACGCTGTAGAGCGTTCCCATCATTTTTTGCGATAGCCAAATGTTTTCATCAGCATAAATGGCTTCTACACCGCCTTCTCCTGTTGCTGCAATAAAGGTTAAATACTCGGCTGTGGAAGATCGAATAATTGATACATTATCTTTATTAACTTTCTTTTTACTCATTTCTTCTTCGTTTTTTTAACTTTTGCAAACAGCGTGTCCTTCTGCAACATCTCTTCATATTGCTTAAACAAATACTCCAAGCGTTCGGTATCGTTTTTAAAAGGTTGCAAGCGGTAACATTGCTCTATGGCAGTATCTAACTCTTGATGGGCTTGTAGCAAACCTTTGGGCATTGTGGTTGGATTGTATAATTGTGCCATTGTTTTGCTGGGGTGTTTGGCTCGCTCATCTAAAATGGCAAAAACATAGAGGTTTAAATTTTCCTTTTGTTTGGTGTTGATGTCTGGAAAGGGGAAAGTGTTATAGCAGAGTTTTGCCGAATAGCGATAATCTGTTTTTAATTTACCACCCACATTTCTAACCCAAACCATATGCATACGAGAGGTTACTACTCCGAATAGCCAAGGTTGAGCGTGGTAGATTGCCATTGCAGAGTCCGCAATAATTGTTTCTGAATCAAAAAAACCAATTGGGATATAATCTCTTGTTTCGGAAGTGTGTCTTGGTATCAATAAAGAATCTGAATTTTGATGCCTTATTTCTCCAAAAAGATTAGGGTTTTCCGCTAATATTTGAGTTGCTTTTCGATTACTATTAAGTCTGTGAATTTCAACTTTATCAATTCTTTTTGCAATTTCAGGTATTTTGTATGCTTCTTTTAATTGATCATTTTTAATCCAAAGACAAAACCTTTTATTACCTCTTATATATTCTGAACTTCCAAAAAATGGTTTAATGAATTTTTCTGAAGTTTGATTTTGATTTATTAGCTCTTCTTTTTCTTCTTCACTTAATAAAAGATAACCTCCATCATTAGCCATATTTCCAAAACTTATTTCAGGAAATTTTGAAAGTGGTTTACTTCTTCCTGTTACTATAATATTGGTTGCGTCTGTTAAATAAGGATTAATGTTTTTTGCTAATTTTTTAAAATTATCAATAAACAGATATTTTGGTTCATCACTTACATTTCTCAAAGCAAGAATAATTACCGTCACACCTGCATTACCTTTGGCGTTGTTAGTCCATTTAAATGATTGATAAGCAAAATCAATTTCAATCTTATCAGAAAGAATAGTAGGCCACATTAAAGCCACTTGTTCGCCTTGGCAGATTGAGTTAGTGGTAACAAAAGCACATTTAGCATTAAATTCTTTTATATAGTCCTTTGCTTTGAAGAACCAACAAGAGATATAATCCATATTGTTGTATCCATTCTTTCCATTGAATACAATTTTCATATCTTTTTTCTGTTCAGCATCTTGCAAACGAGCTCCTAAATAAGGTGGATTACCAATTACATACACTTCGTCCTTTTCGGTAATGGGGCATACTTCATTCCAATTTCTTCTCGTGGCATTCCCTTGTGTTATTTGTCCCGCTTCTTTTAAAGGCAGTATGGGTTTTGATTTTCCGTAATCAAACAAGCGTTCTTCAAATACTTTGTTCATTTGGTGTTCTGCCAACCAAAGCGAGAGTATTGCCATTTCGTGGGCAAAATCATCTATCTCAATACCGTAAAATTGAGAGAGTTGTATAGAAGTCCATTTGATGGTTGGGGCATTGCCTTCTAAATCGGTGATTTTTTCTAAAATCTTAATTTCTAATAAACGAATTTCCTTGTAAGTGATAATTAAGAAATTGCCACTACCACAAGCAGGGTCAAAGAATTTGATTTTTGAAATTCTTTTGATAAGTGATCTTAATTGGCTTATTGTGTTAGCATTTTCATAGGCTTCATATAATTCATCCAAAAACAAAGGCTTTATCAGTTTTTTTATGTTTTCTACAGAAGTGTAGTGCATTCCTAAATCACTTCTGTATTCAGGAATTACTACCGCCTGTATCATTGACCCAAAAATATCCGGGTTGATGTCTTTCCAATTTAAATCGCCAAGTTCAAGTAATGTCTTTCTTGCTTTGAAATTAAATACAGGTGAATTTATTTTTTGACCGAACAAGCCACCATTTACATAAGGGAATTTGGCTAAAAAGTCAGGCACTTCGGCAAGCTCAGTGTCCGCCTTATTTAGTCGGTCAAATAATTCATCTAAAAAAGTATGCGTATCTTTTCCGTTTTCTGCTGTATGTTGGGCTAAAGTGTTTGTAAAAATACTGTCTTGCTCAAATATCTCAGTATCCTCAGCAAAGAAGCAAAATAACAAACGAGATAGGAAAATATTAAGATTGTGTATGCTGGACTTTGAATTGTAAATCGTTGGGTTTTCTTCAATCAATAAATCATACAAAGAAGCCATTTTGTACGAAGCATTTCTGTCGGCTTCATTGTTGTTGGAGGCATTGTAAACTTCGCTACCTGCCAGTGGCAAAAAGAAATCAAAATAGTTAGGTAACTCAGTTAGTTTTATGTCTAAAGGAAGTTTATTTACTTTTAAATCCTTAGCCACTAATTGCTTATAATCAGTAACAATAATAAATCTAGGCTGATGCTTTAAAATCCTCTCTTCATTAGAAATTTTTTCAATACTACTTAACAGTTTGTCAGACTTTTCAACTTTAAAGAAAATTTTCTTTTTATAAAGTAGCTCTCCATCAACCTTTGATAAATTGTAATCCCCTTTTTTAAGTCGTGTTACAGATGTTTTAGAAATGCCGTAGGCAACCAATAATTCAAAGACAAATTCTTCTTTCGAGAAGTTATCAATTAGGTGCTGTACATTATATTTTATTTCGGTTGATTTCATTGAGTTTTTTTGTATTAAATTAACAAACTATTCTTTAGTTATAATTTTTAAAGCAATTTAGTATAAGTCCTCAAAATAAATTTGTTCAAGTAAAATAAAAGAATTTTTAATATTAAGGTCAATCGATAAATTTTTAATCTTTAAAATTGATTACTTATTCCTAGATGTTTTACGAAGCCTAAACAAATTAAGCTTTGCTTATGAAAGCACAAAGCTTTTGTGATAGACTAAGTTTGGAATTTGGGAAGGTAAATAAATCGGAATGTATATCTTTGCTCCCTATTCAAGAAAAATGAGTAAAAAAACCGATATAGAGTCAAAAATTTTAGATGTTTCTTATAAGCTGTTTTTGAAGCAAGGCTATAAGAATACTACTATGGATGATATTTCTCAAGAATTGGCGATGAGCAAAAAAACGCTCTACAAATATTTTCCGGGAAAATTAGAACTTCTAGCTGCTTCTTTTGAATTGCTTAAAAACAAGCTCTCTATTAAAGTGGAGTCTCTTTTCAAAAATAGACATATCTCTTTTACTGCAAAATTAAAATCCTTTTTATCCATTGTTGCTGCTGACTTAGCTCCAATCAATCCAGAATTGTTGGAAGATTTAAGAGATCATGCACCAGAAATTTGGATTGGTTTACAAGATTATGTAAGGGATTCGGCCTATTTGAGATTTCAAAAATTGATTGAAGAGGGGATTGAAAAGGGACAGGTGGCACCTAATATCAATAAAACAATGATTGTACTTGTATATGCCTCTGCCATTCAAAGCTTAATTGACCCTAAATTTCTCGCTCAATTCCCTTTGGAAATGCGTGAAAGAATGAATTTAAACACCTCTGAAATATTTGATCAAACGATTCAAATAATCTATCAAGGGATCTTGACGGAAGAGGCTAGAGAAGAATTCCAAAGGTCCTGATTATAGTTTCTTTTCTCCCAAATACTTTCCATAATTTCTATCTTTACAAATATGAATAACAAAGAATTTAAAAGATATACAGTTACTTCTGCACTTCCTTACGCCAATGGGCCACTTCATATTGGACATTTGGCGGGTTGCTATATACCATCTGATATTTATGTGAGATACCTTCGTTCACTTGGAAAAGATGTGGCCTACGTTTGTGGCTCAGATGAGCATGGCGTAGCGATTACAATCAAAGCTAAAAAGGAAGGAATTACTCCTCAAGAAGTCGTGGATAGATATCACGAGATGATGAAAGAGAGCTTTAAATCTTTTGGGATTAATTTTGATCACTATTCTAGAACTTCGGCACCGATACATCATGAGACTGCCTCGGGATTTTTCAAAGACCTGTATGACAAAGGCGAGTTTTTGGAGCAATCTACAGAGCAGTATTTCGATGAAGAAGCAGGACAATTTTTGGCAGACAGATATATAGAAGGAACATGTCCAAAATGTGGTCATGATGGTGCATATGGCGATCAATGTGAAAAATGTGGAAGCTCACTAAGCCCTACAGAATTGATTAATCCAAAATCAAAATTGAGTGGAAATACACCTGTATTAAAAGAGACTAAACATTGGTTTTTGGATTTGGCTAGATACACAAAGTTTCTGCAAAAATGGATTTTAGAAGATCATAAAGAAGATTGGAAAAATAATGTTTTGGGTCAATGTCGCTCTTGGCTAGAAGCAGGAGATGGCTTGCAAGCGCGATCGATGACTAGGGATTTGGACTGGGGAATCCCTGTGCCTGTGGAAGGAGCCGACGGGAAAGTGCTTTATGTTTGGTTTGATGCACCAATTGGCTACATTTCCACGACTAAAGAATGGGCAAATGAGAAAGGCATAGATTGGCAACCTTATTGGAAAGATAAGGATACCAAATTGGTTCATTTTATTGGAAAAGATAACATTGTGTTTCATTGTATCATTTTTCCAGCTATTCTTAAAACTCACGGAGAATACATTTTACCAGATAATGTTCCTGCCAATGAATTCTTGAATTTGGAGGGTGATAAAATTTCCACCTCTAGAAATTGGGCAGTTTGGCTACACGAATATTTAGAGGAATTTCCTGGCAAGCAAGATGTTTTGCGTTACGTATTGACTGCTAATGCACCAGAAACTAAGGATAATGACTTTACTTGGAAGGATTTCCAAGGAAGAAATAATTCAGAGTTGGTTGCTGTTTATGGTAATTTTGTGAATAGAGCGGTGGTCTTGACACATAAGTTTTTTGATGGAGTTGTTCCAGCGAAAAGTACACTTTCTCCTTACGATCAGGAGGTCTTGGATGCACTGAAGGCTTTTCCTGACAAAATCGCAGCTTCGATTGAGCGCTATAGATTCAGAGAAGCACTTTCGTATGTGATGGATTTCGCTAGATTGGGAAATAAATACTTAGCTGATACAGAACCTTGGAAAACTATCAAGGAAAATAAAGAACGCACGGGAACGATTTTGAATATTGCTTTAAATATTGGTTCAAATCTAGCAATAGTTGCGGAGCCATTCTTGCCATTTACTTCTGAGAAAATATTCGATATGTTCAATTTAAAAGGCTTAACATGGCGAAATTCAGGAGAGTTTGATCTGCTAATAGCAGGTGATCAGATCAATCCAGCTTCTTTGCTATTTGAGAAAATTGAAGATGATGTAGTAGAAGCGCAAGTAAATAAACTTTTGGAAGCCAAGAAGAAAAATGAAATGGATAATGCGGCAGTTGTACCCATGAAAGATATCATATCCTATGATGATTTTGCAAAATTAGACATGCGTGTGGTTAAAGTATTGACTGCTGAACCAATGCCCAAATCAAAGAAGCTTTTGAAGTTGACAGTTGATACTGGTTTAGGGATTAGAACTGTTTTGAGTGGTGTTGCTGAATATTTTAAACCTGAGGATTTGCTAGGAAAACAAGTGACTATGCTAATCAATCTGGCTCCTAGAAAAATGATGGGGATTGATTCGGAAGGGATGATTTTGATGGCAGAAGATAAAGATGGTAGTCTAAGACTTCTTGAACCAGGCGCCAGCACTGCCAATGGTTCTACAATTAGTTAAATGCTAGATTCACCTGGAAACAAAAAAAGATTGCTGAGAGATCAGCAATCTTTTTTTTTGATAGTAAAATGACTTTAGAAATTATTAGTCAATTCCATTGAAGAATCGGTTCCAGCGGATTTTGCTAAACATAGATTTATGCTTATCCAAAGAGAGCCATAAGAACCAAGCTTTTCCTACAACATGATCTTCTGGAACAAAACCCCAATACCTTGAGTCCAAGGAATCATGTCTATTGTCTCCCATCATGAAATAATAATTTTGCTTGAAGGTGTAACTATTCACTTGCTGACCATCTATGAACAACTTATTGTCTCGTACTTCCATATTGTCTAAGCCTTCATACTTTTCAATAGTAAAGGCATATTTAGCCATAGTTTCTTCATTGATTTGAATGGTAGTTCCTTCTCCAGGTATTTCCATAGGGCCCCAATTATCTCTGTTCCAACCAAAGTAAGCGCCATCGGGAAATATTTTTGATTCCCCCATGTCTTCTCTTTCTAATCTTTTTGTTACATTTTTTATAGCAGGAGATTTTTTCAGGTTTTCAACCATTTCGTCTGTAGCTGATACCATGTACCCAACACCATTGCTAAATGGATAAAAGCTGTCCCTATCTATTCCGTAGTCTTCAAAAAATTCAATGGAAAGATTTTTATCAGTTAAAACATCATAGGTAAATTGCATTTTTTCAGGATTATCTCCCAATTCTCCATTGATGTACACTTGTCCTTTTTTGATTTCTAATATATCTCCTGGAACTGCAACAGCTCTTTTGATATAGTTAGTTTTTAGATCCACTGGATATTCGTATTCAGCGGGATAATTAAATACGACAACATCATTTCTTTTGATAGAAGTGAATCCTGGGAGTCTAAAATATGGAAGTTCAATTGCGTCTGAGTAAGATTTTAAATCTGTGCCCCAGATTTTTTGATGTGTCAGCGGCACTTGAAGAGGAGTTTTAGGAATTCTAGTTCCATAATGCATCTTGCTTACAAAAAGGAAATCACCTACGAGAAGTGATTTTTCCATAGAGCCAGTAGGAATCGTAAATGGCTCGAGTAATAGCCATCTAATCAAACTCGCTGCAATAACAGCAAACACTAAGGCATCTACCCATTCTCTTGTTGCTGATTTTTTCTTTTTTTCTTTAGTCATGTTGGTCAAAAATTTTAGAAAGATAGGAAATCGTCCATTGATAGCACACCTTTTTTGTCAATAATCCACTCAGATACTAAAACTGAGCCAAGGGCAAAACCCTTTCTGCTGTGCGCAGTATGACTTATTTCAATATCATCGATTTCTGAACGGTAGCGTACAATATGGGTACCTGGAGCAGGGTCAATTCTCTTTGCAGTGATAGGGAGTGCGTGTTCGTTTCCGTTCATATTTTCGGACAATTCCCACTTATTAAGCTTTGGAATATTTTTGATAATTCCTTCAGCTAAAGTTATTGCAGTACCACTAGGAGCATCTTTCTTCTCGGTATGATGCACTTCTTCCATACTAACTTGATAGTCTAATTGCTCTCCCATCAATTTGGCAAGAAATTCATTTACCTTGAAAAAGACATTAACTCCTATGCTATAGTTAGAAGCGTAGAAGAATGTACCGTTATTTTCAAGTGTTAGCTTTTCGATAGCTGGCTTTTGGTCAAGCCAACCTGTGGTACCTGACACAATGGGAATCCCTTTTGAAATGGCCCATTTAATGTTTTCCACTGCAGCTTCAGGTTGAGAAAACTCTATTGCAACATCAATATTCTTTGGATCTATATTATCCAATTCATTTCGATTATCAATATTGATTTTTCCTGCAATGCTATGGCCTCTGGATTCAGCTATTTCGCTGATGATTTTACCCATTTTCCCGTAGCCTAATATTAAGATATTCATGATTTAAAATTTTAATTTTAAAGAAACACCGACAAGTTGCCCACCTGCAGTCAATGTTTCATAGGAAGGTTCGTATATCAAACTGATATCATCACTGATATCGAATCCAGACAAATGTGCGTCTACCTGTGCATCTACAATATTTAAGGCATAAATAAGCCCAAATACAACGAAGTTTAAATCTCTATTTCTCCTCCAAAAGTCTACATTTCTTACCAAAGCTTCTCTATTAAGGTTAGGAAAGCTTAATGCAGGGTCATCATTATCAAATTTTCGCAATTCTTCTCTGAATAGCTGATATCTTCGATTATTGAATTCGATAAAATAGAGGTTGGTTGCAATTCCTCCATAAATAATTGGAAGTTTCCAGACCTTTTCATTGTACACTTGCCCAGCACCTGGAAATACGGCAGACAATATTGTTGCTATTCTAGGGTCTTTTGGTAGCTTTTCGTTGATTTCTACTGTAATCGTATCACCTTTAATCTGAGAATAAGCTTGGCTAAAAGAAATAGCTAATAAAACAAAAACAGTAAGGGCTCCTTTAAGAACCATTGCTAAGATTGATTTATTCAAGCGAAGATGAATTTGTTGTGGACTCACAATTATATGATCTCCAATATTTCTAGAATTCTATTCAAGTCTGAAGCAGAACCAAAAGGGATTTTTATTTCACCTTTATTCTTTTCATTTGCCTTTAGTTGAACTTTAGATCCAAAATGATTGGCTAACCTTTGCTGGATTTTTCCAATTTCATATTTCCTTACAGGATCTAAAGCAGGTGCTTTTTTGTTCTCTGATTCTTCGTCCTCGTTATTAAGCGCTTTGACAAGAGCTTCAACCTTTCTTACGCTGAGTTCCTCAGTCACAGTTTTTTTGAAAATAGCCAGCTGCTTATCGATGTCTTCAATATTGATCAAAGCACGCGCATGTCCCATTGAAATCACTTGATCTCTGATTCCTGCTTGAATATCTGGCGGAAGTTTGAGTAACCTCAAATAGTTATTGACAGTCGTTCTGTTTTTTCCTACTCTATCACCAAGTTCTTCTTGCTTCAGATTACACTCTGCAAGTAATCTTTGATAAGAATGGGCTATTTCAAGTGCATTTAGATTTTCCCTCTGAATGTTTTCTATCAATGCCATTTCTAGCATTTGCTGGTCATTGGCAGTTCTAACATAAGCAGGGATTTTCTCCAATCCTGCAAGTTTGGAAGCTTGGAAACGACGCTCTCCAGAAATCAACTGATATTCATCATCAGCAAGCTTACGAACAGTGATTGGCTGAATGATTCCTTGAACAAGGATTGACTCTGATAGCTCTTGTAACGCATCTTTGTCAAAATGTGTCCTTGGTTGATAAGGATTGACTTGAATGGTTGATAAAGGAATTTCATAAATTCCAGCTGAGGAGGCTGCTGGAATTAAGTCTTGTTTTTGTTTTTTTTCCGGCGAATCTTGCAATAAAGCACCCAGTCCTCTTCCTAATGCATTCTTCTTTTGTGTAGGTTTTTTATCAGCCATATCGCTTTATCAATTTACTTTTTCCATTCCATTTTTTGCAGCAATCTCGTGAGCCAAATTCAAATAGGCAACAGCTCCTTTACCATCTGCATCAAAGGCAATTACTGGTAAACCAAAACTTGGTGACTCACTTAATCTGACGTTTCTCGGGATGATGGTCTTAAAAACTAAATCTTTGAAATGCATTCTTACCTCGTCCACTACTTGGTTAGATAATCTCAGTCTAACATCATACATGGTCAGCAAAATACCTTCGATTTCCAAGTCAGGATTCAATCGAGTTTGAATGATTTTAATTGTGTTCAATAATTTCCCCAAACCTTCCAAAGCGAAATATTCGCATTGAACAGGAATGATAATTGAATTTGCCGCTGTGAGGGCATTGATCGTGATCAAACCCAATGATGGAGAACAATCAATGATGATGAAGTCATATTTTTCTTTAACAACAGAAATGACGGACTTCATTTTTTCCTCTCGGTTATCTAAATTGATCATTTCTACTTCAGCACCCACCAAGTCGATATGTGAAGGAACCAAATCTAGGTATTCCATATCAGTTTTGTGAATGATCGTCTCAATATCAATTCCGTCAACCATGCATTCGTAAATACTGGTATCAACTTCTTTTGGGTCTTGTCCTAGACCAGAAGTTGTATTGGCCTGAGGATCTGCGTCAATGACCAGAGTTTTATATTCCAAGACTGCCAAACTTGCAGCTAGGTTCATGGCAGTAGTAGTTTTACCAACTCCGCCTTTTTGGTTTGCAATAGCAATTACTTTTCCCATTCTCTAGATTCAAAGGGTAATAGATTCTCCAATATTAAGCAAAATCAATTCTTTTTTGGCTTCTGATGCAGCTTTTTTTGCAGCATCAAGGTCAATTTCTATATATGGAAAAGTATCATAGTGCATACCTATGATTCTATCTGTTCCTACAAAATCAGCTGCACGGATAGCATCATCAATTCCCATAGTGAAATTATCACCTATTGGTAAGATTGCAAAATCAAGATTGAACTCTGCATCTAATAACTTCATATCGAAAGTTAGAGCAGTATCACCAGCAAAATAAAAACAACCTTCCTCGTGTTGAACTACAAAACCGCCAGCCTGTCCTCCTGAACTCCCGTCAGGCAGTGTACTACTGTGAATCGCGTTCACATATTTGAGTTTTCCAAAATCAAATACCTTAGAACCTCCTTGATTCATTGGATGATATTTTTCTACTCCTTTTTTCGCAAACCAAGAAGCAATTTCAAAATTAGAAATCAACATAGCATTTGAATTTTTGGTGATTTCTTCTGCATCAGCAACATGGTCTTCATGTCCGTGAGAGATTAAAACATAATCTGCTTTAATTTCTGCAATTGATATATCTGATGCTTTTTCATTAGGTCTGATAAAGGGATCAAAAAGAAGTTTCTTCCCGTTGATTTCTACTAAAAAGGACGAATGTCCATAATAAGTAAGTTGAATCATCTTAATGGTGTTTAATTTTCAGGTTAGTACAAATATATCATTTATATTTTTACTCAAAATGATTTGTTTTCCACAGTGCCCTGTGGATAGTGCTAACCTTTTGGAAATTAAAGCTTAATGTCATTACCTTTCATAGATAAAGAAAAAAGGAGCTGGTTTGACCAACTCCTTTTTTTACATTTTAATAATTCTCCCTTTGTAGATTACCTATCATTTTTTCTTTTTATTGGCTTCTGCAGCTTTCATTGCATCTTCCAATTTTTGCTGAAATTTTGATTTTTTCTTATTCGCATTTTTTACTTTGCTCGCTTCTACTTTTTCTCTGATTTTTTTGTCATCAACAAAGAGTTTGATCAATGCTTGTTGACCGAAAGTCACCATGTTAGATACAAAGTAGTAGAAACTCAATGCAGCAGGGTAGGAGTTTAGGATAAACATAAAGCCGATTGGCATGATGTATCCCAAATTTTTCATTGGTCCTTGTGCAGCTGTAAGTTGGTTGTTGAAATGAGTATAAGCAATTTGAGAGACGGTCATCAATAAGGTGAACAAACTAACGTGAGACCCATAGAATGGGATAGTGAATGGAAGTTTGAAGAAAGTGTCATAAGTAGATAAATCATGTGCCCAAAGGAATGACTCTTGTCTCATTTCGATAGAGTTCGGGAAAAAGAAGAACATCGCAAACAAGAATGGCATTTGCAAGAGCATTGGAAGACAACCTGAAATCGGGCTTACTCCCAGTTGGCCAAACAGTTTCATTTGTTCTTGTTGCTGCTTGGTTGGATCGTCTTTGTATTTCTCTTTTAATTCATCAATTTCTGGCTTGATTACCCTCATTTTAGCCATGCCTACGTAAGATTTGTAGGTCAATGGGAAAAGAGCAGCTTTAATAATTAAGACTATGATAATAATGATAATCCCGTAATTGCTAAAGAACTTTTCAAGAAATACAAATAAGTTGACGATAATGTATTTGTTCACCCAACTCACAAAGAAATATCCCATGTCCACGTTATTTTCAAAACCTGGTGTGATTTTCTTAAGAGTTTTGTATTTGTTTGGACCAAAATAATAACTCAAATCGGCTTTTCCTTCAGTAAGTGGTAAAGCAATCGTTGCCTTCATATTCTTTACTGAAAGTGTGTCTTTAGGAGTAATTTGCTCCAGACTTGCAGAGTTGAATTGATTTTCTGCAATGATACCAGCAGTGAAAAAACGCTGACTGAATGAAATCCATTTTAGTGGTTCAGAAACTTGCTCGGAAGCTTCATCAGATGTCAAACTTAGATAATCGTAATCCTGTGCAGAAGTGTAGAAGTTGATGTTTGATTTTCTTCTTGATTCTTCTATATCTTCTTCTTGTTTGATAAGCTTGGCATCCCAAAGAACATTGATATTAGAATCTACCAATTGTGAAGTCAAACCGGAGATTTCCAAGTTATTTGCTAAAACATAAGAATCTTCTGGAAGAGAGTATGACCTTGTTATTTTTCCTGATGCAGTTTGCGCAGTGAACTCTACTTTGGAGATAGATATGCCATCCACTTCAGTTGCGCTAGAACTTGCTTCAAAGAAAAATTCATTTAAGCTTAGGGGACCTTTTGTGGTGTTTAATTGATAGGAAAGGTTTGAACTTTCATCATCCATCAATACCAATGGTCTTTGATCCCAAGAATTGTATTCTTTAAGAACAACTTTTTTTATTTCTGCACCTTTGGTTGAAAAGGTGACAATCATTTTGTCGTTTTCTAAAGTTACTTCAGCTTCATTGCCTTTCACCAAAGGTGCAAAAACACCATATTGGATTTGGGCTTTTAGATCTTGAAGACTATCTACTTCTTCTACTTCTGTGGCAATTGCCTGTGTAGAATTTTCCTGAACGGAACTTATGACTTCTCCTGTTGGCTCTTGAGTCGGCAATTCAGGAGAACTGGCAAAGAAAATCGAATATACCAGTATCACTGCGGCGAAAAGGATCAGTCCTGTCGCTTGGTTTTTATCCATAATTTTAAATTAAACTTTCTAATTAAAAGCAAAGGTAACACAAAGGATAAAATCGAAAACTTATTCCGAAATATTCCTTTGGGTTACCACGCAATTTTGACAAATATAGAAGGATTTATTTTGTCTTTTTGTTTTCTATGGTCGCTTTAATAAATCTAACGAAAAGCGGATGGGGTGTTAAGACTGTACTTTTGTATTCAGGATGGAATTGTGCACCTACGAACCAAGGATGATCTTTGATTTCTATAATCTCAACAAGCTGTGTCTCAGGATTGATTCCGGATGCGACCATACCGGCTGCCTCCATTTTTGAAAGGTAGGCGTTGTTGAACTCGTATCTATGTCTGTGCCTTTCTTGAATTTTGCTTTTTCCATAAGCTTGATAGGCTTTTGTCCCTTTTTTTAGTTCACAAGTATAAGAACCTAGACGCATGGTTCCTCCCATTATCTGTATGTTTTTTTGGTCTTCCATGAGACCAATTACAGGATCTGAAGTGTTCAGATCCATCTCTGTACTATTGGCATTTTTCAATCCCAATACGTTTCTAGCAAACTCGATTACAGCAACTTGCATTCCCAAACAAATTCCGAAAAATGGAATATTATTTTCTCTTACAAACCTTACCGCCTCTATTTTTCCTTCTAAACCACGCTCTCCAAAACCTGGAGCAACGACTACACCGTCAAGATTTTCTAGTTTTTTCGGAATTGAGTCTGCTGATAGTTCTTCCGAGGAGATTAATGTAAGATTTACTTTGCATTCTAAAACTGCACCAGCATGAATGAAAGCTTCAATTATAGATTTATAAGCATCTGGTAATGAGACATATTTTCCTACAAGACCAATATTTACTTCTTGTGTTGGATTTTTTAATTTGCCAAGAAAATCTTTCCATTGCTCAAGGTCTGTGTTGCTTTTTGAAGTTAACTTCAGTTTGCTCATTACCCTTTCGTCCAACTTCTCTTTTTTCATCAAAAGCGGAACATCGTAGATAGTATCCGCATCCATGGCTTCTATCACACAATTCAATTGAACATTGCAAAATAGCGCCAGTTTCTTTTTGACCTCTTGAGGCAAAGAATATTCTGTTCTGCAAACCAAAATATCAGGTTGGATACCAGCTTCTAATAGTTGCTTTACAGAATGCTGCGTTGGCTTTGTTTTTAATTCTTTTGCAGCAGCGAGGTATGGAATTAGCGTAAGGTGGATCACTAAGAAATTATTCTGACCCAAATCCCATTTCGCTTGTCTTACTGCCTCAATAAATGGTAAAGATTCAATGTCACCTACGCATCCGCCTATTTCTGTGATGACTACATCGTAATTACCTTCTTCACCTAGTTTGAAAAAATTTCTTTTGATTTCATCCGTGATATGTGGAATTACTTGGACTGTCTTTCCAAGGTATTCTCCTTTTCTTTCTTTGGTGATTACATTGTTGTAAATTCTACCGGTTGTGATATTATTAGCTTGAGAGGTAGGAGTATCAAGAAATCTTTCATAATGACCGAGGTCTAGATCTGTCTCTGCTCCATCTTCTGTGACGTAACACTCTCCATGTTCATAAGGATTGAGTGTTCCTGGATCAATATTAAGATAAGGATCGAATTTTTGGATGGTAACAGAGAAGCCCTTTGCTTGTAATAATTTAGCCAATGATGCTGCAATGATGCCTTTTCCCAAAGAAGAGGTTACACCTCCTGTAATAAAGATAAATTTGGTGGATGATGCCATAAGAATAGTGCGGATGTATATTTATTGTGATTCCTATGGGATACAAAGGTAGGGAAATAATCCACTTGGAAGGTGATCTTTTGAAAAAAGCTTTAAGTAGAATTTTTGGTAGAGTGTTTTCAAATCGCTTGATTCAAAGATATTCGATCGATAATATTGAATTCATGTAAAACCGCTTTTTTGGATTTGGTGAAGAATATGAATCTCAAAAGTATATTACATGATCATTTTATTTTTAGGTGTGTTTTGTCACTTAAATATTTGGAGAAAATCACGAAATTCATTTTTATGAAAACACTCGGTATGATAGGTGGTACCTCTTGGCATTCCACAATAGAATATTACAGGTTGATCAATGAATTGGTAGGTGAGGTTATTGGCGAAGATCAAAACCCTCCTCTGATCTTGCACAGTATCAATATCCAACTGATGCGAGAGCAAAATAAAAATAAAATCATAGCCAAATATTTAGATGTAGCACAAAAGCTCGAGCAAGCAGGCGCAGAGGCGATCATTATTTGCGCAAATACTCCTCACATGGTATATGAAATTGTGCAGCCACAAATCAACATTCCAATCTTACACATCGCTGAAGCAATAGGCAAGGAGGCTCAAAAGCTTGGATTAAATACTCTTGGATTGCTTGGAAATAAACCTACTATGACTGGAGATTTTATTCCAGGATTTTTGAAAAAGCATTACGGAATCAAAATCATCATACCTGAATCAGATTACTTGGATCAATCACATTATTATGTTTCCAAAGAGCTGACTTTAGGGAAATTTACAAAAGAGGCTAAGAGTTTTTATGAAAAACAGATGTCCTTATTGGCTCATAAAGGCGCCGAGGGAATGATTATGGGTTGCACAGAATTACCTCTTTTGATCAAGCAAGAGGAAACAGTATTCCCTTTGATTACTACAACTCAGTTGCATGCACAACTAGCTGTTGATTTTATTTTGGGCTTGAATAATGAAGATTAATTGAGCTCGTTCTCATATTTTCTTAAATTCCACCCCATTTCTTGATAATCTCCCGTATTTTTGGAGAAATTTTGATAAAAGTGGAAAATACAGAGGTAGCCAAATATATTAAATCTAATGGTCGGGTGTCGATCAAAGAGGGAAATGGAAAGATTTTAGAATTGATTACGCCATCAAGGTGGAATGAAGAAGTTGATTCTTCAAATGGAATATTTTTACTTTTCGATTTATTTCAAATCAGATCTGTAACCGAACAATTCTCCGAGGTTTCTTTAGATATTGTTGAATACGCTACAAAGGCGACAATTTACCATAGTCCCGTCAATCGAGTGCTTCAAAAATGCCCAAAAGTAGATGGGAATATTAAATTTGCCATGATTAGAAATGACTTTTGGAATAAGGTGCTTTTTGCTTTTGGTCAGCCTGTTATTTATCAAGAAAAAGAAGATGGAAATGCGGATTTTGAAACAAAGGAAAGATTTCCTCTTTTTGGCCCAGATGTCAAAGAGATGTTTTTGAGTCCTGATGGAGATGTGAAAATTATTAAAGCATGAACTTCAAAGTACAGTTAGATACACTTCCTATTTTTCGTCAAGTTGGAAAAATTGCTGATACAATGGGTTTAGAGACCTATGTTGTAGGTGGTTATGTCCGAGATTTGATAATGGGAAGACCTTGTAAGGATCTGGATTTTGTTTGTGTAGGTTCAGGAATAGCATTAGCGACTCAAGTTTCGGAGAGCTTTGGAAAGCATGTTCCACTTTCGGTTTTTAAGAACTTTGGAACAGCGATGATTAAGCTAGATGATTACGAATTAGAATTTGTAGGAGCAAGAAAAGAATCTTATCGAACTGATTCCAGAAAACCACTTGTGGAAGATGGTACTTTACAGGAAGATCAAGAAAGAAGAGATTTTACCATCAATGCAATGGCGATCTGCCTCAATGAATCTCGATTTGGAGAATTAATTGATCCTTTTAATGGTCTGAAAGATATCAAAAGAAAAATTATCAAAACTCCAACGGATTCAAATATTACTTTTTCTGACGATCCTTTGAGAATGATGCGAGCTATTCGATTTGCTACACAATTGAATTTTGATATTGATGCTGATACATTTGACGGATTGATTCAAAATGCAGAGAGACTGCGCATCATTTCTGGTGAAAGAATTATTGACGAATTGAATAAAATAATCTTGGCAGAAAAACCATCTTATGGTTTTAAGCTTCTTTTCGCTAGTAAATTGTTACATCAATTTTTTCCAGAAATGGTTGAACTGCAAGGTGTAGATTCTGTAGGAGATAAATCACATAAAGATAATTTTTATCACACGCTTCAAGTGTTGGATAATATAACTGTTTTTACAGATGACCTTTGGTTACGTTGGGCAGCAATCATGCATGATATTGCCAAGCCTGTCACCAAACGTTTCAATCAAAAAGTAGGATGGACTTTTCATGGACATGAAGATAAAGGCGCTAGGATGACTCCTTCGATTTTCAGAAGGCTGAAATTGCCCATGGACGAGCGTATGAAGTATGTTCAAAAATTAGTTCGCCTTCATCTAAGGCCAATTGCACTTGTAAGTGATAAGGTAACAGATTCAGCTGTGAGAAGATTGCTTTTTGACGCCGGAGATGATGTTGATGATTTGATGAAGCTCTGTAGAGCAGATGTCACATCCAAAAACAACAACAAGGTTCAGAAGTATCTGGCCAATTTTGATAAGGTTGAGCAGAGAATTTTGGAGGTAGAAGAAAAAGATCATGTAAGAAATTTTCAGCCGCCTGTTTCAGGAGAAGAAATTATGTCTATTTTTGATCTCGAACCTTCAAAAATCATTGGTGAGCTCAAAGAAGATATAAAAGAAGCAATTCTTGAGGGACAAATTCAAAACAATAAAGAAGAAGCTTTACAGTTATTATACCGTTTAGCAGAAAAAAGAGGGCTGAAAAGCAAATAAATCACATTATGAACAAAATTAAATTACTCCTAGTCATCTTGACTTTATCGATTTCATCATCTTTCGCGCAAGATGCGGCTACTCCTGGGGTGGAAACACTTCGTGAAAAAAATGAAAGAGATCAACGCGTTTATCAATTGGCATTAAGATATAATGACCTTGCTGTAGCAAGAATGACCTTAATTGGATTGATTGAAAGAAATCCGACTAATTCTAGGTACGGCGAACTTTTGGCAACGCTTTATTTTGAAAGTAATCAGTTCAGTGGGGCTGCTTTGGCAGCGCTAGATGTGTTACAGGTAAATGATAGAAGTATTGAAGCTTTGGAAGTTGCTGCATATTCTTTGGAACAAATTGGTGCATTGGATAGGGCTTTGACTCAATTTGAAAGGTTACACCTTTTGACAGATGATATTTTTTCGCTTTATAAAACTGCCTACTTACAGTATTCTCTTAAAAAGCATGAAGAAGCCTTGAATTCTATCAATATGATTGTGAAAAATACCAAATCTGCTGAGCAAAAATTAGGTTTCCCTATTGAAAATAATGAAACGCAAGAAGTAAGCATGAAAGCAGCAGCATTCAATTTGAAAGGCTTAGTTTATATTGAGCAAGGAAGTAAGGAGGATGCAAGAAAAGCTTTTGAGGAAGCATTGGCTTTAGAGCCGAATTTCAATTTGGCAAAAGAAGGTCTTAAAGGATTATAAAATTTATATTCTGAAAAATTGAAACCCTCAGTTCACAAGAGCTGAGGGTTTTTTATTCAGTTTTGAATTTGAATTAGTACGTTTTTTGCCTGATCCAAATGTCTTTTTTCATGCGCTATGATGATTTCAAATGCTTTATCCAATGCGTATACAATTAGTTTATTAGCTGGAGAGTGAATGATTGTTTTCTTTTCAATGAATGGGTTTAACTCCTTTATCCATTCCGCTAACTCTATTTGATGTTGGGAAAATTTCTCTAAAATTTCAGACTCTTTCTCAGAATTAAGCTGTGGTTCCCAAAGTGGGAAAGTTTTTACTTTTCTTTTTCCTCCATCAGAAACAGATTTAAAAATCATGTCTCCAATAACTCTTGAGAAAAACGAAATTTTTGAGACAAAAGCATTGTTTAGGTTTCCATTTTTAAGTCTCTGGAATATGGGGAAATAGCTGCTATTCAAAACAATGATATGTTCTAGATTTTCTGCGATGCTCCATTTTTTTGGATCAGGTTTTTGATAAAGTACTTCCTTTGAAAGACTTGAAAAACTACTTTTCACCTCCTTGGAAATTTGTTCTAATTCTGAAATATATCTTTGTGAAACACTCATGATGGATCAATTTTTCTTGATCTAGTAAAGTTACCATTTCATCTATAAAAATTATGCAAGATTCCTGACTAATGAAATTAACAGATTTGGATTTAGAATAATTATCTTTGTCTTATGGAAAAAATCCCCAACTGCCCATCATGCAATTCTCCTTACGGATATGAAACAGAAAATGGACTAACTTGTCCTGAATGTGGTTTTGAATGGAAAATTGAGCAACCTGAAGAAGCTTTTGTTGTGAAAGATGCAAATGGAGCAGTTTTACAAGATGGCGATGCTGTAGTTGTTGTAAAAGATTTGCCTGTCAAAGGAGCGCCAAAATCGATTAAAGCAGGGACAAAAGTGAAAAACATCCGATTAGTCGAAGGTGACCATAATATTGATTGTAAGATTGAAGGCTTCGGCTCTATGGCATTGAAAAGCGAATTTGTGAAGAAAGCGTAATATGTTTAGGAATGCTTAGCTGCCCTAATATAAAAGATGCATTTTAGCTCTATTTAGCCATCCAGCTTGATTTTGGTATTTTACAAAAAAGACTTTTATATCTGCTTGATTTTGATATTTCACGAAGAACACTTTCTTTTTGGCTTGATTTGGATAATTTGTAAAAAACCATTTTCCTTCGTTTCCATCAGCTTGATTTTCATAATTTACTTTGAATACTTTTAGGTCTGCTTGATTTTCATATTGGACGACAAACACCTTGATATCTGCCTGATTTTCATATTCTACCGCATGGACTTTTTGTCCATAATTAAAATGAACTGAAAAGGTAAAAAGGAAAAGAAGAATCAAAAGGTTTTTCATTTGCTGATGATTTTGATACATATTTGAATCTAACGGAAGATTTAAAGATGATGCTGTAAAATTCACAATTAATGTAAAAACCATTTTTTCTACTAGGAAAAGGATTTTTATAAATTCAAAATGAATCGTTATTTTTACCAATAAAAAAGTTATAAAATTTTGATAATTAATGATTTACAAATTTTTATTTTTCGATTAAATTATTTTATCTTGCAATCAAATACTTGAAGAAAGTAGAAAAATATTTGTTTACTCCAACATTTGGTAAGACCAAAGATATTCAAATGAGTCCTGTAATTGACAAAATGATTCCCGATTATTTGATCAACTCTACACAGCTTTATGTGGTGGGATTGGATGTGAATGGACAGGTCAATTTTATTGGAAAGAAATTTGAAATGGAGTTTCCGCTTTTTAAGAAAGAATTTTACATTCATAATTTTTCAAACTTTTTGGACAAAGAAGACCATGGACTTTTTGAATTTTTATTATCTGATTTATTAGAGACTCCAAATAAAAGCAAACAGGTTTTTTTGAATCTGTCTAATCAAAAGAAGCTGAATTGGGAATTTTCAATTCTGAAGTCTGATGAAGGGGATATAGAAGGGGTATTAGGTATCGGTTATGAATTTAGCAATGATGCGACAGGAAAGAGTGAGATTGAAGAGATTTATAAAAAGTCAGGTTTTGATTTAAGCATTATTGAGAATATTTACTTCAAGTTAAATGAACAATGGGAGATCACTTTTGTAAACGATGCTGCCCAGAAGTTTTTTGGTAAGTGTAGCAATTCACTTTTGAAAAAGACAATTTGGCATGTCTATCCAAATAACAAATTGCATCAATCGGCCTTACAGTTTAAAAAGGCTAGAGAAGAGAACGAAATTATTGTTTTTGAAGAGAGAAGAGTAGATTTGGAGAGGTGGTTTAAGGTATTTATCGTTTGTCAGCATGAAGAAATGCATGTGATAATGAAAGATATTACAAAAGATAAAATGAATGAATTGGCTGTTTTCGAAGCACAGATGAATTTAAAATCTATCTTAGAACACGCAGACGAAAGTTATTTTTTGGTAGATTTAGAGTTAAATATTCTTTCATTTAATGAAAATGCTAAAAAACTGGTCAAATCACATTTTAAGAAGGAATTAAAAGAAAAAGATGATTTTTTACCCTATCTCTTATCTGGTTTGGAGGAGCAATTTTTAAAAGATTTAGAAACTGTATTTTCTGGTAAGTCTATCACATACGAAAAAGAGGTGATAAACAGTAGAACAGGCAAAGAACTTTGGTTTGAACATAAATTTTTCCCATTATTCAATTCAGATAAAAAAGTAATTGGTTTTGTTTATGCGAATAAAAACATTGAGGAAAAGAAATTAGAATTCAAAAGAGTTGAAGAAAAAAATAAAGTGCTAAGAGAAGTTGCTTATATCCAATCCCATCTTTTAAGGTCACCACTTTCATCCATGTTGGGCTTGTTGGACCTAATAGATAAAAAACAATTGGATGCAGAAAACACCAAGTACTTCTCGTATTTAAAGCCATTAGCTCAAGAACTTGATATGGTGATTCGTGAAAATGCCAGAAAAGTTAACGAGTTTGATTAAGACAGTTTTTCATAATGTTATCGTGATATTTTAAACCCAGGTGAAATTTTTCGCCTGGTTTTTTTATTTCTAATTTCGTAACTACTCAGGTTGTAAATTAGCTATATGATTTAGATTTTCTAAGATATTTCCCGAACGTTTGATCAGGGTATCCACGACGGATCTTATAACACAGAAGTTTTCAGCTCCATTGTTGGATTTGAACTGTCCTGATATTTTTTGTTTCACCTTGATGTTGCGTATGGCTCTTTCAGAGGCATTGTTATCCGGTGGTACTTTTTGGTGATAGAGAAAAGTAAAAAGTGACTTTCTGTATTTCAGGAGTCTTTTTTGTAGGGATACTGCTTCTTTATGTTTTGACTCTACAGGTTGGGCGAGTAGGTTATCCATCTTCTCTTCAATGGAAGCAATACTCCTGCTATTCTCTGGATCTGGTAGTTTTTTGAGTTTTCTCTTCAGTGAGATAGCTTCCCTGAACAGGGCCCTAAGGCTGTCAGCCCATTTAGATTTATAGCGTTCAACAATGTAGTTGAGCTCCCTAAGCAGATGTGCACAACAGAGCTGGTGCAGGTTTTCCGAATAGTTGAAGTATGCCCTCCATGCATCGTGGCACAATACTGCCTTTCCGAACCCATCGGGAAAATGTGTATTCATCGCCTTAAGTCCACGTGATTCAGATATAGCTAACAGGGTGAGTTCCTCGGTCTGATAAGTCCAGACCCACTGTTTGTTTCCATCCACTTTAGCCCCAGTCTCGTCAGCTCCTATCACAGGACTTTTAGAGACTGCCGTCTTTATCTTTGCATATATTGGTGCAGACTTGCGGGCAAACCTACCGATAATGTTATCGATACTCCCCTCGCTGAGATTAATACCGAAGCAGTCCCTGAGAAGTTCTTTCATCCTTCTATAGGGAACATACTGTCTGGCATGCAGATAACCGACAATGGTTTCAACACCGCTCCCGTACTGTATGGGGGCATTGATATTGTCAGGGAATGACCCACTGATCTTTTCTCCACAGGAACAGTTTTTGGAAAAGATTCTATGCTCGGTACATACCACTTTAATCACAGGAAGATCCAGGACCTGTCTTTTGGAGGACAGTTCTGCTGGAACCGCCGACAGATCACCACCACAGCAGGTACAGAATAAAGGGATGTGGTTTTCTATTATGTCCGGGGAGGATGTCATTTCAAGGGTATGGCCTTTGTGTCCAGGCTGACCGCCGGTTTTGCGCCCTGTATCCTGACGGAGACTCTGATTTTTTTTGGGGCGGTTCTCGTCTTTTGAAGGGGGAACCGAGCTGTTGCGGCTGTTTTTGGGATTACGGTAACGGGCAAGCTCATTTTCCAAATCGGATACCCTAGATTTTAAAGACTTGACCTGCTCCATAAGCTGGAGGTTCATCTTGATCAGTTCCTGAATAAGCGTATCCCTGTGGTCCAATATACTATAGAAATGTTTCCTGAATATCAGCACATAATCCCATGAATACCAATAATCCACGCTGTTTTTCCCCACAAAAAAATGTGGATAAACCAACTTTAAAGCTGATTTTCGTACATTCACATACAAATACGCATCAATACACCACAGAGGGCAACAAGACTCCAAATACTTGAATATCGGTCAGTAAATAATGTACCTGAGTAGTTACCTAATTTCAATTCAGACAGGCTTTCTTAAACTTTTTCAAAACTTATTATCAAACAGAATGTTAAAAGGACACTAGTGAAATATCCTGTTCAGTTTCTGTTTGCTAGTCATTTATCATTAATCAATTGGTCAAATGAAAGAATTACTAAAAAGTTATAATTCCAACGGAAATGGTCACACTTCTGAAATGGAAGATGAATTAGAAAGTGAATTGTTAATTAAAGATGCCATTTTTGTTCGTAGTAAGGGAAGTCTAGTGAAGGTAAAGTTCGAAGATATTCTTTGGATGAAAGGTGATGGCAACTATACTACTTTGGTAACTCGCACAAGCGTTTATTCTTTGAGGAATATTCTGAAAGATTTTGAATCAGTTCTTCCTCTAAATGATTTTATGCGGATTCATTAAAGTTACATTGTAAGATTAGAAGAAATCATATCAATCAATCCAAGAGAATTGACAGTTGGAAAGGACGTGGTTCCAGTAGGAAGGACGTATTATCAAAATCTTACAAGAGGTATTATTAAGTTAGGTGCTGGAAGTGCTGATTATTAATCAGCCTTTCTCACACCACAGTAAGCTGCTGTCTCCATAGCTTAGAAATCGATAGTCATTTTCAAGTGCCTCTTTGTAGATCTGCTTCCAATATTTTTTAGTAAAAGCTGCTATTAGCAAAATTAGCGTTGATCCAGGTTGATGGAAATTAGTTACTAGTCCGTCACAAACTTTGAAATTATAGCCTGGCATGATGAATATTTCAGTACTTCCTGTGATTTCACTTAGATTATTTTTTTTCATGAAAGTCAGGATTGTCTCAAAGCTTTCTTTCCTTGTAGGAAGTTGATCGAAATCTTGGTAGGGGTAGAGTTTAGGAATTAGAAATTCATGACCTTCTTCTCTAAGTAGTTTTACTCCAAACCAATATAAACTTTCTAGGGATCGCATTGAAGTAGTGCCTACTGCGATTAATTGCTGCGTATGCTCGGTAATATTTTGGATTGTAGAGATGCTTACAACAACTTGTTCGCTATGCATGTTATGTGCTGTTATAGTTTCAGTTTTTATAGGCTGAAAAGTTCCTGCACCTACATGGAGAGTTAAAAACTCCTCTTTCACTTTATTTGCAGCGAGTTTTTGAAGAACCTTGTCGGTGAAGTGTAGTCCAGCAGTTGGAGCTGCTACTGCGCCTTCATTTTTCGAATAGACTGTTTGATAGCGAGGTCGATCTTCTTCTGTTGGTTTTCTATTTAAATATGGGGGTAATGGGACTTCTCCAGAGGCTTCGACAATTGAAACAAAAGGCACTTCTGCATCCCAGGTGAATTTTACTATTCTATTTTCTTGATCTATTAAAGAAGCATTGAGCTTGATGATTTTGTTTTGATAGATAACTTCTCCTGAAAGAATTTCATCTGTTTTCCATTTTTTTAGATTCCCAATCATGCATTCCCAAGAAACTGTCTCCGTTTTGATCATGACTTCGTTGATCACCGTAGTCGGAGCTATGGGCTTGAGCAAGAATATTTCAATTTTGGCACCGGTGCTCCTTTGAAAAATTAGTCTTGCAGGAATTACTTTAGTGTTGTTGAATACCATTAAGCTTCCTACTGGCACCAAATCAGGAAGTTGAGCAAATTGCAGGTGTTCGATTTTCCCATCTTTGAAATGCAGTAGTTTGGAAGCATCTCTTTTTTCAAGTGGAAATTTGGCTATTTTTTCTTCGGGTAAAGTATATTCGTAATCTGAAAGTTTCAGTTCGGCTATAGCAGTTGAAAGATTCATAAAGTCTAAGGCTTTTGATTTGGCTTGCAAATATAAAACATAAAAATTGGGCATTGTTCGAACCCTTGATTATAAAACTTGTTTAGTTGTTGAAAATGTTGAAACTGATATGAATAAAATAAAAAGGTTATTTTTCGAGTGTAAAAAGCACATTTTGGATTTTAAGTTTGATGCTGGAACTTCAAGAGGAGTTTTAAAGCAAAAAGAAACCTACTTTGTGATAGTAAAATCTAATAATGCCCCCTTCATTTTTGGTATAGGAGAGGCTGGTCCTCTGCCTAAGTTGAGCTTAGATGATTTGCCAGACTTTGAGTCTAAGTTGAATCAAATTTGCAAAGAATTATCAAATCTAGAAGTTGAATTGAGTCAGGAGGAGATATTTGATTTTGTAAAAATCAATATTCCTGAATCCTTACCAAGTATTCGATTTGCATTTGAATCAGCACTTTTAGACTATTCAAATAAAGGAAAAAGATTGATTTTCGACTCAAAGTTCGTTTCCCAAAGAGAAGCAATCCCAATCAATGGATTGATTTGGATGGGGGAGAAGGATTTTATGCTAGAGCAAATTGATAGGAAGCTTCAGGAAGGATATGATTGCATTAAAATGAAAATTGGAGCAATTGATTTTGAACAAGAATGTGATCTACTAGCATATATCAGAAGTAAGTTTGATAAGAATCAAATTACCTTGCGAGTAGATGCTAATGGAGCATTTGCTCCCGAAGAAGCCTTACAAAAGCTTAATAAATTAATGGATTTTGATTTACATAGCATTGAGCAGCCTATTAGACAGGGACAAATTTTGAAAATGTCTGATTTATGTAAAAAGACACCTGTTCCAATAGCTTTAGATGAGGAGTTGATTGGGATTTTTGGTTTAAAGAATAAAACTCAACTTCTCAAACAAATCAATCCACAATATATCATTTTAAAGCCAACGCTTCTTGGTGGATTTAGAGAAACGAAAGAGTGGATAGAAATAGCTCAAAGTTTGAATATTTCTTGGTGGATGACTTCGGCACTAGAAAGCAATGTTGGTTTGAATGCAATAGCTCAATTTACCGCTACTTTTGATACTATTTTACCACAAGGTCTTGGGACAGGACAACTCTATCATAATAATATCAACTCGCCGCTCATAATAGAAAGTGGATACTTAGTATATGATCAAAAAGCTAAATGGGGGATATAAAAAAAGCGGCTCAAACTTTCGTTTGAACCGCTTTTAAGATTTGTCAATGTTATATGTTAAGCTAACTTTACATTCACAGCGTTAAGTCCTTTTCTTCCTTCTTTAAGGTCGAAAGTAACTTCGTCGTCTTCTCTAATTTCGTCAACTAATCCTGAGATGTGTACAAAATACTCTTTAGAAGATTCATCGTCTACGATAAAACCGAATCCTTTGGACTCATTAAAAAATTTTACTTTTCCTGTGTTCATGATATTGTAATTGTATTGATTATTTAATGGCTCAAAGGTACGATTACTTTTTACAATAAAAACAAAAGGAGAAAATATTTTTCGGTTATTTTCTGGATTGACATTAATTTATATTAATTCGATTCTGCTTTACTTATGATTTTCACCAAATTATTTGGTCAATCTCAATTTGAAATTATTTCAAAGGCAATATGTAAGCTGGTTTTGGGAAAGCCACTTTTTGTATGATATCTCCGATCATTCCAGTTTTTTGATTGATATCAAAAATTCCAATCTCATTTGATTCTTGATTTCCTACAATAAAAGTTGATCCATCATTGCTGAAGTTAAAATTTCGTGGAGAAACACCTTGAGTAGAAATCCTTTGAACAAGAATCAACTTATCGTTTAGATCTTTTTCATATACAGATATCTCATTAGCCTCTCCTCGATTTGAAGCATAAATATATTTTCCATCCTGAGATAGCTTTACTTCTGCTGCACCTACAGTCCCTTGAAATTGTGGATGCGTCAATGAAACCGTACTTAATAAGTTGATTTCTTCATTTTCATAAGCATATACCCCTAGTTCCGCTGTGAGTTCATGGATTAAATAGAATCTGTCACCTTTTTCATTGAAAATTAAGTGCCTTGGCCCTGATCCAGCTTCTACTTCGAAGTAAGGAATAGCAGCCGGCTGAAATGGTACAGCATAATTTGGATTGAAATCATAGATATATATTTTATCTGTTCCAAGATCACTGACAAACATTTTCTCACCACCAGGATGGAAAACTAGGCTGTGAATATGTGGTTTTTCCTGTCTTGATTGGATAATGCTTTTTCCTTCGTGCTCGATGGTTTGTACATGAGTAAGCTGACCAGAATCGATTCTAAATGTGGAAAAGTTACCTCCTGAATAATTTCCTACCACTAAAAATTGTTCGTTTGGGTCAAGAGTCAAATAGCATGGATGATCTCCAAGCGTATTTTCCATACTTATTAAAGTTAATTCTTTATCACCTTTATTGAATCCAAATGATTTTACTCTTCCACCATTTTCTCCAGCTATTTCTTCTACTGTAAAAAGAAGATCCTGCTTTTTATTCAGTGTTAAAAAAGAGGGGTTTGTAATGTTTGAGCCTATAACTTTAATATTTGCAGCATTGGTCAAAGGGTCAAATTCTAAGAAACCGATACCCTCTTCTTCAGAACTAGTATAGCTTCCAATTAGAAATTGATGGCTTGATTCAAAGATTTCCTCAGATGGCTCATCATCGCAAGCCACGAACAAAACAACTCCAAGGATAAGTCCTAGAAATGGAAGGCTGTATTTTTTCATCTATTATCCTTTTGAAATGTCATCTACTTTATTTTCTTCTATTTTTTGATCCTTACTATATAGTTTGTGAGTTTTTGGATCATATTGACCCTCCAATTCATCGATTTTGGACTTGTGCCACATTTTTACACCTGTGAAGTATGATGCTCTTCCTATCATATGCGCTCCAACAGGAGCTGTAAGTAGCATAAAAACGATAATAGCTATAACTCGAGCAGTGATTGATGGATCGTTGAAATAAAATGCCGCAGAAATCAAAATCAAACCAATACCCAATGTGGCAGCTTTAGTTGTTACAGAAATTCTCAAATATAAATCAGGCATTTTTACTACACCTATTGCTGCCAAAAGGATAAAAACTGTTCCTAAAGTACTTAAGGTAATTATGATGATATCAGTCATTTTTTTCTCTTTTTTCTAAATAATAAGCAAAAGCAACTGTTCCCAAGAAGGCAATTAAAGCCAAAATCATTGCAATATCCAAAAAAGTAGGCTGATTGGTAATTATGCTGTACACTGCGATGATGCCAATTCCTGTTGTCAATAATAGGTCTAGAGCGACCACTCGATCAGATAAGCGAGGTCCCATCAAAAACCTAATGAAGATGATAAATACAGAAATGCTTAAAACTGGCAAAATGATATAATATAAATAGTCGTAAGTGCTCATCGTAAAATATCTAATAATCTTTTCTCAAACCCATTTTTGATACCGTCAATGAACTCTTCTTTGTCCTTCACATACATGGTATGAACATAAAGTACTGTTCTATCATCTGAAACACCTAAACTCAATGTACCGGGTGTCAAAGTAATTAGATTTGCTAGGAGTGTGATTTCCATATCTGATTTTGCGTCTAGTGGAATCTTTACAATTCCTGGCTCCATGGAATATTTAGGAGTAATTACCTCGTAGGCTACTTCAATATTAGCTTTTACAAGTTCGTATAAAAAGAAGAAGATAAAGCCAAATAATTTAGGAACCTTATTGAAATATTTGTTTTGCCTCCTATTAGTCGAGGTCAACCATAAAAGGAAGAAGCTTAGAGCAAAACCAAACAAGAAATTTTCTAGAGAAAAAGTCCCAGTGATCGCTACCCAAATCAAGGAAAGTAAAAGATTACTTAAGAATCTAGCTTTTATCATGGTGTGTCAATTTGAGGTCCTAAAACTGCTTCAATATAAGTTGAAGGGTTCATCAATTCATAAGAAATCTGTTTGCTAAGTATAATTATATGTTCCGCAGCAAGTCCAATATAAAGTGTAATTAGTGTCAAAAAAACTATGGGAAGTAGCATTGCCCATTGTTTGAAGGGTGCCAATTCACTGAAGTATTTAACATTTATTTTTTTTGGTAAATCAACGGATTTTTTCCAAAACACTTCTGACCAAATTTTAGCAATTACCCAAAGAGTTAGGAAGCTACCCAAAAGTATAAATCCAATCAAAGTATATTGATTTTCTTCAAAACCTCCTTGGATCAAAAATATTTTTGCCCAAAAACCAGAGAGTGGTGGAATTCCAACCAAAGAAAATAAAGAAATAGCCATCAATAAAGCATATTTTGGATATTTTTTATAAATCCCTCCAAGTTTTTCTATGTTCAAAGTGCCTTTGAGTTTGAAAATCAAACCTGAGATTAGGAAAAGATTTGTCTTAACGACGATGTCATGAATTAAATAGAAAATTGCACCTAAAATGGCTAATTCAGTATAAATTCCTAATCCAGCGAGCATAAACCCGATGTGACAAACTATCAAGTAAGAGAAAATCTTTCGCATATTCACTTGCAAAATCGCTCCCAATCCTCCTGATAATATTGTCAAAGCTGCCATCACAATCAATAAATTACTTAGAAATTGATCAGGAATAAATATTAAAGTAAATATCCTCAAAAGTGCGTAAATACCCACTTTTGTCAATAATCCGCCAAATATGGCTGAGATCGCAGGTGGTGGTGTGTGATATGAAGCAGGCAACCAAAAGTATAAAGGGAAAATCGCTGACTTGATTCCAAATCCAACTAAAAACAAAATTGCTACCACATTTACAAGTCCTCTATTTTCTATTTGGGCAACTTGTCCTGAAAGGTCGGCCATGTTCAAGCTTCCAGCCATTCCATACAAAATCGCAATTGCTGTCAGGAAAATAGCAGAAGCGAGTAAATTCATGGTGACATATTTCATAGCACCTTCTATTTGTGCTTTTTCTCCTCCAATCGTAATCAATACAAATGAAGCAATTATGATAATCTCAAACCAAACATAAAGATTGAAAATGTCTCCAGTGAGAAATGCACCATGAAGCCCCATCAAAAGGAAGTTTAGGATCGGGAAAAAACCAAATTTCAATCTGGCATTTCGAATACTTCCAGTTGCAAAAACAGCTACTGCCATACCAGAAAAGGAGGTCAAGAGAACCATTGTGGCACTGAAAATATCTGCTACAAATGTGATCCCAAATGGAGCTTTCCATTCTCCCGCTTGCATGGTAAGGATACCATGATTATAAACCTCGGTAAATAACCAAATGGCGATTCCAACAGAAGTAAAACTACAGATGATGGTAATCAATCTTTGGGCATTGACTCTAAACCAGAAAAACAACAGCAATACTGCTGTAAACAATTGGAATAGGACAGGTAAAACGATATAAGGATTATTCATAAATTTCGTCTGTAGAATTCAATTCATCCAAATCATCAGTATCAGTGATTTTGTAAGCTCTTTTGACAAGGATAATTGCAAAGGATTGTAAGCCAAAACTAATTACTATGGCAGTGAGAATGAGAGCTTGTGGAACAGGGTCAGCATATATTTCTGTGAGCATTTTTTCAGCAGAGTCAATGATAGGAGGTTTTCCTTTCACAATTCTACCTAAGAGGAAAATGAGCATATTCGCTCCATTTCCAAGCAAAATCAAGCCTAAAATTAATTTCACCATGCTTCTTCTGAGCATCATGTAGATACCTGCGGCATAGAGCAGACCAATTAGTATGACTAATAATAATTCCATATTAAATTGTCTCAGTAATAGTGAAAATAATTGTTAATGTAACTCCAATGACTACTAGGTAAACTCCAGTGTCAAAAAACAAAGCTGAACCCACCATCCCTATCACTGCAATAGGTTCTTCAAACCATAATCCAGTCATTAAACTTTGTCCTATTAGTAATGGTGCAGCACCACTTACTAATGCAATGGCTAAGCCTATCGGCATCAAAAACCCTGGGTGAAACTTGATGATTTTCTTTGTTTTTTCAAGTCCATTTGCAAATGAATGAATCACAAATGCAATAGAGGCTATTAATCCACCCACAAAACCACCTCCTGGAAGATAATGACCTCTGAGTAGTATAAATACAGAAAACAAAATCAACAAAGGCAAAAGATAAGTTGACGCTGTCTTGAAAATGATTGTTTTCATATTATTCTTTTTCTATGCTTTTAAGCCTCAATTTCAACAAACTAAATACTCCAATCGCTGCGATCACCAAGACAGTAATTTCAACAATCGTATCAAAACCTCTAAAATCCACTAAAATCACATTTACTACATTTTTACCTTTGGCAAGGATGTATGCATTTTCAGCATAATATTTTGAAGTAGCTCTATTCAGTGGTTCTGATAAAACCTCTAAGGTTAATAATGCGATGAGGGATCCAAAGAATATTGAAACTATACCATCTCTTATTCTTATACTTCTCCTAGAGAATGATTTGTATTTGGGTAAATTATAGATGACCAGCACAAATAAAATCACTGTCAAGGTATCTATGGAAAATTGAGTCATGGCAAGATCAGGTGCTGAGTAAAATAGAAATATCAAACAAATTGAATATCCTATCACCCCTAGCGAAGCTACTGCTACCAATCTGGATTTTGAAAAGACTGTAAAAATAATCGAACCAGCCATGATAAAAACTACAATCCCTTCATATAGTGTCACATTCGTCAGTTCTGCAAGATCTACATAAATGTTAACTCCTTGATATAGCCTATAGGCTAATAAAATTGTCATAAAACCTAAGATAGTGATGACATAATTCCTTAAATAACCATTTTGAAAGAATCCTGTCCAAAGTTTTGCAAAGCTAGAGAAAAGATTTGCTAATTGCTCTGCCAAGATTTTAGGGGAAATAATCTCAAACTTGAAGGTCTTTTTTAGTAAGCTATTCGAAGGTTTTAATCTCCAATAAAGTAAAAAACCAAATGCTAAAGTAAGTGCACTCAAGCCTAAGATGATATTGAAACCATGCCAAAGCTTTAGGTGGATAATGGTGTCATTATTTACCAAGCTGGTAAATAATGGCTGGATCAAACTTTTTTCTATCAATGATGGGAATATCCCGAAGATAAGTCCCAAAATAGCCAAAATCAGTGGAGGAACCCACATGGTAAAATGAGGCAAATGCACCTTTTCAAATTGCTGTGGAAGAGACCCTGAAAATGGCTTTAGACCAGCCAAAAGGCCAGCAAAAAGCAAACAAATATTGGTAACAATAGCTGCTCCTGTTAGTACATAAGCCCAATCCCCAAAATGCAAAGTAGCTTCATAAATGAGGTCTTTTCCTACAAAACCAAAGAAGGGTGGTGCTCCAGCGTTAGAAAGTGCTGCTAAAAATGCAGCAATTGCAACAGGCATCATCACTTTTCGTAATCCGGAAAGTATGGTGACATCTCGTGAACCTGTTTCATGATCTACTATCCCAGTAACAAGGAAAAGTGTGGCTTTGTACAAAGCATGGACTAGAATAAATACTCCTGCTGCAAGCAATGCATCTTCCGTTCCCAACCCAATTAAGAATACTAAAATTCCTAAAGCAGAAATGGTGGAGTAAGCTAAAATCCCTTTCATATCTAATCTAAAAAGAGAATGAATAGCGGCATAAACCATCGTGATTGCACCGACGATAATTAATGTCGTATTCCACTCCACAGTTCCTCCTAGTACTGGAGTAAATCTAGCTAAGAGATAGATCCCCGCTTTGACCATAGTCGCAGAGTGTAAGTAGGTGCTCACCGGGGTTGGAGCTTTCATGGCTCCTGGAAGCCAAAAATGAAATGGGAATTGAGCTGACTTAGTAAATGCGGCTATAAACAAAAGAAAGATGATCCAATTGTAATTTGCAGATGATTTTAAGATCTCAGATTGAGAAAGTAATTCTTGAATAGAATACGTTCCTCCTACATAACCCAACAAAACCACAGCCGCAAGCAAGAAAAGTCCTCCTAACCCGGTGATGCTAAGTGCTAACAAAGCCGACTTTCTTGATTTTGGATCCTCATTATTAAATCCAATAAGGAAAAAAGAGCTAATACTCGTCAGTTCCCAAAAAATAAATAAAGTAAGGACATTATCTGACAAAACTAAACCAAGCATGGAGGCCATAAACATGCTTAAATACCCATAAAATCTCTCTAAGTAAGGGTGACCTTTGAGATAACTGAAAGTGTAAAAAAAGACAAGCGTGCCTATTCCTGTAATTAATAATGTGAATAAAAGTGATAAACCATCAAGCTTAAATGACAAGTCAATCCCAAAGCTAGGAACCCAGTTATAAAAGAAATCTGCGGATTGTCCCCGACTAACTTGAGGTATAAAACTTAAGAAGTAGATAAATAAAGCCAAAGGAAGAAAAGGAATCAAAATGGATCCTTTTTCTCTAATAAATTTGCTTAAAAGAGGAATCATTGATGCGACAATGAATCCTGAAAGAATGGCTAGTATCATGCTTACTGGTGATTTCTTTTTCAGGGTTAAAAATCCTAAATTACGAAAAAAGGCGAAGTTATTTTTACCATTCACATTAAAGCAAACCTTTTTGTTAATCTAATTAAGTTAATGAAAGCTATTATTTTTAAATAATAAGTCAAATAATTGTCTATTTTAGTATGAGTATGGCATTTTTAGGCTTGTTTTTATGAAAAAAATATAAAAATGATTAAATTCACAATTCTCAAACCTTAAACCTAAAAAATGTTGAAGAATAATTATCAAACTGAAGTAGCCAAAAGATTTACAATCTACAATAGTCTTTTTTTGGACTTGCCATTTAGTGATATTAATAGAACAGGAACACTCTTGCCGATTTTGGCGAGTAAATGTGAAGAAGGATATCAAAAAGATAAAACTCCTAAAGAGATTATAAGAAACTTTTTTGATGAGCTGATGGGAAGTCAATCTGAGGATGATCGACATAATCTTCTTTTCAAAATGGTGCAATATGTTGAAAGGCAGGTAGTACTTTTTGATTCCATAGAAGATGCCGCATTTGACAAAATCCATGATTTGAAAGGAAAGGGAAGTGTTGCAGCTTTAATTAATCGAGTTGAGAATGATAAGAAAAAAGAAGCTTTGATAGAGAAACTTAAGAATTTTTCTGTTAGGCTAACCCTTACTGCTCACCCTACACAATTCTACCCTGGTAATGTATTGGGTATCATTACCGACCTCGAAACTGCAATAAAAAATAATGACTTGGGAAACATCAACCTTTTGCTTCAGCAATTGGGGAAAACTGGATTTATCAATAAAGATAAGCCATCCCCATTAGATGAAGCAGTCAGTTTGATTTGGTTTTTGACTAATGTTTTTTATAAAAGTATCCCTGATATCCTTACAAGATTATTGAATAGACTTGAAATTCCTCTTCATGAATGGGATAACCCAGGATTACTCAAAGTTGGTTTTTGGCCAGGAGGAGATCGTGACGGGAATCCATTTGTGACACATGATATTACGGTGAAAGTAGCAGAAAGACTTCAAAAATGGATTCTTAGATGTTATTATAGAGATATTAGGTTGATTAGAAGAAGATTGACTTTCAAGCATGTAGAGCCAATTATGCTCAAAGTTGAAAATGGCCTTTTCAATTCTTTGTTTGAAGATCAGGGTGTTTACAGAACAAAAACAGACCTTTTAAATGATTTGTTAGAAGCAAGAAGTGCCCTTGTTGAGCATCATGAAGGGTTGTTTTTAGAACAATTGGACGAGTTTATACTCAAAGTCAAAATTTTTGGTTTCCATTTTGCAAACATGGATGTTCGTCAAGACAGCAGGAAACATGATGGTCTTTGGGACGAAATCATCGAGGTGGAACTCGGAGAAAAAGAGCTTCAAAACTATCATAAATTGAGTAGTGAAGAGAAAATCAGTTATCTTTTTGACTTTGATAAGCTTTCAAAAGTAAGTCAGGTCAAAGATGATTTTCACAAGGAAATGCTTAAGAGCTTTGATGCAATTCAATCTGTTCAAAAGGAAAATGGGGAAGATGGTTTGCATCGTTATATTATTTCTAATTGTCGGTCTGCGCTTCATGTTTTAGAAGTTTTTAAACTTGCGCAACTCAGTCTGCCACACAATAAAGGTGAGCTTCCATTGGATATTGTTCCATTATTTGAGACTATTGAAGATTTGGCTCAGGCACCTAAAATAATGGAAGAGCTCTATAAAAATGAAGCTTATGCAAAGCATTTGAAATTTAGAAAACAAAAGCAATCTATTATGCTTGGTTTCTCAGATGGAACAAAAGATGGAGGCTACATTCGTGCAAATTGGTCAATCTTGCTTGCTAAAGAAGAGTTGACAAAAATCTCAAGATTATATGATATTGGAGTTATTTTCTTTGATGGCAGGGGAGGACCTCCAGCTAGAGGTGGAGGAAACATGCATAATTTCTATGCTTCCCTAGGTCCGCAAGTTGAGAATAAAGAAATACAGATTACCATTCAAGGTCAGACTATTTCTTCAAACTATGGCAAGCAAGTTTCTTGTACTTACAACCTAGAGCAATTGCTTTGTGCGGGAATAGAAAATGAACTTTATCCATCTTCTGAAAAAACACTTACTGATAGCCAACGCGTTTTGATCAATAAAATGGCAGATGTTTCGTATCAGTTTTACAAAGATTTCAAAAATCATCCACAGTTTCTTCCCTATTTGGAGCATGTGACACCGCTTAAGTATTTTGGACAAGTTAATATTGGATCTAGACCTTTGAAAAGAGGTAAGGATGCAGGGTTGAAGTTTGATGACTTAAGAGCAATACCTTTCGTAGGTTCTTGGGCTCAGATGAAACAAAATATACCGGGATTTTTTGGAGTCGGGGCTGCATTGGAAGCCTTAAAAAAAGAAGGTGAGTTTGAGAAAGCTCAAGCGCTTTATAACGATTCACTTTTCTTTAGATCTTTATTAGGGAATAGTATGCAGTCATTGGCCAAATCCTTTTACAAATCAACCGCTTATCTGAAAGGAAATCCTAAATATGCAGATTTATGGAAATTGATGTTTGAAGAATATGAGCGGACATTAAGATTGATTTTAGAGGTGTCAGGAATGGAAACCCTCCTTCAAGATAATCAAACTTCTAAAGAGTCAATTGCAATTAGAGAAAAGATCGTACTTCCTTTGATTACAATACAACAGTATGCAATCCAAACTATGTTAGATTCAGGAAAAGAAGACCCAGTCTTGCAGAAATTGATATTACGTACAATGTTTGGAATAATCAATGCGGCAAGAAACGCAGCTTAAATTTACAATCCCGGCTTGATGGTCGGGATTTTTTTATTGTTCCTCATCTTCTGTTTCAGGTTGTAAAATGCCTAAGGTTTTATAAACATTACTTAAAGAAAGTTCGTTTTCGGCTAAGACTAACAGCTGGTCATTCGCCAAAATCTCTGTATTGCCTGACGGAGTAATAAACTCACCTTTTCTCCTAAGCATTGCGATTATTGCATTTTTTGGAAATCCTAAATCCAAAATTTTCTTTCCTACTATCAAATGATTTTCAGGAATATCTATTTCTGCCATTGCTGTTTTTGGAGATTCACTATTGATATAATCAATTGGATTTTTGGGTTTAAGTTTTTCTGGAAGAGCAACTTTCAACCACCTGGCTACTACAGAAAGGGTGGTGCCTTGTACCAATACCGATGTTAGAGAAATGAAAAAAACTATGTTAAATATTGTATGAGCTTTTTCTATTCCAGCGATTAGCGGATAGGTTGCAAATACGATTGGGACAGCGCCTCTTAGACCAACCCATGAAATGTACCATTTCCTTCGAATCTTCATTTTGAAAGGCAAGAGGGTCATAAAAACCCCAAATGGTCTAGAAACAAAAATTAAAAATGCAGAAGCTGCTAGTCCTAAGCTAAGAAGTGGAATAATATCAGTTGGATTTACTAAAAGTCCCAAAGTTAAAAAGAGTACGATCTGCATCAGCCAAGCTATGCCATCAAACATCCTAAGGATTGTCTTTTTGTGGATTAATTCCTGATTACCTAAATATACTGCGCAAAGATAAACTGCTAGAAACCCGTTGCCCCCCACCAAATCAGTAAAGGAAAAAGTAATAAACATCAAGGAAATAACTAAAACTGGATACAACCCTTCGAAACCTAAGTTGATTTTATTAACTGCTATTTTACTTAACCATCCAAAACCCAAGCCTAGTACTGCACCAAGGATCATTTGTTGAAAAAATAAAACGATTAAAGATAGAAAGCCCATGTTTGGATTAATGACTAATCCAAGAAAAGCAATGGTCATTACATAAGCCATGGGATCATTACTACCGCTTTCTAACTCTAAAGTTGACCTTAACCTATATTTAAGTGCCAAACTTTTTGACCTCAAAATGGAAAATACTGCAGCAGCATCAGTTGAAGATACGATAGCTCCAAGGAGTAGTCCCTCATAAATTGAAAAATCGGATATTGCCCAAACAAAAACTCCTAATGATGCTGCAGTTAGAAATTCACCTATGGTAGAAAGAGCAATCCCTTGACCAAGAACTGGCTTGATTGATTTCCAATTGGTATCTAAACCTCCAGAAAAAAGTATGAAATTTAAAGAAACAATACCTATAAATTGTGCTATTTCAGGGTTATTGAATTGTATACCTAAACCATCCGAGCCAGCTATCATACCTATCAATAGGAATAAAACTAGCGTAGGGACACCGAATTTATAAGAGGTTTTTCCTGCAAGAATGCTTAAAAAAAGTAAAATTGATCCAATAAATAAGATGTTTTCAATGGTAAGGTTCATGCTAATTGAGTTATTTAAATTTTACCCCCTAAATTGTTTAAAAGATTTATTATGTCTGAAATTACTTTAATATTCGCAGAATAATTGAAATTTGTTTATATAAGATTCTTAATATAATGTTTAAATGTATGATTTTCAGTTTAATTAAATTTTTATCGATTCAATATTCTAAAGCTAATTACTTTAAAATTGCTATTTTCACCTAAAAAAATATGATATGAAGATTTATGTTTAACTGAATTTTTCAAATTACTCTTAAATCCTTGAGTTAATCTAATTTCAGGTTCTTTTTAATAATTCAAAAATTAAGCAATTATGAAAAACACATTGATAAGAATAAAAAATTACTGGATTTCAGATACGAGCTTTGTGACGTTACTAATAGTTTTAGTATTTACAGTTTTTATCATGCCTGTATTTATTGATGTTGAGTCAGATAATGTTTTGTTTTTGAATATCATTTTCTTGGCATTATTCTTTCTTTTGGATTTGAAATTATTTATTATTTGACGGGCTCTACTATTGGGGGGGAGGTCGTGTTATATGGAGATGATAGAGACTATGTTTCCTATATCTATTATAGTTTAGTCAGTATTACTACTGTAGGTTATGGAGAAATTTTCCCACTAAATGTACCTACCAAAATGCTTTCAGTTTTCTTATCTGCAATAGGAATTCTTTATCTAGCAGTAATCATAGCTAAATTAGTTTCCGCAGCAAGTAATATAAGGCATCAAAACTGATGCATCTTTTCCTCTCGGCATCTTATTTAAACCTTTCAAAAATTTCATTACGGGATATGAATTGAGTTTTCTATTTGTAACTACTCAGGTACATTATTTACTGACCAATATTCAAGTATTTGGAGTCTTGTTGCCCTCTGTGGTGTATTGATGCGTATTTGTATGTGAATGTACGAAAATCAGCTTTAAAGTTGGTTTATCCACATTTTTTGTGGGGAAAAACAGCGTGGATTATTGGTATTCATGGGATTATGTGCTGATATTCAGGAAACATTTCTATAGGATATTGGACCACAGAGATACGCTTATTCAGGAACTGATCAAGATGAACCTCCAGCTTATGGAGCAGGTCAAGTCTTTAAAATCTAGGGTATCCGATTTGGAAAATGAGCTTGCCCGTTACCGTAATCCCAAAAACAGCCGCAACAGCTCGGTTCCCCCTTCAAAAGACGAGAACCGCCCCAAAAAAAATCAGAGTCTCCGTCAGGATACAGGGCGCAAAACCGGCGGTCAGCCTGGACACAAAGGCCATACCCTTGAAATGACATCCTCCCCGGACATAATAGAAAACCACATCCCTTTATTCTGTACCTGCTGTGGTGGTGATCTGTCGGCGGTTCCAGCAGAACTGTCCTCCAAAAGACAGGTCCTGGATCTTCCTGTGATTAAAGTGGTATGTACCGAGCATAGAATCTTTTCCAAAAACTGTTCCTGTGGAGAAAAGATCAGTGGGTCATTCCCTGACAATATCAATGCCCCCATACAGTACGGGAGCGGTGTTGAAACCATTGTCGGTTATCTGCATGCCAGACAGTATATTCCCTATAGAAGGATGAAAGAACTTCTCAGGGACTGCTTCGGTATTAATCTCAGCGAGGGGAGTATCGATAACATTATCGGTAGGTTTGCCCGCAAGTCTGCACCAATATATGCAAAGATAAAGACGGCAGTCTCTAAAAGTCCTGTGATAGGAGCTAGACGAGACTGGGGCTAAAGTGGATGGAAACAAACAGTGGGTCTGGACTTATCAGACCGAGGAACTCACCCTGTTAAGCTATATCTGAATCACGTGGACTTAAGGCGATGAATACACATTTTCCCGATGGGTTCGGAAAGGCAGTATTGTGCCACGATGCATGGAGGGCGTACTTCAACTATTCGGAAAATCTGCACCAGCTTTGTTGTGCACATCTGCTTAGGGAGCTCAACTACATTGTTGAACGCTATAAATCTAAAATGGGCTGACAGCCTTAGGGCCCTGTTCAGGGAAGCTATCTCACTAAAGAGAAAACTCAAAAACTACCGGATACAGAGAATAGCAGGAGTATTGCTTCCATTGAAGAGAAGATGGATAACCTACTCGCCCAACCTGTAGAGTCAAAACATAAAGAAGCAGTATCCCTACAAAAAAGACTCCTGAAATACAGAAAGTCACTTTTTACTTTTCTCTATCACCAAAAAGTACCACCGGATAACAATGCCTCTGAAAGAGCCATACGCAACATCAAGGTGAAACAAAAAATATCAGGACAGTTCAAATCCAACAATGGAGCTGAAAACTTCTGTGTTATAAGATCCGTCGTGGATACCCTGATCAAACGTTCGGGAAATATCTTAGAAAATCTAAATCATATAGCTAATTTACAACCTGAGTAGTTACTTCTATTTTAGTAAAAAATAAATCCAAATATTATGATCAAAAAATACTTACTGATTGCTTCATTGTTTCTTTTGAGCTTGACGTATGTTTCGGCACAAGAAACGAGACAAATAGCTGTTGAATCTTCCAAAGTAACAAACAATGAAGTAACAATCAATGGCAAAAGGGTTCCCTATAAAGCCACGGCTGGAACGATGCCTGTTTGGGATGAAGACGGAAAGCCGATAGCTTCATTATTTTATACCTACTATGAAAGGTCAGATGTCTCTGATCGAGCATCAAGACCTTTAGTAATTTCATTCAATGGAGGGCCAGGTTCAGCGTCGATTTGGATGCACTTAGCCTACACTGGACCTTTCAAATTGAATATTGATGATGAAGGCTATCCACTTCAGCCTTATGGTTACAGCGAAAATCCACATTCAATTTTGGATGTTGCAGATATTGTTTTCGTAGATCCAGTTAATACTGGGTATTCTAGGATTGTTGATAAAGAAACACCTCGATCAACATTTTTCGGGATAAATGCTGATATCAAGTACTTGGCAGATTGGGTAAATACCTTTGTAACCAGACAAAATAGATGGGCTTCACCAAAATATCTGATTGGCGAGAGTTATGGCACCACGAGGGTAGCTGGGTTAGTTTCTCAACTTCAGAATTCTCATTGGATGTATTTCAATGGTGTGATTTTAGTGTCTCCAACTCCTATGGGACTAGAGAGAAACGAACCAGTTTCAGATGCTAATTACCTTCCTTATTACGCTGCTACCGCATGGTATCATAAAGTGCTTCCTGCTGATCTTCAAGCGAAAGACTTAGATGAAATTCTTCCAGAAGTGGAGGCTTATACCCTTGATGTTGTATTACCTGCAATGGCAAAAGGTGGCTCTTTGGATCCAAAAGATAGAATTGAAGTCGCCAAGAAAATGTCTTATTATTCAGGATTGAGCGAAAGAGTAATACTAGATCATAATTTGGCTGTTCCTACAAGTTTTTTCTGGAAGGAACTTTTGAGAGATCAAGGAATGACCATAGGTAGATTAGACAGTAGATATAGAGGGATTGATAAAAGTGATGCAGGTGAGCGCTATGATTTTGATCCTGCTTTGACTTCTTGGAATCATGCTTTTGCACCAGCCTTCAATCTTTATGCAAGAAATGTCCTAAAGTACGAAACAGATTTGACGTATAATCTCTTTGGGCCTGTTAACCCTTGGGATAGAAGCAATGAAAATACAGGTGAACAACTTGCCAACGCCATGCGTCAAAATCCGTATCTTCATGTCATGACTCAATCAGGATATTTTGATGGAGGTACAGATTATTTCAATGCCAAATACAATATGTGGCAAATGGATCAAAATGGAAAATTGAAAGACAGATTATTCTTTAAAGCATACAGAAGTGGTCATATGATGTACCTGAGATCCGAAGATTTGAAGACATCTAATGACGATATTCGTGAATTTATTAAAAATAGCCTGCCAGGTAAGGATGTGCCAGCTAAAAACTAAAATTAAAGATTGCTAACTTTAACAAGAAAAGCCGAAAATCATTTGATTTTCGGCTTTTCTATTGTTTTTAAATAAGATTTAGAAAAGTCTTCCAAGTTTTTGATTTTTTTAGAATGACCTGTCATTTGTCCAATTAATTCAAAAACACCTTCTTTTTTCATTCCTGATTTCCTAAGAAATTGAAGGGATGTATCACCCATTGATTTTGAAAGTTTCTGTTTTTTCTTACCTAGAATCAAGTCGTGATGGTGAAAAGTAATTTGACTAAATTCATTTTTATCTAATTGTGAAGCAAGGTATGTTTGAGCTAATGAAGAACCCCAAAGGTCATTGCCTCTCACTATCAAATCAACCCCAAAATGAATGTCGTCAATGATTGATTGCAATTGATAAGCTGGATTTCCATCTTTCTTCTTGATGACAAAATCTCTAAGTATTCGAGGGATTTCACTTTCTTGCAATCCTCCTAAAGTTTGAATTTTGATTTTCTGATTAACGGGTGTATCGATTCTCAATGCCGATTCGGGAGTTTCAAAGGGTAGTTTTCTCTTTTTACAAAACCCTGTATAAAATCCTTTGGGATTCATTTTCTCGATTTTATTTCTGCTACAATCACAGACGAAAACGCTTTTCTTTTCTACTAATCTTTTGATATGTTTATCATATAAGCTTGATCTTTTAAAGCAGGAAAAATTTTTCTTAAAGTCTTTCAAATCGCTTGGTCCCAAATCATAGTCAAGCTCCATAAAATCAAGAGAATCAAAAATATCCTGAATATATTTCTTTTTGGTTCTTTTGTGATCTAAGTCATCAATGCGTAGGAGAATTTTTGCCCCATATTTTTCAGCTAAAACTTTGGTAATCAAAAATGAATAGATGTTTCCAAGGTGTAAAAATCCACTTGGCGTGGGCGCAAATCTGGTTAATTTGAATTTATCCATTTACTAATTGATTTGGAGCAAAAGTGCAATTTCTTTTGAAAATTTAAATTAGCGAATTAATAGCTTAATGTTTTTTAACACAACAAATTTTTAGCAAAAGCCAATTCACTTTACCTTCGTGATGTGAAATTCTCTATAATCTTATTTACTTTTTGTTTGGCAAGTTCCTTTCAGCTTTGTGCCCAGACAATCACTGGAAATGTGATTGATGGCTTTGACAAAGGCTATTTGGAAAGTGTTTGGGTTGTGAATTTGACCAATATGGACAGCAGTTTGACCAATTCAAGAGGTTATTTTAGACTTCAAGGAAGTAAAGGAGATTCCATACTTTTTTCAAAACAGTATTACATTCCAAATAAAGTTGTCGTTGGTGAAGACAGACATTTTATTGCAGAGATTTATTTGAATGCCCGCACACTCCCCCAATTTAGCGTTTACGGAAACGAATTTAGAGTTCCTTATCTCGTTGGTGGTACAGCGAGTCCAACTGGAATGCGTGGATTCTCTGATAGAAAAGCAGGTCCAGGAAAAATGTATTTGGGAATGGCAGATAATCCTGGTTTAGTTCCAGCGGTTACTATTGATGGACCGATTTCATACTTTATGAAAAGCGAAAGAAACAAAAGGGAGTACGCAAGAAAACTAGCTATTATAGCTCGAAAAAAAGATTATTTAGATTTGATTCAGTCTGATTCTGTGATGACAGCACTAAAAGCAGAATACAATCTTTCGAACAAAGATTTAGATGATTTGATTATTGAATTCAACTTACACAATAAAGACCATCAGTTTCTTGACATGAGTTGGAAGATGGTAGAGCAGCGTTTAATCGACTTTTTTGATTGGAGAACTGGAAGGCGTAGAGAGTAAGTTTAGTGTTTTAATGCTCTGAATCATCAATTCCCTATTTCTTTTTAAATGACCATGTGACAAAAAATCTTGCTACCATTTCTCCATTTCGATTTAATCCTGTCGAAATCATGGTGAGTTTGTCACTTTCCCCAAGTTGAAGATGATCGATTAATGATTCAAGTTCCTTTCCTTGATTACAACTGAAAGTGATCAATTGATCTGCTTTTTTGAAATACTCTGCTTTAAAATCTACAACCAACATGCTGAATTTCCCTTTTCCAGCCATAGAAAGTTGACACAAGGCACCTGTGCTCAATTCTGCAGCACCAGCCAAAGCGGCAAAGTAGATAGATTTGAAGGGGTTTTGACTTCTCCAGAAATAAGGGATGCTTACCTCGCAGCTATCTTGATCTAGTTTTTTGATTTTTAATCTCCAAAAAATAGCAGAAGGTAATTTAAACAACATTGCCCACCAAAAAATAAAAGGATTAGTCATTTTACCTAAGTAACTTTTTGCTTCTGGGGTCATATTGATTGGATTAAGTATTTAATCTTACAAATTAATTAAAAAAAAGGAATGCATTTTTGATATGGCATCTTTTTTGGGCATTTTCGTAGAAATATTCAAACTGTTATGCTAAAGAAAATATCAATATTGTTTTTGGTCGGGCTAATCACCTATTCCTGTGCCAAAGTCCCTTTTAGTGGAAGGAATCAGTTAAGTCTTGTGAGCAATGAAGAGATTCTTCCAATGTCTTATGATCAATATGGTCAGGTTTTGAAAGAAAGTAAATTAGTTACTAGTTCTACACAAGGTCAGCAAGTGGTAAGAGTAGGTAGAAGAATAGCCGAAGCAGTAGAAACTTACATGCGAGAAAAGGGCTATGCAGATGAGTTAGAAGGTTTTCAATGGGAATTCAATCTTATAGAAAGTGAGCAAGTCAATGCTTGGGCTATGCCTGGCGGAAAAGTAGCATTCTACACTGGGATCATGCCAATTTGCCAAGATGAGACTGGAATTGCTGTGGTGATGGGGCACGAAGTAGCTCATGCAATAGCGAGTCATGCTCGTGAGAGAATGTCAAATGGACTTTTACTGAATGGACTAATTGGCGGTGTTCAGGTGGCTATGGGTCAGAATCCAACCCTTACACAAAGTATATTTCTTCAAGCCGTAGGTTATGGTGGGCAATTGGGAATGTTGAAATTTTCTAGAAAGCATGAATTAGAAGCCGATCAATTAGGCTTAAACTTCATGGCATTGGCGGGATATGATCCAAGACAAGCGCCTATTTTCTGGGAAAGAATGAATGCAGGTGCAGAAGGTGCTAGGCCACCAGAATTTTTATCGACTCACCCAGGTCCAGATAAAAGAATTCAAGAATTAAATAAGCAAATGGCAGAAGCCATGGCTTATTACGAAAAGAGCAACAAGCAATAAAATAGAAAGGCTAGTTTCTTTGGAAACTGGCTTTTTCTCTTTAAGCCACATTTTTTTTAAATCTAATTTCTAATTAACCAATTATAAATCTAAAATCAACAATCTAAAATATAAATCAACCATGCCAGCACTTGTTCTAGTTGAAGTAGAAATCCATAATCCTGAATTGTACGAAGATTATAAAAAACTGAGTTTACCAGCTGTTGAGGCATTTGGTGGAAAGTTTGTTGTCAGAGGAGCACAGACGGAATCCCTCGAAGGTGATTGGAATCCTCAGCGCTTGGTTGTTTTAGAATTTCCTTCTGTCGAAAGAGCCAAAGAATGGTACAATTCCGAGCAATACACCACAGCCAAAAACATCCGCTTTCAAGCCTCCAAAGGAAAAATGTTAGTGGTAGAGAGTGTTTAGAAGGGAATGAAAAAGACAAGTTATTATTTATATTTCTTTTTCGGGTTTTGTCTAACGTCAAAAAATGATAGAATAATTATTTTGTTGTTTCTGATTCTATAGAGAAGTTTAGTTTGAGGTGAAAGTTGAAAACCTTTAATATCGTTATGCTCAGTTTGGCCCATTTGTGGGTAGCTACTAAGAAGTGTAAAAATTTCGTCTACTTTTTTAATAAATAATTTGGTGGTTTTTTCTCCAAAATTCTCGTTTATATACGCTACAATAGTGTCGAAATTTTTTTCGGCTCTCGGAGTAACAAATATTTGCATCAATATTTTTTCTTAATACTTTCCCAGTTGATTAAATTTTTATCGTCCTGTGATTCCTCGTATGATAAAAGCACTTCTTCTTTTTGTTCAGCAGACAGACTCTCCCAAATTTGACCATCTTTTGCATTTTCTCTTTGTTTAAGAAAGTCATAGATTGTTTTTAGAAGTTGTTCGTTATCAATTCTATCAAGAATTTTATGCAAATCAGATTTAAGCTCAACTGTTCCCATTTCCTCTGTTCATTTGGTTAATTCAAATTTATGATTTTTAGCGGAAACTTTTGATTTTACCGGTAAAATTCAAGGTTTTATCTTCTTTAGCTAGGCAAGCTTTTTCTGTAACCTAAATTTAGGCATGATAGCTATTTCATATTTTAATACTCGCTTTTTTTCTTCATTCTTTTGACTTTTTCCTTCATCCTTACAGTGAAACCCCTCTCTTCCACGGAATAAAATCGTCCTGATCGAGGAGTTGGGCTTTGGATTTGATCTCTCCGCTGGCAACTTTAATGATGTGTTCGAGCATCTCTTCGCCCATTTGAGGAATGGTTTTTTCGCCCGAGATTACACCACCTGTGTTAACATCAATGATATCAGGCATTCTTTCTGCCAATTTTGTATTGGAAGATATTTTGATAACTGGAGTTACTGGATTGCCTGTTGGAGTGCCTAGTCCTGTTGTGAACAAAATGATATTAGCACCTGAACCAGCCATTGCTGTAGTGCTTTCTACATCATTTCCAGGCGTACAAAGGAGATTGAGGCCGGGTTTGGTTGCATACTCCGCGTAATCCAAGACATCTACCACAGGAGAAGTTCCTCCTTTTTTTGCAGCGCCAGAGGACTTCATCGCATCCGTGATTAAGCCATCTTTAATGTTTCCCGGGGAAGGATTCATATCGAAACCTGATCCTACAGCTTCAGCAGATGCAGCATAATCTACCATCAATTTGCTGAATTTCTTCGCAATGGTATAATCAACACATCTATTGATCAATTCCTGTTCAACGCCACAAAGTTCTGGAAATTCGGACAAGATTGATTTTCCACCCAAGGCAACAATCAGATCAGAAACATGACCAACCGCTGGATTTGCTGAAATACCAGAGAAACCATCGGATCCACCACATTCCAAACCAATCGTCAACTTGCTCAAGGGAGCATCCTGTCTTTCTTGTTGATCGGCTTCAGCCATAGCCAGGAAAGTTTGCTTAATCGCTTGTGAGAGCAAGTTGCTTTCTGTCCCTTCTTTTTGTTGCTCAAGGAGTATTATTGGCTTATCTAAATTGGGATTGATCGCATCCAGTTTTTCTTTTAAGATTGCAGGTTGGGCATTTTGACAACCCAAACTCAAAACTGTCGCACCAGCCACGTTTGGATTATTGATATATCCAGCCAACAAAGCACAAAGCATATCTGAATCCTGACGAATTCCCCCACAGCCTCCTTGGTGGGTTAGAAATTTGATACCATCTATGTTTTTGAAAATTTTAGAAGCACTAACTTCTACAAATTCCTCAACTTGTAGCGTTTCGATCTGCTCTTTTTTTCCTGTTTTGTACAAATCAGCCATTTGTTGCACAAGGCTTTTGAACCTATTTGGTTTCCCAAAACCGAGCTCATCAACGAAGGCCTGCTTGATAACTTCTACATTTCTATTTTCACAAAAAACCAATGGAATTACAATCCAATAATTAGCAGTTCCCACTTGTCCATCCGAGCGGTGATAACCTTTAAAAGTTCTTCCCTCAAACTTACTAAAGTCAGGTAGAGTCCATCCTGTAGTTTCTGTCTTTTCACTGAAAGAATTGGCTTCATGCTTTACATTGGCAGTTGTAAGCACAGCGCCGCTTATTATTGTTGATACAGATTTTCCCACCACTGAACCATACATATATACAAAACTGCCTTGTTTAATTTCCGTCAATGCAAATTTATGTTTGGCAGGTACAGTGTCTTTTAAGGTTATCTTTTTTCCTTCGAATTCTATCACTTCACCTGCACTTAAATCTGTCAAAGCGACGAGTACATTGTCCTGTGGATGAATTTGTAAAAACTTATGGTTCATTGAATTTTTTGTTTATATTGCGCAATCGATTGCACAATTTAGGCAAAAGAAATTCAAAAATAAAAATATAAGACATTAATTTACCGATTAGAATAAAGATCAACCTATGACTAAAAAGGTAATAACTCTAGGTGAAGTGATGATGCGTCTCAGTACTCCTGGTAATGAGCGTTTTTTACAAGCCGATCAATTCAATATTGTCTATGGCGGGGCAGAAGCTAATGTATCTATTTCTCTCGCACAATGGGGAGTGAAATCCTACCATGTGACAGCTTTTCCGGATCATGATTTGGGACAAGTTGCAACAAATTACTTGAGGCAGATGGGAGTTGGAATAGATTATATTTTTACTTCCGAAGGAAGAATGGGGCTTTATTTTCTAGAGAATGGAGCCATGCAAAGGGCCTCAAAAATTATTTATGATCGGTTTGATTCAGCTTTTGCAAACTTCGATGGGGCTGAAGTAGATTGGGATTTAGTGTTTGATGGAGCGGATTGGTTTCATTGGACGGGCATCACACCAGCACTTTCCCAAAGAGCCGCAGATATGACTTTAGCAGCATTGAAAGCTGCATCCACAAAAGGACTTATGATCAGTGGTGATATCAATTATAGAAGAAATCTTTGGCAATATGGAAAGCGGCCATTGGAAGTTATGCCTGAATTGATTCGCTATACACAAGTCATTGTAGCGGGAATGGCTGACTTCGAAAATTGTATGGACATCACAGCTGAGGATTATGAAGAGGCATGTATCCAAGCCAAAAAAGACTATCCTCAAATCAAATATATTACAACTACAGAAAGGGATTCTATTTCTGCTTCTGAAAATGGACTCAGTGCAATCCTTTGGAATGGGAAAAATCTACTTACTTCTAAAAAGTACAATATGACGCATATTGTAGATAGAGTAGGAGGAGGTGATGCATACATGGCGGGTTTGATCTATGGATTGCTCCATCTTTTAGATCAAGAAGCTTTAGAATTCGGAGTTGCTGCCTCAGTCCTGAAACACAGCATCCCTGGAGATGCCAATCTTGTAAGCCTAGCCGAAGTCAATTCTCTTGTGAAAGGAGAAAATGTGGGGAAACTGCTGAGGTAAGATATGAGATATAAGACGTAAGACTTAAGAACAAAGAACAAAGAACCAAGAAGAATGAACCAAGAAACGAGAAGTGAGAAACGAGATGTGAGAAGCTAGAGAAATATATCATCATGTCTCCCTAACATTCCAACTTTAAAACTTTCCAATCCGCCACGACCAAGCTATTCAAAATAATTTTCAAACTAACAACAATTTTAAAATCTTTCAATCTTTCAATTTTGAAATTTCTCAACCCCCAAAACCTATGAACCAACACAACACCATCCTTCAAGCCATGACTGATTCGGGAATGATCCCAGTTTTTAATCACAAGGATATTGAAGTTTCCAAGTCAGTATTAGCAGCGGCCTATAAAGCTGGTGTGAGAGTTTTTGAATTTACCAATAGAGAAGAAAATGCTTTTGAAATATTTAAAGCTCTGAAAATTTATAGTGAAGAGTTTGAAGGAATGTATTTAGGAATTGGGACAATTTTTACCGCAGCGGATGCTCAAAGATTCATATTTGCAGGGGCTGATTTTATAGTTTCTCCTGCATTGATTCCAGAAGTCGCAAATTTTTGTACTATGAAAGGCATGCTTTGGGTACCTGGTTGTGCTACTGTTACAGAGGTTTTCCAAGCTAAAACTCTTGGAGCACAATTGGTAAAAGCATTTCCAGGGAATCTTCTTGGAGCTGGTTTTATCAAAGCGGTAAAATCCATAATGCCTGATATGAAAATGATGCCAACAGGTGGTGTAGAACCTACGCGTACAAACCTTTCAGAATGGTTTGGATCTGGCGTACATTGCGTGGGTATGGGATCTCAGCTTTTTTTTAAAAAAGTCATCGAGTCGGGACAGTACGAGATACTTCAAGAAAAAATAAGTGCTACACTTACATTGATAAAGTCGATTAGGTCTTAAGGCCGTCAACCCAAAAATAACATTCAAATGAAATTGAGAATTTGCTATATCATTGCTATTTCATTGATTTTCCTTACAGCTTGCAAAGGTCCTGGAGGGGTTCGCGTGATCAAATTGGGTCATGGGCTCGGTGTGACACATCCCGTTCATGAAGCCATGGTTTTTTTAGCGGAGCGGGTAAAGGAGAAATCAGGCGGTGAGATGATCATCAAAATTTATCCCAATCAGCAATTGGGTTCTGAAAGAGAATTAGTCGAACTGCTACAAATCGGGAGCCTAGGTATGACCAAAGTGTCATCTGCAGTTATGGAAAGTTTTGCTCCCAAACTTCAAGTATTTAGTATGCCTTACCTTTTTAGAGATGATGAACACCGTGATAATGTTCTCAAAGGTCCGATTGGAAAACAACTTTTATTGGATGGGGAAGAGTTTTGGTTGAGAGGATTATGCTATTATGATGCTGGAAAAAGGAGTTTTTATACCAAAACTAAACCTGTAGAATCCCCAGCAGATCTGCAAAGCCTCAAGATCAGAGTAATGGAAAGCAATACGGCCATCAATATGGTGAAAAGTTTTGGTGGTTCTCCTACCCCCGTTTCTTACGGTGAACTTTATACAGCACTTCAACAAGGAATTGTGGATGGTGCAGAGAATAATCCTCCAAGTTTATACACTTCTAGACATTATGAAGTCTGTAAATTTTATTCTATCAACGAGCATACAGCCGTTCCAGATATCATGATCATCAGTACGAAGGTTTGGAAATTACTTTCAGATCAAGAAAAACAATGGCTCCAAGAGGCTTCAGATGAGTCTGCAGTATATCAATATAAAATTTGGGCAGAAGCAGTGGAAGAATCCTTAATGGAAATGGAAAAAGCAGGGGTTACGATAGTCTATCCAGAACAAGATGGCTTCAGAGCATCTGTAGAAAGTATGTACGAAGAATTGAAAGTCGCTCAACCTGAATTGTATGCGGTAATCGATCAAATCAGAAAGCAACCTTAATTAATCTTTTAAACCCACAGACCTATTTGAAAATGTTCAGTATAGAATTCAAAGAAAATTTAGATAAAATTATAGGCTGGCTCTTGATCTTTTTGATGGGCTCTATGGTTTTGAATGTGACTTGGCAGGTGCTGTCTAGGTATATTTTTCAAAATCCATCTTCCTTTACAGATGAGTTATCTCGATATATGTTGATTTGGTTGGGAATGTTGGGAGCGGCTTATGTAGCGGGAAAAAATCAGCATTTAGCCATTGATATTGTTTTGAGAAAATTGGAAGGTAAAGCCAAAATGAAGCTCCAAATCCTGATCAATGTATTGATTATGGTTTTTGCAATTGCGGCGATGATCTTGGGAGGGAGTAATCTGGTTTATATTACTTATTTGCTTGGCCAGAAATCAGCCACTTTACAAATCCCTCTAGCTTACATCTACAGCATTATTCCAGCAAGCGGATTATTGGTTTTGTATTACCAAATAGCAGGAATTTTTCATTTGATCAAAACCCAAAACCACGACTAAAATGGAGTATATCAGCATTATCATACTCGTATTGACTTTTGTGACATTGATGGCGATTGGAATGCCCGTCGCTTGGAGTTTAGGTTTATCAAGTTTGATTACCTTGATGGTTTCTGTTGCCGCTGGCCCATCTGCCACGACGATTGCACAGCGAATGGGAACAGGCTTGGATAGTTTTTCGCTATTGGCGATACCCTTTTTTGTCTTAGCAGGAGAAATCATGAATCGAGGAGGGATTGCCAATCGCTTGATAGAATTGGCAAAAGCCATCACAGGGAGATTACCAGGTGGATTATTATATGTCAACGTAATTGCCGCCATGCTTTTTGGAGCTATAGCTGGTTCTGCCGCTGCTGCTGCTTCAGCTATAGGTGGGATTTTGGGAAAAAGAATGGAGAATGAAGGCTATCCAAAAGAACTTGGAGCTGCTGTAAACATCACTTCTTCAACGACCGGATTAATTATTCCTCCATCCAATATTTTGATCGTCTATTCCTTGGCTTCAGGTGGAGTTTCTATAGCTGCCTTATTTGTGGCAGGGTACGTGCCAGGGATATTTATTGGATTGCTGTTGATGTTAACTGCAGCAATTTTTGTGAAAAGGAAAAACCTTCCAGGTGGTACTGCAACAAGCATGAAGGAATTGACAAGCAAGTTTTTTAGAGCATTTCCAAGCTTAATGTTGCTCGTAGTAGTGATGGGTGGTATTGTTGGCGGGATTTTCACTGCAACAGAAGCTTCTGCGATAGCTGTAATTTATACGCTTGCTTTATCGTTTTTCTATAGAGAGTTAAAGTGGAAAGAGCTTCCTTCCATTTTGCTTAAATCGTCAGAAACCACAGCTGTGGTTATGCTTTTGATCGCTACTTCCATGAGTATGTCATGGGTGATGTCAAGTGAGGATATTCCACAATCTATTTCAGAGTCCCTGTTGTCTATCAGTGACAACATTTTTGTTATTTTATTGCTGATCAATATTCTCCTGTTGTTTGTCGGGATTTTCATGGATATGACGCCTGCGGTTTTGATTTTCACGCCGATATTCCTACCGATTGTAACCGCATTGGGTATTGACCCTGTTCATTTTGGAATTATCATGATCTTGAATCTTTGTATTGGACTTTGTACACCACCAGTTGGTTCGGTTCTGTTTATTGGAGTTGGAGTGGCGCAGACGAGTATAGAGAAAGTCGTCAAACCTCTGATTCCATTCTTTGTTGCGATGATATTTGGTTTGATTGTCATTACGCTATGGCCAGGCTTGACACTTTGGTTGCCAAGGCTTTTTGGCTTGTAATAAATATTGAATTAATGGTTAATAAAAGGATTAAAGAGGCTGGCCGGTGGTCAGCCTTTTTTTTAGTTTACCATGGATGAACACGGATGAACACAGAGGACACAAAAATATCTCCCATCATCAGTTCAATCAGTATTTTTAGCATTCTGTTTTTAAATCTTTATTAATAAAAGATTTCCTATATATTAGAGGATTAGTTTATGATACTTTTCAGTCCAAATAAATATGACCTATGAAAATTTATGACAAGCATTCACATACCCTTATGTTTATTTTAACAGGGATATATATGTTATTAGGTGTTTTAAAAGGATATTATAGCACCATTGATGGGTTTGCAATTGCATATTTCTCTTTAGGTTTTTTCTGTTGTATGTATTTAATGTACACTTACAATAATCCATATATAGAAGTTAAAAACGGTATAATCTTTAAAGCAGGTATTATTAAAAAAAAGCAAATAAAAATAGCTGATATCAAGTCATTGGAAAAAGTAGAAAACACTTTGATTATCAAATCAGAAAATGATCAATTTAAGATTTCTAAAGGGATGCTTGATGATACGAAAATTCGGAATTTTGAGGAATATATCAGAAGTGAAATGAACCAAGGATAATCGAAAAAAGCATTGTTTTTTTATTATGCGTGATTAAAGCGTTCTAATCTGTTTTTTTGTGTTTTTTGAGAAAACTTAGTGTTCCTTGTGGTAAAATGCTGTGTTCAAAATAGTATCTTCACTCTTTACAAACGCTCTATTCCCTATGAAGCATTTATTATTCAGCATGTTGATTCTGTTGTTACTTTTTTCTTCTTGTCAGTTAGAAAAGGAAGAGACTTACACTATTTCAAAAGAGGCACATACAGAAGAAATTGAAAACTGGTATAATAATCGGATAGAATCACTGAAATCAGAAAATGGCTGGTTGAACTTGATAGGCTTGTATTGGTTTGAGCAGGATAGCAATAGATTGGGGACAAAAGAGGGTTTGGAATTGCTAGTTGAAGATGAATTGTTTCCTGAATTTTTTGGGACTTTTGAAAAAGTTGGAAAGCAAGTTTATTTCAATCCAGAAATCGATGATATCAAGATTGGCGAAGAATTGATTAATGAAAAAATACTTGTTTTTGATCCTGAGATGAATTTCTCACCTACTATTTCCTTTAATCAATTTCGAGCAAATGTATTGCAAAGATCGGACTTGATCGGGTTGAGGTTGAGAGACCTTGAGTCAGAAACGATTCGTGATTTTCATGGGATTGATAGATTTCCAGTTGACAAAGAATGGAGATTTGAGGCAAAATTCATCCCTTATGAACCTGCCAAAGAGATTCCAATTTCCAATGTGTTGGGACAAACTTATGCTGCCAAATCAGTAGGGTATTTAAGCTTTGGGTTTGAAGGTAGGATATATAATATTGATGCTTTGGAAGAAGGAGATCAATTGTTTTTGATCTTTGCTGACGGCACAAGTGGTGCTGAGACATATGGGGGAGGACGTTATCTCTATACCCAGAAGGCCGATGAAAATGGCATTGTGATTTTGGACTTCAATAAAGCTTATAACCCACCTTGTGTTTTCACTCCTTTTGCTACCTGTCCATTGCCACCGCGTCAGAATATTTTGGAGCTTGCGATAGAGGCAGGGGAGAGGAATTGGGGGAAATAAAATGTAGGCTCGCAAAGGTTTGCTGAGGTGCAGAACCTGTCCCGCAGAATTGCGGGAGAAAGCTACGAGGAATTAGAGTTGGAAGAAGAGCTTTATTTAAGTAAGTGTAAAGGCATGAATTAGTTTTGTATAGTCTTTATTATCAGTTTTATTTATTTTGAGCAAAACGAGTAAATCCAACTAAATTCATAAAGGTCGTAAGTGCTATAGGTTAAATATTTTTGTATATTAGTTCTTTGTTTTTTGAAGTTAGATTAATTATTGCAATGATTGAATATTTCAAAATTGAATTATTTTCAATTTCTAGAAAATTTAGAGAAATGGGAATTAACCCAATTTTTGGATTTCTCTTTTCAACCTTATTTTTCATATTTGCATCATATTCTAATTTTACGCAATTTTATTTTCCTCAATATATTTATTTAGCATCTCTGATTTTTACTTTACAATCAAGAGTGAATTTTGAAAAATCATCTTTTCTTGAGATGATTTATGGTACAAGTAAAAATATTAAGATTAGATTGGTAGAAAATGGCTTGATATGTTTACCATTTTTTATTGGGGTAGTTTACCATGGATATTATCTTGAGTCATTTTTTGTTTTAATTATTCCATTTATATATGCATTTTTTAGATTTGAACTTTTTAGTATAAAAAAAAGCTCAACACCTTATTTTAAATATCCTTTTGAGTTTCAGATAGGATTTAGAAAAAATATTCTGGTATTGATTTCTCTTTATTTATCTGTTTTAGTTATTGATTATTCTTGGCTATATGAGTTTAGCATTATTTCTTTTTTGGGAATGTTTGCTTTGATATCGACATTCTATTCATCAAATATAGAGGATTCAAGTTATTTGAGAATTGAAGTTAGATCAGTTCAGGATTTTCTATTTAAGAAAGTTTTGGAATCTTTATTTTTGACATTGTCATTGGTGCTTCCAATGTTTTTGATTATTACTTTGAAACTTGGATTGAACATTGAATTTATAGTTTTTTTGATATTGGGGATGCTATTCATAGGTTTGGTTGTCTTGGCAAAATATGCTTCTTATCCTCAAGAGATTAGTATCGTGCAAGGTACCATAGTGGCAATTTCTGTTATATTCTTCCCAATTTCATTAATTACATTTCCAATCTTTTATTATAAGGCTATTTCAAATATTAAGCACCTTTTTCATTATGATCATTCTTAAAAATGTGTGTAAAAAATTTGGAGAGAAAGATGTTCTCAATAATATTTCTTGGTCTTTCAAAGAAAGAATGATCCACGGAATCATTGGTAGAAATGGTGCTGGGAAGTCAACATTTATCAAATGTTTGGTTGGTATAGAGAAATATGAAGGGCTAATCTCAATTCCTGAAAATTTTGATAAGAGAAGAATAGCTTATTTGCCTACTGAGCCATTTTTCTTTAAAAGAATCACTGGTCGTGAATACTTGAAATTTATTTCGAATTCAAGAAAATCAATAAGACAAAATTTTGATGAAGTAAACCTTTTTGAATTACCACTAGATGTCTACATAGATAGCTTTTCAACAGGAATGAAGAAAAAACTAGCATTCACTTCTTTATTAATGGATGAATTTCAAATTTATGTTTTAGATGAGCCATTCAATGGAGTAGATATGGAAGGAAGATTATTAATTCAAGAAATTTTGAAAAAACTTAATGAATTAGGTAAAACAGTTTTTATTTCCTCCCATATTGTGACCTATTTATCAGAAGTTTGTCAGGAAATTCATTATTTGAATAATGGCATATTTGAAGAAACTATTCAAAAAGAGAACTTCAAAGAGTTTCAAGAAAATTGGAATAGTCAAACAATTAATGTTCAACTTAATAAGTTGAATTTCGGACCATTTAAAGAAAAATAGATTTATTTAAGGGACAATTTTTTTGACTCAATTTTAAGTTTTGAAACAATTGAAGAATTATTAATGAAATAATCTATTTTGAATTTAAATTCATAACTCATTTCCATCTTCTATTGAATAAATATCTTCCTCTTCTTCTTTTAAAAAATCAAATGCAGGATTATTAGAGACAACTTTTAACCAATCATTTTCATCATTCAACTCTTCTTCCATTAGAATCAAAACTTTCACATTTTTATCAGCCTCTTTCAAACCCAAATCTAATTTGAGGTGACCTTTCTTATTTGTTTTTGACTTTATTTCTATAGCTTTCATTATAGTTTTAATTTATTCTAGTCAAATTAACGATTTTTTCGGATAATGTTTTGAAAATGACAGAAATAAAAAAACACCCAAACATATCTGCTTGGGTGTTCTAAATTAATTTTTGTTCAGAGAATTAACCTAACCAACTTGACCAAGGGATTCTGCTTAGGATCAATACCAAACCAATACCATAAGCCATATAGATAGCCCTGAATCTAGCCTTGCTGTCTGTCATTTTCTTCGCTTTCGAATAACCTATTGTGATGACTACAATAGCTATGATGTTGATCACTGGGTGTTCCAATGCCGTCAACCTTGCAACTCTATCTCCCATTGCTCCACCACCTGTCAATAAGGAGAAACCAATTGGACTGACGAAATAAAGAATCAAGCCCACCAAAAGTTGAACGTGTGAAAGGATAAAACCAATCAAAGCAATTTTTCTGTGTTTTTCTGTGAATACTTTTCCACTCAATGCTCCAATAAGAGCAATGATCATGATAATAGCCAAAGCTGCCAATACCAAGTAAGCAAGTCCCGAATGCGCGTGTTGTAGTCCTGTGTACATTATAATTTTAGATTTATGATTTTAGATTTTAGATTATCAACTTGTCCGCCGTGGCGGATTGGAAGATTACAATATTGGTAAATTGTTGTAAAGTTGTAATGTTAGAAAGTTTTAAAGTTGGCTAACGCATGATATCGGATTAATTCGATTTTAAACCTTTGGGTTTTCAAAACTCCGAATGTTAGTCTCATATCTCACGTCTTATGTCTCATATCTCATTCAACGTACACCACCAATCCCTTCAAGTACTCCGTTTCTTGATGGAAGATATTGATCGGGTGGTCGGATGGTTGGGAAAGATAGTGAAGGATTCTGATATTTCTACCACTTTCTAGGGCGGCAGCGGTGATTGTGTTTGCAAAAAGTTGTTTATCAACTACCTGCGAACAAGAAAATGTAAACAAAATTCCACCACTTTTGATATGTTTAAATGCTTCTGCATTCAATCTCTTGTAGCCCTGCACTGCATTGTGCCTCGATTTTATGTTTTTGGCAAATGCTGGTGGGTCCAAGACGATCACATCATAATCCTGCTCTATTTCTTTAATATATTTCACCACATCTGCGACAATAGACTGATGTTTTCCTTTAAATTCAGCAGCATTGAGCGCTACATTTTTATCGGTCAACTCAATTGCTTTTGCTGAAATATCTATTGAATGCACTTCTTTTGCGCCAGCTCTCAAAGCAGAAACAGAGAAGCCACCGCTGTAACAGAAGGTGTTCAAGACTTTCTTCCCTGCACTGTATTTTCCGAATAAATGTCTGTTTTCTCTCTGATCTACAAAGAAGCCTGTTTTCTGACCTTTCTCCCAGTCGATTTCATAGATGCAGCCATATTCTTTTACCAAATTGGTCTGAGGTGTTCCAAAGATCAATTTATTTTCAATTCCAGAAATATCTTTTGGCAAGGTCTCAGCGGATTTGTCATACACAGCAGTAAGTTTCTTTCCATAAACAGCCTGCAGCGCTCTAGAAATATCTTCAATATGTTGATGCATGCCAATGGAATGCGCCTGAATAACAGCGGTGCCATTGTAGAAATCAATGATCAATCCTGGCAGTCCGTCACCTTCACCATGGATCAATCTATATACATTTGTTTCTTCGCTGTCAGTAAGCCCAATGCTTTGTCTGACATCAAAAGCAGATTGGATTTTCTTTTTCCAAAAAACACCATCAATCGGTTGTTCTTCAAAAGAAATTGTACGCACCATAATGGAGCCATTTTGAAAATGACCTATTCCTAAAAAGATGTCTTTGGCACTGAAAATTTGTACCAATTGGCCATTTTTCAAGTCAGTATCTCTTGTAGCGATGGCGCCTGAAAAGATCCAATGATGTTTTCTGAGAATGGAAATTTCTTTATTTTTAGCTAATATGATTTTAGGATAATCAAGCATTGATTTTTTGTTTTTTAGGGAAAATATACGTTCCCGATATCATGGATAAAGCACTTACTACTAAAGCAGGAACGTGTGGATAGATGGGCATTTCAATATTGATATAAGCCAAGTAGGCAATCATTCCAAAGATAATGGCCATCAGAGCACCCATTTCTGAGGCTTTTTTCCAATACAATCCAGCGGTCAAAGGTACGAATAAACTTACCAACATTAAGATAGATGCTTCCGCTACAAGTTCATAAATATTTGTTTTCCATTGTGCCATAATCGTGGCGATGATGGCCACGAAAATGATATTGAATCTCAATAACCAAAGAAAGTGTTTGTCCTGAAGTTTTGCTCCAAAATAGGGACGAATCAAGTTCTCAGAAATAATTGCTGAAGGAGCGAGTAAACCTGAACTGGTAGTACTCATAATGGCAGAAATCAGTGCTCCAAAAAACAGGATCTGAACATGAATGCCGCTGTGACGAAGAACCATTTCTGGAAGAAGTAATTGTTTGTTTTCGAGATAAATTTCAGGATAAAGAAACTTAGCTCCCAATGCGATAAATAGCGGAAGTAACCCAATTGTGACATAAAACCCTCCCGCCAAATAGGTAGATCGGATGGCGACTTTTTCTGATTTGGCTGACATTACGCGTTGGTAAATGTCTTGACTTGGGATACTTCCCAATCCAATAATCATCCAAGCTCCCAAATAATTGATCCAAGCAGTAGGCTTCAGTTCAGGGAAAAACTGGAAACTCCCTTCTGGTGCTGATTCCAAAATAGGCATTACACCACCTGCTCGCTGAGAGACCAACACGGCAACCCAAATCAATCCCACGACAATCAGCGTGGTTTGGATAAAGTCAGTGATTGAAATGGCCCACATTCCACCTAGGAAAGTATAAAAAACAACAATACCAGCACTAACCACAATGGCATTGGCGATAGAAATATCTGCAATGCTATTAAAGATAAGTGCCAAGGCGACAAGCTGCGCTGCTACATAGCCAAAATAGGCTGGAATCATAAATACTGAAGCGAAGAATTCGACTTTCTTTCCAAAGATTCGCTTGTAAACATCCCCGATGGTCAACACATTCATTTTGTACATCGGCCTGAGATAAAACATCCCAAAAAGTACCAAGCAAAGTGCACCTCCAAATGGATCTTCAATAACGCCTTGAAGTCCAGAATCTAAGTATTCTGACGAAGCTCCAAAGATCGTTTCCGAACCAAACCAGGTAGCAAATAGGGCAGAGGCAGACAAAAAAAGCGGCAGCTGCCTGCCCGCCAAAACAAAGTCATTGGAATTTTTGACCAGTTTCGAGGACCAAGCACCCACCGCTATGGTGATGATGATGTATATGATGATAGCTGTGAGAAGCAAGAGGGATTTTAGATATTAGAAGGTAGATTTTAGATTTGTTTGTACCAAGTAAGAAGTACAAAGTACCAAGATAACTGGAATAGCTATTACCATCAATTTTTAAATCTTAAATCTGCAATTTGAAATCCTAAATCCTAAGAGTACATCTCTGCTCTCAAAGCTTTCACTTCTGCACTTTCTAGGTAATCATCAAATGGCATTCTTCTGTCGATGGTACCTTTAGGAGTGAATTCGATGATTCTGTTGGCTGATGATTGTACGAAGGCATGATCATAGGATGTCATCAATACAGTTCCATTGAAATCAATGATGGCGTTGTTAAAGGCTGTGATAGATTCCAAGTCCAAGTGGTTGGTTGGTTCGTCCATGACCAAAAGGTTTGGGTTTTGGAGCATCATCTTGGAAACCATGCAACGTACTTTTTCCCCTCCGGAAAGAACCGAACATTTTTTCAATGACTCTTCACCTGTGAATAGCATTCTTCCTAAGAATGTTCTCACATGCGCTTCTTCCTGATTTGCTGAATATTGTCTCAACCAATCGATCAAACTCAATTCTGATTGGAAGAATTTGGAGTTGTCATTTGGCAAATAGGCTTTGTTGATGGTCACACCCCATTTGAAAGTTCCTTTTTGAGTAGGGATTTCTTCCATGATGGTTTGGAAAAATTTGGTGACAGCCTGCTTGGTTTTGGATATGAAAGCTATTTTATCCCCTTTGTCCACCATCAGGTTGACATCAGTAAAATAGATCGCATTTTCATCCTTCAACTCTAAGCTTTCAGTCATGAAAACTTGATCTCCCGCTTCTCTTTCAGGTTTGAAGATAATGCCAGGATACTTTCTTGTAGATGGCTGAATGTCATCCACATTGAGTTTTTCCAACATTTTCTTTCTTGCTGTCGCTTGTTTTGACTTAGCAACGTTGGCAGAGAATCGCATGATGAATTCCTGCAATTCTTTTCTTTTCTCTTCAGTTTTCTTGTTCTGATCGGACTTCTGCTTGGCAGCAAGTTGTGAAGATTCGTACCAGAAGGTGTAGTTTCCTGAGTAAATTTTGATCTTACTGAAGTCAATGTCTACAATGTGTGTAGATACCGCATCCAAGAAGTGTCTATCGTGAGATACTACGATGACTAAGTTTTTGAAATTGACCAAGAAGTCTTCCAACCAATTGATGGTTTCAGCATCTAGGTCATTGGTAGGTTCATCGAGAATCAGGATATCTGGATTTCCAAATAGAGCCTGCGCTAGTAAAACTCTTACCTTTTGGTTACCGGCCAATTCCTTCATTTGCATGTAGTGCATGTCTTCAGAAATCCCAAGACCTGAGAGCATAGATGCTGCATCAGATTCTGCATTCCACCCGTCCATTTCCGCAAATTCAGCTTCCAATTCCGAAGCACGGATACCGTCTTCTTCTGTGAAATCTTCCTTCATATAAATCGCATCTTTTTCAGACATGATTTTATATAATTTTTTATGACCCATGATGACAGCTTTCAACACTTCTACTTCATCAAACTCAAAGTGATTTTGCTTCAAAACTGCCATTCTTTGGCCAGGAGTCACATTGACAATTCCTGTGGTGCTGTCAATTTCACCTGAGAGAATTTTTAGGAAAGTGGACTTCCCAGCACCATTGGCACCGATTACGCCGTAACAGTTTCCTGGAGTGAATTTTAGGTTTACGTCTTCAAAGAGTGTTCTTTTCCCAAACTTTAGGGAGAGGTTATCTACTGAAATCATGAAATATAGTTAAGTGACTGTTTTTCAGCCGTTTGTGTGATTAATTTTTGTACTGGTATGACGGAAAGTGTAATAAATCTTCATATATCCACCCATACAGGGGTAAAAGTTGAAAATTTCTATGCTTTTCTGATGGTGCAAAGGTAATTTAAAAGTAAAAGAAAACCCAACTCATATTGAGCTGGGTTTTCTAACTACAAATGAAATCTAAATGTGGTTACATTTAGCTTTGTTCTTTCTTTAAATTATTAGCTCTACTGGTGATGCTTGGTAATCCAATTGCATATTCAAGTTCTGGATTTCCTTTAGTATCTAATACTGGGTTTCCATTACCATCTACTTTATCTCTTGAAAACATCTTGTGAACTTTAGTAGGCTTTAAGCCTTGTTTTAGAAGGTTAACTACTACAGCTTCTGCTTCACCAAATTCACTTAATCTAAATGCAGCAGGATTAGGTAGCTTTGACTTGTATTCAATAATTTCTTTAACCATATCTTCAATACCTGTTTCATCAACTTGATTGGACTTGAATTTTTGATATTGCTCAATTAAAGCTTCAATATCACCTGCATCCCAATAGGATTGAAGTGCTGGTTTTATTCCACTCTTTCTAAGCATTTCAAGTGGGAATTCCTCACAATTAGCTGCTTTAGGTTTCCATTGGCTTAAATCTTCAATGATTCTGTAAAGGTTTCCTTCACTATCTTTCATTAATGACTTGTGACCATTGAACCTTGAATCAAAAGGGTTTCTGGTAGATGATACTTGAATGTTGCTTTGTAATAAATTATTAGTTGTTTCCATTTTTATACTAGATAATATTTGAAAATAATACAGCTTTTGCTGCATGTAAAGAATCTGATGTATCTGTTGTCAGGAAAAGTATTCTGACGCTTATCTAGTTTCTGTGTTAAGGCTCGAAGCCTTATAACGAGGATTAATTTTGTGGCGGTTCTTTCAGTCATTCCAGACTATCAAGATGCCTTAATCCAGCAGATGGTACAAAGGACTATATTGAAATTTAAAAATGCAAATAGTGTAGAAATTAAATTGTTGAATTTCTGGTTATTTATTGGTAAGTGTTTGATTTATAAAGGGAAAAATATTTGTAGGGTTCTACTACTAACTAATTAGATAATAGTGTTTATACTTTACTTTTGTTTTACCTACTTTTAATAAGTAGTTGATAGCTTTAATATAATTTAAGGTTATTAGGGTCAAGTAGTAAATTTTCATGTTTAAACATCTCATTTGAAAATAGATTGCATATAGCGGTCAAAGTGACCCCCTATCAGCGCTGCAAAGTGACCCCCCGGAGTTAAGTAATTTTTTGGTCAGGAATAGTGGACTTACATCGCGTTAAAGTTATTGTTTTTCGGGATTAATATTACGTTTTCTTCTCAGGGATTCTCCCTTTAGTTCTATCCGGTGAGCATCGTGCACAATTCTATCCAAAATAGCATCTGCAAGAGTTTGATCTCCGATTATTTCATACCATGCACTGACCGGTAACTGCGAAGTGATGATGGTGGACTTTTTACCATGTCGGTCCTCTATAATCTCCATCAGCAACATTCTGCTCTGAACATCCAGGGGTTGTATCCCAAAGTCATCGAGTATCAACACATCAAGTTTTTCGAGTTTGAGCATCTCTTTGATAGAAGATCCATCAGCCTTAGCCATTTTCAGTTGGGTAAGCAACTTAGTCGTATTCGCATAAAGGACTTTGTGTCCCTTGCTACAAGCCTGATTGCCCAAGGCACAGGCAAGATAACTCTTACCTGTGCCTGTACTTCCTGTCATCAGAATGTTTTCTCCTTTGTGGATGTATGCTCCGTCTGCGAGTCTCAATAGTTGATTTTTGTCCAGTTCACGCCCGGGACGAAAATCCAGTTCCTCGACAGTGGCTTTGTATCGGAAACGTGCACCACGAAGGCTTCGATCCATCCTGCGGTTTTGACGGTCATCCCATTCGTTTTCCACGAGCAGACTAATCAGTTCATCCGGTGTAAGGGATGACAGAGAGCCGGATTCTGTGGCATGACTGAAGCTTCGTGACATGCCGTAAAGCTTCATTTTTCTCATTTTTTCAATTGTTTCTTGTATCATTGGAATTGGTGTTTGTTAACTGAAGTATCTGTTGCCACGGATGTTGTGGTGTTTGGGCATCTGGGAAGACTCATCCAGCTGTTCATCGGAAAAACTGATTGCGTCTAAATTTTTGGAAAGGATCTGTTCAATCATAGGATAGGTGTAAACACCATACTCTGACGCTCTTTTGCAGGCTCCAGTGATCCGCTGTGAACCCACTTTACGGGCAAGATGAAGGATTCCGGAGCAGGATCTATAACCTTGCTCCGGATGGGGAATAGATTCCATCAGGCTGGATAGGAATTTCCCTACCTCCTTGCTGATCTTATTGCCTTCACTTACAAAGAATTCATAACTCCAATCGGATACATACTTCTGGTTTCCGGCCAGATGATCCCTTAGTGTCGTGTACTTATGCTTCCTTTTATCGCGTTTGTGTTTGGCTATAGGATGATACTTGTAAAAGACCTCTAACCGGTCATCATTGAAAAGGACTTTGACTTTCTTCCCCATATACTGATGGGGGACACTGTAGTAGTGTTTATCCTCTCCAAGACAGATGTGGGTGTTTTTCATTACAGTGCACACTTTGACACTCATCAGCTGATAAGGAAGTTCGGGAAGTGCCAGCAGACTGTTCCGCTCAAGTGTCTCAAACTGTTCCCTGCGACTTTCCTCACCTCTGAGTGCATAGTCATTGTAGTTGGATACCAAAGGAACAAGTGCTTCATTAAGGCTTTCTAAGGATAAAAAAACTTTGCCTTGCAGTTCTACATAAATCCGCTGATATACCAGTCTTACAGCACCTTCGACCAGAGACTTTTCTCTTGGCTGACGCGGTCTTGCCGGAATGATAGTGGTGTTGTAATGCTCAGCAAAGGTTTCAAAGGTCTCGTTCAGGACTGGAGAGTATTTGCTGCCTTTGGTAACTGCAGACCGGAGGTTGTCAGGCACGATTACCCTTGGAACCCCGCCGAAGAACTCCAGCATCCTTGTGCAGCTTCCGATGAAGTCGGGTTTCTTCTGGGTGTAAGTGGCTTCCACATAAGTGTATTGAGTACAGCCCAGCGTAGCCACAAATACCTCTACAGGAAAATGCTCCCCTGTATCGGGATCAGTGACATAGAGCTTTTTACCCGCATAGTCGATGAATACTTTATCTCCGGCTAGGTGCTCAAAATGCATCGTTAGCCCCTGCTTACCCACGTATTGCCGAATATGTTTGCGGAACTGGCTGGCCTGAAAACCGTCAGGATGCTTCTGTCGGTATTCTTCCCAGAGACGCTGACGTGTCATGCCTTTTATTCGCAACTTCTTAACGATCCCAGGCAATAAAGGAAGTAATACTTCCAGCCTGTCACTTTGCTGCACAGGGGCTGGTGGACCTAATATTAATTCAGCTAAACCTTCATCGGAAAGCTGATTAACCTCTTCAAAGGAAAGGCCTGTTTGTTGAAATCTTTTAAGATAGGACTTGACAGTATTGCGGGAGACTCCCGTCAATTTGCTGAGCTGCTTGGAGCCATGGCCTTCAAAATGGCCTCGTAAAATTTGTTTGATCTTGTTCATGGTAAGAGTGCGATTGGCCATGGGAATGCTTAATTGTTTGCACTCCTAACAGGACTTAAAAGCCTCTTATTCCATTCCAGAAAAATAACTTTTGACGGGGGTCAATTTACATCACCAGCCGGGGGTCAATTTGAATCACCAGCTGGGGGTCAATTTAAATCGTCAGAAGGGGGTCAACTTCATCATTTTTTGCAATATAAACGGTCTTATTAACTACTTTGGAGTTCTCCCTGACTTTGAAGGATATACCATCCATCCAAACGATCAGGTATACAGGGTCAAGTGGCCTGTTTCTCCATGCAACAATATCCTCCGCTACGGCACTGGTAACCCTTGAGATGGTGGAAGTGGATACATTGATGTCATAAAGCTCCCGGATCTGCTCTTCGATGTCCTGGTTTGACATTCCCTTAGCATACATGGATATGATCACGTTTTCAACGCCCTCTGCCATCCTTTTGCGTTTGGGCACAAGGGCAGGCTCAAAGCTGCCGTCCCGGTCTCTTGGGACTTTGATTTCAGCTTCTCCAAAGGAGTTCTTTATGGTTTTGCTGGAATGGCCATTTCTTGAATTGGAATTATCGGAGTTCTGATGCTTTTCATAACCAAGATGGGCATCTAACTCGCCTTCAAGCATTTTCTCGACAGCTCTTTTCTGAAGCTGTTGAAGAAAGGAATTGAGCTCCCCTGCAGTCTTGAACTGCTTGAGGAAATCATCATTTAATAGATCTTCTTTTTTCATTTTTGCAATCTGTGTGTTAAAGGTAAGAAATTGTCCACACACAGATCGGGTATTCGCCTACCGCGGGTTCCTCAAATTCTCTGTGCGATTTCTTCTAAATCACACAGAGAATTTCGAGGTATAACTTTAACTTCGTAAGTAGCTAAACCAACTTACACAGTTTTTGTCATAGTCCCGTAATTACTTTGGTTTGGAGCTTATGACTTTTAAAAAAAATCAAAAAGTCCCCACTAACATAATAGTGGGGACTTTACTTTTTAGTCTAGCGTACTGTGTTTAAGTTATTTTCTTTTCAAATCATAGATTTTTTGAAGTAAGAACTTCCATCCAATTTTTCAACTACTAATTGTTTGTCTTTTTGGGAAATGCTATGTTCTGATAAATTCCAGCAGTAGGGAAACCGACCCTAACATTATTTTTTACATTAGTATCAGGTTTCATGTTTCTGTTACTCTCTTGTGAACCATATCCGACTATAATAATCTCGTATGGCAAGTTGTGTGTTCTTGGCAACTTTTCATTGTTTATTCTGAAGGTTATAGGAAGTAGGACTTCATATTCTCCATTGGCTTCTCCAATATTCCAGTTTGGAGCTTTTTCCAAGACTCTTAAAACTTCTTCATTCAATTCTTTACTGATTCCTTTATAGATTGCAGTTTTAGTAATTCCTCCATCCTCATTCAAAGTTAATTTTGCAATGACGGAACCCATATCATTATTTTTCCTCGCCTCTAGGGGGTATTTGATATTTTTTCTCATATACACATTAAATTGCTCGGTTGGTTTTGGCAATTCTTCTACAAGTGCTTTGTCCAAATCAAATACTATTGGAAGTCTCATTCTTACTTTTACAGCTTCACCTTCTCTTTCTCCTGGGTTCCACTTCGGACCTTCTTTGATCAATCTTAATGCTTCTTCATCTATTCCATATCCAATTCCTCTAAGTAGTTCTACATTTTCTACATCACCATCTTCGGTGACCATAAATGTTACATATACTGTACCTTCTTGATTTGCTAATCTAGCCTGTTTTGGATATTTTAAATTTGCATTTAAATATTTATTCCAGCCTTCCATTCCACCTTTTGGGGAAGGGGAAATCCAGCCATCTCCTTCAATTAGAGCTTGTTTTCCAGAACTGACTTTAAAAATATTATCGGATGATTGATCTGAATCTGTTTTAAAACGAATAGGTAATCGCATTCTTACATTGACCTCTTTTCCTCTGTGCATTCCAGGAGTCCAATTTGGGGCAGCTTCAACTACCCTAAGTGCCTCTGCATCAATGTCAGGGTTTACTCCTCGAAGAATTTGCACATCATCAATTGCACCAGATTTATCTACTACAAAAGATACATAAACGGTACCCGAAATATTTTGCTCCTTAGCCTCATTAGGATATGTTAGATTAGCAATTAAATATTCATTCCAACCTTTCATTCCTCCCATTGGAACAGGTGCTTCTTCTACAACATCGAATATGGTATCGTCATTGATCACCATCGTACTTCCTCTTTTAATTGGAAAATCCATCTTTTGTGGAAAAAAACCTAGTGATTCGCTGTTAGAGCTATTTGCCATGTAACCTGTCAGCTTAAGATAAGTACTATGCACTACGTCTGTTTTTTCTCCTTCAATTTCAGCAGGATTCCACCTTGGAGCAGAGTCGCTCACTAATTCCTGCAGAATAACCTCATCAACACCACCTCCAAAACTTTTTTTGATAACTGGGCTGATTATTTTTCCTTCTTTAGAAATGATAAACTCTACTTCAAATTCAGAGGCGATGCCTAATTCTTTTTCTTTTTCAGGCAGATTTTTTACTAATGTTTCTGAGACATATTTATACCAGTTTTCAATACCATCAACTGGAGTTGGTTTTTTTGAGACTTGGTTGAAGTTTTTTACTGTGCCATAATTTTTCACGATTTTGGAATTGCTTCTCAATGAATTTATTAGACTTCTTACTTTCAGGTATTCTTCATCTGAAGAAATCTGAGAAAATTCATAAACTAATTCTCCTAATTGTGCTGAAAGCTTATCACCTTCTAGCGGGCCTATTAATTCATAATGTTTTGGGTTGTTCGTTTTCTTTACCTTAATAGCTACTTCAAGGGAATCTTGAGATGCAGTAAGTTGCTCTTTAATCAATTCAATTTTTTCTGTACTTGAATTGAAAATATTTCCTATGCTGTCATTGGTTTTCATAGAAACTAATGCTAAGAGCATCAAGGTCAATGGCACTATCATGGCCATTTTGAATAAGTTTGGTTTTGCTGCCTTTTTCATCATTAAAATTCGTTTAAGAGTGGTTGATCTTATAAAATAGTTGCCAATAGGAAGATCCATTCCCTTAAATGCGATTTTGACGATTAACTTAGGATAACTTTCTTTATTTATAGTTTGGTTTAATACTGATTCATCAGCGAGGTATTCATGCACATCTACTAGAGCTACTCTCATCAAATGTATAGCTGGATTAAACCAAAATAGAATGCTTAGAATTTGGTAATATAATACATCCCAAGAATGTCCTTGTTTGATGTGTTCAATTTCGTGTTTGATGATTTGTTCTTTTTCATCTTGATTCAAATCATGGGTGTCATCCCAAAATAATTGATTGAAAAATGAGAAAATAGGTGCCAAGCCAAATGTTGGAACTAGAAAATAATTTTCTTTTAATTTATAAATTGTTTGATACCAGCCTTTTTCTCTAATAAGGCGAATTTGCAAAAATTGCCAAAAAAGTCTTAAAGAAAGTAGTGCTATTATAATGATGTTAAATATTAAAAAATAATCTTTAAATTCTAATAGCATGGGAAGTTTGGTGCTTTGCACTGTGACTTCAGGTAAGCCATAAAATCCAGCAACATCTTCGGGCACTTGTTCAATTGTAAGTGCCCGAAAAAGTTGTGATTGTTCTAATGATATATCTGGTTTATTGAAGCTGACTGGAATTCTAAGTATTGGGAATAGTAACGCTAGAATAGGCGTGATTAATATGTATATTCTAGTGAAACCAAATGCTTTTTCATTTCTAAGAAAAACCCAATATATAACGTAGAAAAACAGTAAACAGAATGTACTTTGCCAGATATAATCAATTAGAAAAGCCATAAGTAGTTTACTTTACTTCTTCTTTGACTTCATTCATTATTTTTTCAAGTTCCTTGATATTCAAGTTTTCATCTTTGGCAAAGAAAGATGCCATTTTTGTGAATGAACCTCCGAAATAACCAGAAAGTAAGTTTTTGATAGAGTGGCTTCTGTAGGCATCTTTGGATACTATTGGATAGTATTCGTGAGACTTTCCATAAGCTTTGTGTTGTACGAATCCTTTTCTTTCAAGAATTCTGATAATTGTTGATACGGTGTTGTAAGCCGGCTTAGGCTCCGTCATTTTTTCCAAAAGGTCTTTTACGAATCCTTTTTCTGCTTCCCATAGGATCTGCATTACCTGCTCCTCTGCTCTTGTTAGATTTCTCATATTGATATTTAAGTTTAAATTGTATCCGTAAATTATTCAGTTAGTTTCATAATAGCAAATTTTAGAACGAATCTTTTCTATTGGCAGCTATAAATGTAGTAATTAAAAATTAGTTATAAAAATATTCTTTAGTTAAATTTACATATTTTTTTAAAAATAAAAAAAGCCACTTATTACAAGTGGCTCTTCAAAATTCTAAACGAAGATTGCTTATGTGGTTCTTAATTTTATAATCCCACTTGCATGTAAAATTTTTACAATTGGGTAAGTTGGATCAAATTCATACCACTTTACAGCAAAGTTTGGTCTGTTTGGTAGCTTATGATGGTTATTTTGAAATAATTCGCCAAGCATCAAAACATCAAGTAGAAGACTATTTTTGGATTTGTCATTGTTATCAAAATTTGCGTAACCATATTTATGTCCACTCCAGTTGACTATTGCTCCATGAACAGGTCCCATCATCAAATGTATAGGAAGTAAAAAATACATCCACCAATGCGTACCAGCCAATTCAAAAACTGAGATAGACAAAACATATACTAGGATATAGAACAAAGCCCATCCAACTCTGGCCATCATCGAATCTGCAAATAGATCAAACTTATTCCAATCAGGTACATCTTTTGAGAATCTTTCTTCTGGCTTTAATTTGAAGCTGAAATAATCGTTGTAAATATTTTTTGTTTTCCACATCATCGTGAATAAATTTTCTGTGTGATGGGGACTGTGTGGGTCTTTTGGCGTGTCACTATAAGCATGATGCATCCGATGAAGTACTGCATAAGCTCTAGGGGATAAGTAGCTGCTTCCTTGTGTAATCCATGTGAATATATAAAAGAACTTTTCCCAATATTTAGACATGGAAAACATTTGATGAGCAGCGTATCGATGTAGGAAGAAACTTTGACAGAACAAAGAGAAATACCAATGAAGAAGAAAGAAAGCTATTAAAATCACAAGCGTTATTAAGTTTTAATTATGATTACAAAGATAAACTGATATTTTTACTTTCATGTTTCAAACATTTTTTTTTTTTGATTGCTAAAAGAGAAAAAACATTTTTTATGTTAATTTAGAATGTAGAAAATAATAAGAAGACCTAATCAATTAAAAAAATGAGCAAATCAACTAATACTTGGGGAATAATTGTACAATTAATATTAGGTGGTCTTGCAGTGATTATCACAAGTTATTTGCTTCCTGGGGTTAGCGTTGAGAATTTTTTAACAGGAGTAATAATTGCGGCATTGATTGCACTTTTGAATATCACAATCAAACCCATTCTTATAATTCTTACTATTCCAATCACGATAGTAACTCTTGGCTTGTTTTTGATTGTAATTAATGCATTATTGATTTTGTTGGCAGCTAAGATTGTACCTGGATTTACCGTTGACGGATTTTGGTGGGCATTACTTTTTGGTCTAATTTTAGGCTTAATTAATTCTCTATTGGGTGTTTCTTTGGGAAGATCTAGTCGTGACTAGGTAAATTGGAATCAGATTCTGGAATGTTCTTGTCTTCTATTCTATGGTATTTGACTTTTCTTTGATCTTTGTAAATTACATGATGTTCTTCCTTAGATTTAGGAACAGTTATGATCAGGACGTAAAGCTCTTCATCTAGTTTTTCATCATTCAAATAATCAATTTCAATTACATTACAATCAAAACTGATTGGTGGGTCACAATAATTTTCAGCAGATTTTTTGATCATAAAGTATTCTTCTTCCGGGTCTATTCCGATGATTTTTTTTTGATCACTAATTCCAATAGCTATTTCTCCGCCTTGAGTATTTGCAAAAGCAACAAGTGTTTTAGCAATTTTTTCAAGGTTTGAGATATTTTGTTTGAAGTCTAATTGATTGCTTTCTTCCTTTTCTAGCAAATCTTTTATTAATTCATTGTTCTTTTGTGGCAAAAACATTTTTTTATTAGCTTAAATGATTGTATTTTAAATACTTAAAATTATCTTGATACTTAGTTAAAAATTTTCTCTTTTAAATTAACGCGTTCAGTTGTAAGTTGTCCACATAAACCTAATATTTTTGCAAATATGAAGTATAAAAACGAAGGATTTGACCCAGAAATCATTGAAGCCTTAAAAAAGGAACTTAAATCTTTGAAAAAATCATTTAAAGTAATAGAAGGCGATGAAGAAAACTCCGATGAGTTTGTGAATTTCCTATTTGTAGGAATGTTTGAAGGCAAGGAAGTAATTTATGATGCAGCATTATACACCTTGAGATTGCATCATGCTTCTGAGGTCTTTGAGTTAGCAGAACATGAAGCAGCTAAGAAATTTCCCAATTATAAAGGAATAAAATATGAAGAAGATGATGATGGAAACTTAAAACCTTTATCCAGCGAAGAAGAGGAGATTGGTTGGTTTATTACAGAAATCATCATGGATATAGAAGAAGAAGAAACCGTGAAGGTTCAGGAATTTATCGATTTGGATACACATCATGATTATGGTATAGGATTAGACGCGGCTTTGAATGTAGAAGTTATTGATGATAATACGATTGAAAAGTTTATCAAAGAATTTAATGACGATTCTATAGTATTAGACGATACACTTTACGCTTTTCAGTCTGAGGAAGAAGAAGATTTTGATGAAGATTGATTTGAAAGTTTTTCTAACAATATTTCAGGACGCTTGTTATGCTACAAGCGTTTTTTTATGATGTTAAAGATTGCCTACTCACCATTATATCAATTAGACTTACCGGAAGGCCATCGCTTCCCGATGGAAAAATATGAACTGCTTCCAGAGCAATTGCTTTACGAGGGAACTGTGACTTCAGCCAATTTTTTTGAACCGAAAGATTTAGACAATAGATGGGTTCTTAATACACATGACTTTGATTATTTCGAGAAACTATTAAACTTAAGACTTTCAAAATCAGAAATCAGAAAGACAGGATTTCCTTTAAGCAAAGCATTAATAGATAGAGAAACCCATATCATGCAAGGCTCTATTGAAGCTTCACTTTTCGCTTTAGAGTATGGAATCGCTATGAATATCGCTGGAGGCACACATCATGCATTTACTGATAGAGGAGAAGGTTTTTGTTTATTAAATGACATAGCCATTTCAGCTAATTATTTATTGGAAAATTTTTTAGTCAAAAAAGTTCTCGTCATTGATTTGGACGTACATCAAGGAAACGGTACTGCCCAAATTTTTGAAAATAAAGATGAGGTTTTTACTTTTAGCATGCATGGAGCTTCCAATTATCCTATGCACAAAGAAAAATCAGATTTGGATATTGGTCTTCCAGACAAAATTCAAGATGACCAATATTTAGATTTGCTTCAGTTACATTTAGTCCCACTGATTGATCAAGTTCAACCAGACTTTATTATCTACCAATGCGGAGTTGATGTATTGGATTCTGATAAATTAGGTAGATTAGGATTGACAATTCAAGGCTGTAAAGAAAGGGATCGAATTGTATTAGAAACAGCTAAAATCAATCAAATACCTATCATGTGTTGCATGGGAGGAGGATATTCGCCTAAAATTAGTAACATTATTGAAGCCCATGCCAATACTTATAGACTTGCACAAGATATTTTCTTTTAGAAATGGCAAAAATTAAAAAACTTAGAAAAAAATGGCTTTATAGCTCAGTAGGTGGCATTCTTCTAATGGGCTTTGGCTTAAGTTTATTTAGAGATGCTGTAATATTGAAGTTTGAAAGTAAAGGATTTTTTGATTGGTTTTTAAGTGGAACCATTGCTTTGGGAGTATTCTTTTCAGGTTTATCTTTATTTGGTTCAGCAATAAATTTTAAAAGCCAAATGGATTCTTATAAAATCAAGAAGAGGCAAAAACGCATAAATAAGAAGTAGAATTCTATTTATCAATATTTTATACTTTTAAATGAGTCTAATGTTTGAGTTAATTTAACTGAAATTAACAAATCGTATTTCGATAATAATTTTAACAAACAATACTTTGTTTATATTTGCGCCAAGTAAAAAACAAGAAAACTAACGTGAAAAAATTATCTAAAGTATTGGGTGTTCTAGGAATTGCAACACTTCTATTTTCTGCCTGTAATAAATCAGGTTCAAATGCTACACCTTCTTCAGGAGAAGAAACTACAGCTGAAGTAAGTATCTCTGATCTGAATATAGCCTATATTCTTACTGATAGCGTTATTGCAAATTTTGATTTCTTCAAAGAACAATCAGGTTTGATTACTGAAAAAGGTAAAAAGTTTGAGGAAGAACTTGGAAGCAGATCAAGAGGTTTTCAGCAGGAAGTATCAAACTTTGAGCAAACTGCTAATTCTATGACTCCAAATCAAGCTAGAGCAAAGCAAGAAGATTTAATGACTAAAGAAAGAAATTTAGTTACTTATAGAGATAACTTGATGCAAGAGTTACAAGCTGACGAATCCAAGCTTTACAGTGATGTGATCGATCAGATTCAAGAGTTTTTGACTGAATACGCAGAAGAAAATGATTTAGAAATGATTCTTTCTTACACAAGAGGAGGGGCTGTTTGGTATTCCAAAAAGTCGCTGGATATCACAGATAAGGTAACTGAAGGGTTGAATGCTAAATATGCTGCTAAAAAAGCGGAGCCTTCGAAATAATTAGAATTTCAAATTAGTACTATAAAAGCCCGTTTTTCGGGCTTTTTTTGTGACGTATTATTTGGTACTTTTGTTCGATCAAATTAAATATACAATTCATGAAAATCACTGAATTTTTAAAACATAATTACAGACACTTTAATGCTGCTGCGCTGATAGATGCTGCAGAAGGTTATAAAACCCATCTTGATAATAATGGTAAAATGATGATCACACTTGCAGGAGCGATGTCTACTGCAGAGTTAGGTATTTCCTTAGCTGAAATGATTCGTCAAGACAAAGTTCAAATTATCACTTGTACAGGTGCTAACCTTGAGGAAGATGTTTTCAACCTTGTTGCTCACGATTATTATGAAAGAATCCCTAATTACAGAGATCTTTCTCCAGAGCAAGAAAATGATCTTTTATCTCGACATATGAATCGAGTTACAGATACATGTATTCCTGAAATGGAAGCCATGAGAAGAATTGAAAATGTGATATTAGAAGAATGGGTCAAAGCGGATCAAGCTGGAGAAGTTTTTTTTCCACACGAATTCTTTTATAAGATATTACTTTCAGGAAAATTAGATAAATCATTCCAAATTGATCCGAAAGACAGTTGGTTGCTTGAAGCTGCTAAGAAAAATCTACCTATTATCGTTCCTGGATGGGAAGATTCTACACTCGGAAATATGTATGCAGGTCACGTAATCGCTGGTGATATCAAAGATGTTCATACAGTCAAAGGTGGTATTCAATACATGATGTTTTTGGCTGATTGGTACACGAAGAATGCAACAGAAGACAGTACCGTTGGCTTCTTTCAGATTGGTGGAGGAATAGCTGGTGACTTCCCGATTTGTGTTGTCCCTATGCTTCACCAAGATTTACAGAGAGATAGTATTCCACTTTGGGGTTATTTCTGTCAAATCTCAGACTCTACTACTTCTTATGGTTCATATTCTGGAGCTGTACCAAACGAAAAGATTACCTGGGGTAAATTGGGTATCGATACGCCAAAATATATTATCGAATCAGATGCTACAATAGTCGCACCTTTGGTTTTTGCGATTGTTTTGGATCAATAATTGATAATGATCAGAAATGATTAAAAATGACCTTCTCAATATTATAATAAAAGCAAGCAGCGTATTTCTGCTTGCTTTTTCATTTACATCTTTTGCTTTTTCTCAGGAAATTTCTTCCTTAAAAATTTTAAATTCGCCCTATGACGAGCAGCATCCTGTGATTTCACCGACAGGAGAAGTGTTTTTCTCAGTAGGTTTCAACCCCGAAAATCTAGGCGGAGCAATAGATCTTGGAGATATTTGGATGGCTAAAAAATCTTATCTTGAAGAATGGGAACAGCCAATTCACGTCAAAAGCCTTTCGACTACAGGAAATGATGTCCTTGTTGGTTTTCCAGATGCATTGACTGCGTATGTATATCATAGTGGAACCTTTAATGGAATAAAACAAGGAATTCATCAGTATTCAAGATTTGGTTCAGAATGGAATTACGTGAGACCATTAGAAATGGGGAATTTCAAAAATCAAGGGAGTCATTTTAGCGGGAGATTAAGTGCAGATCATGCTTTGATCATCATGTCAATGACTTCTTTTGGTTCCTTTGGTAATGAAGATATTTATGTTTCAGAGCAAATTAGAGAAGGAGTCTGGACATCGCCGCAAAATCTTGGTTCTGATATCAATTCCGCTTCACAAGAGCAAACTCCTTCAATTTCTGCAGATTTGACTACCCTATACTATTCTTCTAACTCCAACAAACCTGGTAGTGGTCGAGATATTTTTATGGCTAAGAGAATAGGTCAATCTTGGGACTCTTGGTCAAAACCAACTCCTTTAGAGCAGGTGAATACAGAAGGAGCGGAGCTTAGCTATGTGGTTTTTGATAAGGAGAAAAATTTAGCTTTTTACACCTCAACTCAAAATTCAAATGGCTTTGGTGACTTGATGATGATTACACATCAGATTGATGTTCAGGAATCAGTCGAAGAGGTATTAGTATCTCAGTCACAAACAGAAGCCATTCAAAAAAATGAAAAAATTGAAATCACAGAGATAGACTCTGTAAAGAAAGAAACTACAGTTGCAACTATTGCAGATGCTTCAGTTTTGATTTTTGAAAAAGATATTGATTCTATCTCAACAGCAAAAGTTCAAGAACTTGCCGAAGAAAATAATTTTATTATCTCGGTTGTCGACGCCAATACTAAAAATGCTATTCCATTCGAAATAACTTATGCAAATAAACAAGGATTAAGAAAAATAGCTGCTGATCCGAAGGAACTTCAAATTGCATTTGAAAATAATAAACTAGAAAGGTTTATGATTGCTTCAAATGGATATATTCCAAGAGACTTTCTTGCTTCAGAATGGATTGAGAGTTCAAGGGAGACAATCGAGTTGCAACCAATTAAAACAGGGGCGAGTATTGTTCTTAAAAATATTCAATTCAATAGAGGAACTTCTGATTTTGCTGATGCGAACTCAATTCAGCTTTTAGATGATTTGGTTGATTTTATGAAGTTCAATCCTTCAGTTCGAATTAGGCTTGAAGGTCATACTGATAATGCTGGTGATCCACAATTGAATAAAGAATTATCAATGAATAGAGCTTCTAAAATCAGGGCCTATATGACGGTGAAAGGGGTTGATTTTGAAAGAATAAGAATTGCTGGATGGGGAGGTTCAAGGCCTATTGCTGAGAATGATACTGAAGAAGGCAAAAGACTGAATCGAAGAGTAGAAATGATCATAGAGAGAATTCAATAAAAAAATTGATATGTTCGAATATAATAAAGATAGACATTATCCAAAGGAAACAGAAAGTAGAGTAGTCATCCGGTTTCAGGATTGTGACCCACTTCAACATTTGAATAATGCGAAATATTTTGATTATTTCTTCAATGCCAGAGAAGATCAAGTTCCAAAGTTATATGGCGTTGAGATGATTGATTTCATCCAGAAGTACAAAGCTGCTTGGGTAGTGTACAATCACAATATTGCTTACGTAAAGCCTGCAAAAGTAGGAGAGTGGGTAAGAATCAGAAGTAGGTTACTTTGGTATAATCAAAACACAGTGGTGTTGGAGTATTACATGACCGATGATACAAGTAAAGAGTTGAAAACATTACTTTGGACAACAATGCGCTATGTGACGGTTAAAGAAGGCTTGTCAACAGACCATGCTGGAGCTGTAAATGATTTTTTACAAGCCACTTCAGAGAATTTAGATATTTCTGAAATGACCATAGCCCAAAGAGTAAAATTTCTTAAAAATAGGCTCAAAGAAAATTAGTTTTGATCTAAAAATGTTCATTATATTCAAATCATCTGTACGGAATCGTGCAGATGATTTTGTTTTTTATAAGTTTTGTTTACCATTTTTAGGATTTTTTGATAATTATATTCATTTATTTTCAAAGTTCTCGCAACTTTTGAAATAGTGGTTTTAGACTGTTTTTTCTTTAAAACTGTATCAACATTGGACAGTTGGTACAGAGCTTGTTCAAAATATGAAACAGTTTTTTGAAATTAAAGAGATTTGATTTTTTCGATTATACTCAAGTCAATATAATGATATGCTTCAATTTTTTCCAGGTTAAAATAATTTGGTATAAATCATGGATTTAAGCTAAAAGATTATAAACCAATTATAAAAACATTATGAAAGCACTATTCACATTCGCATTAGTATTGAGCCTTGGAGCGAGTACTTTTGCCTCAGAAAATGACAACATTGTAAAAGCATTGTCACACGTTCAAGTAAAAGATAAAACGATAACGGTTTATCTTGGACAGGAACTAAAAAAAGTAAGGTTGACTATCAATGATAGTAAAGGAAAAAAAATCCATCAAGGGACATTATTTGTAAAGTCAGATATCAGAATTCCATTTGACCTTTCACTTTTCCCAGAGGGTAAATATCAAGTAGAAGTAAAACCGATTTCAAAAGATCAATTTATTGAAAATCGAGTTTTTGAGATTGAGACAAAAGAGGTAAAAGCTCCAATTTCTTTACCACTTGTTGCTTCTGGAAGAGTAGTAGAAGATGATAGGATTAGACTGGCCGTTTTTGGACTTGAAGATCCTGGGGTAGAAGTGAAAATTAAAACCCCAGAAGGAAGATTACTGCATGAAGAAATGATTAGGGAGAATCATGGTTTTATAAAGCATTATTATTTCAAAGGGATTTCTACCACAGGCATTAAAATAGAATTGAAAGATGCAAAAGGAAGAGAGAAAATACTTTATTTTTAAATCGTACTTTAAGTAAAAAAAGAGGCCTCTACAAAAGTGGAGGCCTCTTTTATTTATTGAAATTACACTGACGGTTATTTTTGATAACTAATTTTTGACATTTTTGATAGCGAGTTTGATTCATTCAATATTCCAAACAATTAAAAAATAAAACCAGACGTATATGAAACTAAAAGTACAATTTTCATTTATTCTATTTGTCGCTTTTTTATGGACATCCTCTTCTTATGCTCAAGAGAATGTCGATTTAGAAATGATGTACAAAATCAAAACCGAAGGAACAAGAAATTCTCAGATTCAAGATTTGGCATTTCACCTGACAGATTTGATGGGACCGAGACTTTCAGGATCGACCAACCTAAGAAGGGCGAGACAATGGACGGCTGACAAATTTCAAGAATGGGGTTTACAAAATGTAAAAATCGATTCCTATGGTGAGTTTGGAAGAGGCTGGGATGTGAAAAAGTCATATATCGCAATGAAAACCCCATATTATGCACCTTTGATTGGTTATCCTAAAGCATGGACTGAAGGAACCAATGGACTTGTCAGCAGTGAAGTTGTTTTGGTAGATATTCAATCTGAATCAGATTTTGAAAAATATAAAGACAAGCTTTCTGGTAAAGTAGTTATGCTTCCAACTACTTTATCTACTTCACCAGCTTTTTCTCCTGAAGCGAGAAGACTGACGGATGAAGATCTTGAAAACCGAAAGGAAATCACCATCAATGCGGCCACAGGTGCTAGATATACACCGGCACAACTTCAACAAATGAGAGATCAAAGAGCTTTAGATCAAAAAGTAAATGAGTTCTTAATGGAAGAAGGGATTGCAATGAAACTCTCTGGTACAAGAGGGAATTTTGGTACAGTCTTTCATACAAGAGCCGGTTCATACAGCACAGCAAAAAACAAGACACTTCCGGAAATGGAAATCGCTTTAGAACATTTTGGAAGAATCGAGAGATTATTGAAAAATGGACAAACTGTCAACCTAGAGGCTGAAATCGAAGTGGAATGGTTAGATGATGATTATAAAGGATATAATGTACTTGCAGAAATCCCAGGAACTGACAAGACGTTAAAGCCTGAACTAGTTTTGCTAGGTGCACATTTAGATAGCTGGCATGCTGGAACGGGGGCTAATGATAACGCTGCAGGAGTGGTAGTGATGATGGAAGCGATTAGAATTTTGAAGACGCTGGATGTGCAGCCAAGAAGAACGATAAGAATTGCACTTTGGGGTGAAGAGGAACAAGGTTTATTTGGATCTAGAGGATATGTACAGAAGTATGTAGGAGATAGACAAACTCAAGAGAAAAAAGCAGAGTGGGATAAAATTTCAGCTTATTATAATGTTGACAACGGTTCAGGAAAAATCAGAGGGATCTATCTTGAAGGAAACGATCAACTCATTCCAGTTTTTGAAAAATGGTTTGAGCCTTTCCATGAAATGGGGGCAAAAACGATCACGAGAAGAAATACAGGATCTACAGATCATGTAGCTTTTGATGCTGTAGGAGTTCCAGGGTTTCAGTTTATTCAAGACCCGATAGACTATGGAAGAGGTTATCATACGAATATGGACCTTTATGAAAGGATGCAACAAGGTGATATGACACAAGCCGCGATCATTGTTGCTGCAATGGTCTATAATACTGCTCAGCGGGACCTTAAACTCCCAAGAAAACCTTGGGGTAAATAAAGAGTTAATAAAAGAGCTGGTTATCAATCAGCTCTTTTTTTGTCTTTGTTGCTTAAAAATTAAAAATGGAAAATAAACCATCTACAACCAAATATTTATTGGAATTTAGTTAAGTTACTGCTATATTTCGTTGTTGAAATGAAACCGATTTTCGTTATACCTACTAAAAATTCTGAAATTAATATAAACCCAAATAAAAACATGAACGGAATACCTAGAACGATCTTTACGGAAGAACATGAAATGTTTAGACAATCCGTAAAAGATTACATTGCAAAAGAGATCAGTCCAAAGAATGCTGAATGGGAAAAGAACAAAATGGTTTCTCGTGAATCTTGGACTGATTTAGGACAAAATGGATTTTTATGTCTTCAAGCGCCTGAGCAATATGGTGGAATGGGAATTGAGGACTTTCGCTACAACGCACTTTTTATAGAAGAACTTGGATTAAGTGGATGTTCTGGTCCTGCTATCGGGTATCCTTTGCATAGTGATATTGTTTTTCCTTACATATTGCATTATGGAACAGAGGCTGCCAAAGCAAAATATATCCCTGGGATGGTTTCTGGAGAAATGATTTCTGCCGTAGCCATGACTGAACCAGGTGCTGGCAGTGATTTACAAAATATCAAAGCTACGGCTCAAGATATGGGAGATCATTATTTAATCAATGGTTCAAAAACTTTTATCACCAATGGTTACCTCTGTAATCTCGTAGTAGTAGCAGCTAAAACAGATCCAGCTTTAGGAGCAAAGGGTATCAGCCTTTTTTTAGTAGATACAGATATGGAAGGTTTTTCTAAAGGTGTACCTTTTGAAAAAGTTGGATTACATGCACAAGATACCTGTGAATTGTTTTTCGAAGACGTAAAAGTTTCTAAAGAAAACTTATTGGGAAAGGAAGGAGAAGGATTTAAATATTTGATGACAGAACTTGCACAGGAGAGGTTAGTTGTTGCTTTAGCAGCACTGGCCTTAGCTGAAGGAACCTTTCTATCTACTGTAAATTATGTAAAGGAACGTCCTGCTTTTGGAAAAACTGTTTCTGATTTTCAAAATACAAGATTTAAAATTGCTGAGATGTCTGCTAAGTTAGAAATGGCAAGGATCTATTGCGATCAGTTGGTCATGATGCATAATGAAAAATTGGTCGACTCTGCAATGGCATCTGCTGCTAAATATAGCATGACTGAGTTGCAGTGTGAAGTGGCCGATGAATGCGTGCAACTTCATGGTGGCTATGGCTACATGTGGGAATATCCAGTAGCTAGAGCCTATGCAGATGCAAGAGTTCAGAGAATCTATGCAGGGACAAATGAAATCATGAAAGAATTGATTGCAAGAAAGATTTTGAAGAAGGATTAAAACACTGAATGAATTCGGATTAAAGCCACTTTATTTTTGAGTAAAGTGGCTTTATCTTTTAAAAAGTGCATATTTATTTTATATTTAAACGTTACTAAAACTTAAATCAATTACAAACCCAAAATATTTTAAAAAGTATGCAAGATCATCCTTGGTATAAATTTTATCCTCAATCAGTAGATAAAAATATCGACGTTGAGGCTTATTCTTCCGTCGTTGCGCTTTTTGAAGAAAGTGTCCAAAAGTATGGAGATGCCATCGCTTATGAGTGTATGGGCAAAACACTATCTTTCAATGAGGTTGATAAATATTCCAAAATTTTTGCTTCCTACCTTCAGAATAATCTAAAAATGAAGAAAGGCGACAGAGTGGCCATACAAATGCCTAACTGTCTTCAGTATCCTGTGGCCATGTTTGGTGTGCTTCGTTCAGGTATGATTGTAGTCAATACCAATCCTCTGTACACTTCAAGTGAAATGAAGCATCAATTTGAAGATGCTGGAGCTGATGCGATTGTCATCTTGGCTAATTTTGCTTTTAATTTGGAGAAAATTCAAAACGATATTCCTGCCAAACACATCATAGTTACTGAACTTGGCGATATGTTGGGTGGATTAAAAGGTGGAATAGTCAATTTTGTAGTCAAGTACATCAAAAAGATGGTTCCTTCTTATAACCTTCCTAAAGCAATCAAGTGGAAACAAGTCATGTCTCAAGGCGATTCCTCAAGGTTCAAAAGGGAAGAAATGACTTTAGATGATGCAGCGTATCTTCAATATACAGGAGGTACCACTGGAGTATCCAAAGGTGCTGAGCTTTCTCATGGAAATATTGTTGCCAATATGCAGCAGATTTCAGCTTGGATGAAACCTAAGTTGAAAGAAAAGGAAGAAATCGTGATCACAGCCTTACCGCTCTATCATATTTTTGCGCTGACTGTGAATTGTCTTGCCATGATGAAAATTGGTGCCCACAATGTCTTGATTACCAATCCTAGAGATATGCCAGGATTTATAAAAGAGCTTTCCAAGCATAAATTTACCGTATTCACTGGTGTTAATACCCTTTTCAATGGACTTTTGAACCAAGAAGCATTTTTGAAATTGGATTTTTCTTCATTGAAAATTGCAGTGGGCGGTGGAATGGCAGTTCAAAAAGCTACAGCAGAAAATTGGCAGCAGGTTACAGGTACTCCATTGGCCGAAGGTTATGGGTTGACAGAGACTTCCCCGGTTGCCACCTGTAATCCAATTGACGGAACAGAAAGAATAGGCACTATCGGTGTTCCACTTCCACATACGGACATTAAAGTCATTGATGATGATGGGAATGAGCTGGAAATAGGAGAAAAGGGTGAACTTTGCATCAAAGGACCACAAGTGATGAAACGCTATTGGAACAGGCCTGATGAGACAGAGAAAGTCATGATCGGCGATTGGTTTAAAACCGGTGATATAGCTGTGATTGACAATGACGGATTTGCAAAAATAGTGGATCGTAAAAAAGAAATGATTCTTGTCTCAGGCTTCAATGTATATCCCAATGAAGTCGAGAATGTCATTGCTTCCCATCCAAAAGTTCTCGAAGTAGGGATCATAGGTATGCCTGATGAAAAATCAACAGAAAAGGTAGTCGCTTATGTAGTGGCGAAAGACAAGTCAATCACTGAAGACGAGATAATAGCTTATACCAAAGAAAACTTGACAAATTACAAAGTGCCACGTGAGGTTTACTTTACAGATGAATTGCCCAAATCAAATGTGGGGAAAATACTAAGAAGAATCATCAAAGAGAATCACGAGAAGACGCTAAAGTGATGAAGTTGTCAACTGTCATTGGCTTAGGTTCAACAGCAGCCCAAATATAGTACTTACACTATTTTATGTGGAGCTAATAGCATGAAAGCGGATATACATATTAATATTATTGTTCGATTGGAGATTGAATAAGCGTATACTTGAATACAAAAAAGCCCAGCTGGAATATCCGGCTGGGCTTTTTCATTGATATAAGAATATTTTTTTCTATTCAGATGGCGGAGGTGGTAATTGTGGAATTAACACCTTGTCAATAAAGTGAGTTACACTGTTTGTTGCTTTGAAATCTGTACCTATAATATTTGCACTTTGATTGAATGTGTCAGTCAGAATTAGTTGATCACCTGAATTGGAAACTGTTAGAGATGTCGGTGCTCTTGTTAACATGGATAATAAATTAGGTTCATCTTGAATAGATTCTAATTGATTTCCCGAAAACTTTTTAGCTGAAATTACTTGGTTTCCAATTGCAGCCATCACAAGATCAATGTTTTCAGCAAGATTTTTTGTTGTAATATTAATCTCAGCATAAGCTTCGTCAGTTGCCATAAATACTGTTGCTCTGTCTTTTACAGCAGGGACCCAATTGTCAGTCATCCTTAATGCGGCAAGGGTTACTTGCAAGGAAGGTACTTTTCCATTTCTTGCATTTGGATTTGAGGTGAAATTAAGGTTTTCAAGTTCTTCCAAGAATGCTTTTTTGAACATGGCATTCTCGTCAAGCGTAGGCTGCTCTTCGATCGAAGTGCAAGAGAAGGAAACTGCCAACAATACCAGGGCAGTGAAGATCACAGACATCTTAGTCTTGAATCTTGTTGATAGGTTTTTTTTCATTATTCAAATGGATTTGTATGGGTAATATTGCAGTAAGATAATAGAAAAATGTATTTCAAATCATTATTGCAAATTATCTTTTCTTAAATTTCTTTCAAATCTTGGAAATCAACTAATTTTTAATAAAATAAGAACATTATTTTGTTCGATTGCTGATTAAGCTAGATTTATGAACTTGTAAACTCTTTCATATTTTGGAATCACTCATCATATTCAATACCTTCGTATTTTAAATTAAAACAAGATCAATCAATGGATTTAAAGAAACTGGATCAAGACCTAACGGCAATTGTAGAGAAGAGAATCGCACTGAGTAAAATCACCTACGCAGATGAGCGCTATGATGATATTGAGGAAGAACTCCATGATCTAGAAGATGATTTTAATGATGAATATGGTGATAAATTGGAAGCAGAATTAGAAAAAATTTATGCAAAGCTAAAATCAGATAATGATGTGTTGTTACCTTCTGCCTATTTGGCAAATGCCTATACTCCCATGTTGCCGGATGCGAATGGAATAGTTTCTTATGAAGTAAAAGGTGCTGAAGGTGTGCCAATAGAATCTGAGCAATTTGATAAACAAGACGTAAGAATTGTGCTTATTCCAAACCCAACTCGATTTGTGATGCAGATCAATGGACTTTCTCTGAAAGATCTTTGGAGATCAAGATAGGTTTAGTTATCAAGTTAATTGGTTAACAGTAATTGAGTTAATTTGTGATTAGTGAAGAGTAAGAAGAGTAAGTTAAATAGTTAATCCAATAGAGACTTTCTCTAAAGCAAAAATGCCTGAATCGTTTTTGATTCAGGCATTTTTGATTAAAAACCTAATTTTTCTCGGATTTGGTTGAGCATTTCTCGAGCTACAACTCTAGCTTTAGATTCACCTTCTGATAATTTCAATTCCAATTCCTCAGGATGGGTCATAAAATAATCGAATGTTTTTCTTTCCTCTTTGTATTTTTCCAAAATCAAATTCAAAAACTCTTTCTTGGCATGACCATAGCCAAAATTTCCTCCTAAATATTTTGCTCTTAACTCTGAAGTTTGGGAATCAGATGCTACAAGTGAATAGAGTTTAAAAACATTGCAGGTGTCAGGATCTTTTGGTTCCTCTAGTGGAGTACTGTCAGTGATGATACTATTGATATTCTTTTTTAATTCCTTTTCAGGAAGAAATATGTCAATGTAATTATTGTAAGACTTACTCATTTTCTGGCCATCGGTGCCAGGAATGATCATCACAGATTCATTGATTCTAGCTTCAGGAAGCGTCAAAATATTTTCATCAATTCTATGATTGAAAGTAGAAGCAATATCTCTTGAGATTTCTAAGTGCTGCAATTGATCTTTTCCAACGGGAACCAAATCAGCACTGTATAGCAAGATATCAGCTGCCATTAAAACGGGGTAAGTAAACAGTCCTGCATTCACATCTGCTAATCGGTCAGACTTGTCTTTAAAGCTATGTGCATTGGCCAACATAGGAAAAGGAGTGAAACAACTCAAATACCAAGTCAATTCTGATACTTCTGGAATCTGAGATTGTCTATAAAAGACTGTTTTAGAAATATCTAACCCAAATGCCAACCAAGCAGCTGCCACAGCTAAAGTGTTTTCTCTTCGAATATCGCCATCCTTGATCGTGGTAAGGGAATGCATGTCTGCTATAAAAATAAAAGACTCGTTTTGATCTTTTTTTGTAAGCTCAATAGCTGGGACAATAGCACCTAAAATATTACCTAAATGCGGACGTCCTGAACTTTGAATACCTGTTAATACTCTTGCCATTATTCATAATTTTGACGCAAATTAAATAAATATGGGTACAAATCGTTTGAATTTTATCGTTATTTGATCCTATGATTAAATTGAAAACCCAGTTATTATTAGTTGTATTAGTAGTTCTTTCTATGGGAGTTGCTGAGGCTCAAGACATTGAGCGGAAATTGTTGTTTTGGGAAAATAGAACCATTGATATTGGAACAGTATTAGAAGAAAATGGACTCGTGGAAGTGGAATTTCTTGGCCTGAATCAAACGGACTCTGCGATCATTATCTCTGATATTATTACTGACTGTGGATGTACGACCGCAGCTTTTAGCCAAGACACGATTTATCAAAGCAAAGTCGGAAGTATCAAAGTGAATTTCAATCCTGACCACAGAGGCGGAGCTTTTACTAAAATGATTATAGTTCGCACCAATCAGGATATTTATGGTGACACCTTGTATCTGCAAGGATTTAACATACCTTTTCCAGATAATTTAGAAGCTGCTTATCCATACAAAAATCAAGATATCGGGATGCGACTATCTAGCATCAATATGGGGAATGTTTACACACATGAGCCTAGGAGGAAAATGGTAGAACTATATAATTTTGGAAAGGACAGCGTTTCCTTGACTTCAATTGCGGACTCTTTACCTGATTATTTGAAAATTGATTTACAACCCTTAGTTCTCGCTCCAAACCAAAGAGGATTATTGATCATAGATTATGATGGGCAAGTGAAAAATGATTTTGGCTTGGTAGAAGAAGAGCTTTCTTTGAATTTCTCTGGTAAAGAAAATCCTTTGAGCTTAAGGCTAATAGCAAACATATTTGAATATTTTGAACCTGTTCTAAAAAGCATGGAAAATATTGTTCCACGTCTAGGAATCAATGAAATTGATATTGATTTGAAAAATATAAATAGTGATCAAATCATCAGAAGAGAGATTAAATTGAGTAATCAGGGTGAGGAAGTTTTAGAAATCCGAAAAGTCATCACCAATTGCTCCTGCCTTGAGGTAAAGCTAGAAAAAGAGAGTTTAATGGGTGGAGAGTCGATGAATTTGAGTTATACTTTTGATCCTGAGGGCAGGAGAGGGATAGACCATAAACATATCATGCTATTTACCAATGATCCAATTCAGCCAGTGAGAACGATTGTAATCAGGAGTATGATTAAATAAATAAAAAAACTGACTTTCAGGAACTTTGTGGCACAATATTCGTTGCATTTGGTATAGTTTAAATAAGGTAAACGATTTTATTTAGGCTAATTTTAATTTTATTTTCACTCAAAATTTAAAATGATATGAGTTCTACAAAATTTCTTTTAGGTGCATTATTAGGTGCGGCAGTTGGTGTTCAGGTTGGTATTTTAATTGCTCCAGATAAGGGCGAGAATACAAGAAAAAAATTAGGTAAGAAAGGAAATGAATATTTAGATGAAGTAAATGGTAAAGTAAATACTTTCTTAGACGGCTTAAACAAGAAAGTTTCCGAAGCATCTAGCGAAGTAGATAAACTGACGAAAAAAGCGAAAGCCGAAGCAGAGAAGTTTACCAAGTAAGAATAGTAATCACAACGTTATTGATAAGGTGATCCGAAAGGTTCACCTTATTTTTTATGTAAAAGAAAAAACCGCCAAGGTACAAAACCTCAGCGGTCAAAATCATCTTTCACGATGAACAAGTCATCTTACTTCTTCAGTCTTACGTCTTAAATCTATTTAAAAGCCGGTATCCCTGTAATCTCGTGACCCAAAATCAGCAAATGTATATCATGGGTTCCTTCGTAGGTGACTACAGATTCTAGATTCATCATGTGTCGCATTAAGGAATATTCTCCAGTGATTCCCATGCCTCCATGAATTTGTCTTGCCTCACGGGCAATGTCGAGAGCCATAGCCACATTGTTTCTTTTAGCTAGTGAGATTTGAGCTGTTGTAGCTTTACCTTCGTCCATCATTTTGCCCAATCTCCAGACAAGCAACTGTGCTTTGGTGATTTCAGAAAGCATTTCTGCTAACTTCTTTTGAATCAATTGGAAAGATCCAATAGGTTTGTCAAACTGAATTCTTTCTAAAGCATATCTTCTTGCTGAATCATAACAGTCCATCGCTGCGCCGAGCGTTCCCCAAGCGATGCCATACCTGGCAGAATCCAAACACATCATCGGAGCACCCAAACCTGATTTTCCAGGTAGTAAGTTTTCTTTTGGAACTTTCACATTATCAAACACCAGCTCACCAGTACATGATGCTCTTAAAGACCATTTGTTATGCGTTTCTGGAGTTGAAAAGCCTTCCATGCCACGCTCTACAATCAGTCCGTGGATTCTTCCTTCTTCATTTTTTGCCCAGACAACTGCTACATCTGCTTTAGGTGAATTTGAAATCCACATTTTGGCACCATTCAACAGATAATGATCTCCCATATCTTTGAAGTTGGTCGTCATCCCACTTGGATTTGAACCATGGTCAGGTTCGGTTAAACCGAAACACCCGAGCATTTCGCCCGAAGCTAATTTTGGAAGAAACTTGCGCTTTTGCTCTTCTGAGCCAAATTTATAAATCGGATACATGACCAATGAACCTTGTACTGATGCTGTACTCCGCATGCCTGAATCTCCTCTTTCGATTTCTTGCATAATCAGACCATAAGAAATATAGTCCAATCCACCACCACCATATTCCGTTGGGATCTGTGGACCAAAAGCTCCTACATCCCCAAATTTCTTGACGATTTCATAAGGGAAATGCGCATTCTGAGCCCAATCTTCTATGTAGGGACTAATTTCTTTTTTCACAAAATCCCGAACAGATGACCTAATGAGTTTATGTTCCTCTGTGAGCAAGTCATCAATTTGATAAAAGTCAACGCCTTCAAACATGTCCTTTTTAGTGGATTTACCACCTGTAATATCTGGATTCATTTCTGTTTTGGTTTATTGCTAATTATAATGGATTTTTGTATTCAAATGTTTTTTCAATACCGCCTTGAAATAAACAAGAAGCGGGTAAAAAAACTACCTATTTCATATAAATTTAATTCATGACCCCAGCAGAAACTCAAAAAGACATCACAGAAAAAATTGAACTGTTACAAAGGAAATTCAAAGCTTCTGGACAAGATTTGTCTTCCTATTTGGAAGGCTTGCTTTATGCTGACTATCTCAACTATTGGGATTATATCAATCTGGATATTTTACTTTCCCTGCAGCAGCCCAAGACTTCTTTTAAAGATGAGAAGATTTTTATCATTTATCATCAAATCACAGAACTCTATTTCAAATTGATCATTTGGGAACTTGAGCAGATTGCTGAACAACAAGAGATCAAAGCTGACTTTTTTAAAGAAAGATTGGAAAGAGTCATCATGTATTTTGATCATTTGATTTCTTCTTTTGCAGTGATGTGGAAAGGGATGGAAAGAGAACAGTTTCTTAAATTCAGGATGTCACTTCTTCCGTCTAGTGGGTTCCAAAGTGCTCAATATAGGGTGATTGAGATTCTTTCATCTGACGTAGCAAATCTAATTCATGTTGATAAAAGGGACTCCATATCAAATAACATGACTACCGACGACTTGTTCAACAATCTCTATTGGCAACAAGGAGCTATAGAACTTGCAACTGGCGAAAAAACTTTGACCCTAAAGACTTTCGAGATCAAATATGGCAAGGAATTGAAAGAGCTAATTGACTCAAATAAGTCTAAAAATATCTGGAAGCAATACCAATCTTGCGCTGATAAAGACGAAGAACTCAAGAAATTAATGCAAACTTTGGATTTGAAAGCAAATGTGTTTTGGCCTTTGGCACATTACAAATCAGCAGTTAGATATTTGCAAAGAGACCCCGTTGATATAGCTGCTACGGGTGGGACAAACTGGCAAAAATACTTGCCACCTCGATTTCAAAAAGTCATTTTCTACCCAGAAATCTGGACCGATCAAGAAAAAGCCGAATGGGGAAAAGGATGGGTAGTGAAAGAGATCTTTGGAGAGGAAATGTGAAAGGGGAGAAGCTAGATTTGAGATGCCAGAAGCGAGAGTCAAGAACCAAGAAACAAAAGACTTTCCAATCCAAATCCACTTAGCAAATCTTCCAAACTCCCACAACCTTAAAACTTTCCAACATTAAAAAATTTTAACCACTATCCACCAATCTTACAATTTTCCAATCTTCAAATCATTTAATTTCCCAAACCTTTAAGGATAAATACCTTACATTAAAATGAAAAAAGAAATTCAATTACAACTCACACCTCAGGAGGCCTATGACGAGGTGGTATTTCAAGAGACAGTTTCCAAAAGAATTGGAATCTCGGGGAGTCAAACAGATGTTCGTGCGCGACAGACCAAGCGCTCCATTGATGCGAGAGGAAGACAAGTGAAAGTGAACGTGACCGCTGAAGTTTTTATTGATGAGCTCGTTCCACCAATGCTGGAAGCTTCAAAAGCTTATCAAAATGTCAGGAATTCAGAACAAATCATTATCGTTGGAGCAGGTCCAGCTGGAATGTTTGCGGCATTGAGAGCGATAGAACTTGGCGTCAAGCCGATATTGATCGAGCGGGGAAATGATGTCCGTGCTCGGCGAAGAGACCTTGCAGCGATCAACAAAGACCATGTCGTCAACCCTGAATCCAATTACTGTTTTGGAGAAGGAGGAGCAGGGACGTATTCTGATGGTAAACTCTACACCCGATCCAAGAAAAGAGGGGATATCAGAAGAATTATGGAGATTTTCGTTTCCCATGGTGCAACTGAGGAAATCCTTGTTGATGCACACCCTCATATTGGGACAAATAAACTCCCTAAAATCGTCACCGAATTAAGAGAGTCAATCCTTCAAGCAGGTGGCGAAGTACTTTTTAATACCAAAGTTGTCGATTTTATTCTTGAAAATAATGAAATGAAAGGTGTGGTTACCCAAGATGGGGAAAAAATCATAGGTCTTGGAGTGATTCTGGCAACAGGACATTCAGCGAGAGACATTTATCATTTATTACATCAGAAAAAAATCTTGATCGAGGCTAAACCTTTCGCACTTGGCGTGAGGATAGAACACAGTCAAAATCTTATTGATAAGATTCAATATCATTGCGAAACCGATCGAGGACCGTATTTGCCAGCTTCAAGTTATTCCTTGGTTCATCAAACCAAATTCAAAGGCAAGCAACGAGGAGTATTTTCGTTCTGCATGTGCCCAGGAGGTTTTATCGTTCCTGCTG